>CAZVLU010000103.1:0-1670 GCA_964628235.1 uncultured Rhizobium sp. | reverse complement strand
GGGACTGGCTCGGCTGGGACGCCGGCGTAGCGACTTGCTGGGTCATTCAGAACTCGCTGTGCGGGGGGATGAAAACGAAAATGCTGCCTTGTTTATTTTTGCCCGACGCGCCGCGCCGACCAGGAGGACTCTCCGGCCGCATCGCGCATGACGCCGATAATGGCGTCGCCGTCGATGCGCCCCTCATAGCTGCTTGCGCCGGCCTTGAAGCTGATGCGGTCGCCGCTGAGCCGCGCGTCGGAGATGGCGAGCGCGCCCTCCGCGCTGCGGCCTTGCAGCGTGATCTTCTGGAACGACTGCGCGATGTCGAACTGGATCGGCGCCGCGCCGTCGGCCTGCCAGCGGCCGGCGGCGTTGGCGGGGACGATCCACAAATAGGCGTTGCTCTCGTAGTGCGTCAGTTTCGACAGCATGCGGATCCGCTCGTCCGGCACCCAGTCATCGCCCATGTCGAAATCATGGCTGACGACGCGCGTGCCAGGCTTGAGGCCGAGCACCTTGGCGCGCAGCTTCAAATTGATCTCCGGCAGCAGATACATCGTCAGCACGGTGGCGCGGCTGAAATCGGTCTCGAACAGGTCGCGCTGAAAGAACTGCGCGCGATCGGAGACGCCGGCCGCCTTGGCGTTCTCGATCGACTCGGCGATGCGCTTGGGATCGAGATCGACGCCGAAGCCTTGCGCGCCGCGCTTGGCGGCGGTCACGACGAGGCGTCCGTCGCCCGAGCCGAGGTCGATGACGTAATCGCCAGCGCCGACCTTGGCGAGGTCGAGCATGCTCTCGACCACGTCCTGCGGCGTCGCCACATAGGGCACGTCGCCGATGAAGGTGCCGCCGGACTGTTGCGCCGCCAACGGCGCAGAGATGGCGATGCCGACGGCGAAAACGATCGCCGCGACGCCACGCCTAGCCGCCGGATTAAGCCGCATGAGTCCAACCCCCTGGTTGCGCCGCGTTTCCTGCCTGGCGGCGCGGCGGGCGAAGTCTAGGGGCAAATGGCGAAGCGGCCAAGCCGCTGAAAAGACGACGCCTTCACGATCCTGTGGGCAAAACAAGATCGTGAAGGCGGATTTGGAACGTCCCGGCGCGAACGCCTTAGGCGCGTTGCGGGGCTTTCTCGGCTGCTTCTCGCGCCAAGAGGGCGGCGAGTTCGTTGGGCACGACATGCCAGAACTTGTCGATCTGGCGGTCCCAATCGTTGAGCAGACGCTCGGCGAAGCGCGACTGGGTGTTCGCGACATGCTCCTCGACAAGGGCGCGCAGCTTGTCGCCCCAGCGGTTCGACGACACGCGCGAAATCGCTAGCGTCTCCTTGTTGACGCGCTGCATGAAGGTCTCGTCCTCATCATAGACGTAGGCCATGCCGCCGGTCATGCCGGCGCCGAAGTTATGGCCGACAGCGCCGAGGATCACCGCAGTGCCGCCCGTCATATATTCGCAGCCGTTCGAGCCGCAGCCTTCGACCACCGTCTCGGCCCCTGAGTTGCGCACGGCGAAGCGCTCGCCGGCTTGGCCCGCCGCGAACAGGCGGCCGGCGGTGGCGCCGTAGAGCACCGTGTTGCCGATGATGGTGTTGCGGTTGCTGACCAGCGACGACGAGGACAGCGGACGCACGACGATGATGCCGCCCGACAGGCCCTTGCCGACATAGTCGTTGGCGTCGCCGAACA
>CAZVLU010000102.1:0-1877 GCA_964628235.1 uncultured Rhizobium sp. | reverse complement strand
ATCTTTCTCGGTGTTTGCGCTTCGAAGATAGCGTTTGCGGGGATGTTTCGGTCTGTGGCTTTACGCAGTTTTGCGGCGGCCTGGATGGCGAGGAGGGAGTGGCCGCCGAGCGCGAAGAAGTCGTCGTCGGGCCCGACGTCGGGCCGCCCGAGCACGGCGGCGAACACGGCGCAGGCGAGTTCTTCAAGCGGCCCCAGCGCGGCGGCCGGCGCCGTGACGGGCGCGGCGACGGGCGCGGGCAGGGCGGCGCGGTCGAGCTTGCCGTTGGCGCTGACCGGCAGCGCGTCCATGAGCACGAAGTCGGCCGGCACCATGGCGTCCGGCAGGACGCGGCGCAGATGCGCGAGCAGATCGCCCGGCAGCGCCCCGCCGGCGACCACGAGATATGCCGCCAGCCGCGGATCGCCCGGCCGGTCCTCGCGCACCAGCGCGGCGGCCTCGCGCACGGCGGGATGGGCGAGCAACTGCGCCTCGATCTCGCCCAATTCGATGCGCATGCCGCGCAGCTTGACCTGACCGTCGCGCCGCCCGAGATAGACGATGGCGCCGTCGTCGCGCCGCTTGGCCCGGTCGCCGGTACGGTAAAGCCGCGCCCCGGGCTGGGCCGAGAACGGATCGGCGATGAAGCTCTCGGCGGTCAGGCCGGGCCGCCCGAGATAGCCGCGCGCCAGCTGCACGCCGCCGATATAGAGGTCGCCGGCGACCCCGACGGGGACGGGCTCGAGCCCTGCGTCGAGCACGTAGAGCTGGGTATTGGCGATGGCATGGCCGATCGGCAGCGGATCGTCGCCGATCCGCCGGCAGGCCCAGTGGCTGACGTCGATCGCCGCCTCGGTCGGGCCGTAGAGGTTGTGCAGTTCGGCATCCACCGGGGCCGCTTCGTAAAAGCGCGCCGCCATCGCCGGGCTCAGCGCCTCGCCGCTGCACATCACGTAGCGCAGCGCCGCGCAATCGCCGAGCCGCTCCGCCGCGTCATGGCCGAGCAGCGCTTGCAGCATCGACGGCACGAAGTGCGTCACCGTCACCGCTTCGGCGGCCATCAGTTCGACCAGGTAATCGGGCTCGCGGTGGCCGCCCGGGCGCGCCACGACGATCGCGGCGCCTTCGGCCAGCGGCCAGAAGAACTCCCATACCGAAACGTCGAAGCCGAACGGCGTCTTGTGCAGCACGCGGTCGGCCTTGCCGATGGCGAAGCGCTCCTGCATCCAGGCCAGCCGGTTGGCCAGGCCGCCGTGCGTGCACATCACACCCTTGGGCCGTCCGGTCGAGCCCGAGGTGTAGATCACATAAGCCAGATCGTCGGGCCCGACGGCCGTCGCGACCGGCGCGCCCGCGCGCGCCGAGGCCCGCAGCGGCGCCCCGTCGTCGACCACCAGCGTGCGCCCGCCGTGGGCCGGCAGGCGATCCAGCAGCGCCGCCGAGCAGGCCACCACCGGCGCGCCGGCATCGGCCAGCATCGCCGCCAGCCGCTCCGTCGGCAGGTCGGGATCGAGCGGCAGATAGGCGCCGCCCGCTTTGAGCACCGCCAGCAGCGTCGCCACCAGATCGACCGAGCGTTCGAGATAGACGCCGACCGGCGCGCCGCGCCGCACGCCGGCGCGCAGCAGCCGGCGCGCCAACGCGTCAGAGCGCGCCGCCAACTCGCCGTAGCTCACCCGCTCCTCGCCGCACACCACCGCCGGCGCCTCCGGCGTCGCCGCCGCATGGGCCGCGAAGGCCGCCGCCAGCGAGACGAACGGGCCGTAGTCGCGATCCGTCGCGTTCACACCCGACACCAGCCAACGCCGCTCCGCAGCGTCCAACAACGGCGCGCCACACACGCCACCAGCGCCGCCACGCGAAAGCCAATCCAAAATACGAACATAACGAGAGGCGAG
>CAZVLU010000101.1:0-1924 GCA_964628235.1 uncultured Rhizobium sp. | reverse complement strand
GCGGCCTCCTGGCCCGTTTTGGTGTCGACGCCGGCGCCGAGCTTGCCGACGAAGCGGCGCTCGCCGTTCCACAGCGTCACTTGGCCGGCGATGAACAGCGTCTTGCCGGTCTGCACGTAGGGCAGGTAGTTGGCGACCGGCGCGGTCGGGGTGGGAAGCTCGATGCCGAGCTCGTTGAGGCGCGCGTCGATCTGGCCAGCCATGGCGGTCTCCTGAGGATGCGGAACATTGCGAAAGAATAGCGCAGGCAGCGCCAATGAAAATGGGGTGCGGCTCGCGCCGCACCCCAAGTCTAATCAGGGAGAACCTACTTACCAAAAGGTACGTGGTACCCAACTAACTGTGTTACCGGCAAATACGCACCGGCTTGGATGATTACCCCTTCCACAATACTGTTACGCGCGGAAGCGGCACTGAGGAGCGCTTCGGCAAGCGCTTGACCCAGAACGGAGGCCGCTGTTCGCCACGCTGATGCGCGGAGGACAGCGGCCAATCTTGTCAGCTGCAGCCGCTCGTCGCGCCGCAGGTGTTGCATTTCATGCAGGTGCCGTTGCGCACCAGCGTGAAGTTGCCGCATTCGCCGCAGGAGTCGCCCTCGTAACCCTTGAGGCGGGCTTCGCGGATCTTTTCCATCTTGGCGCTGATGCCGGAGGCCGCAGCGGCGCTCAGGCCGCCGCTCTCGGCATAGGCGACGCTCGCCACGGCTTGCACCGAGGTGGCTGTGACGTAGGTCTGCTCCGAGGCCAGCGCGCTGGACGCGCCGAGCAGGGTGGTTTCCGCCACCGATGCGGCAGCAGAGCCGCCGCCGGCGCTTTTCAGCACGTAGAGGTTGCTGCGGACATAGCCGTTGGACGCCAGCTTGCGCACCGCGTCGGCCATCTGCAGGGCGGCATTGGAGCCGGCTTGCGGCAGGTCGCCCTGCTTGTCGCCCTGGCCCATGGCGTCGGGCAGCACGTCGCTCGGCGAGACATGGGCGAGGTCGTTGCGGCCGGCGTAGGAGATCGCCAGCTCGCGGAAGACATAGTCGAGGATCGACGTCGCCATCTTGATGGCTTCGTTGCCTTCGACCATGCCCGAGGGCTCGAAGCGCGTGAAGGTGAAGGCTTCGACGAACTCTTCGAGCGGCACGCCATATTGCAGGCCGATCGAGATGGCGATGGCGAAGTTGTTCATCATCGCGCGGAAGGCGGCGCCTTCCTTGTGCATGTCGATGAAGATTTCGCCGATCTTGCCGTCTTCGTACTCGCCGGTGCGCAGGTACACCTTGTGGCCGCCGACGATGGCCTTCTGCGTGTAGCCCTTGCGGCGTTCCGGCAGGCGGCGGCGTTCGGAGATATATTTTTCGACGATGCGTTCGGCGATGATCTGCGCCTTCTGCGGCGCCGGCGCCTCGACGACCTTCTCGGTCAGGTCCTGGTTGTCGCCGGTCTCGTCTTCGAGCACGACGGCGTTGAGCGGCTGGCTCAGCTTCGAGCCGTCGCGGTAGAGCGCGTTGGCCTTCAGCGCCAAACGCCAAGACAGCATGTAGGCGTTCTTGCAGTCCTCGACGGTCGCCGCGTTCTGCATGTTGATGGTCTTGGAGATGGCGCCCGAGATGAAGGGCTGCGCCGCCGCCAACATGTGGATGTGGCTGTCGACCGAGAGGAAGCGCTTGCCCGTGCGGCCGCAGGGGTTGGCGCAATCGAACACCGAGTAATGTTCCAGCTTCAGATGCGGCGCGCCTTCCAGCGTCATCGCGCCGCAGCAGTAGATGTTGGCGGCGTCGATGTCGGCTTTCGAGAAGCCGATGAATTCGAGCATGTTGAACGTCACGTCGTTCAACTGTTCGGTCGTGATGCCGAGCACCTTGGTGCAGAACTCTTCGCCCAACGTCCACTTGTTGAAGGCGAACTTGATGTCGAAGGCGGAGGCGAGGCCGCCTTCG
>CAZVLU010000100.1:0-2182 GCA_964628235.1 uncultured Rhizobium sp. | reverse complement strand
ACCCCTTCACCGAGAAGCTGCTGATCGAAGCCTGCCTCGAATTGATGGATCTCGACGTCATCGTCGGCATCCAAGACATGGGCGCCGCCGGCCTCACCTCGTCGTCGTTCGAGATGGCGTCGAAGGGCGGCATGGGCGTCGAGCTCGATCTCGATGCCGTGCCGATGCGCGAAGAGGGCATGACGGCTTACGAGATCATGCTGTCGGAAAGCCAAGAGCGCATGCTCATGGTGCTCAAGCCCGGCCGCGAAGACGAAGCGCGCGCCGTGTTCGACAAATGGGAATTGGATTTCGCCGTCATCGGCCATCTGACCGATTCGGGCCGCATGGTGCTCAAGCGCCATGGCGCGGTGCAGGCCGATCTGCCGATCGCGCCGCTCGCCGATGCCGCACCGATGTATGACCGCCCCTGGGTGCCCGGCCCGCGCCCCAAGATCATCCTGCCCGATGAAGTGCCCGGCGACGACTGCCTCGGCGCGCTGAAAAAACTGATGGGCTCGCCCGACATCGCCAGCCGCCGCTGGATCTGGCAGCAATATGACCACATGGTGATGGGCGATACCGTGCAGCGCCCGGGCGGCGACGCCGCCATCGTCCGCATCCGCGATCCCAAGTCGGGCAAGATCTCCAATCGCGGTCTCGCCATGACGACCGACTGCACGCCGCGCTACTGCTTCGCCGAGCCGTTCTCCGGCGGCGCGCAAGCCGTCGCCGAATGTTGGCGCAACCTGACGGCGGTCGGCGCGCGGCCGCTCGCCATCACCGACAACATGAACTTCGGCAATCCCGAGAAGCCCGAGATCATGGGCCAGTTCGTGCAATGCGTCGAAGGCATCCGCGAAGCCTGCCTCAAGCTCGACTTCCCGGTCGTCTCGGGCAACGTGTCGCTCTACAACGAGACCAACGGCAAAGCCATCCTGCCGACGCCCGCCATCGGCGCGGTCGGCGTCATCGACGATCTGGACAAAACCGCCTCGCCCGACTTCAAGGCCGAGGGCGACGACATCATCGTGATCGGCGCGACCTTCGGCCATATCGGCGCCTCGCTCTACATGCGCGAAATCGCCGGCCGCGAAGAGGGCGCGCCGCCCGCAGTCGATCTCGACGCCGAGCGCCGCAACGGCGACTTCGTGCGCGGCCTGATCGCCAGCAGCCAAACCGCCACGGTGCATGACATCTCGGACGGCGGCCTGCTCGTCGCCCTGGCGGAAATGGCCCTGGCCGGCCATATCGGCGCGGATATCACCCCGCCGGAGAACATCGTCAGCGCCATCGTGCCGCTGCACGGCTGGCTGTTCGGCGAGGACCAAGGCCGCTATATTGTCGCGGTCAAGGACGCCAACGCCGTGATGACCGCCGCCATCGCCGCCAAGGTTCCGGCGTGGAAACTGGGCAAAACGGTGACCGCCGGGGCGAATGCCACGTTGACGGTCGCCGGCCTCGGCACCATATCCTTGAGCGAGCTGCGCGACGCCCATGAGGGCTGGCTGCCGGGCTATATGGCCGCCGCCGAGTAGCGTAAAACCGATTTTAGAGAGACAGTTGCCATGGCGATGGACCCGGTCCAGATCGAGACGCTGATCAAGGAAGGCATCCCCGGCGCGCAAGTCACCATCGAGGACCTGCGCGGCGACGGCGACCATTACGCCGCCTACGTGACCTCCGCCGCCTTCAAGGGCAAGACGCGCGTTCAGCAGCATCAGATGGTCTATGCCGCGCTGAAAGGCCGCATGGGCAACGAGTTGCACGCGCTGGCGCTTCAAACAACCGTCGCCGAATAGACATTCGCGGTGTCAGGCCGCGCAAACGAAGGATAGAAAGCCATGAGCGAGAATACGGTCTTCGACCAGATCCGCAGCGACATCACCGCCAACGACGTGGTGCTCTACATGAAGGGCACGCCGGTCTTCCCGCAATGCGGCTTCTCCGCCGCCGTGGTCGAAGTGCTGTCGCGCTCGGGCGTGAAGTTCAAGGGCGTCGATGTGCTGACCGATCCGGGCATCCGCGACGGCATCAAGCAATTCTCGAGCTGGCCGACCATTCCGCAGCTCTACGTGAAGGGCGAATTCGTCGGCGGCTGCGACATCATCCGCGAAATGTTCGCCTCCGGCGAGCTGACCGAGCTGTTCCAGCAGAAGGGCGTGGCGACCGCGGTGGCGTAACGCAAAGATCAAACCTCCCC
>CAZVLU010000099.1:0-2225 GCA_964628235.1 uncultured Rhizobium sp. | reverse complement strand
GCTAGGCCCGCGCGGCCTGATGCCGAACCCGAAGCTGGGTACGGTCACGATGGACGTCGCCAAGGCCGTGCAAGCGGTGAAGGGCGGCCAGGTCGAGTTCCGCGCCGAGAAGACCGGCATCATCCATGCTGGCGTCGGCAAGGCGAGCTTTACCGAGCAGGCGATCACCGAGAACGTGCAAGCGTTCTACGAAGCGATCCTTCGCTCCAAGCCGGCGGGCGCCAAGGGCACCTTCGTGAAGAAGGTCTCCATCAGCTCGACGATGGGCCCCGGCGTGAAGCTGGAAGTTTCGAGCCTCACGGCCTAAGGCCCGAGGCTTAACGCGTTCCGCCGGCGGTTCGGTTCTCCGATCCGCCGGTGGCGAGAAGGCCGGTCGCGCAAGCGGTCGGTCGCCTGTCCAAGACCGTAGGTGTCTGGCCGTTCGGGCCAGACTTAATGGGGCAACCCGCCGACGCAGACAGATCGAACCCATTATGGCTTCGGCCGGCATGGGCTTGAACTTCTGGGACAGGGGTTAGGACCTGGGCGGTCTTGCCCTAGGTCCGTGCAACGGGTCTCTTCATTGCTTCCATCCCGGGAGTTGTGCGGAGCCCAACGCATCGGAGACGATTAGTGGACCGTTCTGAAAAGAGCAGCTTGGTCTCGTCCCTACGCGAACGCTTTGAAGGCGCGGCGCTTGTCGTCGTGACCCGTCAAAGCGGTCTTACGGTCGCAGAATCTACGGATCTGCGCCGCAAGATGCTGAAGGCCGGCGCCAGCTACAAAGTGACGAAGAACCGGCTCACCCGTCTCGCCCTTGAAGGTACGCAGTTTACCGGTCTTGCCGACCTGTTCACCGGACCGACGGCAATCGCGACGTCGACGGACCCGGTGGCGGCAGCAAAAGTGGCCGTTGATTACGCCAAGACGAACGACAAGCTCGAAATCGTCGGCGGCGCTCTCAACAACCAGATCCTCGATGCCAACGGCATCAAGGCGCTGGCCACCTTGCCGTCGCTCGACGCGTTGCGCGGCAAGCTTCTCGGCATGCTGCAGACGCCTGCGACTCGCATCGCCGGCGTTCTGCAAGCTCCGGCGGGCCAATTGGCCCGGGTCCTGCGCGCCAAAGCTGACAAGGGTGAGGCGGCCTAGAGCCGTCCCAGATAACGAAGTTCAAGCCTTAGGAGATACAAATGGCTGATTTGCAGCGTCTTGTTGATGATCTTTCCGCTCTGACCGTGATCGAAGCGGCCGAGCTCTCGAAGCTTCTCGAAGAAAAGTGGGGCGTGTCCGCCGCCGCGCCGGTCGCCGCCGCCGCTGGTCCGGCCGCCGCCGCTGGTCCGGCTGCCGAAGCGCAGACCGAATTCACGGTGATCCTCGCCGCCGCCGGCGAGAAGAAGATCAACGTGATTAAGGAAATCCGTACGATCACGGGTCTCGGCCTGAAGGAAGCCAAGGATCTGGTCGAGGGCGCGCCCAAGACCGTGAAGGAAGGCGTCAATAAGGACGAAGCCGAGAAGATTAAGAAGGTGCTCGAAGAAGCGGGCGCCAAGGTCGAAGTGAAGTAACTCGACTGTTTACGCTTACGGCGACGGGGCGGCCTTAAAACCGCCCCGTCCGCCGCTCAAATAAGGCCCTCGGCTGCGCCCCATGCGGGACATTGAGGGCTGAGACCTCGCAGCCGAGCCAAGCATCGGCGCGGATGAAATTCGGGACCAGCGGCTGAGACGTCGTCCGCCGGTCCGTCATTGATTGCGGCATGACGTGTTCTGCCATGGGGCTCAGCCCCCGAGCGCATGAGGAAGAAGTATGGCGAAGTCCTACACCGGTCGTAAGCGCATCCGTCTCAATTTCGGTCGTATCCCGACGACAGTCGCGATGCCGAACCTGATCGAGATGCAGAAAACATCCTACGATCAGTTCTTGCAGATGGACGTCCCGGCGCACGAGCGCACGAACACCGGCCTGCAAGAAGTTTTCCGGTCGGTTTTCCCGATCCGCGACTTCTCGGACCGCGGCACGCTCGAATTCGTCAAATACGAATTCGAAGAGCCGAAATACGATGTCGAGGAATGCCAGCAGCGCGGCATGACCTTCGCCGCGCCGCTCAAGGTGACGTTGCGCCTTGTCGTGTGGGATATCGACGAGGACACCGGCGCGCGCTCCATCCGCGACATCAAGGAGCAGGACGGCCTCCACGATCTCGCCGATGCGCTCGCCACGGCGCACGCCGCGGGGGTCATTCA
>CAZVLU010000098.1:0-2420 GCA_964628235.1 uncultured Rhizobium sp. | reverse complement strand
CCGAGTTCGGCTTCTTCGGGGTCGTCGTGTAGACGCGCGTGCAGACGCCGCGCTTCTGCGGGCATGACTGCAAGGCCGGAACCTTATTACGGTGCACCGGCTTGGCGCGACCGCTGCGGATCAGTTGGTTGATCGTCGGCATTAGACGTCGTCCTTCATCATCAACATCGTTTCAACCGCCCACCGGCGACAGTTGCGCTCGTAGATCTGATGCCCCGCCGAAGAACCCCTCGGACAAAACAAGAGTGGCGAGCGGGCATAAGCCCCTCGCCTTGAGCACATTTGTCAGCCTTCCCAATGACTTGGGGCGGGCTTCTATAAAAGTTTCCGTGGCCTTGCGTCTAGACTGTGCGGTCTACCACCAGGGCCTGAAAGAGGGCCGCATACTATGTATGAGGCATACCCCCGTCAAGCGGAAACCCGAAAGAAATCGGGGTGTTACCCTGCTTGCGGAAAGTCGGCTTAAACCAAGCCTTTACTCTCCGCCCGCTTTCCTCTCGGCACCCTATTCCGCAATAAATTTCACAATACGGAACAAAAGACCGTCCTCTCCCGGGTCAGGAGAGGACGGTTTAGCAGGTTTAGGACGCCGCCGGTGAAGCAGCTTCGAGCGCCGCCGTCTCGTCGGCCTGAAGCTGCGCCAACTCGCGGTCGCGATCGGCAGCCACTTCCTTGAAGCGGTTCATCAGGGCGCCGGTGCCCGCCGGGATTAAGCGGCCGACGATGACGTTTTCCTTCAGGCCGACCAAGCGGTCGACGCGGCCGGACACCGCAGCCTCGGTGAGCACGCGGGTGGTCTCTTGGAACGAGGCCGCCGAGATGAACGAAGAGGTCTGCAGGCTGGCCTTGGTGATGCCCTGGAGCACCGGATGGGCGGTCGCCGGCTTGAACCCTTCGGCGATCGTCTTCGCGTTCACGGCCTCGTATTCGAGACGGTCGATCGTCTCGCCGGCAAGGAACGTCGTCTCGCCCGGGTCGTCGATCTCGACCTTCTGCAGCATCTGGCGGCAGATCACCTCGATGTGCTTGTCGTTGATCTTCACGCCCTGCAGACGATAGACGTCCTGAATCTCGTTCACGAGGTAGCTCGCCAGCGCTTCGACGCCCAAGACGCGCAGGATGTCGTGCGGGACCGGGCTGCCATCCATCAAGATGTCGCCCTTCTGCACGTAATCGCCTTCCTGCACGCTGATCTGCTTGCCCTTGGGCATCAGATACTCGATCGGCTCGCCCTCTTCCGGGCGGACGATGATGCGGCGCTTCGACTTGTAGTCCTTGCCGAACTCGACGCGGCCGGCGATGTCGCTGATGACAGCGTAATCCTTCGGCTTGCGCGCTTCGAACAGCTCGGCGACACGCGGCAGACCGCCGGTGATATCGCGCGTCTTCGAAAACTCGCGCGGGATGCGCGCCAGCACGTCGCCGGCGTGGACCGTAGCGCCGTTCTCGATGCTGAGAATGGCGTCCACCGAGAGGAAGTAGCGAGCTTCGACGCCGTTGGCGAGATTGATCACCTCGCCTTTCTCGTCGCGCAGCGTGATGCGAGGACGCAAGTCCGCCGCCTTCGGCTGCGACTTCCAGTCGATGACCGTCTTGTTCGAGATGCCGGTCGCTTCGTCGACGACGTCGCGATAGGTGACGCCATCGATCATATCGACGAAATGCGCCGTGCCGGCGCGCTCGGTGATGAGCGGGATGGTGTACGGATCCCATTCGGCCAGCTTCTGGCCCTTGGTCGCCATGTTGCCTTCGTCGGCGAGCAGGCGGGCGCCGTACGGCACCTTGTGACGCGCTTTGACGCGGCCCGAGTCGTCGGTCAGCACGAGCTCGCAATTGCGGCCCATGACGACCGGACGGCCGGAGCTATCGACGACGACGTTGCGGTTGACGATGCCGACCTTGCCGTCGAACACCGCTTCGACGCTCGACTGCGCCGCGCCACGCTGGGCGGCGCCGCCGATGTGGAAGGTGCGCATGGTGAGCTGAGTGCCCGGCTCGCCGATCGACTGCGCGGCGATGACGCCGACCGCTTCACCGATATTGACGCGCGTGCCGCGCGCCAGATCGCGGCCGTAGCAATTGCCGCAAACGCCGTTGCGGCTTTCGCAGGTCAGCACCGAGCGGATCTTCACTTCTTCGACGCCGGCCTTCTCGATGCGCTCGACGGCATCTTCGTCCATCAGCTCGCCGGCGGGCACGATGACCTTGCCGGACAGCGGATCGACGATGTCGGCTGCGGGGACGCGGCCGAGGATGCGGTCGGACAGCGATTCGATGACGTTGCCGCCTTCGATGACCGCGGTCGCGAGCAGGCCGCGCGTGGTGCCGCAATCTTCCTCGAAGATGATCGCGTCCTGCGCGACGTCGACGAGACGGCGCGTCAGGTAGCCGGAGTTCGCCGTCTTCAAGGCGGTGTCGGC
>CAZVLU010000097.1:0-2454 GCA_964628235.1 uncultured Rhizobium sp. | reverse complement strand
CCAAGCGCTCGTCGAGCACGTAAAGCCGCGTCGAACGGATCGGAAGGCCGATGGGGATGGTGGTCGCGCCTGCCAAGACGTCAGCCACCTCGTGGCTCGCCGCGAAGGTGGTCGTTTCCGTCGGCCCGTAGCCGTTGACGAAGCGCGTGTTGGGCCAGCGGGCGCGAGCCTGGCGCACCGCGTCGGGATCGGCAGCTTCGCCGCCGAACAGCACTTCGGCGGTCGTGGCGAACATATCCTCGGCGGCATAGGCGGCGCGGCCGAAGACCGCCGCCGTCAAGAACAGCGAATCGATGCGTTGGCTTTTCAGGGCATGGGCGAGGGCGGGGTCGGAGAGCAGGGCGTCGCGCGCGACGATCACCGTGGTGCCGCCGTTGAGTAGCGCGCACCAGATCTCGTAGGTCGCGGCGTCGAACGCCGTGGTCGCCGCCTGGGCGATGCGCTTGCCCGGCGCGAAGCTGGCGAAGCCGGGCTCGATGGCCAGGCGCAGCACGGCGCGGTGCGGCACCGCGATCCCCTTGGGCCGCCCGGTCGAGCCCGAGGTGTACATGACATAGGCGACGCGGTCGCCGCGCGCCGCCACGACGGGCGGCGGGCCGTCGTCTTCGATATCTTCAAATGCGACGCTGGGCAGCTCCGTCGCCGCCGCGCCATCGCGCAGCGTCAGGCGCAGGGCAAGGTCGGCGGCCATCTCGGCCAGCCGCGCCGCCGGCTGTTCGGGATCGAGCGGCACATAGGCGGCGCCCGCCTTGATCGCGCCGAGCGTGGCGGCGATCTGGTCGGCGCCGCGCGCCATCAGCAAGCCCACCGCGTCGCCCGGGCGCACGCCGCGCGCCGCCAAGCCCGCGGCGATGCGGTCCGAGCGCGCATCCAGGTCGCGATAGCTCAATGCCGCGCCGTCGATATCTTCGATGGCGGTCAGATCCGGATGCCGGGCGGCGGCGCTGCGGAAGGCGGCGGCGAGATCGCCCGACGGCGCGGGCCGCGCGTCTACCGCCGCCGGCCCGGCGGTCTCGGCTGCGCGGGCCGCTGCGTCGGCCAGCGCCACCGCGCCCGCCGCCACGTTCGGCGTCTCGGCAAAGGCCTCCAGCACCCGCAACAGCATCCCAGCCAGACGCGAAGCCGTCGCAGACCCAAACAAATCAGAAGCGTATTCGAAAGTGAGATCGATTGACGCGCCATCGTCGGCCGCAAGCACGACGAGATCCATCTTGGCGGAGGTCTGGTCGATCGCGCGCGCGGCGACCTGCGCATCGCCGAGACGCAAATCGCCGAGATGCGGCGTATGCATCGAAAACAGCACCTGGAACAGCGGCGCGAGGTCGCGCTCGCCAGGCCGCGCAGCCGCGACGATCCGATCGAGCGGCACGTCAGCCACGGCGAGGGCGTCAGTCACCGTCGCGCGCGCGGTTTCTAGGATGTTCGCCAAGCTGTCGCGGCGCGCGATCTGCAGGCGTAGCGGTACGGTATTCAGCAACATGCCAACCGCATCGCCGAGAGATTCATCGCTTCTCAAGCTGATCGGCGTGCCGATGACGATGTCGTCGCTGTCGCAGATGCGCGACAGGAACGTCGCCAATCCGGCATATAGCGCCATAAACATCGTGGCGCCGCTTTGCGCGGCTCGGCGCGCAAGCTTCTGCCGCAGTTCGCTATTGATGATCGCGTGAACGGCGCCGACCGGGCGCTGGCCGTCAGCCTTCACCTGGGCGGCGCTGTCGCGCGGCAATTCGAGAATGGCGGGCGCGTCGCGGAGTCGGACGGCCCAGCGTTCAATCGCGGCAGATTGTTCGTTGGCGTTTTCGTCAGCCGTCAGCGCGTCGCCGCCCGGCGCGGCGAGGCAGGCGGCGAGTTCGCTGTCCGGCATCGTGGGCGCCCGACAGGCTTGCTCATAAGCCAGCGACAATTGGGCGCCGAACAAGCGGATGGACTCGGCGTCCGCACCGATATGATGGAAGCATAAGATGACGCAATGACGGTTGGCGGCGAGACGCAGCAGACGCGCGCGAAACGGCGGTTCGGTCGTCAAGTCGAAGGGCGTCGCCGCCATGTCGCGCGCGACAGCCTCGGCCGCGCAGTCATCGGCGACGGATTCGACGACGGGCACGGCCGCCTTTTCCGGATGCGGCTCGACGAAGAGACTGTCATCGTGCAGCACGAAGAGCGCGTGCAATGTCGGATGGCGGAGCTGCACCGCAGCGAGCGCCCGGGCTAGCGCATCGGCTTGGATTTTCCCGGCGATGTCGAGCTTGCCGGTCATGTTGTAGGCGGTATCGCGCGGCGCGCGGCGCTGGAGGAACCAGAGGCGGGCTTCGCTGGCGCTGGCTGGCCGGGCCGCCTTATGATCGCGGCGCGTTGCCGGTTTGCGTTCGGCGTCGACACGGCGCAGCAGCGCAGCCATCTTTCTCGGTGTTTGCGCTTCGAAGATAGCGTTTGCGGGGATGTTTCGGTCTG
>CAZVLU010000096.1:0-2612 GCA_964628235.1 uncultured Rhizobium sp. | reverse complement strand
GCGAACACCGGCGACGTGATGGTGGGCCCGTTCCCGGCCGCCTACATCAACGCCACCGGCGTCGTCACCGCGACGCTCGACGCGACCGCCGGCGTCACCGTCGCCGTGGTCAAAGTGCCGAAGGCGACGGTCTGATGGTGAAACCACTTCGGGGCGAACGAGAGATTCAGCTCGGCGGCGAAAAATTCACGCTGCGGCTCGCGCTGGGCGATCTCGAGGAAATCGAGACTCAACTCGGCACGGGGATCGTCGCCGTGCTGGCGCGGTTCACCATGGGTCAGGCCCGACTGAGCGATGCGCGTGTCGTCTTGCGGCAAGGCTTCAAGGGTGCAGGCCTGAAGATCACCGAGCAACGGCTCGGCGCGCTCATGGAAAAGACCGGACTGCAGGTCGTTCGCGAAGCTGCGGACTTGCTGATCTCAACGGTCGCGGACGAAGAGGGAAACGCCGTCGCGGTGGATCAAGCGGCCAGCCAATAGACGGCCGGCTGCCGATTCGCCGCTATCTCGAAATCATGGTCGGCATGATGCGTTTCACGCCCGACCAGGTGCGCGCAATGAGCTTGATCGAAGTTCACGCGGCTATCGACGGCTTTCAGGAATTCAACGGCGCCAAGAGCGATAAGTTCGCCGACTTACCGACGCCGGACGAAGTCGAAGAGATGATGCGCCTGTACCCCGACACGTGAGGGCCGAATGGTCGCGATCGCAGAAGACGTCGTCGTCAAGCTGACGGCCGAAATCGCCGGGCTGCAGAGAGGAATGGACAGGGGTGCGGCCGCTGTTCAGGGTTTCGAGAAGAAAATGGCCACGGCGGCGTCCCGCGTCAGGTCGGCGCTCGTTTCGATCGGCGTCGCCTTTTCGGTGCGCGAGTACGTTCAGCTTGCCGATGCGTGGAAGGGAGTCCGCAATCAGCTGCTTGTGTCCGGCGTCGCGGCGGAGCAGCTGGAGGGAAAGCTGAACGAGTTGTTCGCCGTGGCGCAGCGGCACGGAACGGATATCAAGGGGCTCAGCACTCTATACGGTCGGTTGGCTCAATCCGCAGATGACCTCGGCGCATCCGAGAGTGAGATGATGCGCTTCGTCGATGGCGTCGCAATTGCGCTGCGGGTGCAAGGTGGAGATGCGCAAACCGCGGCTGGCGCGTTGCTTCAGCTTTCGCAAGCGCTCGGGTCGGCGACAGTTCGTGCCGAGGAGTACAACAGCATCAACGAAGGAGCGCGGCCGATTCTTCAAGCGGTCGCCAACGGCCTCGATGCGGCGAAAGGTTCGGTTTCGAACCTTCGGAACCTGGTGATCGAAGGCAAGGTGTCGTCGCAGGAATTCTTTCAGGCTTTCCTGAAGGGCTTGCCCACGATCTCCGATATGGCCGAGAAGGCGGAAGGTACGGTCAGTCAGGCCTGGACGCGCCTGCAGAACAGCATGACGCGTCTGATCGGCAAGATCGACGAAGGGTCGGGAGCCTCGCGCGAGTTGGTGACGGAGATGAATGCGCTCGGCAAGGTGCTCGACGATCCGAGTTTCGGCGAAGTCGTCACCGCGTCGCTTCGCGGTGTCGTTTGGGTGTTGCGGCAAGCGGCCGAGGCCGCGGCATTCTTCAACGAACAGATCGTCAAGTTCGGGCAGGGGCCGCTCGGTGAATCGTTCGGCGCGTTCAATCCAAACGCACCGATGCAAGCGGACGACATGCTCCGCAAGTTCAACGAACAGTTCAAATCGAAGCCTGCGCCCGCGGGGAAACCGGCGCCGGTGTTGGATGGCGGTCGCGGCGGGGGCGGTAACAACAACAGCGAAGCCGCGCGGGCGGCGGAGCGATACGCGTCCGTGATGTCGGACCTGAACTTCGAACTCGAGAAACTCGCGATGGCCGAGCGCGAGGCAGCCTATGCGCAGCAGCTCCGGAACGCTTTGACGTCCGCCGGCGTGACGCTTTCATCCGAGGAAGGTGCCGCGATCCGCGACAAGGTCGACGAACTGCAGCGGCTGACGGAAGTCGGCGAGGCGCAGGCCGCGGCGTGGGAGGTCGAGGCGGCGAACGTCAACCGCGTGCTCGGCGAAATGCATGAAAAGATGGCCGAAACCGCGGCAGAGTGGGCTCAGATCGGGGAGACGATCGAGAACGCGCTCGGCGACGCGTTCGTCGAGATGGCCGCAAACATGGAGAACGCGCGCGAGATCGTCGCCAATCTGATCGCCGACATCGGCCGGCTGATCGCCAAGGCGCTGATCTTGAAGGCGATCCAAATGGGCGTCGACTCGATTTTCGGCGGCTCGGTCGGCGGCAAGGCGCTCGGCGGTCTCGTCAATCCGGGGAACGCGTATCTCGTCGGCGAATCGGGTCCGGAGCTCATCGTGCCGCGCGTGCCGTCGTCGGTCGTGCCGAACAACCGGCTCGGCGGCGGCTCGTCGGTGACGATTCAGTCGAACATTTACGCGGCGCCCGGGGTCAACAAGTCAGAGCTGCAGATGCTTCTCGATCAGCGCGACGCCGATATTTTCCGCCGTCTGCCCGCGTATATCCGCGAGCGCAGCATGCGCGGCAGCCTCAAGCTGAACTGATGGCCATCACCTTTCCGATCGTGCTGCCGCAACAGCCGGCGCCGCGGTCGTTCA
>CAZVLU010000095.1:0-2951 GCA_964628235.1 uncultured Rhizobium sp. | reverse complement strand
GGCACTCGAAATAGGCCATGTCCGGGGCATAACCGGCCTCGACCAGGGTCTCGAAGCCGGCCTGGATGAGCTGGGTCAGGCCGCCGCAGAGCACCGATTGCTCGCCGAACAGATCTGTTTCGCATTCTTCGCGGAACGACGTCTCGATGACGCCCGAACGGCCGCCGCCGATGGCCGAAGCGTAGGACAGGCCGATGTCATGGGCGGTGCCGGTGGCGTCCTGGTGGACGGCGATCAGGCAGGGCACGCCGCCGCCCTTCTGATATTCGCCGCGCACCGTGTGGCCGGGGCCCTTGGGCGCGATCATGAACACGTCCATGTCGGGACGCGGCTCGATGAGCTGGAAGTGGATGTTGAAGCCATGCGCGAAGACCAGGGCGGCGCCCTGCTTCATGTTGTCGCGCAGATCGTCCTTATAAAGCTGGGCCTGCAGCTCGTCGGGCACCAGGATCATGACGATGTCGGCCCATTTGGCGGCCTCGACCGGGGTCATGACCTTGAGGCCGGCGCCTTCCGCCTTCTTGGCGGTGGCCGAGCCGGCGCGCAGCGCGACGACGACGTCCTTCACGCCCGAGTCCTTGAGGTTGAGGGCGTGGGCGTGGCCCTGGCTGCCGTAGCCGACGATGGCGACCTTCTTGCCTTTGACCAGGTTCACATCGGCATCACGATCGTAATAGACGCGCATAGCGGAATTCCTTGTTTTGCAGGCCCGACGCCCCTGAACGGGCGGGCGGGACGGGTTTTAGAGGGCCTTCTCGCCTCGGGCAATAGCGACGACGCCGGTCCGCGACACGTCGATAAGGCCGAGCGGCTCCATCAACTTAATGAAAGCATTGATCTTTTCGGTCGCCCCGGTGATCTCGAAGACGAACGACTTATTGGTCGAATCCACGACGCCAGCGCGGAAAATGTCGGCGATTCGCAGCGATTCGACGCGTTTATCCCCAGTCGAGACCACCTTAATCAGCGCCATTTCGCGCTCCACGGCGGGTCCGTCGATGGTCAAATCGCTGACTTTGAACACTGGCACCAGGCGACGAAGCTGCGCCTTGATCTGCTCGATGATCTGCTTCGTCCCCGAAGTCACGATGGTGATGCGCGACTGCGCCTTGGCGGCGTCGACCTCGGCCACTGTCAGGCTCTCGATGTTGTAGCCGCGGCCGGAGACCAGGCCGATGACGCGCGCCAGCACGCCCGCCTCGTTCGCCACCAGCACGGCAATAGTATGTTTCTCGATCACGTTGGGAATCTTGGGGTCGGCCACGAAAGCTCACTCCGAATGGGCCGGCGGGCATCTGCCCCCGGCGATAGATCGATGACGGGACGCTGCGCGCTGCGGACTAGACGAGGACCATGCCTTCTTCCGACACCGGGCGGGCGGCGCGGTCGGCCGGCCCCAGCAGCATGTCGTAATGGGCGGCGCCCGACGGGATCATCGGGAAGCAGTTTTCGGTCTGATCGACCATGATGTCGGCGATGACGAAGTTGTCGGTCGCCAGCATCTCTTCGATCACGCCGTCGAGCTCCTCGGGCTTGTGGGCGCGCAAGCCGACGCCGCCGAAGGATTCCGCCAGCTTCACGAAGTCCGGCAGGCTCTCCATGTAGCTTTCCGAGTAACGGCTGCCGTGCAGCAGCTCCTGCCACTGACGCACCATGCCCATGTATTGGTTGTTCAGGATGAACACCTTGACCGGCAGGCGATATTGGCGCGCCGTCGACAGTTCTTGGATGTTCATCATGATCGAGGCTTCGCCGGCGACATCGACCACCAGCGCCTTGGGATGCGCGACCTGCACGCCGATCGCGGCCGGCAAGCCGTAGCCCATGGTGCCGAGGCCGCCCGACGTCATCCAGTGGCGCGGGCTCTCGAACTTGAGGAACTGCGCCGCCCACATCTGATGCTGGCCCACTTCCGTGGTGATGTAGGTGTCGCGGTGCTTCGTCAGCTCCTGCAGGCGCTGCAAGGCATATTGCGGCTTGATGATCTTTTTCGACTGCTCGTAGCTCAAGCAGTCGCGCGCCCGCCAGGTGGCGATCTGCTTCCACCAAGCGGCCAGCGCCTTCTTGTCGGTCTTGTGGCCGCCGTCTTTCCAACGCTTTATGAGCTGGCGCAGCACGGTGCCGACGTCGCCGATGATCGGCAGATCGACCAGCACGTTCTTGTTGATCGAGCTGGGGTCGATGTCGATATGGATCTTCTTCGACTTGGGCGAGAACTCGGCGATCTTGCCGGTGATGCGGTCGTCGAAGCGGGCACCGACGTTGATCATCACGTCGCAGTTGTACATGGCGAGATTCGCCTCGTAGGTCCCGTGCATGCCGAGCATGCCGAGGAACTGCGGATCGGAGCCCGGATAGGCGCCGAGGCCCATCAGCGTGTTGGTGATCGGGAAGCCCGTCATCTTGACGAATTCGATCAGCGACTTGGACGCCGCGTTGCCCGAATTGATGACGCCGCCGCCGGTGTAGAAGATCGGCCGCTTGGCGTTGGCGATCAGTTCGACCGCCTGGGCGATGGCGTCCGCCTCGCCGCGCACCTGCGGCTTGTAGCTGCGATGCTCCTCGCTCGCCGATGCCGGCTTATAAACGCCCTTGGTCTGCAAGACGTCCTTCGGCAGATCGATCACCACCGGACCCGGACGGCCCGTGGTGGCGACGTAGAACGCCTCATGCACGACGCGCGACAGGTCGTTGACGTCCTTCACCAGGTAATTGTGCTTGGTGCAGGGGCGCGTGATGCCGGTGGTGTCGGCTTCCTGAAAAGCGTCGTTGCCGATCAGATGGGTCGGCACTTGGCCGGTCAGGCAAATCACCGGGATGCTGTCCATCAGCGCGTCGGTCAGGCCGGTCACGGCGTTGGTAGCACCCGGGCCGGACGTCACCAGCACGACGCCGACCTTGCCGGTCGAGCGCGCATAGCCTTCGGCGGCATGGACCGCGCCGCCTTCCTG
>CAZVLU010000094.1:0-3554 GCA_964628235.1 uncultured Rhizobium sp. | reverse complement strand
CATAGCCTTCGGCGGCATGCACCGCGCCGCCCTCCTGGCGCACCAGGATGTGGCGGATCGCTTTTTGCTGAAACAGCGCGTCATAGATCGGCAGCACGGCGCCGCCCGGATAGCCGAAGACGACCTCGACGCCCTGATCGGTCAAGGCCTTGAGGAGGATTTCCGCTCCGTTCATCTGCGCGTTCTTCATCAGGATCACCACGGTCGCTCGACAAAGGGCCCAAAAAGGCCCGGAAAATAAGGCCGCACGTCTGTGCTGCAACGCACAAAGGGGCGGCGAAGGAGGCGTAAACTAGGGGGTTCGCCCTAGGGGGTCAAGAGCCAATCTATAATTTTCTTCGCCGAATCGGCCAAATATTGTTCGTTTAATTTCTTATCAAGGGTGTATCCCGCAAGAAACTGCCCTCGAAACCAGGTCATCTGCCGCTTGGCGTAGCGTCGGGTTGCCATTTGGGCCGCCGCGACGGCCTCTTCCCGCGTCAGGGTTCCCGCCAGATGGGCCATCAATTCGCGCAAACCCAGGGCCTTAAGGGCCGGCAGGCTGGCGTCCGGTTCTGGCCGCGCCATGACCGCCTGGGCCTCGTCCAGCGCACCCGCCGCCAGCATCGCCGCGAAGCGTCCGTCGCAAGCGGCGTAAAGCGCGTCGCGCGGCGGCGCGACCAGGATGCTGCGGATCTCGCCCGCGACCGGCGGCGGCGCGGCGTCGCGCTGCCACTCGGCCAGCGAGCGGCCCGTGGCGGCCAACACCTCAGCGGCCCGCGCCAAGCGCTGCGAATCGCTCGGCCGCAGCCGCGCCGCCATTTCCGGGTCGCGGACGGCCAACTCGCCATGAAAGGCCGCCGCGCCGATGTCGGCCAAGCGGGCGCGCGTCGCCTCGCGCACCGCCTCAGGGATCGGCGGAATTTCGGCGAGGCCGCCGGTCAGGCTGCGCAGATAGAGCCCGCTGCCGCCGACGACGATGGGGATGCGGCCGGCAGCGCGGGTTTCGGCGATGGCGGCCTGCGCCATCGCCAGCCAGCGGCCAGCCGAGCACAGCTCGTCGATGCCGAGCCCGCCGTACAACAGATGCGGTACCCGCGCCTGGGCGGCAGCATCCGGCTGCGCCGTCAGGATCGGCAATTCGCGGTACACCTGCATGCTGTCGGCATTGATCACCGTGCCGTTCAGACGCTCCGCCAGAGCGAGCGCCAGCGCCGACTTGCCCGAGGCCGTCGGGCCGCCAATCACCACAAGCTTGTCGGTCATATTCATCGCGAGTCGCGGTCTTATGCGGTTGCCATCGGGAAGCGGCGCAACCAATATGCGCGCCCATGGAACATGTCATCAGCCTTATCGGCAATCCCGAAAAGCCCCAGATCGATTCGCAGATCGCCGAGATCGCGCGCGATATCCTGCATGAGCGCGGCACAGCGCCCAAACCGATCGTCTGGCTGATGCCCGGCGTCGCCGCCGAGATCGTCTTCGAGACGGCCACGCAACTGCGTGCCGACGACGCCCACGCCGCCGTGCGCCAACGCTTGGAGACCGCGCCGGTCGACATCAACGCCCTGCCCGCCGAAGGCCGCCGCAAGGCGCTGCTCGTCGCCGACATGGAATCGACCATCATCCAGAACGAGATGCTCGACGAGTTGGCCGATTATGTCGGCCTGAAAGACAAAGTCGCCGACATCACGGCGCGCGCCATGAACGGCGAATTGGATTTTGCCGCCGCCGTGCGCGAGCGCGTGCTTCTGCTCAAGGGCCTGCCGGCCAGCGTGCTCGATGAATCGATGCGGCGCGTCCATATCATGCCGGGTGCCCGCGAGCTGATCGGCACCATGAAGGCCAACGGCGCTTACTGCGCCCTGGTCTCCGGCGGCTTCGGCTTCTTCACGCGCAAGATTCGCGAGGGGCTCGGCTTCGACTACGACCAGGCCAACGAGATCGACATTGCCGGCGATAAGCTTGCCGGCACGGTGCGCGAGCCGATCCTCGACAAACACGCCAAGCTCGCCGCCTTGCAGCGGTTGGCCAGCGAGCGCGGCCTCGACCTCGGCGCGACGCTCTCGGTCGGCGACGGCGCCAACGATCTGCCGATGCTGCAAGGCGCCGGCATCGGCGTCGCCTACCACGCCAAACCGAGCGTCGCCGCCGCCGCCAAAATTCGCGTCAACCACGGCGACCTGACGGCGCTGCTCTATTTGCAGGGCTATCGGGCGATGGATTTCAGGGTCTGACCACAATACCCCCATCATGCCCGTTCTTTTATCCGCGTCGTAAGGCGTGGATGCCCGCACCAAGTGCGGGCATGACAACTGAGAAAATGCCACAGCCGATATAAACAAAAACGGCGTCGGATCGCTCCGGCGCCGTTTTTCGTTTCAACAGATGTCGGCTTAGCCGAGCGGCAGCACGACGAAGCGCTGGTCGCCCTGGCGCTCGACGAGCAACAGGATCGATTTGCGCTTGGCGGCCCGCGCCTTGTCGATACGCGATTTGACGTCGTTGGCGTTCTCGACTTTATCCTGTGCCACTTCGAGCACGAGGTCGCCGGCGCGGATGCCCTTCTCGCCGGCCGGGCTGTTGCCCTGCACGTCGACGACGACGACGCCCTTGGCGTCGGTCGGCAAGCGGAACTGCTCGCGCAGGCGGCCGCTGACGTCCGACAGCCCCATGCCGAGGACGCTGACGGCGCCCGACGGCGCGTTACGCTGCGATTGGCCGGTGGTCGGCGTCGCCGAGGCGGTCTGATCTTCTTTCAGCTCGCCGACTTTGACGCGGACGTTCTGCTCTCTGCCCTTGCGCCAAACGGTGACGGGAACTTCCTTGTCGACCGGCGTTTCCGCGACGAGACGCGGCAAGCGGCGCATCTCGGTGACGTCCTTGTTGTCGAACTTCAGCACCACGTCGCCCGACTCGAGGCCGCCCTTTTCGGCCGGTCCGCCGTCGGTGACGCCGGCGACGAGCGCGCCGCGCGCCTTATTGAGGCCGAGGCTTTCGGCGATTTCGTCGGTGACCTGCTGGATGCGGACGCCGAGCCAACCGCGGCGCACGCGGCCGGTCTCTCTCAATTGATCGACGACCGGCTTGGCCAAGGCCGACGGGATGGCGAAGCCGATGCCGACGCTGCCGCCCGACGGCGAGAAGATCGCCGTGTTGATGCCGATGACGTCGCCGGCCAGGTTGAACATCGGGCCGCCCGAGTTGCCGCGGTTGATCGAGGCGTCGGTCTGCAGATAGTCGTCGTACGGGCCCGACTGGATGTCGCGCGCGCGCGCGGAAATGATGCCCGCCGTCACCGTGCCGCCGAGGCCGAACGGATTGCCGACCGCAAGAACCCAATCGCCCACGCGCGCCGTCCGGTCGTCGCCGAAGCGCACGCTGGGCAGGGGCGGCGCGCCGTCGATCTTGAGCAGCGCGACGTCTGTCGGCTCATCTGTACCGACGATACGCGCCTTGAACTTGCGTCCATCGCCAAAGCGCACGTCGACCGATGTCGATCCTTGGATGACGTGATTGTTCGTGACGACATAGCCCGCACCGTCGATCACAAATCCCGATCCCAACCCCTTCGC
>CAZVLU010000093.1:0-3792 GCA_964628235.1 uncultured Rhizobium sp. | reverse complement strand
GTCGGCAAGACGGCCATCGCCGAGGGCCTGGCGCGCCGCATCGTGCATGAAGAAGTGCCGGGCGTGCTGATCGGGGCGACGATCTACAGCCTCGACATGGGCTCGCTGCTCGCCGGCACGCGCTATCGCGGCGACTTCGAGGAGCGCATCAAGGCGGTGATCACCGAATTGCAGGAGCAGGACAACGCCATCCTGTTCATCGACGAGATCCACACGGTGATCGGCGCCGGCGCCACTTCCGGCGGATCGATGGATGCCTCCAATCTGCTCAAGCCTGCCTTGGCGAACGGCAGTTTGCGCTGCATCGGCTCGACCACCTACAAAGAATACCGCAGCTACTTCGAGAAGGACCGCGCGCTGGTGCGCCGCTTCCAGAAGATCGACGTCAACGAGCCGTCGGTCGAGGACGCGATCAAGATTCTCAAGGGCCTCAAGCCCTATTACGAGAAGCACCACCACGTGCGCTACACCGACGACGCCATCGTCTCGGCGGTGAACCTCTCGGCGCGCTACATCAACGACCGCAAGCTGCCCGACAAGGCGATCGACGTGATCGACGAAGTCGGCGCGGCGCAGATGCTGGTGCCGGAAGGCAAGCGCAAGAAGGTCATCGCCGTGAAGGATGTCGAAGCGGTGGTCGCCAAGATCGCCCGCATCCCGCCCAAGAGCGTCAGCAACTCCGACAAGGAGGGGCTGCGCAGCCTCGACCGCGACCTCAAGGGCGTCGTGTTCGGCCAGGACAAGGCCATCGAGGCGCTCGCCAGCTCGATCAAGCTGTCGCGCGCCGGCTTGCGCGAAGGCGACAAGCCGATCGGCAGCTACCTGTTCTCCGGCCCGACCGGCGTCGGCAAGACCGAAGTGGCCCGCCAGCTCTCGCGCATCATGGGCATCGAGCTGATCCGCTTCGACATGTCGGAATATATGGAGCGGCACACCATCTCGCGCTTGATCGGCGCGCCGCCGGGCTATGTCGGCTTCGACCAGGGCGGCTTGCTGACCGACGCCATCGACCAGCATCCGCACGCCGTGCTGCTGCTCGACGAGATCGAGAAGGCCCATCCGGATCTCTACAACATCCTGTTGCAGGTGATGGACCACGGCAAGCTGACGGACCATAACGGCAAGATCGTCGACTTCCGCAACGTCATCTTGATCATGACGACCAACGCGGGCGCGTCGGAAATGTCCAAGCCGGCGATCGGCTTCGGCTCGGGCATCCGCACCGGCGACGATGAAGAGGCGATCAAGCGGATGTTCACGCCGGAATTCCGCAACCGTCTCGACGCCGTCATCCCGTTCGCCGGCCTGTCGACCGAGATCATCGCCCAGGTGGTCGACAAGTTCATGATCGAGCTGGAAGAACAGTTGGCCGACCGCAACGTGCATATCGTGCTCGATCAGGCGGCGCGCGATTGGCTGGCGGTGAAGGGCTACGATCCGCTGTTCGGCGCCCGTCCGCTCGGCCGCGTGATCCAAGAGCACATCAAACGGCCGCTCGCCGACGAGCTGCTGTTCGGCAAACTGGCCAAGGGCGGCACCGTCGCCGTGACGATCAAAGAGGACAAGCCGGTCTTCGAGATCAGCGAGGCCTTGCCCAAGCCGCCGAAGCCGGTCAGGCCGACCGGCAAGAAGGGCCCCAAGGAGCCCGTCTTGGTCGAGTAGGCGTCTCACCGAAACGAAAAAGCCCCGGTCGCAAGGCCGGGGCTTTTGTTTTGGCGCGAGGCCGGCCTTACGACGCCGTCTTGATCTCCGGCTTATGCACATAGCGTCGGCTGATGACGCGCTCGCCGCTCACCACGTCGCTTTCGATCACGTCCATGCCGAGCACCAGCGGGAATTGCAGATAGCCGCAATGGCGCGTGAAGATGCCGACCTGTTGACGGCTGAGGCTGACCAAGGCCAGCGCGTCGCGGAAGATCACCGACGAGCCGTCGAGATATTGGATCGAGACTTTATGGTGGAAGTCGGCGATCTCCAGGCAGCCTTCGTCCTTGATCGACTGCGCCGTGCGGCCGACGCGCTTGGCGAGAGCGGCGATCCAGAGATCGAGAATATGGGCGTCGGGATGGGGCATGATCGTCCTGTGCGTTACGGCTCGTCGTCGAAGCGGCGGCCTGCACGATCTACGCGCGGCACTAGGCCCGAGATCACTTCGCCGTCGTTGTTCTTCTTGAACGGGCCGTGCGCGATCAGCGCGTCGTTCGAGCGCTCGATCTGGGCGCGCTCCGAGCGCAGGAAGCGGTCGATGGCTTTCTTGAAGCCCTCGTCGCCGATCCAATGGGCGCTCCAGGTCGCGGCCGGCAGGTAGCCGCGGCCCAATTTATGGCCGCCGCCGCCGGCGCCGGCTTCGACGCGGGCGAGACCGCGCTCGATGGCGAAATCCATCGCCTGATAATAGCAAACCTCGAAATGCAGGCAGGGATGCTCTTCGAGCGCGCCCCAGTTGCGGCCGTAGAGCGCGTCATGGCCGATCAGGTTGATGGCGCCGGCGATCGGGCGGCCGTCGCGGCTGGCGATCACCAGCAGCACGTCGTCGGCCATCGTTTGCCCGAGGCGCGTGAAAAAGTCCGGCTCGAGATAAGCCTGGCCCCATTTGCGGCCCGCCGTGTCGAGATAGAATTGATAGAAGGCGTCCCAATCGGCCGGCGTGATGGCCGCGCCGGTCAGGCGCTTGATGGTGATGCCGTTGGCCACGGCCTGCAGGCGCTCTTTGCGGATGGTCTTGCGCTTGCGCGACGACAGCGCACCTAGAAAATCGTCGAAGCTGGCGTAGCCGGCGTTGTGCCAGTGGAATTGCTGGCCTTCGCGCAGCAGAAAGCCGTGATCGGCCAGCATGTCGGCTTCCGGCTTGGTCAGGAAGTTGACATGCAGCGACGAGACATCGTGGCGGCGCGCGATCTCGATCAGCGCGCCGGCCAGGGCGTCGTCGGTGCCGGGCGGCGCGTCGGGCCGCAACAACAGGCGCGGACCGGTCACCGGCGTGAAGGGCACGGCGGCGAGCAGCTTGGGATAGTAGCGGCCGCCGGCGCGTTCCCAGGCTTCGGCCCAGGCCCAGTCGAAGACATATTCGCCGTAGCTGTGGCCTTTGAGATAAAGCGGCACGACGCCGACGACGCGGCCCTCCTTGCCATTTTGGGGCGCCTCTTGCGCGACGATATGCTGCGGCTGCCAGCCGCTCGCGCGCGTCGCCGAGCCGCTGGCTTCGGCGGCGAGCAGGAAGGCGTGCGAGACGAAGGGATTGCTGCCGGCGGCGTGGGGCCGGGCGCAGGCGTCCCAATAGGCGGCGGCGATCTCGGCGATGGCCGGAACGACGACCGCTGTCAGCCCAACCTTGCCGTCGCCGTCCGCCATGGCGTCACTCGTTTCTGAACCGGGCCGGCCTGAACCGGGTGAGGACGACCCGCTTCATAGCTTGCCGCAAGCTGTCGCGAAGGGCCAGCGGCAAGGGCGCGGCGCGCGTATGGCCTGCGAGTTATGATATTTCGATGACGGCGTCGATTTCGACGGCGACGCCGAAGGGCAATGAGGCGACGCCGACGGCGGCGCGGGCATGTTTGCCCTTGTCGCCGAACACCTGCACCAGCAGATCGGACGCGCCGTTGATGACGGCGGGCTGTTCGCCGAACTCGGGCGTGCAATTGACGAAGCCGCCGAGCTTGACCCAGCGCACGATGCGGTCGAGATCGCCGCCGCAGGCCGCCTTGGCTTGGGCGATCAAGTTAAGGGCGCAGAGCCGGGCGGCCTCCTGGCCCGTTTTGGTGTCGACGCCGGCGCCGAGCTTGCCGACGAAGC
>CAZVLU010000092.1:0-4094 GCA_964628235.1 uncultured Rhizobium sp. | reverse complement strand
GATCGCGCCGATCGCCATGGACGAAGGCCTGCGCTTCGCCATCCGCGAAGGCGGCAAGACCGTCGGCGCCGGCGTCGTCGCGAAAATCATCGAGTAGTAAGGAAACAGCGCGGCGTCCCGATAACGGGTGCCGAGCGGAGATCGGACCATGGATAGCCAAAACATTCGAATTCGGCTGAAGGCCTTTGACCACCGGTTGCTCGACCAGTCGACCAGCGAGATCGTGTCGACCGCGAAGCGCACCGGCGCCCAGGTTGTTGGCCCGATCCCGCTGCCGACGCGCATCGAGAAGTTCACCGTGAACCGCTCGCCGCACGTCGACAAGAAGTCGCGCGAGCAGTTTGAAATCCGCACTCACAAGCGGCTGCTCGACATCATTGACCCGACGCCGCAGACCGTGGACGCGCTGATGAAGCTCGATCTGGCTGCTGGTGTCGATGTTGAGATTAAGCTGTAGGCCCTGCCGGATTATCGGCTCGGATCTCAGAATTAGGAACGTGCTATGCGAACTGGATTGATTGCGCAGAAGGTGGGAATGACGCGTGTCTTCGCTGAAGACGGCGCCCATATCCCCGTGACTGTGCTGAAGGTCGATAACTGCCAGGTTGTCGCCGTGAAGACCGCCGAGAAGGATGGTTACACGGCGGTGCAACTCGGCGTCGGCAAGGCGAAGGTGAAGAACCTGAGCAAGGCCGTGCGCGGCCATTACGCCAAGGCGAAGGTCGAGCCGAAGAGCAAGCTGGTCGAATTCCGCGTCACGCCCGATGCGGTCCTCGAGGTCGGCGCCGAGCTCGACGTGGCCCACTTCCTGGCCGGTCAGCGCGTCGACGTCGTCGGCACGACCATCGGTAAAGGTTTTGCCGGCGTCATGAAGCGCTGGAACTTCCGCGGCCTCGAAGCCTCGCACGGCGTGTCCGTCTCGCACCGTAGCCATGGCTCGACCGGTCAGCGTCAGGACCCGGGCAAGGTGTTCGCCGGCAAGAAGATGGCGGGCCACATGGGCGCCACGCAGATCACGCAGCAGAACCTGACGGTCGTTTCGACCGACAGCGATCGCGGCCTGATCTTCTTGCGCGGCGCGGTGCCGGGTTACAACGGCGCTTATCTGCTCGTCTCCGACGCCAAGAAGATCAAGGCACCCAAGGATCTGCCGTTCCCGGCCGCGCTGCGCAGCGCGAAGACCGAAGCGGCCGCCCCGGAAGCCGCCGCCGAACAAGCGCCGTCGGCTGATGCCCCCGCCGACTCTGGCGAGCAGAAGGAGTAATCGGCGATGCAACTGAACGTCGTCACGCTCGACAATAAGCCCGCGGGCACCATCGAAGTCGCAGACGCGATTTTCGGCGCGCCCGTCCGCGCCGACATCCTGTCGCGCATGGTCAACTACCAGTTGGCCAAGCGCCGCGCCGGTACGCACAAGACCAAGGGCATCAGCGACATTTCCGGCACCACGAAGAAGCCCTTTGCTCAGAAGGGCGGCGGCCGCGCCCGCCAGGGCTCGCTCCGCTCGGCGCAGTTCCGTGGCGGCGCGACGATTTTCGGCCCGGTGGTGCGTTCGCACGCCATCGATCTGCCGAAGAAGGTTCGTCGCCTCGCGCTGCGCACCGCTCTGTCGAGCAAGCAGGCCGAAGGCAAGCTCGTCATCGTCGATGACGTGAACGCCGCAGAATCCAAGACGGCCGCGCTCGCCGCCAGCTTCCGCAGCCTCGGCTGGGCCTCGGTCCTGTTCGTCGGCGGCACGGAAGTGAATGAAAACTTCGCTCTTGCCGCGCGCAACATCCCGAACGTGGATGTGCTGCCGAGCCAGGGCGCTAACGTGTACGACATCCTTCGCCGCGACGTTCTGGTCCTGACCAAGAGCGCGGTCGAGCAGTTGGAGGCCCGCCTGAAATGAGCCGCATGAGCGCGAAAAATGTGAAGGTCGGCCAGGCCCGCAAGTTCGACATCCTGTTGACTCCGGTCATCACGGAAAAGGCGACGCAGGGTTCCGAGCACAACCAGGTGACGTTCCGCGTGCCCCTCGAGGCGACGAAGCCCGAGATCAAGTTGGCGGTGGAAAGCCTGTTCAAGGTCAAAGTGACGGCCGTGAACACGCTGCGTCAGCAGGGCAAGGTCAAGATGTTCCGCGGCCGCGTCGGTCGTCGGTCCGATAGCAAGAAGGCCATCATCACGTTGGCCGAAGGCAACACCATCGACGTTACGTCGAAGGTCTGAGCGAGAGTACGATCATGGCTCTAAAGAAATACAACCCAACCACGCCGTCGCAGCGCGAGCTCGTTCTCGTCGACCGTTCGGCTTTGTGGAAGGGCGATCCGGTCAAAGCATTGACCGAAGGCAAGCGCAAGAACGGCGGTCGTAACAACACCGGCCGCATCACCGTCCGCCATCAAGGCGGCGGTCACAAGGTGCGCTACCGCATGGTCGACTTCAAACGCCGCAAGTTCGGCGTGACCGCGAAGGTCGAGCGTCTCGAGTACGATCCTAATCGGACCGCGTTCATCGCGTTGATCCGCTATGAGGACGGCGAGCTCGCCTACATCTTGGCGCCGCAGCGCCTGGCTGTCGGCAACAGCGTCGTCTCGGGCGAGAAGGTTGATATTCAGCCGGGCAACGCGATGCCGCTGAAGTCGATCCCGGTCGGCACCATCGTGCACAATGTCGAGATGAAGGTTGGCAAGGGCGGCCAGATGGCCCGCTCCGCCGGCACCTTCGTCCAACTCATCGGTCGCGACGGCGGCAACGCGCAGTTGCGCCTCACGTCGGGCGAAGTGCGCATGGTCTCCGAGCTCTGCATGGCGACGATCGGCGCCGTGTCGAACCCGGACCAGCAGAACGTCAATTTCGGCAAGGCCGGCCGCAAGCGTTGGATGGGCATCCGTCCGACCGTGCGCGGCGTTGTCATGAACCCGGTTGACCATCCGCATGGCGGCGGCGAAGGCCGCACCTCGGGTGGTCGCCATCCGGTGACCCCGTGGGGTAAGCCCACGAAGGGCGCCCGGACCCGCAAAAAGAAACCGTCGGACAGCATGATCATGCGCCGCCGGTATCAGAAGTAAGAGGAGAACGGTCTTGGCACGTTCTGTTTGGAAGGGCCCGTTCATTGACGGTTACCTCCTCAAGAAGGCGGAAGACAGCCGCGGCTCGGGTCGCAATCAGGTCATCAAGACTTGGTCGCGTCGCTCGACCATTCTGCCGCAATTCGTCGGTCTGACGTTCGGCGTCCACAACGGGCACAAGTTCCTGCCCGTGCTCGTGACCGAGAACATGGTCGGTCATAAGCTGGGCGAGTTTTCGCCGAGCCGGACCTTCCACGGCCACACGGCCGACAAGAAGGCGAAGAAGTAATCATGGGCAAGAAAGCAGCTCCCCGCCGCGTGGCGGAAAACGAGGCGATGGCGCGCGGCCAGATGATCCGCATCAGCCCGCGCAAGCTCGGCATCGTTGCCGGCTTGATCCGCGGCAAGAAGGCGGATGCCGCGCTCGCCGAACTGACCTTCTCGAAGCGCCGCATCGCTGGCGACGTGAAGAAAGTTCTGCAGTCGGCCATCGCCAACGCGGAGAACAACCATCAGCTCGACGTCGACAAGCTGTTTGTCGCCGAGGCGAGCGTCGGCAAGGCCCTGGTCATGAAGCGTTTTCATGCTCGCGCGCGCGGCCGCGCCGGTCGTATCGAAAAGCTGTTCAGTAATTTGACCTTGGTCGTGCGTGAGCGCGAAGAGACGGAGAGCGCCTAATGGGCCAGAAAGTCAATCCGATCGGCCTTCGCCTCGGCATCAACCGCACGTGGGATTCGCGCTGGTTTGCCAAGAGCGACTACGCCACCTTCTTGCACGAGGACATCAAAATCCGCGAAGTGCTGCAGAAGCGTCTGGCCCAGGCTGGCGTCTCGCGCATCATCGTCGAGCGTCCGGCGAAGAAGGCCCGCATCACGATCCACTCCGCGCGTCCCGGCGTCGTCATCGGCAAGAAGGGCGCGGACATCGAGAAGCTGCGCAGCGAATTGTCGGCCATCACCGCCGGCGAAGTGCACCTGAATATCGTCGAAGTGCGCAAGCCCGAGATCGACGCCCAGTTGATCGCCGAGAACATCGCGCAGC
>CAZVLU010000091.1:0-4155 GCA_964628235.1 uncultured Rhizobium sp. | reverse complement strand
CCCCGCAGGATTGCTCCTGCGGGGTTTTTTATTACGCCGCTCACGGCGCAGCTTGCGGGTCGAACTGGATCGGCGGCAGATCGAACGGCTTGCCGTTGACCATGATCTTCGGCAACTGCACCGTGAAGCTGCCCGACAGCAGATCCGCGCCGACGTAGAAATCGAGCGAGCTTTCCGTGACGTCGCGCGCCGCCGGCCATTCGTCGGGCGGCGAGGCGGTCGAGGCGATATCCACCCATTGCGACTGCGACGCCGGGCGCGGCTCCGATTGTTCGAGATTGTAGATGCCGAGCTTGTAGTCGGCCGGCGCGAGCAGGAATTCGCGGTTCTCGTCCTTGTCCCGCAGGGTGATGAAGTCCTGCTCCGCGTCGATTTCGCTCGGCGTCGCCGTCTGGATCGTCACGGTGATCGCTGTCCTGCCCGCCGCCGCGACGCCGTCGACGCGCGCCGTGGGACGCGCCGAAATATTGAAGGTCACGTCGTCGCGCTGCAGCACGTAGGTCGGCGCGACGTCGCCCGCGCAATCCGGGCAGCGCACATAGCCGCCGTGGGTCTCGGGAGTCTCCGGCGGCAGCGGCACGAAGCGAAACGGCGGGCGCGGCGGCGGCGGCGGCGGCGGACTGTCCGGCGCTTGCGCGAAGGCATCGCCGCCCAGCGTGACGCCGAGCGCGAGCAGACAGGCCGATGCGATCGTGACGACGAAGCGACGAGACATAACTCGACTGACGTAAGCCGCGTCGGACGATGTTGCAAGACCCATAAAAAAAAAGCCCCGCAGGAGCGAGCCTACGGGGCTTTCTGTCTAATTTTGCAGCGTTTAAGCCGGCACTTTCGCCACGGCCTGTTCGACCGCTTGCAAGGCAGCATCCGCCTTGTCGGCGTCGGGGCCGCCGGCTTGCGCCATGGCGGGGCGGCCGCCGCCGCCTTTGCCGCCGAGCGCTTCGGCGGCGACCTTGACCAGATCGACGGCGTTGAAGCGCGTCGTCAAATCGTCCGTGACGGAGACGACGACCGAGGCCTTGCCATCGGTGACGGCAATGAGTGCCACGATGCCGGAGCCGACCTTGGCCTTGAAATCGTCGGCCATGCCCTTGAGGTCCTTGGCGGCGACGCCGTCGAGTTTGCGCGCGACCAGCTTCACGCCGCCGATGTCCTTGGCCAATTCGCCGGCAGACGCGCCGCCGGCTGATGCACCAGAGGAGCCGAGCAAGGCGAGCTGCTTCTTGGCGTCGGCCAGCTCGCGCTCCAAACGGCGACGCTCGTCGGCCAGTGCTGCGACACGGGCCGGCAGATCGGCGGGCGCGGTCTTGAGCACGGCGGCGGCTTCGGCCAAGCGCGCGCCCTGCTGTTCGTCCCAACGGTCGGCGGCTTCGCCGGTCAAGGCTTCGATGCGGCGCACGCCGGAGGCCAGCGCGCCTTCGGCGACGATGCGGAAGGCGCCGATGTCGCCGGTGCGCGTCACATGGGTGCCGCCGCACAGCTCGGTCGAGTAAGGCTTGGCATCGCTCGCCGGAATCTCGTCGTCGATGCCCATGGAGACGACGCGCACTTCGTCGCCGTATTTCTCGCCGAACAGCGCCATGGCGCCTTCGGCCACCGCCGCGTCGGGCGTCATCAGGCGCGTGGCGACGTCGGCATTGCGGCGCACCAGGCGATTGACGTCGCGCTCGATGGTCAGCAATTCCTCGGGCGCGATCGGCTTGTTGTGGCTGAAGTCGAAGCGCAAGCGGTCGGGGGCGACCATCGAGCCCTTCTGCGTGACATGGGGGCCTAAGCGGCGGCGCAGCGCCGCATGCAACAAGTGCGTCGCCGAATGATGCGCGCGCAGCGCCGAGCGGCGCTTGCCGTCGACGCGCAGCTCGACCGTGTCGCCGACTTTCAAGGCACCCTTGGCGAGCTTGCCGTGATGCACCATCAGATCGCCGAGCTTCTTGTGCGTATCGGTCACGGTGAATTCGCTTTTATCGGATTTGATGACGCCGACATCGCCCTGCTGGCCGCCCGACTCGCCATAGAACGGCGATTGGTTGACGATCACCGCGCCCTCTTGGCCGGCTTTGAGTTCTTCGACGCGCGCGCCATCGGCGACCAGCGCGACGATCTTGCCGTCCGCGCTCTCCGTCGTGTAGCCGAGAAATTCGCTGGCGCCGACGGCGTCGCGGATTTCGTACCACAGCTTTTCGGTGGCGGCTTCGCCCGAGCCCGACCAGGCGGCGCGGGCATCCTGGCGCTGCTTTTCCATCGCCGTGTCGAAGCCGGCGCGCGCGACTTTACGATTTTGCGCGCGCAGCGCGTCTTCCGTCAGGTCATAGGGGAAGCCGAAGGTGTCGTAGAGCTTGAAGGCGACCTCGCCGGGCAGATCGGCGCCGGAGGCCAGCTTCTTGGTCTCGTCTTCGAGCAGCTTCAAGCCGCGATCGAGCATGGTGAGGAAACGCGTTTCTTCGAGCTTCAAGGTTTCGGCGATCAACGCTTCGGCGCGCGCCAGTTCCGGGTAGGCTTGGCCCATCTGCTTGACCAGGGCCGGCACCAGCTTCCACATCACCGGCTCGCGCGCACCCGCGATGTTGGCATGGCGCATGGCGCGGCGCATGATGCGGCGCAGCACGTAGCCGCGGCCTTCGTTCGACGGCAGCACGCCATCGGCCATCAGGAAGCAGGATGAGCGCAGATGGTCGGCGATGACGCGGTGGCTGACCTTGTGCGGCCCGTCGGCCGGGCTGCCGATGGCCTGCGACGAGGCTTCGATCAAAGCGCGCAGCGTATCGGTGTCGTAATTGTCATGCTTGCCCTGCAGCACGGCGGCGAGGCGCTCGAGGCCCATGCCGGTATCGATCGAGGGGCGCGGCAGCGGCTGTCGATTGTCCGGCGCGAGCTGCTCATATTGCATGAACACGAGATTCCAGATCTCGATGAAGCGGTCGCCGTCCTGCTCGGCGCTGCCCGGCGGGCCGCCCGGAATATGGTCGCCGTGGTCGTAGAAGATTTCCGAGCAGGGGCCGCAGGGGCCGGTGTCGCCCATCGACCAGAAATTGTCGCTCGTCGGGATGCGGATGATGCGCTGGTCGGGCAGGCCAGCGATCTTCTTCCACAGGTTCGCCGCCTCGTCGTCGGTGTGATAGACGGTGACGCAGAGCTTGTCCTTGGCGAGACCGAATTCCTTGGTGATCAGGTTCCAGGCCAGCTCGATGGCGCGCTCTTTGAAGTAGTCGCCGAACGAGAAATTGCCGAGCATCTCGAAGAAGGTGTGGTGGCGCGCCGTGTAGCCGACGTTATCCAGGTCATTGTGCTTGCCGCCGGCGCGCACGCATTTCTGCGACGTCGTGGCGCGCGCGTAATCGCGCTTCTCCTGGCCGGTGAAGACGTTCTTGAACTGGACCATGCCGGCGTTGGTGAACAGCAGGGTCGGGTCGTTGTGCGGCACGAGCGGGCTCGACGCGACGACGCGGTGGTCGTTGCGGGCGAAGAAGTCGAGGAAGGCCGCACGGATGTCGTTGCTGGTCTGCATGGCTTTACATATAGAGGGCGACGGGGCCCCGGAAAAGACCCAGCGGCCCCGAAACGAGCCGCCAAGCCCCTGATTTTCCTGAATTTCAGCCCGCACAACGGGCCAACTAGGACGGGATGCCGCTTTTACCGCGCGCGCCGGGTGGAGTCTAGGCGTGGCCGGGCGGTCGCCCTGCCCCCCTGCCGGTCCAGTCTGGCCAGAACAATGGCCACCCAGACAAAGATCGGGCGGCGGATCGGGCGGACGCCATTCGGCGTCTGGTGGCCCGGATCACGCCGCCCGATTTATCTCAGGTGGCCGCAAAGACATCGCCCGGAGACCAGCCCCAGGCGGGCGCGTTACTCCTCGGAGTCGGCCTCGGCGTCCGTCTCGGGGGTGCCCATCAAGCTGTCGCCGAGCACGCCGGCGTTCTGGCGGATGGCCTGCTCGATTTCGGCGGCCATCGCCGGATTGTCGCGCAGGAAGTTCTTGGCGTTCTCGCGGCCTTGGCCGACGCGGGTGCCCTTGTAGGAGAACCAGGTGCCCGACTTCTCGACGATATTGGCCTTCACGCCGAGATCGATCAGCTCGCCGGTCTTGGAGACGCCGGCGCCGTACATGATGTCGAATTCGACGACCTTGAACGGCGGCGCCATCTTGTTCTTCACGAC
>CAZVLU010000090.1:0-4175 GCA_964628235.1 uncultured Rhizobium sp. | reverse complement strand
ATCCCGATTTCTCCTCGGGCCCCTGCGCAAAATTCCCCGGTTGGACCGTCCAGGCGCTTGCTGATGCCTGCATCGGCCGCTCGCACCGCTCGAAAGACGGCAAAGCGAAGCTGGCCCAGGTTCTCGACCAAAGCCGTAAAATCCTCGGTCTCCCCGCCGACTACCGCATCGGCATCGTGCCGGCGTCCGATACCGGCGCCGTCGAGATGGCCATGTGGTCGCTGCTCGGGCCGCTGCCGGTCGACGTGCTGGCGTGGGAAAGCTTCGGCGCCGGCTGGGTCGCCGACATCACCAAAGAACTGAAGCTCAAGGACGTGAAGTCGCTCAAGGCCGACTACGGCAAGATCGCCGATCTCGCCGCGACCGATCCCGACCACGACATCGTCTTCACCTGGAACGGCACCACTTCCGGCGTGCGCGTGCCCAACGGCGATTGGATCAAATCCGACCGCAAGGGCCTGACGATCTGCGACGCCACCTCGGCCGTGTTCGCCATGGAACTGCCGTGGGACAAGCTCGACGTCGTCACCTGGTCCTGGCAGAAGGTTCTCGGCGGCGAAGCGGCGCACGGCATGATCGTGCTCAGCCCGCGCGCGGTCGAGCGTCTGCTCAGCTACAACCCGCCCTGGCCGATGCCGAAGATTTTCCGCATGAAGGCCGGCGACAAGCTCGCCGAAGGCATCTTCAAGGGCGACACGATCAACACGCCGTCGATGATCGCCGTCGAAGATCAGATCGCGGCGCTGAACTGGTCCGAGAAGGTGGGCGGCCTCAAGGGCCTGATCGCCCGCAGCGAGGGCAATCTCGCCGCCATCGCCAAGTGGGTCGATCGCACCCCTTGGGTCGGCTTTCTCGCCGAAGATCCCGCCATCCGCTCCTGCACCTCGGTCTGCCTCAAGATCACGGCTCCCTGGGTCGCGGCGCTCGACGCCGAGAAGCAGGCGGCGGTGCCCAAGCGCATCGTGGCGCTGCTCGAGAAGGAAGGCGTCGCCTTCGACATCGACGGCTATCGCGACGCGCCGCCGGGCCTGCGCATTTGGGCCGGCGCGACGGTCGAAACCGCCGATCTCGAGGCGCTGTTCCCGTGGCTCGATTGGGCCTTCGAACAGGCCAAGGCCGAGTTCGCTCCGGCGTAAGCCGGGGCGTCTCGCCTCCTTTTCGCAGCGCTTTTCCCCAGACATTCTCCGACATCGGAAGGACTCACCATGTCCAAGCCTAAAGTTCTCATCTCCGACGACCTCAGCCTGCAAGCCGTCGAAATCTTCAAAAATCGCGGCATCGACGTCGATTACAAGCCGGGCATGAAGGCCGACGAGTTGCTCGCCGTCATCGGCAATTACGACGGCCTCGCCGTGCGCTCCGCCACCAAGGTCACCGCCAAGGTCATCGAGGCGGCGAAGAAGCTGAAGGTCGTCGGCCGCGCCGGCATCGGCGTCGACAACATCGACGTGCCCAAGGCGACCGCCGGCGGCATCATCGTGATGAACACGCCGTTCGGCAATTCGATCACCACCGCCGAGCATGCCATCGCCATGATGTTCGCGCTGGCCCGCGATCTGCCCGCCGCCAACACCTCGACCCAGGCCGGCAAGTGGGAAAAGAACCGCTTCATGGGCGTCGAGCTGTTCGCCAAGACGCTCGGCGTCATCGGCTGCGGCAATATCGGCTCGATCGTCGCCGACCGCGCCCTCGGCCTGAAAATGAAAGTCGCCGCTTATGATCCGTACCTGACGCCGGAACGCGCCAAGCAACTCGGCGTCGAGAAGGTCGAGCTGGACGAACTGCTCAAGCGCGCCGATTTCATCACCTTGCACGTGCCGCTGACCGACGCGACGCGCGGCATCGTCAGCGCCAAGAATATCGCCAAGATGAAGAAGGGCGTGCGCGTTATCAATTGCGCGCGCGGCGAGCTGATCGTCGAAGAAGACGTCAAGGCGGCCCTCGACTCGGGCCAGATCGGCGGCCTGGCGCTCGACGTCTTCCCGGTCGAGCCGGCCAAGGAAAGCGTGTTCTTCGGCGACGAGCGCGTCGTCGCCACGCCGCATCTCGGCGCCTCGACCAACGAAGCGCAGGAAAACGTCGCCATCCAGGTGGCCGAGCAAATCTCCGACTTCCTGCTGACCGGCGCCGTGGTCAACGCGCTCAACATGCCGTCGGTCTCGGCCGAAGACGCGCCCAAGCTGATGCCCTATATGGCGCTCTCGGAACAGCTCGGCAGCTTGATCGGCCAGCTCATCCGCACCGGCATCAAGTCCGTCACCATCGATTACGACGGCCATGTCGCCGAGTTGAACACCCGTCCGCTGACCGCCGTCATCCTCAAGGGCCTGCTGTCGCCGCAGACCGAGACGGTGAACATGGTCAACGCGCCGGTCATCGCCCGCGAGCGCAACATCGCCGTCGCGGAGTCCAAGCATGAGCGGGCCAGCGACTACCAGTCGCTGATCCGCCTGACGGTCGAAACCGAGCAGAACAAGCGCACGGTCGCCGGCACGCTGTTCGGCGGCGACAAGCCGCGCCTCGTCGAGGTCAACGGCATCTCGATCGAGGCCGAACTGGGCTCGAACATGCTGTATGTGACCAATCAGGACAAGCCGGGCTTCATCGGCAATCTCGGCCGCACCCTGGCCGAAGCCAACGCCAACATCGCCACCTTCCATCTCGGCCGCACGGCCTCGGGCGGCGACGCGGTGGCGCTGATCAAACTCGACTCGACCGTCACCGACGCCATCGTCGAGAAGGTCAAGGCGATCCCCAACGTGGTGCAGGTCCAAGCGCTCAATTTCTGAGCAAGAAACCTGCGTCATTGTGAGCAGAACGAGAAGGGCCCCGAGAGATCGGGCCCTTTTTCTATGGCTTGCATCCTCAACCGACGGTTGAGTTCCCCATTTTGTTAATTAATTTTTGAGGACAAAGGCTTAGCCTCAAAGCTTGCAGCCAACGCTATTTGGCTTGGGGGATGCCGATCGTGTCGAAACTGCGCCGCGATGCAGCGTTTGCGCTGCCGGAGGAGCGATCCGCTCCTGCGGCCGCGATGTCGGCGCTTGCGCTGTCGGGACAGAGCGCGGCTTTGCTGGCGGCTGCGCCCGTTGCATTGCTGCAATTCGACGCGGATTTGCGCATCGTCCATGCCAACGACGCCTATTGCATGCTGGTCGGCGGGCGCGGCGGCCGCGGCGACGCCAGCGTCGCAGACTTGCTCGATTACCGCGACTTGATCGAGCCGTCGGCGCGCCGCCATCACGACATGATCCTCGAACAATTGCGCGTCGGCGGTTCGGCCTCATTTCGCATCGAGCTGCCGCTCGCGCGCCGCGACGGCGACACGCGCCTGGTGCTGATGGATTGCGCGCCGCTGCCGGGCCGCGAGGCGGCCGGCTTCGTCGCCAGCCTGTCGGACGTGACCGCCATTCGCCGCCAGCACGAGCGCGAGGCGCGCCAACGCGACGCGCTCGATCAGGCGCTCGAAGAGATGGTCGCCGGCCTCGTGCTGTTCGACGCCGACGACCGGCTGGTCTTCTGCAACAAGCGCTACTGCGAATTTTACGGCGTGCCGGCGGAATTGGCGCGGCCCGGCACCCGCTTCGAGGACATGCTGCGCGAGGAACTGCGCAACGGCCATCTCGGCCTCACCCATGCCGAGGAAGACGCCTTTATCGCCGCCCGTTTGCAACGCCGCGCCGCCGACGGACGCATTGTCGAACAGCAGAATCGCGATGGCCGCTGGCTGCAAATCCGCGAGCGCGTCATGGTCGGCGGCTGGCTCGTCGGCGTGCATATCGATGCCACAGACTTGAAAACCAAAGAAGAATCGCTGCAAGAGAGCATCCGACAGTTGCGCGAAACGCGCCGCCAGCTCGAGCGCCGCACGCATGAATTGTCTGAGCTGGCGCTGAACCTCGAACATGCCCGCGACGAAGCGCTCGGCGCGGCGCGCGCCAAGGCGAATTTCCTCGCCAACATGAGCCATGAGCTGCGCACCCCGCTCAATGCCGTGATCGGCTTCGCCGAATTGCTCGCCGCCGGCGCCGGCGGCCCGCTGACGCCGCAGCAGAGCGAATATCTTGAAGACATCCGCGGCTCGGGCAGCCATCTGCTCGACGTCATCAACGATATCCTCGACCTCTCGAAAGCCGACGCCGGCAAGATCGATCTCGAGCAAGAAGACATCCTGC
>CAZVLU010000089.1:0-4344 GCA_964628235.1 uncultured Rhizobium sp. | reverse complement strand
CGATATCGCGGCAAATCAGTCGCGGATGTGCTCAACATGCCGGTCGACGAAGCCCTTCCATGCCGACTTCGACGACGCGAAGAAGGTCTACGACATCATGTACGCCACCTATCTGCGCACCTTCGCGCGGATGGGCCTACGCGCCATTCCGGTCGCTGCCGACCCCGGCGCCATCGGCGGCAACCTGAGCCATGAATTTCAGGTGCTGGCCGAGACCGGCGAGAGCCAGATTTATTACGATGCCAAGTTCGACGAACTGTCGGCGGACGGGCAGGAGCCCGATCCGGTCGCGCTGCGCGCGCTCTATGCCGCCGCCGACGAGAAGCACGACGCCGCCAATTGCCCGGTGCCGGCCGACCGCCTCAAATCGGCGCGCGGCATCGAGGTCGGCCACATCTTTTATCTCGGCAAGAAATATTCCGAGGCGTTGAATGCCGTTGTCGCCGGTCCCGGCGGCGAACAGATCACCGTCGAGATGGGCTGTTACGGCATCGGCGTGTCGCGCCTGGTCGGCGCCATCATCGAAGCGAGCCATGACGAGGCCGGCATCATCTGGCCCGAGCCGGTGGCGCCGTTCCATGTCGGCTTGGTCAATTTGCGCGCCGGCGATGCCGCTTGCGACAAAGCTTGCGACGATCTTTATGCCAAGCTGCAAGCGGCCGGCGTCGAAGCGCTCTATGACGACCGCGACGAGCGCGCCGGCGCGAAGTTTGCCCGCATGGATCTGATCGGCCTGCCCTGGCAATTGCTGATCGGCCCGCGCGGACTGGAGAAGGGCCTGGCCGAAGTGAAGAACCGCAAGACCGGCGAGCGCGTCGAGATCACTATCGAGGCGGCCTTCGACAAGATCGTCTCCTCCTTCAAAGCGCGGCACCGCTGATGTTCAATCCCTTTGAACGCATGGTGGCGATGCGCTATTTGCGCGCGCGCCGCAAAGAGGGGTTCATCTCGGTGATCGCCGGATTCTCGCTGCTCGGCATCGGCCTCGGCGTCGCCACGCTCATCATCGTCATGTCGGTGATGAACGGCTTTCGCCAGGAATTGCTCAGCCGCATCCTCGGCGTCGGCGGCCATGTCAACGTCTATGGCGCGGGCGCGCCGTTGCAGCGCTTCGACGACTTGGCCGAACGGCTGCGCAAGCTGACCGGCGTCGTCAGCGTCATCCCGGTGGTCGACGGGCAGGTGATGGCGACCGCCAACCGCCAAGCGGGCGGCGCGGTGGTGCGCGGCGTGCGCGTCGAAGACATCAAGAATCGCGCGGTCATCGCCGGCAACATCAAGATGGGCTCGCTCGATGCCTTCACCGGCGACGACGCCATCCTGATCGGCGTGCGCATGGCGCAGCGCATGGGCCTGATGGTCGGCGACAGCATGACGCTGATCTCGCCGAACGGCAACGTGACGGCCTTCGGCACGGTGCCGCGCTTGCGCGCCTATAAGGTCGTCGGCGTCTTCGAAGTCGGCATGTTCGAGTACGACAACAATTTCATCTACATGCCGATGGACGCAGCGCAGACCTTCTTCCAACTGACCGAATCCGTCAGCATGCTGGAGATCACGCTCACAGATCCCTATTTGGTGCGCAATTTACGCCCCGAAATCGTCCAGACGGTCGGCCAGGGCGGGCGTTTGCTCGATTGGCAGCAGCTCAACTCCAGCTTCTTCACGGCGATCCAAGTCGAGCGCAACGTCATGTTCCTGATCTTGACGCTGATCATCCTGGTTGCCGCCTTCAACGTCATCAGCGGCATGATCATGCTGGTCAAGGACAAGGGCCAGGACATCGCCATCCTGCGCACCATGGGCGCCACGCGCGGCATGATCATGCGCATCTTCTTCCTGTCCGGCGCGTCGGTCGGCGTGATCGGCACCATCTTCGGTTTCGGTCTTGGCATGGCCTTTTGCGAGAACATCGAGAGCATCCGCCAAGGCATCCAGTTCCTCACCGGCACCGATCTGTTCTCGGCAGAAATCTACTTCCTGTCGCAACTGCCTGCCGTGGTCGATCCGGGCGAGGTGGCGACTGTCGTCATCATGTCGCTGACCTTGTCGATCCTGGCGACGCTCTATCCGTCGTGGCGCGCCGCGCGGCTCGATCCGGTCGAGGCGCTCCGCTATGAGTGACAGGGCCCCGGCGCTGCATCTCAACAAACTCGTGCGCACCTACGAGCAGGGCGCGGTGAAGCTGCATATCCTGCGCGAAGCGGAACTGGTCATCGCGCCCGGCGAGGTCGTCGCTCTCGTCGGTCCGAGCGGCGCCGGCAAATCGACGCTGCTGCATATCGCCGGCTTGCTCGAAAAGCCAGATGGCGGCGATGTCGAATTGAACGGCGTGCGCTGCAGCGGCTTGAACGATTCCGAGCGCACGGCGCTGCGCCGCGAGCATCTTGGTTTCGTCTATCAATCGCATCATCTGTTGCCGGAGTTTTCCGCGCGCGAGAACGTCATGCTGCCGCAGATGATCGCCGGCATCGCCAAGAGAAAGGCCAGCAAACATGCCGGCGACTTGCTCGAGATGGTCGGCCTGGCGGCGCGCGCCGACCACCGGCCGGCGGAAATGTCAGGCGGCGAGCAGCAGCGCGTCGCGATTGCCAGGGCCTTGGCCAACGGCCCGCGCGTCTTGCTGGCCGACGAGCCGACCGGAAACCTCGACGTCAATACGTCGGAAAACGTCTTCGCCACCCTGATGAAGGTGCTGCGCGAGACGGGCCGGGCGGCGTTGATCGCCACCCACAATCCGGAACTGGCCAAGCGCATGGACCGCATCGTGACGCTGCGCGACGGGCAGTTGGTCACGGTCTAAAGGCCGATCGCCGTTTATCCACAAGATCGCGTGGATAAGCCGGCTCTGCCTCGCCAGATTGATTGCGGTTTGCTCCCGTATCGTGGAATCCTTGCCGCATGTCCCATGCCGACTTCGTCCATCTGCGCGTTCACACCGCCTATTCCTTGCTGGAAGGGGCGCTGAAGAACTACAAGCTCGCCGAGCTTTGCAAAAACCATGCGATGCCGGCTGTGGCGATGACCGACAGCCGCAACCTGTTCGGCGCCTACGAATTTTCTATGGCGCTCGGCGAGGTCGGCGTGCAGCCGATCATCGGCTGCGAACTCGCGATCAAGCGCGACGACGGCCAGGCGACGGGGGCGGGCGCGTTGGTCGGCCGCACGCCGGACCCGGACAAGATGGTCGTGCTGTGCCAGAACGCGGCGGGTTACGCCAATCTGACCAAGCTGATCAGCCGCGCTTATCTCGATGGTGTGCCTGGCGAAGCCGCGCAGGTCACGCTCGCCGAATTGGCGGCGATGTCGGGTGGCCTGATCGCGCTGGTCGGCGCTCCGGACAGTCCTGTGGGCCGGCTCCTGCTGGCAGGGCAAGACGATGCCGCATTGGCGCGTCTCGATCTCTTGCAGCAGACGTTCGGCGACCGACTTTATATCGAACTTCAGCGCCACAACATGGACGAGGAGATTCGGCTGGAGCCGAAGATTCTCGATCTCGCCTATGCGCGGAACATTCCGCTCGTCGCGACGAACAACGTCTTTTTCTCCGACGAGGGCATGTACGAGGCGCATGACGCGTTGCTCGCCATCGCCGACGGCGCCCAGGTGGTGCAGACAGACCGCCGCCGCCTGACGCAGGATCACCGCTTCAAGTCGCCGGCGGAAATGCGCGCGCTGTTCGCCGATCTGCCGGAGGCGCTGAACAATACGTTGGTCATCGCGCAGCGCTGCGCTTTCATGGCGACGAACCAGAAGCCTGTCTTGCCGGCCTTTCCGTCGAGCGAAGGCCGCACTGAAGCCGAGGAACTGCACGCCCAAGCCGCCGAAGGTTTGGAAGCCCGGCTGGCCGTGCATGTCTTTACGCCGGAGATGGATGCGGCGGCGCGGGATTTGGCGGCGCGGCCCTATCGCGAGCGTTTGGCCTTCGAGCTCAACGTCATCGAGACGATGGGTTTTCCCGGCTACTTCCTCATCGTCGCCGATTTCATCAAATGGGCGAAGCAGCACGATATTCCGGTCGGCCCGGGCCGCGGTTCGGGCGCCGGTTCGGTGGTCGCCTGGGCGCTGACCATCACTGATCTCAATCCGTTGCAATTCAATCTGCTGTTCGAGCGCTTCTTGAACCCCGAACGCATCAGCATGCCGGACTTCGATATCGACTTCTGCCAGGACCGGCGCGACGAAGTGATACGCTACGTACAGGAAAAGTACGGGCGCGACCGTGTCGCGCAGATCATCACCTTCGGCAAATTGCAGGCCCGCGCTGTGCTGCGCGACGTCGGTCGCGTCCTCGGCATGCCCTATGGCCAGGTCGACCGCATCTGCAAGCTGGTGCCGAACAAT
>CAZVLU010000088.1:0-4378 GCA_964628235.1 uncultured Rhizobium sp. | reverse complement strand
CCCTCAAAGCCGGCGCGCGCATGACGCGCACGCTCGAGATGGTGCGCGACTTCCGCAAGAGCGATGCCGCCACGCCGATCGTGCTGATGGGCTATTACAACCCGATCTATGTTTACGGCGTGGACAAATTCATCGCCGATGCGCTGGCCGCCGGCGTCGACGGCATGATCGTCGTCGATCTGCCGCCCGAGGAAGACGACGAGTTCTGCATCCCGGCGCTGAAAGCCGGCCTGCATTTCATCCGCCTCGCCACGCCGACCACCGACGAAAAGCGCCTGCCCGCCGTGCTCGAGCATACCTCGGGCTTCATCTATTACGTCTCGATCGCCGGCATCACCGGCGCTGGTTCGGCCGACAACAGCGCCGTCGCCGCCGCCGTCGCCCGCCTGCGCGCCAAAACGACGCTGCCGGTCGCCGTCGGCTTCGGCATCAAGACGCCGGCCATGGCCGCCGATATCGCGCGCGTCGCCGATGCCGCCGTGGTCGGCTCGGCCCTGGTGCAGGTGATCGAAAGCAGCTTGGATAAAGATGGCAAGCCGACCCAAGACACATCCGCCAAGGCCCTCGCTTTCGTCCGTCAGCTTGCGGACGGCGTGAGACACGCGCGAAAGCCCGCAGGAGCAGTCGCATGAGCACCGGAGAATCCGCCATGAACTGGCTGACCAATTTCGTCCGTCCGAAAATCCGCGCCCTCGTCAAAAAAGAGAACGTGCCGGATAACCTTTGGCAGAAATGCCCGGCCTGCGAACAGATGGTGTTCCACCGCGACCTCGCGGCGAACCTCTATGTCTGCACCCATTGCGGCCATCACCTGCGCATCGGCGGCGACCAGCGCCTCGCCATGCTGTTCGACGACGGCAAATACACCAAGATCGAGCTGCCCGACATCGTCATCGATCCGCTGAAATTCCGCGATCAGAAGAAATACGCCGACCGCCTGAAAGAATCGCAGCACAAGACCGGCCTCAAAGACGCCATCGTCGTAGCCCACGGCAAGCTCGGCGGCATCAATGCCGTCATGGCCGCCTTCGACTTCCGCTTCATGGGCGGCTCGATGGGCTCGGGCGTCGGCGAGGGCCTCGTCGCCGCCGCCAAGCTCGCGGTGCTGCAAGAAGCGCCGCTGATCGTCTTCCCGTCGTCGGGCGGAGCGCGCATGCAGGAAGGCGCTTTGTCGCTGATGCAGATGCCGCGCACCACCGTCGCCGTCGAAATGGTGCGCGACGCCGGCCTGCCCTACATCGTCGTGCTGACCGATCCGACCACCGGCGGCGTCACTGCCTCCTTCGCCATGTTGGGCGACATCGCGCTCGCCGAACCCGGCGCCATCATCGGCTTCGCCGGCGCCCGCGTGATCGAGGAAACCATCCGCGAGAAACTGCCGCCGGGCTTCCAGCGCGCCGAATATCTGCTCGAGCATGGCATGGTCGACATGGTCGTGCATCGCAAGGACCTGCGCGAGACGCTGGCGCGCATCCTGGCGCTGCTGCTCAACCGCACGCCGGCTGCCGACGTCGTCTCGCTGCCGAGCGACCTCAACATCCCCGCCGCCGGAAAGCCGCGCCCCCGGCCTCCTGCCCGTTAATGGCAGCGCGCTAACGTCATGGCCGACAAGGCCCGCAGCGACGTCGTTCTCGAACGGCTGCAGAGCCTGCATCCCAAGATCATCGATCTGTCGCTCGACCGCACGCGGCGGCTGCTCGCCAAGCTCGGCCATCCCGAGCGCAAGATGCCGCCGATCATCCATGTCGCCGGCACCAACGGCAAAGGCTCCACCGTCGCCTTCCTGCGCGCCATGCTGGAAGCCGCCGGCAAGCGCGTGCATGTCTATACCTCGCCGCATCTGGTGCGCTTCCATGAGCGCGTGCGGCTGGCCGGCGAGTTGATCTCCGAAGCGGCGCTGCTCGAAACCCTGGAACGCTGCGAGCGCGCCAACGCCGGCGAGGCCATCACCTATTTCGAGATCACCACGGCGGCGGCCTATCTCGCCTTCGCCGAAACGCCGGCCGACGTGACGCTGCTCGAAGTCGGCCTCGGCGGCCGCTTCGACGCCACCAACGTTATCGATAAGCCGCTCGCCACCGTCATCACGCCGGTGTCGATGGACCATGAGCAATATCTCGGCGACACGCTCGAGAAGATCGCCTTCGAGAAGGCCGGCATTCTCAAGCCCGGCGTGCCCGCCGTGATCGGCCCGCAGCGCCCCGAAGCGCTAGCGGTGATCGAGGCGCGCGCCCAGGAGATCGGCGCGCCCCTGTCGCGCTGGGGCCAGGAATGGATCGCCAACGTCGAGGACGGCGGCCTCGTCTGGCAAAGCGGCGGGCGCAACATCATGCTGCCGCTGCCCAACCTGGTCGGCATGCATCAGGTGATCAATGCCGGCACCGCCGTCGCGGCGCTCGACGCCCTGCCCGGCATCGACCTGCCGGCGAGCGCGCTGCGCGACGGCATCAAGGCCGCGCAATGGCCGGCGCGCTTGCAACGCCTGACCAAAGGCCCGCTGATCGAGCGCCTGCCGCCCCATGTCGAGCTGTGGCTCGACGGCGGCCACAACCCCTCGGCCGGCGAAGCCCTCGCCGCCCAGGCGCGGCGCTGGTCCGACAAATCGCTGATGATCGTCGCCGGCTTGCTGCGCACCAAGGACGCCGCCGGCTTCTTTGCGCCGCTGGCGCCGCATGTGTCCGCCGCGCGCTCGGTGTCGATCCCCGGCGCAGAAGCGACACTCAGCGCCAAGGAAACGGCGGAGGCCGCCAAGCGCGCCGGCCTCGACGCGCCGCCTGCGCCATCGGTCGCCATGGCGCTGCTCGATCTCACACTCGGCCTGGAGCGCCCCGCCCGCATCCTGATCTGCGGCTCGCTCTATCTCGCGGGCCATGTGCTAAGTGAGAATCACTGACGTTCGAAGAACGCTTATTTGTCGGGGGAACCAATGTCGGACACGCAATACGGCCTGCCGCTTCTCGTCGATAGTTTCGAAAGCAATGCTGCGCAACTCCTTACGCGTGTGCGCTTCGAGAAAGATGGCGGCGGCGCTTACAAAGAGCGTTGGCTTCAAGAACTGATCAGTCGTTACCCGAACCTATTGCCAATCGAGCAGATCGAACCCGCCCTTACGCCAGCAATCTCCATCTGCATGGAGCTCCCGCTTTCTTCCGGTTTCGTTGATAATTTCTACGTGACCCCAGACGGCGATTTGATCATCGGTGAAACCAAGCTTTACCGTAACCCTGAAGCGCGACGTGAAGTCGTTGGCCAGATAATCGACTATGCGAAAGATTTGTCGTCTCTGACCTATGAAGACCTCAATAAAGCGATTTTACGTGCGGAAGCCCCAGATGGGAGCCGCAAACATCCGCAAACCGGGCTTTATGAGGCGGTAGCTGCGTATTCTGGTTCTGAAGCACTTGCCGAAGAGCGCTTCATAGATGCAGTTTCTCGAAATCTGGAAAGAGGACGCTTTCTGCTCTTGATTATCGGAGACGGCATTCAAACAGGCACAGAAGGTATAACGGCGTTTCTTCAACAACACGCTGGAATGCACTTCACTCTGGGTCTTGTCGAACTCGCCGTCTTTAAATTGCCTGAGCAAGCCGGGGGCTACCTTGTGCAACCCCGTGTTCTGGCTCGCACGAGAAACATCGACCGCGGCATCGTGACAATTGAGAGCGGTAAAATTGTCGCCAAACCGCCTCTAGAACAACATAGTGACTCTGCACAGCTTGCGCGTCGCACCACGATTAGCGAAGAACGCTTCTACGAGGAGCTAGAAAAGAGCTATCCCGCAAGCGCGCCCCAGTTAAAGACATTCGCGGCACGGCTCGAAACGATGAATGTTTCTACCGAGTTCGGCAAAGGATCGTTGATTTTAAGATGGCGACCCGACGAAAAACGAGCTTGGAACCTCGGCTCGATCACGACATCTGGGAAAGTTTGGACTGAACTTCTGAATGGCCAGGCCGATGCTGTGGGCCTTTTAAACTTGAGCCATGCGTATCTAAAGCGCCTCGCCGGATTCGTGAATGGCGCTTACGTCAAAGAAGGTGCCAAACCGACATCTTCATATGTTGCCAAAAATGGCACTTACATTACCGTAGACGAATTGCTCACTCATGCTGATGGCTGGTATATGGCAATTCAAGAATTCATCAGCGCGGTCGATAATGCTCTGAAAGAGCAGTGATCTAAGATTTCTAACGATGCAGAAGAAAAAAGCCCCGCTGTTTCCAGCAGGGCTTTTTCAATCTTGAGAGTCAGCCGCGCTTAGAGCGCCGATTTGATCCAATCTTGCAACGCCGTCTTCGACAGCGCGCCGACCTTGGTCGCGGCGACCTGGCCGTTCTTGAACAGCATCAGCGTCGGGATGCCGCGCACGCCGTACTTG
>CAZVLU010000087.1:0-4444 GCA_964628235.1 uncultured Rhizobium sp. | reverse complement strand
CGAGTTCGACGAGTTCGGCGCGCCGACGACCAGGATGGCGTCGACGCGCGGCGCGATGGCCGTCACAGCGTCCTGGCGATTGGTCGTGGCGTAGCAGATGTCGGCCTTGCCGGGGCCCTTGATGGCGGGGAAGCGGCGGACCAACGCCGCGACGATCTCGGCGGTGTCGCCGACCGACAGCGTCGTCTGCGTTGCATAGGCGAGATTGGCGGGATCGGCGGGCTGCACCGTCTCGGCGTCGGCAACGCTCTGGATCAGCGTCATGGCGCCGTCCGGCACCTGGCCCATGGTGCCGACGACTTCCGGATGGCCCGCATGGCCGATCAGCAGCACATGGCGGCCCTGGAAATGATGGCGCGACGCCTCCGAATGGACCTTGCTGACCAGCGGGCAGGTGGCGTCGAGCGATGCGAGACCGCGCTCTTTGGCCTCGGCGACCACCGATTTGGCGACGCCATGGGCGGAGAAGATGACATGGGCATCCGCCGGCACCTCCTCCAATTCTTCGACGAAGATGGCGCCCTTGGCCTTCAGGCTCTCGACGACATGCTTGTTGTGGACGATCTCGTGGCGGACATAGACCGGCGCGCCGTAGCGGGCGATAGCCTGCTCGACGATCTGGATCGCCCGATCGACGCCGGCGCAGAAGCCGCGCGGGCTGGCGAGGAGGACGGACAGGGCCGGCTTGTCGGACATGGGCGGGGTGCGGCTCGAGAGCGGTGAAAAAAGGCCTGAAAAGCCGGGAAATCGCAGGAAAAACAGGCTGCTTGCGCCTTCCTGACTGACAAGGTAGTAACCCAGCGGACGCAAACAAGCAATTTCCGCGCGTTCCGGGCTTTCGCCAGGATTTCCGCGCGGTTTCGAAGGATCCCCCGATGGCCGAACCGGCGATGCCGCGCGACAATTACTACGCCGTCGATGTCGAGCCCGGCAAAGAGTACCTCTGGTGCGCCTGCGGCTACAGCAAGAGCCAGCCTTACTGCGACGGCTCGCATCAGGGCACGGAATTCAAGCCGAAATCCTTGAAGGTCGGCGAGGCCATGACGTTGTATCTTTGCGGCTGCAAGCGCACGCAGGACCCGCCCTATTGCGACGGGATGCACGCCCTCATTTGATTCCTTAGGATATCGGTCATGCGTTTCGCCTCGTTCTGCCGCCGCCCGCTGCGCCTCGCGCCCGCGCTGCTTATCGCCGGGTTGGCGCTCGCCGCCTGCGATCCCTTCAAGAACACCACGCCGCAATTCGCTTGCCCGCGCTTCGGCGGCCTGGAGACGGCGACCCAGCAGGTCAAGTTCCGCCCCGGCGACGGCCGCGATTTGACCGACGTGATGTATATGGTCCGTCTCAACGGCGTGCAGCGCAGTTGCGTCTACGACAAGAGCGGCGTCGCCGTCGCGATGCGCGTCGCCTTCGCCCTCGAGCTCGGCCCGGCCAACCCGGATCGCAACGCCAGCTTCCAATATTTCGTCGCCATCACCGACGGCGACAACAATCTGCTGGCCAAGCAGGTCTTCCCGGTGGCGCTCGCCTTCCCGGCGAACGTCGGCTATGTCGAGAAAGCCGACGAGCTCGATCAGCGCATCCCCATGCCGGTCGGCCGCTCCGCGTCGGACTATCAGATCATCGTCGGCCTGCAACTCACGGAAGCCGAACTGGATTACAACCGGCGGGCGCAAGCCGGGCGATAAACGCAGGCTTCAGACAATATCGTCATGCCCGGGCCAAGTCCGGCCATGACGAATGAACTGAGATTTCCGGCCATTTCACCGCAGAATTCTGTGGATGAAAGCAGCCCTAGGTGCGGTGGCGGTTGACCGCCCGCAGCCCTGGTTTAGAATGGCCTATAGCGATCAGACGATCTCTGCGGGAGAGACCGCCGGCTTTTGCAAAAAAGCGCGGGCGGAGCCGAAGGAGCAACCGCCCCGGAAACTCTCAGGCAAAAGAACCGTAGAGGGATGATGCTCTGGAAAGCGAGTCGCGCAGCTTGTTTCGCGCGGTTCCACCGACGAGGTAACGCCGTCCCGTTGAGAGGGGCGGACGAATCTTTCAGGTCCTAGGACAGAGGGGGCTGCCGGCGACTCGCCGAGCAGCCACGACTCTGAATCGGATTGTGAAGGATCGCCTGTGTCAGACGTTTCCCCGGATAAGCTTCAACGCACGTCGCTGCATGGCCTGCATGTGGCGCTCGGCGCCAAGATGGTGCCGTTCGCCGGCTACGATATGCCGGTGCAATATCCCCAAGGCATCCTCGGCGAGCATCAGCATTGCCGCGCCCAAGCGGGCCTGTTCGACGTCTCGCATATGGGGCAGGTGAAGCTCACCGGACCGGACGCCGCGAAAGCGCTGGAAACGCTGGTGCCCGGCGACTTGCAGGCGCTGAAAGTCGGCGAGATCCGCTACACGCTCTTCACCAACGAGCGCGGCGGCATTCTCGACGATCTCATGGTCACCAATGCCGGCGATCATCTCTTCGTCGTGGTCAATGCCGCCTGCAAGCTGCAGGACGTCGCCCATATGAAGGCCAAGCTGCCGTCTTCGATCAAAGTCGAGGAACTGACCGACCGCGCGCTGCTCGCGCTGCAAGGCCCGGCGGCGGCCACAGTGATGGCGCGCTTCGCGCCCGAGGCGGTCAAGCTGCGCTTCATGACGGCGGCCGCCATGAAAGTCATGGGCGTCGATTGTTTCGTCACCCGCTCGGGCTATACCGGCGAGGACGGCTTCGAAATTTCCGTGCCGAACGACAAAGCCGAAGTGCTCGCCAAGGCCTTGCTCGCCGAGCCGGAGGTGAAGCCCATCGGCCTCGGCGCGCGCGATACGCTGCGCCTGGAGGCCGGCCTGTGCCTCTACGGCCACGACATCGACGAAACGACCACGCCGATCGAAGCGGGTCTCGCCTGGGCCATCGGCAAGCGCCGCCGCGAAGAGGGCGGTTTCCCCGGCGCCGACATGATCCTCGCCCATCTCAAGGGCGGCGCGCCGCGCCGTCGCGTCGGGCTCAAGCCCGAAGGCCGCGCCCCGGCACGCGACCATACGCCGATCCACGGCGAGGACGGCCGCGTAATCGGCGAGATCACCTCCGGCGGCTTCGGCCCCACGGTCGGCGGTCCCATCGCCATGGGCTATGTCGAAGCCTCCTACGCCAAGCCTGGCACCGTGGTGAACCTGATGGTGCGCGGCACGCCGCGCCCGGCCCAGGTCGTCGTCCTGCCGTTCAATCCGACCAATTATTATAAACCCTAAGCGCGAGAGCCCGTCCCATGAGCGAGATGAAATACACGCAAGAGCACGAATGGATTCGCGTCGAGGGCGACGTCGGCACCGTCGGCATCACCGACTACGCGCAAGGCCAGTTGGGCGACGTGGTCTATGTCGAGCTGCCCGCCGTCGGCAAGGCGGTCAAGCAGGGCGGCGACATGGCGGTGGTCGAATCGGTCAAGGCGGCGAGCGAAGTCTATGCCCCGGTGTCCGGCGAAATCGTCGCGGTGAACGAGGAACTGACCGGCGCGCCGGAAACCGTGAACGCCGATGCCGGCGGCAAAGGCTGGTTCGTCAAGATCAAGCTCGGCGACAAAGCCCAACTCGATGCGTTGATGGACGAAGCCGCTTACACGAAACTTGTCGCCGATCTCGGCTAAGGAATTATCCATGCGCTATCTGCCGCTGACCACCGACGATCGCCGCGCCATGCTCGGCGCCATCGGCGCGACCCTTCCTGGCGTGAAGACCATCGACGACCTGTTCGTCGACGTGCCGGTCTCGGCGCGGCTGACCAAGCCGCTCGATCTGCCGCCGCACGCCGGCGAGCTGGAAGTCGAGCGCGAGCTGTCGGCGCTGGCGGCGAAGAACCTCGCGGCGGGGCAGGCGAAAGCCAGCTTCATCGGCGCCGGAGCCTATCGCCATCATGTGCCGGCGGCTGTCGATCATCTGATCCAGCGCGGAGAGTTCCTCACGGCCTACACGCCCTATCAGCCGGAAATCTCGCAGGGCACGCTGCAGATGCTGTTCGAATTCCAGAGCCAGGTGGCGCTCGTCACCGGCATGGAGGTCGCCAACGCCTCGATGTACGACGGCGCGACGTCCGCCGCCGAAGCCGTGCTGATGGCGCGCCGTACCGTGCGTCGCGACAAGGTCGTGCTGTCGGGCGCGCTGCATCCGCATTACCGCGGCACCATCGAGACCTTCGCGCGCTACACGGCGGGCGACATCGTCGTCGGTCCCGCCGATCCCACGAAGGACGAAGATCTCGCCGCCTTGATCGACGATCAGACCGCCTGCGTCGTCGTGCAGAACCCCGACGTGTTCGGCCGCATCCGCGACTTGACGCCGCTGGCGCGCGCTTGCCAGGCCAAAGGCGCCTTGCTCATCGCCACGGTCACGGAAGTCGTCTCGCTCGGCGCGATCACGCCGCCCGGCGAGATGGGCGCCGACATCGTCGTCGCCGAGG
>CAZVLU010000086.1:0-4444 GCA_964628235.1 uncultured Rhizobium sp. | reverse complement strand
CGATGGCGCGCTGCGTGTTGCGCACGTTGTAGGCAAGCTGCATCTTCTCGCCGCCATCGAGGGCCGGCTTGGCGTCGACGATCATCTGCGCGTCGAGCGTTTCCGGCACTTCGTTGCGCTCGTTCTCGCCCATGGTGCAGAAGCGCGGGTAGCCGCCCGGATCGGCCTGCGCCAAGATCGGGTTCAAGTCGAGATCGTCGAGATGCGCCGAGCCGCGGCTGATCTGCGTCAGCAGATCGGTGCGGCCGATGATCTCCTCGATCGACTTGGCGCCGAGCGAGGCGAGAATCTCGCGCACTTCTTCGGCGACGAAGCTGAACAGGTTCACGACCTTCTCCGGCGTGCCGGTATATTTGGCGCGCAACGCCTCATCCTGCGTGCAAACGCCGACCGGGCAAGTGTTGGCATGGCACTGGCGCACCATGATGCAGCCGGTGGCGACCAGCGAGATCGTGCCAAGGCCGAACTCTTCGGCGCCGAGCATGGCGGCGACGACGACGTCGCGGCCGGTCTTGAAGCCGCCGTCGACGCGCAGCTTGATGCTGTGGCGCAGGCGGTTGAGCGTGAGGACTTGGTTGACCTCGGAGAGGCCCATTTCCCACGGCAGGCCGGCATGCTTGACCGAGCTTTGCGGGCTAGCCCCGGTGCCGCCGGAATGGCCGGCGACCAAGATCACGTCGGCTTTGGCTTTCGCGACGCCCGCCGCGATCGTGCCGATGCCGGTCTGGGCGACGAGCTTCACCGTCACCTTGGCCTGAGGGTTAATCTGCTTCAGGTCATAGATGAGCTGCGCCAAATCCTCGATCGAGTAGATGTCGTGATGCGGCGGCGGCGAGATCAGCGTGATGCCGGGCGTCGCGTGGCGCAGCTTGGCGATCATGCTGCTGACCTTGATGCCGGGCAATTGGCCGCCCTCGCCGGGCTTGGCGCCCTGCGCGACCTTGATCTCCAGCTCGCGGCAGTTCGTCAGGTATTCGGCGGTGACGCCGAAGCGGCCCGACGCCACCTGCTTGATGGCCGACGAGGCATTGTCGCCGTTCGGCTTGAGCTTGTAGCGCGCCGGATCCTCGCCGCCCTCGCCCGAGTCGGACTTGGCGCCGATGCGGTTCATCGCGATGGACAGCGTCTCATGCGCTTCGGGGCTGAGCGCGCCGAGCGAGATGCCGGGCGCGACCAAGCGTTTGCGGATTTCGGTGATCGATTCCACCGATTCCAGCGGCACGCTTTTGAGGCCCTGCTTGAAATCGAGCAGATCGCGCAGCGCGATGGGCCGATCGGGATTGCGCACCGATTCGGCGAATTTCTTGTAGGTCGCGTAAGAATCGGTGGCGACCGCCTGCTGTAGGGTATGGATCGCCGGACCTTCGAGCGCATGGCTCTCGCCAGATTTGCGGAACACGTAAAAGCCGCCGACCGGCAGCGCCATGTTCTCTTCAGAAAAGGCGCGGCCGTGCGTCTCCAGCGCTTTGCGCTGGATGCCCGACATGCCGAGGCCGGAAATGCGCGAGGTCATGCCGGGGAAGAAATCGGCGACGAGCGAGCGCGACAGGCCGAGGGCCTCGAAGTTATAGCCGCCGCGATAAGACGACAGCACCGAAATGCCCATCTTCGACATGATCTTCATCAGGCCCTGGTCCATCGCCTTCTTGTAGTGCTTGACGCACTCTTCGAGGGTGAGGCCCTGAAAGAGCCCGCGACGATGGCGGTCGGCGATGCTTTCCTCGGCGAGATAGGCGTTCACCGTGGTGGCGCCGACGCCGATCAGCACGGCGGCATAATGCACGTCGAGGCATTCGCCCGAGCGCACGTTAAGCGAGGTGAAGGTGCGGAGCTGCTGGCGCACCAGATGCGTATGCACGCCGCCGGCGGCCAAAATCATCGGAATGGCGACGCGGCTCTCGCTCACCGCCTTATCGCTCAGGATAACATGGACGCAGCCGCCGCGGATGGCGTCTTCGGCCTCGCGCTGGACGCGCGCGATCGAGTCGCGCAGCGCGTTGTCGCCGCCGTCGACCGGGAAGGTGCAATCGATCTCGACGACATCCTTGCCCATATAGGCGCGCATGGCGGCGAACTCGGCATTGCCGAGAATCGGCGATTCGAGCTGCAGCAGCTTGGTCTGGCTCGAATCCTCGTCGAGGATGTTGCCGAGGTTGCCGAGACGAGTCTTGAGGCTCATCTGGTATTGCTCGCGCAAGGAATCGATGGGCGGATTCGTGACCTGGCTGAAGTTCTGGCGGAAGTAGTGATGCAAGCCGCGATAGCGCTTCGACAGCACCGCCAGCGGCGTGTCGTCGCCCATCGAACCCACGGCTTCCTTGCCGTCTTCCGCCATCGGATGAAGGATCAGTTCGAGATCTTCGAGCGACAGGCCGGCGGCGAGCTGACGGCTGCGCAGTTCGTCGCGCGTGAACTCGGGCTTGGTGTCGCCGTGCGATTTGATCAGGCTGTCGAGCGGCGTGATGTTGTTGACCCACTCGCCGTAGGGGTGGCGGTCGGCCAGCAGGTTCTTCATCTCGACGTCGGAATAGAACTTCGCTTCGGCGAGATCGAGGCCGATCATCTCGCCGGGGCCGACGCGGCCCTTTTCGATGATGTTGGCTTCCGACACCGGCACCATGCCCGACTCCGAGCCGACGATCAGCAAGCCGTCGCTGGTGAAGGTGTAGCGCATCGGGCGCAGACCGTTGCGGTCCATGCCGGCGACGACCCAGCGGCCGTCGGTCGCGGCGATAGCGGCCGGGCCGTCCCACGGCTCCATCACGCAGTTGCAGTAGCTGAAGAAGTCCTTATGGGCCTGTGGCATCTCCGTCTTGTGCGACCAGGAGTCCGGGATGAGCATGCTTTTCGCCATCGGCGCCGAACGGCCGCCGCGCACCATCACCTCGAACACGTTGTCGAGCGACGCCGAGTCCGAACCGCCGGCCTGCACCACCGGCTTCAGATCGTCGCCATAGTCGCCGAAAGCGCCGGCGACCATGCGCGGCTCATGGCTCTTCATCCAATTGACGTTGCCGCGCAGCGTGTTGATCTCGCCGTTATGGGCGAGCATGCGGAACGGCTGAGCCAAGCGCCAGTTGGGGAAGGTATTGGTCGAATAGCGCTGATGGAAGATGGCGAAGTTCGACACGAAGCGCGGATCGAGCAAGTCGGGATAGAACTCGTCGATTACTTCGGCGAGGAACAGGCCCTTGTAGATGATCGAACGGCAGCTGAACGAGCAGATGTAGAAGTCGTTGATATGCTCGGCCAGCGCCGCGCGCTCGATGCGGCGGCGGATGATGTAGAGGTCGAGCTCGAACTGTTCGGCGCTGGTGCCCGGATTGGAGGCGACCATGATCTGCTCGATCTCGGGCCGCGTGGCGTTGGCTTTTTCGCCGATGACGGCGGTGTTCACCGGCACCTGGCGCCAGCCGTAGATCGAATAGCCGAAGCGCAGAATTTCCGTCTCGACGATGCAACGGCAGCGCTCCTGCGCGCCGAAATCGTTGCGCGGCAAAAAGACCATGCCGACGGCCAGGCGGCCGGGCTTCGGCTCATGGCCGGTGCGCGCGATATGCTCCTTGAAGAAGTCCTGCGGAATCTGGACATGTATGCCGGCGCCGTCGCCGGTCTTGCCGTCGGCGTCGACGGCGCCGCGGTGCCACACGGCCTTCAGCGCGGCGATGCCGGCTTCGACGACGTCGCGGCGCGGCTTGCCGTCGAGCGAGGCGATCAGGCCGACGCCGCAGGCGTCATGCTCGTTGGCCGGATCGTACATGCCATGGTCCTGCAAATGGGCGGCATTGGCCGTCCATTCCTTCAGGAACTTTTCGCCTTCGTTGACGGGATTGCTATTGATCTTGTCGGACATGCGCTGTCCTCCCCTTACGACGCGCTCGCCATAGCCGGCGCGGTGCGCGCTTCGACCTTGGCGGCGAGATAGTTGTGGATGCATTCGGCGGCGTCGCGGCCGTCGCGGATCGCCCAGACGACGAGCGACGCGCCGCGCACGATGTCGCCGGCGCCGAACACGCCGTCGAGAGTCGTCATCATCGTGCGGTAGTTGATCTTCAAGGTGCCCCAGCGCGTGACGCCGAGATCGGGCGCGCCGAACATCGTCGGCAGGTCCTCCGGATCGAAGCCGAGCGATTTGATCACCATGTCGGCCTTCACGTTGAAGTGCGAGCCGGGCAGCACTTGCGGCGTCTGGCGACCCGTCGCGTCGGGCACGCCGAGATGGATGCGGCTGGCGCGCACGCCAGTCACCTTGCCGTCGCCGAGATAGGCTTCGGGCTGGGCCAGCCAGACGAACTCGACGCCCTCTTCCTCGGCATGTTTCACCTCGCGCTGCGAGCCCGGCATGTTGGCGCGGTCGCGGCGATAGAGGCACTTCACGGATTTCGCGCCCTGACGCACGGCGGTGCGCACGCAGTCCATGGTGGTGTCGCCGCCGCCAATGACG
>CAZVLU010000085.1:0-4492 GCA_964628235.1 uncultured Rhizobium sp. | reverse complement strand
ATGATGCCGGCCGTCACCGAGCCGCCGAGGCCGAACGGATTGCCGATGCCCACCACCCAGTCGCCGACGCGGGCCCGGTCCGAATCGCCGAACTTCACGGCAGGCAGCGGCTTGCTGCTCTCGACCTTGAGCAAGGCCAAGTCGGTGTTCTTGTCGCGGCCGATCAGCTTGGCCTTGAGGTTGGTGTCGTCATGCAAGATGACGGTGATCTCGTCGGCGTCCTCGATGACATGGTTGTTGGTGACCACGTAGCCGGTCGAATCGACAATGAAGCCGGAGCCGAGCGAGGTGGACCTACGCTCTTGCTGCGGGCGCTGCTGCGAGTCCGGGCGGTTGCGATCGAAGAAGTCGCGGAAGAATTCCTCGAACGGCGAGCCCGGCGGGAATTGCGGGATTTCCGGGCCGCGCGGCTGCGGCCCGCGCTGCGGCTGCTCGCGCGCCGCCTGCGTGGTGGAAATATTCACCACCGCCGGCAACAGCCGTTCGGCGAGATCGGCGAAGCCGTCGGGCGCGCGCTGAGCGAGCGCCATGTCGGCGACGGGCAGCGTGAAACTGAACACCAGCAGCGCGGCAAAGGCCGTGCGCAGGCGAGAGGATTTGGGCGTCGCCGTCCGCGACGGAAGCGGCGCGAGAGACTGGGGCTGGGTCACGGTGTGGTTCTCCATAGGACCTTGGGCGGTGCGCGGGCTGGATGGCGATCCGCGGAGCGCCTGCCTGGATCATCAGCCTGGATCATCAGGTTGACCGGCCCGACCGCGATTTGCAATCCATCCTCGCAGCGATTTTTCGCGGCGGGGCGCGCTCGGACCTTCTTAGGCTCTACAGGTAGGAGCCGATTATGACGGAAATGGGGCGCAAGCCGTCTCACAGGGGTGAAAAGCCGTCCCTCACGCAGATGTTAACGCCGCCGATCTGACATGGTTCGGGCCCCGCCTCGATCTGAGGCAGAGCCCGAAACAACGATCATTCCAGCCTCAGCGGCTAACGACCCATCGCTTTAACGGCGAGGCGCCTGCGGTCGACCGGACATGCTGCCGAAGAAGCGGAAGAAGTCGCTGTCCGGCGACAGCACCATGGTGGTGTCGGCGCCAAGGGCTTGGCGATAGGCTTCCATCGAGCGGTAGAAGGCGAAGAATTGCGGGTCCTGGCCGGCAGCCTTGGCCCAAATCTCCACCTGCTGGCCATCGCCGTCGCCGCGCAGGATCTGCGCCTGCTTTTGCGCGTCGGCGATCAGCACGGTCCGCTCGCGGTCGGCACGGGCGCGGATGCGCTGGGCCAGTTCGGCGCCCTGGGCGCGGAACTCGCGCGCCTCGCGTTCGCGCTCGCTTCGCATGCGGGCGAAAATGGCCTCGCTGTTGGCCTGCGGCAGATCGGCGCGGCGGATGCGCACGTCGATCACGTCGATGCCGAAGCTCTTGGCCTCTTCCTGCACCTGCTTTTGAATCTCGCTCATGATCGTCGCGCGCTCTTCCGAGAGCACGGCGGTGAGCGTGACATTGCCGATGACGTTACGCAGCGTGCCGTTGACCGTGCGTTCGAGGCGGGCGCGCAAGCCCTGCTCGTTGCTCACCGTTTGGTAGAAGCGCAGCGGATCGACGATGCGGTAGCGCGCGAAGGCATCGACGACCAGACGCTTCTGGTCGGAGGCGATGACTTCTTCGGCTTCCGGGTCGCTGTCGAGCACGCGCTTGTCGTAGGTGACGGTCGTCTCGAAGAACGGGATCTTGAACTTCAAGCCCGGCTCGTTGATGACGCGCACCGGATTGCCGACGCGCAGCACGATGACCTGTTCGGTCTGGTGCACGATGAAGGTCGACAGCAGACCGACGACGACGACGACGCCGGCCGCGACGCCGGCGATGGTAAGAGTGCGGTTCATCGGGCGGCTCCCGGCTGGCTGTCCGGCGCAGAGGGCGCGCGGCGCTGGATTTCCGGCAAGGGCAGATAGGGCACGACGCCCGAACCGCCCTGAGGCTGATCGATCATCACCTTGTTGGTGCGGCGCAGGATCTCTTCCATGGTTTCGAGATAGAGGCGCTGCTGGGTGACGTCCTTGGCCTGGGCGAACTGACGATAGACCGCGAGGAAGCGGTTGGCGTCGCCTTCCGCCTGCGCGACGATCTGCTGCTTATAGCCTTCCGCCTCTTGGATCAGGCGTTCGGCTTCGCCGCGGGCGCGCGGGATCACGTCGTTGCGGTAGGCTTCGGCTTCGTTGCGGGCGCGCTCCAAATCGGCGCGGGCGCGCTGCACGTCGCGGAAGGCATCGACCACCGTGGTTGGCGGATCGACCTTCTGCAATTGCAGTTGGGTGATCTCGATGCCGGTGCCGTATTCTTCCATGATGCGCTGGAGCAGCGCGATGGCGTCCTGTTCCACCTTGCGGCGGCCTTCGGCGAGGATCGGCTGGATCGGCGTGCGGCCGATCACTTCGCGCATGGCGCTTTCGGCGGCGGCCTTCACCGTCGCTTCGGGCGCCCGCACGTTGAACAAGAATTTTCCGGCGTCCTTGATGACCCAGAAGACGGTGAAGTTGATATCGACGATGTTCTCGTCGCCGGTCAGCATCAGCGCCTCTTCCGGCACCGCGCGCATGCTCTGCGGCGCGTTGAGCGGACCGACGGCGCGAAAGCCGGCATCGACGCGGTTGACGCGCGTGACCTTCGGCTTGATGACCACTTCGATCGGATCAGGAAGCTTGAAGTTCAGGCCGGGCGGCGCGGTGCGCACCCATTCGCCGAAGCGCAGCACGACGCCCTGCTCGTCGGGCAGCACGCGATAGGTGCAGAGCCAGACCATCAGCAGGCCGAAGGCGATGAGGCCGACGAAGGCCACCGGACCGGTGTTGCCACCGCCCGGGAAGGCCTTTTTGAAACGATCCTGGCTGCGCCGGATCAGATCTTCGAGATTGGGCGGCTGTTGACCGCCGCCACCGCCGGAGCCGCGGCCCCAAGGGCTTTGTCCGCCGCCTCCACCGCCGCCGGAGTTGCCTCCGCCGCCGCTAGAACCCCACGGGCCACCGCCCCCCTGATTTGACCAAGGCATGTATTTTTTCCTTCGTGCCGGGCTCGCGCACCCTGCAGGGCGCGAAAACCATGTCTTTGCAACAAATTTGGTCCTGCCTTATATGACAGCTTGCCCCCTGGCGCAACGCACGAGGCTGTGCGCGGCCTGGGGATAAATGGTGTCATTGCACCGCTTTTCCAAGATTGGTTTCGCAAGATGGCCGCCCTTACCGACCGCGATGTCCTCGCGGCGCTTCACACCGTCATCGATAATGAGCGCGGCGGCAGCATCGTCAGCCTCGATATGGTGAAGGGCGTCACCCTGCGCGGCGGCAACGTCGGCTTCATGATCGAAGTCGACCCGGCGCGCGGCCCCCATATGGAGCCGCTGCGCAAGGCCGCCGAGGACGCTGTGATGCGCCTGCCCGGCGTCACCTCGGTCAGCGCGGTGCTGACGGCGGAGCGGCCTCCGGCAAAGCCCGAACCGGCCGCCAAAACCTCCGACGTCACGATGGCCCGCCGCCAAGCCGCCACGGGGCCCATGGGAAGTGCGGGGGCTCCGGCGGCCAAGCCCTTCGTGCCCGGCGTGAAGCACATCGTCGCCGTCGCCTCGGGCAAGGGTGGCGTCGGCAAATCGACCGTCGCGGTGAATTTGGCGCTCGGCCTCGTCGCCGAGGGCAAGCGCGTCGGCCTGCTCGACGCCGACATCTACGGCCCCTCGGTGCCGCGCATGATGGGCATCAAGGGCCGCCCCGAGCCGACCGCCGACAAGCGCCTCAAGCCGATGGAGGCTTATGGCCTCAAATGCATGTCGATGGGCTTTTTGGTGCCCGAAGACTCGCCGATGATCTGGCGCGGCCCCATGGTGATCGGCGCGCTCGAACAATTGCTGCGCGACGTCGCCTGGGCCGAGGACGGCGATCTCGACGTGCTGATCGTCGACATGCCGCCCGGCACCGGCGACGCGCAATTGACCATGGCGCAGCGCGTGCCGCTGGCCGGCGCAGTGATCGTCTCGACGCCGCAAGACATCGCGCTGCTCGATGCGCGCAAGGGCATCAACATGTTCAAGAAGGTCGAAGTGCCGCTGCTTGGGCTAGTCGAGAACATGAGCACCTTCGTCTGCCCCAACTGCAACCACGAAAGCCATATCTTCGGCCATGGCGGCGCCAAAGCCGAAGCCGAGAAGATCGGCGTCGAATGCCTGGGCGAGATTCCGCTGCATATCGCGATTCGGGAAACGTCCGACGCCGGCACGCCGATCACCGCGACCCAACCCGACAGCCCGCAAGCCAAAGCCTATCGCAAGATCGCCGCGCGGCTGTGGGAGAAGCTCGACGGCACGACGCGCAAGACGCCGCGGATTGTGATCAGCTAAATCCGCATAAACGCGTCGTTTACTGTTTAACTCGTCATGCCCGGACTTGGTCCGGGCATCCACGCCTTACGATGCGGTTACAAAAAAGGCGTGGATGGCCGGACCAAGTCCG
>CAZVLU010000084.1:0-4890 GCA_964628235.1 uncultured Rhizobium sp. | reverse complement strand
GTCGCGCAACTGCGCCGGCGGCAGCTCGCCGAGGCCTTTGAAGCGGCTGATCTCGATCTTGCCGCGGCCTTTGAAGGATGTCTTGAGCAACTCTTCCTTGTGGGCGTCGTCGCGCGCGTAGATCGTCGTGGCGCCCTGGGTGATGCGATAGAGCGGCGGCTGGGCGAGATAGAGATGCCCATGATCGATCAACGCGCGCATTTCGCGGTAGAAAAAGGTGATGAGCAGCGAGGCGATATGCGCGCCGTCGACATCGGCGTCCGTCATGATGATGACGCGCTCGTAGCGCAGCTTCGAGACGTCGAAGCGCGCGCCGACGCCGCAGCCGAGCGCCAGCGCCAGATCGGCGATTTCCTGGTTGCCCTGCAGCTTGTCCATCGAGGCCGAGGCGACGTTGAGGATCTTGCCGCGCAACGGCAGGATCGCCTGAGTCTCGCGGCTGCGCGCCGATTTCGCCGAGCCGCCGGCCGAGTCGCCCTCGACGAGGAAAATTTCGGTGCCCTCTGCCGCGTTGCGCGAGCAGTCGGCCAGCTTGCCGGGCAGGCGCAAGCGGCGCGTCGCCGTCTTGCGGTTGAACTCCTTGGCCTTCTTGTCGCGCAGCCGTTCTTCGGCGCGGTCGATGATGGCGTTGAGCAGGGCGTTCGCCGTCGCGGGGTCGCCCGACAGCCAATGGTCGAAATGATCCTTGATGGTGTTTTCGACCATCTTGCTCGCTTCGACGCTGGCGAGCTTTTCCTTGGTCTGGCCTTGGAACTGCGGATTGCGCATGAACAGCGACAGCAGCACGCAGGCGCCGTCCATCACGTCGTCGGGGGTGATCTGCGCGGCGCGGCGGTTGCCGCTGAGATCGCCATAGGCTTTCAGCGCGCGCGTCAGGCCGCTGCGCATCCCGGCTTCGTGGGTGCCGCCCTGCGGCGTCGGCACGGTGTTGCAATAGGACGAATTGACGCCTTCGCCTTCGGCGACCCAATTGACCGCCCATTCGACCTTGCCGCCGGTGTTGCCATTGAGCGCGACAGTGCCGGCGAAGGGCGTGGGAATGAGGGTCTCGCGGCCTTCGAGATGATTGGCGAGGAAGTCGGCGAGGCCGCCGGGGAAATGAATCTTCTCCTCTTTCGGCACCGTGTCTTTCGGGCCGATGAGCGACTCGTCGCACTTCCAGCGAATCTCGACGCCGCGGAACAGGTACGCCTTCGAGCGCGCCATGCGGTAGAGCCGCGCCGGGATGAAGTCGTGCTTATCGGTGAAAATATCCGGGTCGGGATGGAAGGTGATGGACGTGCCGCGCTTGTTGACGGCGCCGACTTCCTTGAGCGGCCCCTTGGGCGCGCCGCGCGAGTAGCTTTGCTTGTAAAGCGTCTTGTCGCGCGCCACTTCGACGTCGAGCCGGTCGGACAACGCGTTGACCACCGAGATGCCGACGCCGTGCAAACCGCCCGAGGTCTCGTAAACTTTGTTGGAGAACTTGCCGCCCGAATGGAGCGTGGTGAGGATGACCTCGAGAGCGGACTTGCTCTTGAACTTGGGATGGGGATCGATCGGGATGCCGCGGCCGTTGTCGCGGATCGTCACGACGTTGTCCGGCGCGAGTTCGATCTCGATATGGTCGGCGTGGCCGGCGACCGCCTCGTCCATCGAATTGTCGAGGACTTCGGCGACCAAATGGTGCATGGCGGCGCTGTCGGTGCCGCCGATGTACATGCCCGGGCGGTGGCGCACCGGCTCCAAGCCTTCAAGAACCTCGATGTCCTTGGCGGAATAGCTGTTTTTGTCGGCGCCGCTCTTGGCATTTGCGGCGCCGGATTTAGACGGGGACTTATTGAACAGGTCGGCCATGCATACCTACGGTCTTGAACGCGCGGGCTTATATAAGGGCCGCCGTGCCGGGGGCGCAAGCAGGATGCTGTGGGGCGGACCGCCCCGCGCTAGCAATATGTTGCGTTTTGGGCATCGATCCTGCTGTAGAGGACGGCAGACAGCGGGGAGCGGCTCGGCTAATCTTGGCGGCGAATTTCCCGGGGGGATGCCATGCGTCGTGCGCTATTCGCGGCTTTCGTGCTCTGTGCCTTGGCCGGAGGCTTGCCGGCGCGCGCCGATGACGGCGTCCGCCTTGGCGAGACTTACCGCAACCTTTTGCAGTTGAAGACCTTCGGTTCGCCGCAGGTGCCTTTGCCGCCGGGCGACTGGAAACTCGTCGCGCTCGGCGAAAGCCGCAGCGACAACGTCAACATCCGCATTGTCAAAGGCCACCTCATCCAACTGGGCGGCAAGGACGGCAAGGAGATGAGCGGTCGCGTGTCGTTCTACGTGCCTGATGGGCCATCGCGCGGCGGTTGGGCCGCCCCGGCGAGTTGCGCCCGCACCAATCTGCTCGTCAATTTGTCCAAGTCCGTTGCAAGCGGTTCTTATGATTGCGCTTGGATGACGGCCTTCGGGCTGACTCGGAACGACAAATCGCCGAGCGAACTGAACCAGTTTTACGACTATGTCGATGCCAACAAGATCAAAAAGCCCATTAGCGTCGTCGGCGTGAGCTACGCGATTTCCGATGGCCGCACTTATCTGATGGCCGATTACGCGTTCAATCCTGATTTACAGGATGTCCGCCCGGCGGCGTCAAGCCTCTGGCACCCCGACCGCTATAAAGAGGATTCCAAGCGCGTCGCCTACGTCGATCAACTCAAGAGCTGGATGCAAGGGTGGCGCTCGACCGTCGCCGATGCCTACAAGGGCCGACTACCCGGCGGCTTTGCCGGCACGGCGGCCTTCACAGTCGCCTCTTCGATGCCGGCCATCGCCAAAGGTCCGGTTGCGGTCCGCAAGCCGCTCGCGGAGATCGCCGAACTCGGCAAGACCTATCGTGATGTCCTGCCGTTGAGCATTGCAGGCGCCCCGCAAGTTCCTCTGCCTCCTGGCGAATGGAAGCTGGTGGTGCTCGAAGAGAACGTATCCGAGGCGAGCAAGATTCGCCTGGTGCGGGGCTATTTGATTCAGACCAAAGGCAACGTCATGGCCGGGCATATTTACTTCCTTGCCCCGGACGGCAACGTGACGGGCGGCTGGAAGTCGAGCGTTTGCGCGCGCAAAGACCCTTTGGCCGATTTCTCGAGCAATCGCGGTTCTCCTCAAGGCTACGATTGCAATTTCATTGCGCCGTACTCCACTGCGTTGCCTCAGAGTTCGACGCCGCAGCTCGTCAAATTCCACGAATATTTGCGGCAGAACGGCATATCGTCGCCGCCGACCATGCTGAATGTCAGCTATGACATCTCCAATAACCGTACGTATTTGCTTACGGAATATCGCTTCAATCCCGAGTTGGAAGGCGTTCGCGCCGATAGCGTTGCGGCTTGGCGTCCAGAACGCTTCGGCGAGGATTCCAAGCGTGCGACATATGTCGAGAAGATGAAGGCCTGGGCGCAGACTTGGCACGCGAAAGTGGAAGCGGGTTACAAGTCGGCCTTGCCAAAGGCTGCCGCGCTGAATTGATCGCGTTAGGACGAGCAAAAGAAAGGGCCGCCTGATGAGGCGGCCCTTTTCTATTCGTGTCTGACGTTTGCCTCAACGCACGACATAAGCCTCGCGACGCGCTTCATATTCATGGTAGTGGCGCGTGCCGATGATGGCGCCGATCGCCGCCATGACGGCGCCGAACAGCAACGCCGCGAAGGCCCAGAAAGCGCCCATCGCGGTGGCGCGTGCCGCCGCGTCGGCAATTTCGCGAGCCTTCTGTTCGGCCTCGACCATCGCTTGTTTGACCTGCGCTTCGGCTTGATCGATGCGCTGGCTGGCTTCTTGCTCGGAGATGCCGGACGACTTGGCGACGAGCGCGTTCAGGCGCTCGCGCGAGCCGTCCGGCCATGCGCCGTTGGCCAGGCGCGCGCGCACCAGGCCGGTGATTTCTTCGGCGATCTGCTCGCTCGAGAGATTTTCGACATTGCTGCCGCCGAGGGTGCGGCGCACTGGATCGAGCAACTGCGAAGCGTCGAACTGCGATGCCGCAGCGGCCGCGCCGCCGCTTGCCGCGCCGATGCCGCTGGCAACGCCGCCAACGGCGGCGCCCGCGCCGCGCACCGCGACGCTGGCGATGCCCGCCAAGCTGCTGGCCGCCACGGCGGTGCCGAGGAGGAGGGCGAGCGCCCATACGGTCAGGCCATGCAGAATGCCGTCTTGATTGCTATTGGTGCCCGATAGGCGCGCGGCAACATAGCCGCCGACGCCCATAGCGAGAAGAGAGGCGAAGGTCGCCCAGATGCCGCTGGCGAGGCCGAAGGCGCCGGCGGAAGGTGTCGTGTGCTCCACAGTGTCGATCGTGGTGGCGCCGATCGCGACGCCGAGCACCGACAAGAGCGCGCCGACGGCGATGGCGACGATGGCGCCGGCGATGACGGCGCCCCAGGAGACGCGACGGAGCAGCGCCGGAGCTGCGACATCCGCCGGAGTGGTGACGATGGTGGCCATGGTTTTATCCCCTTGAGTGAAGTCGAAAATCTCAAGGACAACGCAGGCCTTCGCGGTTTGTTCCTAATTTTGCATCGGCGCTGTGCGGAATAGCCGGGAACCTCAACGAAAAAGGGCGGCCTATGAAGGCCGCCCTTTTCCCACTCACCCCACCAACGAAGGGTCGTCAGTCGATTTAGCCGCTGTAGTACATCTGGTACTCGATCGGGTGCGGCGTGTGCTCGAAGGCATAGACGTCTTCCCACTTCAACTCGATGTAGGCCTTGATCTGCTCTTCGGTGAAGACGTCGCCCTTGGTCAGGAACGCGTGGTCCTTCTCCAGGCTCTCGAGAGCCTCGCGGAGCGAACCGCACACCTGCGGGACGTTCTTCAGTTCCTCGGGCGGCAGGTCGTACAGATTCTTGTCCATCGGATCGCCCGGGTGGATCT
>CAZVLU010000083.1:0-4919 GCA_964628235.1 uncultured Rhizobium sp. | reverse complement strand
CACCAGCGCCGCCACGCGAAAGCCAATCCAAAATACGAACATAACGAGAGGCGAGACTGTCCGCTTGTGAGGGCGTGAAAGCGTCGAGCGACAGGTCGAGGTCGATTTCTAGGCGGTCGGCGTCGCCGTAGTCGCGCGCGAAAACCTCGATCGGAGTGCGTTCGACGCCGTTGAGCAGGACGCGCGGCACGCTGGCCCGGGCGGGGCCCATCATGATCTGGCGATAGTCGACTTGCTCATAGGAGATATTGACATCGAAAAGTTGCAAAGCGCCGGATCGCGCAAGACCCAGTTCGCGGTTGACTTGGCTCAGAGGATAGCGGTGATGGCGCATCGCCTGATGCATGGCGCGGCTGATATCCGAGAAAAAAGATTCAATGCTCGCGGCAGGGTCGAAGGCGATGCGCGGCGCGGTCGTTAGCGAGAACAGGCCGTGTGTGGCCTTGTCGCGCGCCGTTCTACGATTGAGGATCGGCAGGCCGAAAGTGATGTCGCGCGCGCCGGTGAGCGCGTGCTGCAGAATCAGAAAGCTGCCGATAATCATCTGGGCCGGCGTCGCGCTACAGGCATGTGCGGTTTTGCGCAGGCCGAGGAGAATGTCGCGGCCGATCTCGATTCGCCGCGTGACGGTGGCGGCCGGCGACTGGCCGCGCAGCACGCGGGGCGCCGTGTCGACGACACGTTCAGGCAAAGTGCGGTAGAGATCGTGCCAATAGGCGCGGTTGCGTTCGTGCTGCAGCGTCCCGGCGTAGGCGGCGTCTGCAGTGACGAATTCGCTATAGCGCGGCGCAGGCGGAATATCTGGTTGCTGTCCGGCGACGATGGCGCTGTAGGCTTGCGCGGCCTCGCGGACGAGAATGCCGTTCGACCAGGCATCCATCGCGATGTGATGGTAGGACATGACCCACCAGTGCCGTTGTGGTCCCAACCGTAGCAAGTCGAAGCGGCATGTCGGCCCGCCGTCGAGCGGAATCGTGCGTTGTCCGAGCGATGTGGCGAGCGCGTCGGCGGCTCGCTCCGGATCAGTTTCGGTCGACAGATCGTGAATCTTGAGCAGCGAAGCCGGCATGGAAGCCTCGCGTTGCAACGGTGTGATGCCGTCGGGGTCGGGCGCGACGCCTAAACGTAGGCCTTCATGACGATTCCACAGCAGCCACAGCGCTTGTTCGAGAACTTCGGCATCGAAGGGGCCGCAGATCTCTGTGCAAGCGCTGACGGTATGGACGGCAGTGTTGGGAAAAAGAACGTGTTCACGCCAGATCTCGCTTTGCGGCATGGACAATGGGACGACGCCCGGCCCAGCGATAGCGGTCCGTCCTTCTCCGTTCACGGTGAAAATGCCCCCCTTTGTCGATCAATCGGTAGCCGCGCCTAAGATCGACACAATCTCGAATTCAACCGTCACACATATTGATAATGGAATCAAGACTCCTAAGGCGTTGTTAGAGAACGGCGATTACGATATAACTGCGCATCGGAAGCGCTTGATGTGCTGATCGTAGATATGACACTTGCATGAATTTGCTACGTGCCATACCTCGGCAGTTTTGCAGTGACCAGGCGATAAGCGTCGATAGCCGACGGCTATGGAGCGGGGGAATGACGGATAGCAGCGCTGCGCCTGAGGCCACCTGCGTTTTGGTTAACGCAGAAGAGCAATATTGCCTGTGGCCGACCGGCAAGGAAATTCCCGGCGGATGGTCGCTCGTATTTCAGGGCGACCGCGACTCCTGCCTTGAGTATGTCGAGCGCGTCTGGACCGACATGCGACCGAAGAGCCTGCGCGACGCTATTGAACGAGAGGCAGCAGAAGCGGATGGCCGTGGCCGATGATCGCTGGTTGCCTCGGTCGCGCCAAACCGGCAATGGACAACCTGTAGTTTGTTTCGCGCCAGCCGGCGCGGGTGCGGGCTTCTTCCGTGATTGGGCCGGTGCCTTACCCGGCTGCCGTCTGCTGCCTGTGCAATTGCCCGGTCGCGAAGAGCGCTTCAGCGAAGCGGCCGTCGACAATGTCGCGGCCATAGCTGGCGCGGTCGCCGCCACTATCATCGAAAATGACGTGAACGACGCGTTTTTGCTCGGATACAGCTATGGCGCGCTGCTCGCATTCGAGACGGCCGTCGCCCTGGAAGCGGCGCATCGCGCAGTGCCTGGCGTCATCGCTTGCGCGCGCGCAGCGCCACAAACGGCTCCGCGCGCGTCGGTTGCCGAATTGGATGACGATGCGCTTTTGGATTACGTTGCCAATCTCGGTGGCGTCCCCGCCGCCGTTTTGCGCGAGGACGGGCTGGCCGACATCATACTGCCTGTGCTGCGGGCTGATTTCCGCGCCAACGACTATTATGCATCCGCTGCGGATCGCGTCATCGCGGCCCCGATCACAGCCATTATTGGCAACGACGATGCGGCGGTTCGCCGCACGGTCGGCGCCGATCCGTTTCTCGGCTGGGGCGAGCGAACGAAAGGCTTGTTTGCCGCGCGCGACTTGCCGGGCGGCCATTTCTTCATCCTCGAACAGCGCGATGCGGCCTTCGCCGCGCTCCGTCACGCTCTCGAGCTTCCGGTGGCAGCATGAAAAAGCTCTCATATTTATCGCTTCTGATTTTGTTTCTGCTGACGATCGGCACGGCAAAGGCTCAGCAACTCCAAACGGAAAATGATCGATCGGCGTTAGCGGCTGCGGGGCCTGCGGATCCCGGTTTCATCCAGGTTGTCGTCGCGCGCGCCCTGGATATTCCAGGCCGGAACGGCGGAACTTGCATGCCGGTCGTCTCGGCGCGAAATCTGACCGGAATCAGCATCAATCACATCATTGTCGAGATTGCTTACAGCGGCGCGGCGGGCGAGCGCGCCTATTCAAGCACGGTGCACAAGGACATGGATCGCAACGAATTCGACGATAGGCTTGTGGAGCCGTTGCCGATGCGCAGCTGCGCCGGGGCTGTCGGCATAGTGCGTATTCCGCTTTGCACACTCAAGACCGGCGTCGATTGCCGTAATCTGATCGTGGCATCCGATCATGGAAGCATTCCGCTGAAGATGCATGCATTGCCAGGTTCGGTAGGCGGCGGCGGTGCAACCGGGCAAAGCCCAGGCACTCATTGATTTGATTTAGTGGGGGGTGTCGATGCCGATCTCGCGTCTAGATGGGTTGCGCGGCTGGGGGCGGAGCATCTTCCTCACCATGGCTGGGGTTGTTCTATCAGCTCTGGGAAACGGCGTTGCCGCTCAGGATGTGCCCCTTGGCGCGCCCGCGGGTTTCGAGAGTCCTTCGGGGTTGACCATCGGCGACTTCAAATGGGTCAATCGCGTCCAGATCGGCGTGAACGCGACATCGAACATCCGCGCCGATCCGTCCGAACAAAGCGATGGCCAGTCGGTCTTTTTCGGCGCAAGCGCGCTTCAATCGAGTTGGGATCGCCACGCGCTTGCGGCCACAGTCAGCTACCTCGACAAGCGCGCGTTTGAGGTCACTGAGCAGAAATCTAACGCGCTGTCCTACAGCCTGAGCGGACGCGTCGACCTCGACGAGGCCTTCAGCGTCAGCGGCGGCTTGCTGCACACCGAGAGCATCGTCAGCCAGAACTCGCCGCAACAGTTCTCGGGCAACCTGAACGGCACGACGGCTCAGGACATCCGCGAATTGGAGTTCGCGTGGAACGGCAGCTCTTATTTCGCCAGCCTGCAAGGCCGCGATATGGACGTCAGCAGCGACACGGACATCAATACCACCGTGCTCTCGCGCCTGCAGCAGCAAGAGCGCACCGAGCAGGACGCCACATTGCAGGTTGGCGTCAAGCGTGACTGGGGGAAGTTCTATGGGCTGGCCGGCGTTCAGAACGCGCAATATACGGGTTCGGCCGTCATCCTTCCGGAGGATCGCGACTCGCGCGGCGTCCGCCTCGGTTTCGGGATCGAGACGTCGAAGCCGGCGGGCACCAATGTCATTTTTCGCCTGATCGGCATCGCCCAGGACTTCGAAGCCCCCACGATCGACGACGTCAATACGCTCATAGGGACTTTCCAAGTGCGTCATTCGCTGAATCAGACGATGGCGCTTGCGGGCAAGCTCGAACGCACTTTCGACGAGGTCAATATTCAAGGCTCCGGCGGCGTTTTGACCAACAGCGCGTCGGTCGGCTTCCAGCAGCAGCTTTCACAGAAGCTCTATTACCAGTTCGGTCCGACCTATCGTTACTACACCATCGCCGGCACGAGCTACCAAGCGACAAGCGAAGCTTTCGACATCACTGTCGGCTACCAGATACATCCCCGGGTCGAATTGCTTTTTAACGCCGGCGTCTTGAATCAGGACGTCAATAGCCCCGACCTTGCCAACCTTGAGTATACCGAGCAGCATTTCACCGTATCGACCGTGATTACATTTTGATTTGACCGGTGGCACGGATGCGCCTGTTAGTTGTTCTCGTCCTCGCGCCGCTTATCGTCATGTCGGCGGTTAAGACGAGCGCTGCCGATCGCTACGTCTTTGTCGGCGATAGCCTTGTGGACAATCACAACAGTTTCGATCTCTCGACGCCAGTGTTCGGCGTAACGATTCCGCAATCGCCGCCCTATTTCCAGGGGCGCTTTTCAAATGGGCTGAACTGGACTGATCGGCTGTCATCCAATCAAGCCTTCTATTCGGGATATTTCCTGAACGCTCCCGGTTGCGATGCTTCGGGATATGCCAACACCAGCGCCTGCGGCTCGATCGCGGATCCTGGCGTGTTGCCCGATACAAGCCTCAATTTCGCCGTTGGCGGCTCACGCTCGGGCACCGAAGTCATCGGCGTCACCGGCGGGCCGGGCATGCTGACGGTGCTCAACGATCTCACCGCATATGTCAATCAAGGCCGGGTGGCTGGCACCAGCAATGCCGTGTTCGCCATCTGGACCGGAGGCAACGACTACACCGG
>CAZVLU010000082.1:0-5099 GCA_964628235.1 uncultured Rhizobium sp. | reverse complement strand
TCGCCTGGCGGATCCACCAGGTGGCGTAGGTCGAGAACTTGTAGCCGCGGCGATATTCGAACTTATCGACCGCCTTCATCAGGCCGATGTTACCTTCCTGAATGAGGTCGAGGAACTGCAAACCGCGGTTGGTGTATTTCTTGGCGATGGAGATAACGAGGCGCAAGTTGGCCTCGACCATTTCCTTCTTGGCGCGCGCCGCTTCGCGCTCGCCGCGCTGCACCGTCGAGACGACGCGGCGGAACTCGGTGATGTCGAGGCCGGCATGGTCGGCGATGTCGGCGATGTTCTGGCGGATGTCGCGGATCTCGTCCTTATGCTTGGTCGCATAGGTCTGCCAGGACTTTGCCTTGAGGCGGCCGACGCGCTGTAGCCACTTCGGATCGAGCTCCGAGCCGAAGTATTTTTCGAGGAAGTCCTCGCGCTTGATCTTGGTCTTCTCGGCCATGCGCAGCATCGAGCCTTCGAAGGTCATCAGGCGCTTGTTGAGGCCGTAAAGCTCGTCCATCAGCGCTTCGATGCGGCCGTTGTTGAGCTGCACCTGGCTCATCAGGCCGATCAGCTCGTTCTTCAGCTTCTCGTAGCGCTTGTCGGACTGCGGCGAGATCTCTTCGCCCTGGCGACGCGCTTCGAGGCGCTCGACCTGGTGCTTGTTGAGCTTCTTGTAGACCTTGGCGATGGCGTCGAAGGTCTCGAGCGTCTGCGGCTTGAGCTTCAATTCCATGGCGGCGAGCGACAAGCCGGCCTCTTCGCCTTCGTCCTCGTCGTCGTCGGCGGCCGGCGCAGGCGCAGCGCCTTCTTCTTCGTCGCCGTCCTTGCGCTTGGCTTTCTTATCGTCGATCGGCGGCGGGGCGATCTTGCCCGGCACGACGACGGGTGCTGGCAGCGCGCTGCCGTCTTCGGCCAACGCCTTGACGCTGTGGTCTTCCGGGGTGCCGCCGTTGGTGGCGTCGAGGTCGATGATGTCGCGCAGCAACATCTTGTCGTCCTTGAGCGCGTCGCGCCATTGGATGATGGCGCGCATGGTCAACGGGCTCTCGCAGATGCCGCTGATCATCTTCTCGCGGCCGGCCTCGATGCGCTTGGCGATGGCGATTTCGCCTTCGCGCGACAGCAGCTCGACCGAACCCATCTCGCGCAGATACATGCGCACCGGATCGTCGGTGCGGCCATATTCGGTTTCCTTGGCGACCGGCGCCTCGGCGCCCTCGGGCGTCTCTTCGGCTTCCGGCTTCTCCTCGCCGTCGGCTTCGTCGGTCTCTTCCGACTCGACGACATTGATGCCCATCTCGTTGAGAGAGGCCATCGTGTCTTCGATCTGCTCGGAGGTGAACTGCTCCTGCGGCAGAGCGGCGTTCAGCTCGTCATAGGTGATGTAGCCGCGGTCCTTGCCCTTGGCGATCATCTTCTTGACGGCAGCGCCTGTCAGATCGAGCACCGGCACCGCATCGGGCGTGGTCTCGACCGCCTCTTCGGCCTCGACGGGCTTGCCGGCCGGCTTGGCCGACGCCTTCGGGGTGGGCTGCTGCTGCGTCTGTTGCTTCGTCGCCATTATTTGTTCCGTTTCATCGCCCCGAAGGGCGCGTTACGCATTATCGCCCCGAAGGGCGCTTGTTCGTCCGACCGTGAAGCCGCGATATGCGCTCGCGCCTTCGGTCGTACAATCGCAGTTACTCGACTATTCAAACGTCATGCCCCCAATCCTTATCCAGGCGGCATGGCCGCTATCAACTTGCCAACGGGCGCAGCCGCCGGCGAATCTCAACCCGCCCCCGCTGCTGCGCGGGGGCAAAGCCCAAACGACCCTCGCAGGGTCGAAACCTCAAACGCGGCAACAGAGCCGATCCGTTGCCGTAACCTCGCGCCCGGCGCGTGTAGAATTATCCGTGCCTCTCCAAATCGGCCTCGTCGCTGGCGCCGCGATGTTCCTCGCGTTTCAGCGCATCCAAGCGCGTCCAGTGGTCCGGATTGTCCGGCTCTTGCGCGCAGGCCGCTTCCGCCGCCCTGATCTCCGCCCTCAGTTCCGCCAACCTGTGCCGATCGAGCGCGTAGCGCCATCCTGCCAAAGCGTCCGCAGTGTCGGCCTCAGGCCGGACGAAGGCTTCGCCCGCGCCAGCCTGGCCGTCGCACAAACGCTCGATCAGCGATCGAAAGCCTCGCTCTGTCAGATGGTTTCGCAGCGCCGCCCCGTCAAGGACATCCGCGTCGGAATGGCCCTCCCCTGAGCGCGCGGCGGCCACTTCTAGGATTGCCAGACGCAGACTGTCAAGGTCGCGGGACCCAAGCAAAATATGCGCCAACTCCTCGCTCACCTCCGACAAAAGTTCCGGGTGGTTGAGGATGGTGGCGAGCAGCGTGCGTTCGCGGCGCGCCGCCTGGCCGTCTTCGCCGCGCCCGAGCGGATCGACCGGCCCCAGCGGACCCATGGAGGACGGAGCCTGCGGGAACCCGGGCGGGACGCCGAAGCCGCGCCCGCCAAAGCCGCCGAATCCCCGACCGAAACCACGGTTTTGGCCATATCCGCCCCGGTTAAAGCCGCGCTGCACTGCGCCATAGCCGCTCCGGTTGGCGGCTGGACCGCCCGCCGGACGGTTTCCCGCCGCCTGCCCCGACCCCATCCGGTTCATTGGGCGCAGATCGCGCCGCACGCGGTCGCGGAAATGGTCCTGGTAATGCTTCTTGATCGTCGGGTCGGCGACCTTGGCCGCCTGGTCCATCAGGGTCTTTTCGATGACAGCGATCTTTTCCGGGCTGTCGGGCATCCCGCCGCCTGTTTGGGCCGCCAGCGCCAATTCCCAGAGCAATTGCGACAAAGGCTTGGAGCCTTCGAGCAGCGCCCGAAACGCCGCCACGCCCTGCTTGCCGATCAGGCTGTCGGGGTCCTCACCGTTGGGTAGGCCGACGAAGCGCAAAGAGCGGCCCGGCACGATCAGCGGCAAGGCGCGGTCGGCGGCGCGGGCAGCGGCCCGCAGGCCGGCAGAATCGCCATCGAAGCAGAGCGTCGGCTCCGGCACCAGGCGCCACAGCTCGCGCATCTGGTCTTCGGTCAAGGCCGTGCCGAGCGGCGCCACGGCGGGGACACCCGCCGCTAAAGCGGCAATCGCGTCCATATAGCCTTCGGTGACGACCAGCAGGTTCTCTTTGCGCGCCCCCTCCATGGCCTGGGCATAGCCATAAAGGTTGCGGCCCTTGTGAAAGAGCGGCGTCTCCGGCGAATTGAGATATTTCGGCGCACCCTCGGGCGCCGGATCGAGCACGCGGCCGCCGAAGGCGATGACGCGGCCGCGCCGGTCGGTGATCGGGAAGATCACCCGGTTGCGGAACAGATCATACGTCTCGCCGTCGCTCTCGCGCTTGCGGATCAGGCCGGCTTCGAGCAGCAGCGGCTCGGGAAAGCCCTGCTTGAGCAGCGCCGCTTTCAGCGCCGTGCGCGCCTCGGGCGCAAAGCCGATGCGGAAGCGCTCGATAACGGCGACGCTCATGCCGCGCTTGGCAAGATAGTCGCGCCCGGCCCGCCCGCGCGGGCTCATCAGCTCGAGCATGAACCATTCGGCGGCGGCCTCGACCACCGCATGCAACGTCTGGCGCTTCTGGCCATCTTCGCGCTCTTCGCGCGTCATGTTGGGAATCTGCAGGCCTGCTTCACCGGCCAGCTTCTCGACCGCTTCGGGGAACGAGGCGTTCTCGGTGCGCATGACGAAGCCGATGACGTCGCCGTGCGCGCCGCAGCCGAAGCAGTGGAAGAAGCCCTTGTCCTCGCTGACCGTGAAAGACGGGCTCTTTTCGTTGTGGAACGGGCAAAGGCCCGTGTGTTCGCGGCCGCGCTTGACCAATTTCACGCGGCGCGCCACCACATCGGCGATATTCAGCCGATTGCGCAACTCATCGAGAAAGGATGGATCGAACGCCATGAACGGCTGTCACACTCCAGCATTCCGTTTGGAGACGGCTCGCCGCGCGTCCACATCTGCCATCAATGCTCTCGCCGCCCCCTGCGCATGCCGAGCCAGCATGCGGGCGTAAGCCTTACGCGGAGAGTTTCTGCTTCACCAAGCCGCCGGCCTTGGCGAAATCCATCACGCCGGCATGCTCTTGCTTCAGCGAGGCCATAACCTTGCCCATGTCCTTGATGCCGGCGGCGCCGACGGCGGCGATGGCGGCATCGACCGCGGCGCTCATCTCGGCCTCGCCCATCTGCTTAGGGAGAAAGCCTTCGATGACGGCAATTTCCTCGCGCTCTTGCTGCGCCAGTTCGGGACGGCCGCCCTTCATGTACATGTCGATGCTCTCGTGGCGCTGCTTCACCATCTTCTGCAGCATTTCGAGAATCGCCGAGTCGGGGATCGGATCGCAGGTCCCGGCGCTGCGCACCGCGATGTCGCGGTCCTTGAGAGCGGCGAGGATGAGGCGCACGGTCGAGAGCGCCCGCTGATCCTTCGCCTTCATGGCGTTTTTCAGCGCGTCGTTGAGAGCGGGACGGAGCATGGAGGCTTTTGCAACCGGTCTGTACGGGAAACGAACAAGCTACAGGAAAGAGACCGCCTTGGCAATGCCCGAATGATTCTCAACCCATTGAATTTAATATGTCTTTTTACGGTCATCAGGCTTGACGCGGCCAGCCCGTTTGCTTATCTAACCGCCAATTTGCTGCCACCCGGCCGCGTGCGCCCCCGCGCCCGATAGGTGGCTTTCGCCGTACAGTCGTTTGGCCCGCCTCTCGGACCCACGCGACCCGACCTTCAGCCCTTCGGGATGATGGCGGGGCCGCGCAGCCCGAGGCTGGCCGCAGGAGCCCGCCATGCCGCCGACCGCCCGCAAAGCCCGCCCTTCCCCGCAGAAAAAAGCGGGGGGCGGCGTTTCCGCCAGCGCGTCCAAAGCGACCGCGCGTAAAGCTCCGGCCAAGAAAGCCGCCGCCAAGAAGAAGGCCCTGCCCGTCCTGGTCAACGGCACTGTCGCGCCGCGCCCGCCAAACGCCACGGCGGCCATCGTGCTCGCCGACGGCACGGTGATCTGGGGCCAGGGCATCGGCGCCACCAGCGTGCGCGTCGGCGAGGTCTGCTTCAACACCTCGATGACCGGCTACCAGGAGATCCTCACCG
>CAZVLU010000081.1:0-5954 GCA_964628235.1 uncultured Rhizobium sp. | reverse complement strand
GTCATCCTCGACACCGCCGGCCGCCTGCATGTCGACGACGCGCTGATGAAAGAAGCGGCGCGCGTGCGCGACGTGGTCAAGCCGTTGGAGACCCTGTTCGTCGCCGACGCCATGACCGGCCAGGACGCCGTCACCGTCGCCAAGGCCTTCGCCGATCAGATCGGCATCACCGGCATCGTGCTGACGCGCGTCGACGGCGACGCGCGCGGCGGCGCTGCGCTCTCGGCCCGCGCCGTCACCGGCGCGCCGATCAAATTGCTCGGCGTCGGCGAAAAGCTCGAAGACCTCGAAGACTTCCATCCCGAGCGCATCGCCTCGCGCATCCTCGGCATGGGCGACATCGTCTCGCTGGTCGAGAAGGCCGCCGACACCGTCAACCAGGCGGACGCCGAAAAGCTCGCGGCGAAGATGCAGAAAGGCACCTTCGATCTCGAGGACATGCGCGACCAGTTGCGCCAAGTGAAGAAGATGGGCGGCCTCGGCGGCGTCATGGGCATGTTGCCGGGCGCGGCCAAGATCAAGGCGCAGATGGCGCAGGCCAACGTCAACGAGAAGATGATCGCCCGTCAGGAAGCCATCATCAATTCGATGACCGCGAAAGAACGCCGCGACGTCAAGCTGCTCAACGCCTCGCGCAAGCGCCGCATCGCTGCCGGCGCCGGCGCCAAGGTCGAGGACGTCAACCGCCTGGTGAAGCAGTTCATGGACATGAGCACCATGATGCGCAAGGCGAGCAAGATGGGCCAAAAGGGCTTCGCGCGGCACGGCATGGCCGGCCTGATGCCCGGCGGCCGTCGCTAAGAACAAGTTTCGAGCATTACAGAGTTTCCACGAACACCGTCTTCAACGATTTCGATTTAACTAAGGAGCTAAAAACCTCATGGCCCTCTCTATCCGTCTGACTCGCGGCGGCGCGAAAAAGCGCCCCTTCTACCGCATCGTCGTCGCCGACTCGCGCAGCCCGCGCGATGGCCGCTTCATCGAGAAGATCGGCCACTATGACCCGATGGTCGCCAAGGACCATCCGCAACGCGTCGTGATCGACACGGAACGCGCCAAGCATTGGATCTCGGTCGGCGCTCAGCCGAGCGACCGCGTCGCGCGCTTCTTTGGCGCCGCCGACATTATCCCGATGCCGAAGTACAACGAGACGCCGAAGAAGTCGGCGCCGAAGGCCAAGGCGCAAGAGCGCGTGAAGGCTGCCGAGGCTGCCGCCGCGAAGGCCGCCGAAGCTGCCGCCGCGCCGAAGGAAGAAGCCGCTGCCGAAGCCCCGGCCGAGTAAGCAGGCCTTTTAGGACCCTCCAGCCGTGCAAGCCGCCATGCGCCAACCGACGACAGATCGCGCCACGCCACAAGCCCTGACAGGGCTTTCGCAGTCGCGCGACCATGTCTGCGTCGGCGCCATCGCGGCGGCGCACGGCATCAAGGGCGAGGTGAAGATCAAAGCCTTCACCGTCGATCCGAAAAGCGTCGGCGCTTACGGCCCGCTGCTCGACGAAACCGGCCAGCGCGCCTTCGCGCTGTCGGGCGTGCGGCCCAACGGGGAAAGCACCGTCATCGCGCGTCTCGACGGCGTGGCGGACCGCAATGCGGCGGAGGCCCTGCGAGGGCTACGTCTCTATGCGCCGCGCAGCGCGCTGCCGCCGGCGGGCGAGGGCGAGTACTATCATCACGACCTGATCGGACTCGAGGCTGTGCTCGCCAGCGGCGAAGTCTTCGGCAAAGTGATCGCCGTCGATAATTTCGGCGCCGGCGACGTTATCGAGATCAAACCCGAATCGGGCGACTCGCTGGTGCTGCCCTTCACCGACGAGACCGTGCCGACCGTCGATCTGACGGCTGGCCGCCTCGTCGTCGTCTTGCCGCAAGGCTTGGACGACGAGCCGGTGGGAGAGCGCGAATGAGCATCTGGACCTCGCGCGTGCTGACGCTGTTCCCCGAGATGTTCCCGGGCTCGCTCGGCCATTCGATCGCCGGGCGCGCCTTGCAGGACGGTCTGTGGAAGCTGGAGGCGACGGACATCCGCTCCTTCGCCACCGACAAGCATCGCACGGTCGACGACATGCCGTTCGGCGGCGGCGCCAGCATGGTGATGCGGCCCGACGTGATCGACGCGGCGCTGGACTCGGCCACACTTGCGGGCGGGCCGGTGATCTATCTCAGCCCGCGCGGCAAGCTGTTCGATCAGAAGACGGCCCATCGCCTGGCCGAAGGTCCGGGCGTCACGCTGCTGTGCGGCCGCTTCGAGGGCATCGATCAGCGCGTCATCGACAGCCGCAACCTGGAGGAGATCAGCCTCGGCGATTTCATCCTGTCGGGCGGCGAGCCGGCGGCCATCGCCATGATCGACGCCTGCGTGCGTCTGCTGCCCGGCGTCATCGGCAACAAAGACTCGCTGGTCGAAGAAAGCTTCGCGGCGGGCCTGTTGGAATATCCGCTCTACACGCGGCCGCAAAGCTGGTGCGGCCGCGCCGTGCCGGAGGTTTTGCTCTCCGGCCATCACGAAAAGATTCGCGCCTGGCGTCTCGCCCAGGCCGAGCAGATCACGCGCGACCGGCGGCCCGATCTTTGGGCCCGCTATGTCGCGCGCACCTAACCGCTTACCGATTCAACTTATTTAACCAAGACGAAAAGGCAACATCATGAACCTCATCGAACAGCTTGCGAAAGAGCAGATCGCCAAGCTCACCACCGAGCGCGGCGTGCCTGACTTCCAGGCCGGCGACACGCTGAAGGTCAGCGTCAAGGTCGTCGAAGGCGACCGCACCCGCGTGCAGCTCTACGAAGGCCTGTGCATCGCGCGCCGCAACGAGTCGCTGAACAGCTCGTTCACCGTGCGCAAGATTTCCTACGGCGAAGGCGTCGAGCGTATTTTCCCGCTCTACTCGCCGAACGTGGTGAAGATCGAAGTCGTGCGCCGCGGCGAAGTGCGTCGCGCCAAGCTCTATTACCTGCGCGGCCGCACCGGCAAGAGCGCGCGCATCGTCGAGAAGACCAACGTGCGCGAAGGTCTCGTCAAGACGTCGGACCTGCCGTTGCCGGAAGGCGCGGAAGCCCCGGTGAAGGTGAAGAAAGAAAAGAAGGTTAAGCCGAAGAAGGCCTAACGCTTCTGACCGACTGCCCGGCGCCGGCCACGCTTGCGTGGCGCGCCGGGCTCTGCGACCGCTCGCCTGGGAGCCGATATACCAGGATAACTGGTCATCTCGTGCCAGGATAAAAACCCGCTTATCTGAGGCGACGGCGCGCGCAGATTCGCCGCCGTTCCCCCGTGAGGTTCATTCGCGCGCTTCGCCCACCCGACGCGCGCGCGGCAGATGGAGAGAGAGATGTCGAAGCCCCGCACCTTGTTCGACAAGATTTGGGACAGCCATGTGGTGTCGAAAGACGCCGATGGCACCTGTCTCCTCTATATCGACCGCCATATGGTCCATGAAGTGACCAGCCCGCAGGCCTTCGACGGCCTGCGCCTGTCGAACCGCAAGGTGCGCCGTCCCGACGCCACGCTGGCCGTCGCCGATCATAACGTGCCGACCACGTCGGACCGCCTTAGCGGCAAGAACGAAGAAGAGTCGAGCATCCAGATCCAGGCGCTGGTCGACAACACCCGCGAATTCGGCGTGCCCTATTTCGCCATCGACGACGCGCGCCAAGGCATCGTCCATATCGTCGGCCCCGAGCAGGGCTTCACCCAGCCCGGCATGACCATCGTCTGCGGCGATTCGCACACGGCGACGCACGGCGCCTTCGGCTCGCTCGCCTTCGGCATCGGCACCAGCGAGGTCGAGCATGTGCTGGCGACGCAAACCCTGATCCAGAAGCCGGCCAAGAACATGCGCATCTCGGTCGACGGCAAGCTGCCGGACGGCGTCGGCGCCAAAGACGTCATCCTCGCCATCATCGGCAAGATCGGCACTGCCGGCGGCACCGGCCATGTCATCGAATTTGCCGGCGACGTGATTCGCGGCCTGTCGATGGAAGGCCGCATGACCGTCTGCAACATGGCGATCGAAGGCGGTGCCCGCGCCGGCCTGATCGCGCCGGACGAGACCACCTACGCCTACCTCAAGGGCCGCCCGATGGCGCCGCAGGGCGAGAATTGGGACAAGGCCGTCGCCTATTGGAAGACGCTGCCGACCGATGCCGGCGCGGTCTACGACAAGGACGTGACGCTGCGCGCCGAGGACATCATCCCGCTCGTCACCTGGGGCACCAGCCCGGAAGACGTGCTGCCGATCGACGGCATCGTGCCCGATCCGCAGGCCGAGAGCGACGAGAACCGTCGCAAGTCGATGGTCCGCGCGCTCGATTACATGGGCCTCAAGGCCGGCGAGAAGCTCGCCGAAGTGAAGATCCAGACCGCCTTCATCGGCTCTTGCACCAACGGCCGCATCGAAGATTTGCGCCAGGCCGCCGCCATCGCTAAGGGCCGCAAAGTGGCTGCCGGCGTGCGGGCGCTGGTCGTGCCGGGCTCCGGCCTGGTCAAGGCGCAGGCCGAGAAGGAAGGGCTCGACAAAGTGTTCGTCGAAGCCGGTTTTGAGTGGCGCGAGCCGGGCTGCTCGATGTGCCTGGCGATGAACCCCGACAAGCTGGCGTCGGGCGAACGCGCCGCCTCGACCTCGAACCGCAATTTCGAAGGCCGCCAGGGCCCCGGCGGCCGCACCCATCTGATGAGCCCGGCGATGGTCGCCGCCGCCGCCATCGCCGGTCATCTGACCGACGTGCGGAAACTCGGCTAAGCGCAGCGAAGGGAATCGATCATGGACAAGTTCACCAAGCTCACCGCCATCGCAGCACCCTTGCCGATGATCAATGTCGATACCGACAAGATCATCCCGGCCCGCTGGCTGAAAACGATCAAGCGCACCGGCCTCGGCCCGGCGCTGTTCGAAGCCATCCGCTACAAGAAGGACGGCTCGGAAGAGCCGGACTTCATCTTGAACAAAGAGCCCTACCGCAAGGCCGAGATCCTCGTCACCGGCGAGAACTTCGGCTGCGGCTCGTCGCGCGAGCATGCCGCTTGGGCGCTGCACGGCTTTGGCATCAAATGCGTCATCGCGCCGGAATTCGCCGACATCTTCTTTTCCAACGCCGGCCAGAACGGCATCTTGCTGATCAAGCTGCCGCAGGCCGTCGTCGACGTGCTCATGAAGGACGCCGAGATGGGCCACAACGCCCGCCTCACCGTCGATCTCGAAAGCCAGACGATCACCCGCCCGAACGGCGAGACGGTCAAATTCGACGTCGATCCCTTCCGCAAGCACTGCCTGCTCAACGGCCTCGATAACGTCGGCCTGACGATGCAGAAGGGCAAAGAGATCGAAGCCTACGAAGCCAACCAAGCGTCGGCGACGCCCTGGCTGGCGCGGGCGTAGGCATCACCTCAGCGTCATGCCCGGGCTTGGCCCGGGCATCCACGCCTTAGACGTCGCCATCAAGAAGGCGTGGATGCCCGCACCAAGTGCGGGCATGACGGTACTAATAATCATCTAGGCACGCGAGGACATCCATCATGGCCGCCAACAAGAAACTGCTCATGCTCCCCGGCGACGGCATCGGCCCCGAGGTGATGGGCGAGGTGAAGCGCATCATCGGCTGGATGGACAAGCGCCGCTCCGTCTCCTTCGACGTCGAGATGGGCTTGATCGGCGGCGCGGCGTACGATGCCGAAGGCACGCCGCTGTCCGACAAGACGATGGAAAAGGCCATGGCCTGCGACGCCGTGCTGCTCGGCGCGGTCGGCGGCCCCAAGTGGGAAAAGCTGCCCTTCAAGGATCAGCCCGAGCGCGGCCTGCTGCGCATCCGCAAGGATATGGAGCTGTTCGCCAACCTGCGCCCGGCGCTGGTGTTCGACGCGCTGGCCGAAGCCTCGACGCTCAAGACCGAGCTGGTGCGCGGCCTCGACATCATGATCGTGCGCGAGCTGACCGGCGGCGTCTATTTCGGCGAGCCGCGCG
>CAZVLU010000080.1:0-6158 GCA_964628235.1 uncultured Rhizobium sp. | reverse complement strand
CACGGAGAACGCGGTGGCCTATTCGCTGGCCGCCTTGCGCGCCGGCGCGCGCCAGATCCAGGGCACGCTCAACGGCCTCGGCGAGCGCTGCGGCAACGCCAACCTCGTCAGCATCATCCCCAACCTGATGCTCAAGATGGGCTTCGAGACCGGCGTGACCAAGGAGGGCCTGCAGCGCCTGACGCATGTCTCGCATCTGCTCGACGAGCGCTTGAACCGCAAGCCGAACCGCAATGCCGCCTATGTCGGCGAGTCGGCCTTCGCGCACAAGGGCGGCCTGCATGTCTCGGCCGTGGCGAAGGACCCGCGCACCTACGAGCATATCGATCCGGATTTGGTCGGCAATCAGCGCACCATCGTCATGTCGGATCAGGCGGGGCGCTCGAACGTCATCTCGCAATTGCGCGACGCCGGCATCGAGGTCGATGCGAAACATTCGAAAATCCCCGAGCTGCTCGACCTGGTGAAGAACCGCGAGTACGAGGGCTATTCTTACGACGGCGCCGAGGCGAGCTTCGAGCTGCTGGCGCGCCGCGCGCTGGACGGCGTGCCGGACTATTACAAGCTGGTCAGCTTTCGCGTGCTCGACGAGCGCCGCTGGAACGCGCGCGGCCAGCTCATCACGCTCTCCGAAGCGACGATCAAGATCGACGTGCCTTGCGCGACGGGGACGGAGCGCCACATGACCGTCGCCGAGGGCAACGGCCCGGTCAACGCGCTCGACAACGCCATCCGCAAGTCGTTGCTGCCGTTTTATCCGGCGCTCGAGGACATGACGCTGGTCGATTATAAGGTGCGCATCCTGACCTCGTCGGAAGGCACCAAGGCGGTGACGCGCGTCATCATCGAAAGCGGCGACTCGACCGGCGCGCGCTGGTCGACGGTCGGCGTCTCGGCCAACGTGATCGACGCCTCCTACAACGCCTTGTACGACGCCATCGTCTACAAGCTGTTCCGCGCCGGCGTGAAGGCGTAACGTCGATGGACGACCGGGAAGCTGATGAGCGCCCGCCGCGCAAGGAGCCGGCCAAGGCGACGACGGTCTTCGCGTCCGAGCCGGGCGCGCCGGTCGTCATCCTGGTCCATCCGCAATTGGCCGAGAACATCGGGTCTTGCGCGCGCGCCATGCTCAATTGCGGCCTGACGGAAATGCGCTTGGTCAAGCCGCGCACGAAATGGCCGCACCCCAACGCCTTCGCCTCAGCCTCTGGCGCCGATCAGGTGCTGAACAATGCCGTGGTCTATGAGACGACGGCGGACGCGGTCGCCGATCTGCAGCAGACCTTCGCCACCACGGCGCGCCAGCGCGGCATGGCCAAGCCGCTGATGACGGCGCGCGAAGCGGCGGCCAAGATCCGCGACTTCGCGACCGGCGGCGAACGCTGCGGCATCCTGTTCGGCCCGGAGCGCACCGGCCTGGAAAACGACGATGTCGCCGCCGCCGATTTCGCCGTGACCGTGCCGCTCAATCCCGGCTTCACCTCGCTCAATCTCGGCCAGGCCGTGCTGATCCTCGCCTATGAATGGTATCAGGCGGGCGGCCCGACCAACGACGCGCCGATGATGGGCACCAAGCGCCGCCGCTCGCCCGCCGCCGGCAAGCAGGACATGCAGGCGCTGTTCGAGCATCTCGAAGACGAGCTCGGCCGCGCCGGCTTCCTCTATCCGCTCGACAAGCGCCCGCGCATGATCCGCAACATCCGCACCATGCTGCTGCGCGCCGGCATGACCGAGCAGGAAGTCCGCACCTTCCGCGGCATGGTCAAAGCGCTGGTGAAACCGCGCCCCAATCGCGGCGGCGATGCCTGAAAACCCCAGGAAATCCCTGGCTTTGAGCACGATTCTCGCGGTTTGACATTCCCCGGCGCATGGCTATAGTGCGCCCCTTCGCAGGCAGAAGCCTGCCTTTCCGAGAACGCGGACGCCGATATAAGCCTTTGAAAAGGCTCGAAAGTTCGGAGCCCCGTCCATCCCGCCCCGGCGGTTTGGGCCTATCGGGACATCAATGACACCGTTCAAACGGGTGACTGCATGACCAAGCGTATCGAGTCCAAGTACAAGATCAACCGCCGCCTCGGCGTCAACCTCTGGGGCCGCGCCAAGAGCCCGGTCAACAAGCGCGACACGCCGCCGGGCCAGCACAACGCCCGTCGCCCGAAGCCGACCGACTACGGCATTCAGCTCTTCGCCAAGCAGAAGCTGAAGGGCTATTACGGCAACATCAGCGAGAAGCAGTTCCGCCGCTATTACGAAGAAGCGATCCGCCGCCGTGGCGACACGGGCGAAGCGTTGATCGGTTTCCTCGAGCGTCGTCTCGACACCGTCGTCTACCGCATGAAGTTCGCCGTCACCCCGTTCGCCTCGCGCCAGTTCATCAACCATGGCCACGTGAAGGTGAACGGCAAGAAGGTCAACATCGCCTCCTACATGGTCAAGGAAGGCGACGTCATCGAGGTGAAGGACGCTTCCAAGCAGATGGGCGTCGTCCTCGAAGCCATCTCGAGCAGCGAGCGCGACGTGCCGGAATATATGAGCGTCGACCATAAGGCCATGAAGGGCACCTTCGTGCGCACGCCGAAGCTGGCCGACGTGCCGTACCCGGTTCAGATGGAACCGAACATGGTCGTCGAATTCTATTCGCGCTAAACGCGAAGAGAACACCGACCTGATTTTGGAAAAGGCCGCTCTACGGAGCGGCCTTTTTCTTTTGCCCTAAAGCTTGGTCAGCACTGCGCCGATGACGTCGCCGTGGCTGTCGGCCCAGCGGCGCTTGGCGGCTTGCCGGCGGCTGCGCTGGCGCGCGGCCTTGAGGCCGGGAATCAAGCCGTCGCGCCATTGCTTGAGCCGCTTGGCGAAGGGCATCGGTCCGCTGGTCGCGACCGTGGCGATCGCTTGCCCGTCGGCGGCGAGAAAGGCCGGCTTCATCGGCGATGGCGACCGCGGCGTCTCTAGCTGCGCGCGCGGATCATGGTAGCGGCGGAAATCCCACAGTTCGACGTCGAGTCCGGCGGCTTGCGCGAGGCGGCGCACGGAGGTTTCCGAGAACCACCAGAGATGCACCGGCGGGTTGTCGGTCTGCCAATAATCGCGGTCGGTGTAGACCGACTTGTTCGGCGTCGTCATCAAGAGCTTGCCGCCGGGCTTCAGCAAGCCAGCGAGCGCGCGCAGCATGGCGACCGGATCGACGAGATGCTCGATCACTTCCATCATCACCACGGCGTCGGCCGAGGCCGGCCGCTCGGCGGCGTAGCGGGTCACATCGGCGCAGAGATAGTGATCGCCGAACCGCGCTTTCGCTTTGGCGACGGCGTCGGCGGAGAGGTCGAGTCCGGTGATGGCATAGCCGGCGGCGCGCAGCGCGGCGGTGGTGTAGCCGAGCCCGCTGCCCATCTCGATGACGGTCGGGGCGCCGGTCGGCACGCGCGCCTGCATGGCGTCGCGCAAAAACCAGTAGCCGGGCGCTTGGCGGGCGAGCCAGCCGAGCGGATCGGCCTCGCGCGCCGCGCCGGCGGCGAGCCGGGTGTAGATGTCGTAGCCCGGCAGACGCTCGGCTTGGCGGTAGATGTTTTCGTAGATGCCCGGCGTGACTGCGAGCGGCCAGGCGAACTGCAAGTCGCAATATCGGCAGTCGTGAATCGCGTATATGTCCGGCTGCTGATAGCCCGGATGGCGCGCGTTCGCCAAGGACGCCGACGCGCCGCATAGCGGGCAATTCACGCCGGACATGTCGCCGTTCCGCGATCGTTCATGGGCTGCTTATCGGCTGGCCGCCGCGACCTGTCAAGCGACCGGCCGACGAAAAAACGGCCGGAGATTTCTCTCCGGCCGTTTTCGATCGTCTCACGCGGCGGCGTTTAGCTGCCGGTGATTTCCTTCGCTTGGCGCACGACGTCAGGCGGCGTCGAATAAAGCTCCTTGAGCATGCCCAAGACTTTCTCGCCCTGGATCGGGTCGATGATGAGCTGCTGCTTGTCGGCATCGGCCTTGAACTGGGCGTCCTTCATCGTGGCGTCGAAGGCGGCGCGAAGCACTTTGATGCGGTCGGCCGGCACGTCTTTCGACAGGATGTAGGGACGGCCGATCTCGGACGGCGCGTTGAGCAGATCGAGCAGCTTTTTCTTGTTGGGGTCTTTGACCAGGTCGCCGGCGTAGGTCACGCTTTCCTGCAAGCCGTGCGAGACTTCCTTCTGGAAGCGGATCAGCACGTCGACCTTCTTGTCGCGGATCCAGTCCTCGGGGATCGAGGTCCAAGAGCCGCAGTCGCCGTCCAGTTCGCCACGCTCGATGGCGATGCGCTTTTCGGCGCTGCCCGGATAGCCGAGCACCTGCTTCATCTTCACGCCGAAGATTTCCTGCAGCATCTTCTGGTTGACGTAGGCCGACGAGCCGGTGCCGGTGTCGCCCATGATCACTTGGCTCTGTTTGAGCAATTGGTCGAACGACTTGATGTTCTTCGTGCCCCAGGTGTAGCAGACGCGCAGATCGTTGCCGATGCTGCCGAGCCAGGCGAACTCCTGGAAGTCCGCCTTGATCTTGTCGGGAATGGTCATCGATTGGATGAGCAGGCCCGGGTTGAAGGCGGTGATCACCGTGCCGTCCTTCGGCGCGGCGCCGTCGAGGTTGCGCACCGCCTGGAAGCTGCCGGCGCCCGGCATGTTCTGCACGACGATATTCGGGTTGCCGGGGATGTGGCGGTTGTAGTGGCGCGCCAGCAGGCGGGCGTAGGCGTCGTAGCCGCCGCCCGGCGTGAAGCCGACGACGATGTTGATGGTTTTGCCGGCGTAGAAGTTTTGTTGAGCCGCGGCGGTCTCGGCCAAGGCCAACGGAGCGAGCAAGGCGCAAACTGCAAGCGACGGACGCAAAAGCCTCATGAGTTTCTCCTGTTATGTGCGGCAAGACTCTCGTTCGTGCGCTGCGTAGCTGAAGCGTCGGCGGCCCCGACTCTTCGGAAGGCGCGGCGCGCGATCGGTCTTGTCCAATTGGAAGGGGCGCGGTCTCGAAGACCTTGGGCGTCCCGGTGCCCGCACGGCGGCGGGCGATCCATCTCCCTGTTGAACGAATGCCGGCTTCTGCCGGTTCTGCCGACAAGTCTAGGGGCGAGGCGGAGAGATTCCTAGCCCTCTAAGCATTTTTCAAAATGGCCGGTAAATGACGTAGGCGCCTGACCGCCCATCTCTTGGGCAGTCGGGCGCCTACGGAAACGAGCGGCCTAGACCGTGACGGTCTTGGAAGCCTGTGCGGGCATGCAGTCGGGCGCGGGTTCGCTCGGCGCGCCGGCGGCATGTTTCGTCTGGTCCTCGGCGCGCCAGCGCAGGGCGACGCTGTTGAGCGTGTCGAGGATGCCGCGCAGCTCCTCGCCGCGCGGGGCGAGGGCGTAGGTGACCTGCGGCGGGATGGTCGGCTCATGGTGGCGGGTGATCAGTTCGGCGCCCTCCAGCATGCGCAGGCGCTCGGTGAGCACCTTGGCGGAGATGCCGGGCACCTTGCGCTTCAATTCGCCGAAGCGCGTCGGCCCTTCGTTGCGCAGGACCCAGATGATGTAGCTGGTCCAGGGCCCCATCAACAGACGGAGCAGGGAATCCATCGGGCATTCGGCATGGTGAGCTTCGCGCATGATGACCTCGGCTTTGGGAACGCGGGGGAGTGAAAAGTTCAGTTACGAAAAGATAACTACTTTACAGAGGAAATCAATAGGTGCATATGGGGTGAAGTTACTAAAACATACTTGATCCCTAAAAATTACCGTTACGCCGGGGAAACCGGTGGCGGCCAGAGGGGGACCAGGTCCAACCGAAAGGACGTCACCATGAACGCCATCAACCAGCCCATTTCCAACGCCCCCAAAGTCGCGCCCCATATCGCAGTCGTCTATCACTCCGGCTATGGCCACACCAAGAAGCAGGCCGAAGCGGTCGCCGCCGGCGCTGCCAGCGTCGCCGGCGCCAAGGTCGCGCTGATCTCCGTCGAGGAGGCCGAGGCCCGCGTCGAGGAATTGAACGCCGCCGACGCCATCATCTTCGGCGCGCCCACTTACATGGGTGGCGTCTCGGCCCAATTCAAAACCTTCATCGATTGGACGTCGAAGATCTGGTTCGTCGGCGGCTGGAAGGACAAGCTCGCCGCCGGCTTCACCAACTCGGCGTCGCTCAACGGCGACA
>CAZVLU010000079.1:0-6649 GCA_964628235.1 uncultured Rhizobium sp. | reverse complement strand
CTTACGATGTGGATAAGAAAAAGGCGTGGATGGCCGGACCAAGTCCGGCCATGACGCACTGATAGAGCCATGGCCTCGCCAAGCCGCTGACGCACAGGCTACTTCCCGTCGACCCCGAGCTTGTCCATCACTTCGCGCCATTCGCGCAAGGACAGGCCGCTCTCTTTCTGGTCGACCTTTTCGCCGTTGAGCATGCGCTTGACGGCCTGCAGCGCCTTTTCCGACAGATGCACGCCGCCCATGCGATATTGCAGGAAGGCGTCGCACACCAGCGGCACCCAGCGCTTCACCGTTTCCAGCATGGCGTCGGCATAGACGCGGATTTCATATTGCGCGTGCGGATCGGCGCGCAGAGATAAGAAGTGCAGAAGGTTGTGCAGATCGACCTTCCAGTACCATTGGGTGTAGAAATTCACCGTCAGGTTCATGCGCGCCAGTTCGCGCGCCAGGCCGGTGCGCTCGGGATCGACCACCTCGCCCTTGTCGGTTTCGTTCAGCATCTCGGCGTAATGGTCGTAGGTCATCTGCGAATCTTCGCGCAGGATTTGCAGCACGCGCGCCGCGTCCTTGCCGGTCAGCGCGTCGGCGCGGCCCTGGCGGTTCGAGGTCGATTGCGCGCCGAGCTGCTCGGCCTTGGGGATGTAGAACTCGTTGTCGAGGATCGAGTAGCGCGCCGAATATTCGTTCACGTTGGCGGTGCGATGGCGGATCCATTGGCGCGCGACGAAGATCGGCAGCTTCACGTGGTATTTGATCTCGCACATCTCGAACGGCGTCGTGTGCCGATGGCGCATCAGGTAGTTGATCAGGCCGGCGTCCTCGCTGACGCGCTTGGTGCCCTTGCCGTAGGAGACGCGCGCGGCTTGCACCACGGCGGCATCGTCGCCCATGTAATCGACGACGCGGACGAAGCCGTGGTCGAGCACCGGCAAAGCTGTGTAGAGGATTTCCTCGAGGGCGGGCGCGGTCGGGCGGCGCGTGGCGGCGGACTGGGCGCGGGCGGAGTCGATCTCGGCCTGCTGCTCGGGACTCAAGGGCATCAAAAAACTCCAGGTGAAGCGGCGGAAACGCGCGCCGATAACGCAAATTAGACGACGGGGCGGAACTTTACTGGCTCAAGGGCCGGAAGCAAACGCGGAAGGCGCGCGCCCTCATCGATTGTCGGCGCGATTGTCGCGCGTCTGTGGAAAACCTCGGAACCCCGCCCTAATCCGGCGCCAAGCCTGCCTCTTTATGGACATTTCCCGCGCCCTTTCAAATCGATCGGGAAAGCCTTATATTTCCAGCGTCGGGCAACCGACTATGGCGATAAACGGTTTATGGAATAAGCGTAGTGGACCCGGGGGCGGTACCCGGCGCCTCCACCATCTTCATCCGCTTCCAGGCGATGCGTCGCATGGGGCGGGTTCATGGGGGCGAAATAGGATCGACACGCGTGGTAAAGGTAGACTTTTCGCCCGGCATGATACCGCCGTTATCGGGTCGTTTGATAAGTGCCAACGACAATCGCGTTGCACTCGCTGCCTAATTAGGCAAGCGCGGCTCGGGGGGCGCCGGGCAACAGAAGCCCCCCACCTAATTCTTGTTTGCCTGACGTGAGTTGACTGCCTGCCGCCGATTGCTTCGCCCCGCCTGTACAGTTCGGATTTCATCCCCTCATGGCCCGCGATACCCTGCAGTACGACAAGATGGTCGAAAGCGCCCTGCGTGGCGTCGTTCGGCAAGCGCTGATCTACATTTCGAAGAACGGCCTGCCCGGCAACCATCACTTCTATCTCACCTTCCGCACCGACCATCCGGGCGTCGATATCTCCGAAAGTCTGCGCGCGCAGTATCCGAACGACATGACGGTGGTGCTGCAGCATCAATATTGGGGCCTCGAAGTGAACGACGACCATTTCGTCGTCAACCTCAGCTTCAACAACATCCCCGAGCGCCTGCAGGTGCCCTATGCGGCGATGATGTCCTTCGTCGATCCGTCGGTGAAGTTCGGCCTGCAGTTCCAGCCGCTCGAACCCGATTCGCCGGCCAGCCTGGCCAGCGGCTTCGCCGCCGCCGCCGCCGCGACCGACAGCGCCAAGAGCAAGCCGAAGCTGAGCGAAGCCAAGCCGGCCGAGGTGAAGCCGATCGAGCTGAAACCGGCTGAGGCGAAGAAGTCCGATAAGGCTGCGCCCGCTCCGAAAGAGCCGGGGAAAGAGACCGCGACGGACAAAGACGAGCCCAAGGCCCCCGCCGACGCGGCAGACTCGGCGGCGCCTGCCGACAAGGTCGTCTCGCTTGATTCCTTCCGCAAAAAATAGCGCGACGCGATTTTTCTTCGGGGGGTTCGCCGCGCTGGCGATGCTCGCCGCCGTTCCCGCCTTCGCGAACGATCAGACGCCGGGCCCGCAGGCTGAGCCGAAGGGCAGCTTGCGCGAGCAGTTGCATCTGATCCCCGCCGGCCAGACGCAATCCGGCGCGCCCTGGCTGATGGCGACCAACGTCTTTCGCCCGCAGGGCGACGGCCCTTTCCCGCTCGTCGTGATCAATCACGGATCGCCCGGCCCGAAAGACCTGTCCTCTTATCCGCAAGCGACGCGCTGGTTCGTCGAACGCGGCTTCGCCGTCGCCCTGCCGACGCGGCGCGGCTATGGCCGCACTGCCGGCAGCCGCGGGCCGGATGACTTGTCAAGCTGCAAGCGCAACCCTCGCCCCAATTATCTGCAAGTCGGGATGGCGACGGCGGACGACATCCAAACGACGATCGACTACATGCGCGCGCTGCCTTACGTGAAGCCTGACGGCACGGTCGTTGTCGGCCAATCGGCGGGCGGCTGGGGCACGATGGCGCTGTCGAGCCGCAATCCAGCCGGCGTCGCCGCCATGATCAATTTTGCCGGCGGCCGCCTCGGGCGCGAAAACTGCGATGTCCCAAGCGAGATCGCAGCCGCCGGACGCTACGGCGAAACCGCGCGCCTGCCTATGCTGTGGATCTACACCGAGAACGACAGCTTATTTCCGCCTGCAGAGTCGCGCGAATTTCATGCCGCTTATACGAAAGCAGGCGGCATCGCCGACTATAAATTGCTGCCGGCGTTCGGCGAAGATGGCCACAATTTTTTCGCCCGCGGCGGCGATCTCTGGTCGCCATTGGTCGAAAGCTACCTGAAGGCGCGCAACGCCCTGCCGAACGCCATTCAATAGCCGCCTTTCCGCTTCGCACGGCCGGCCTTTTTGCTATGTTACGGCCCCTTCGCCCCCTTCTCTCCGCCACCCTCGGAGCTTCCATGTCCGATACCGATTTTCATAAAATGTTCCCGCTCGGCCATCACGCAGGCACGACGTTCCGCAAGCTGCCCGGCGATTACGTCGAGAGCGTGCCGTTCGACGGCCAGACGATGCTCAAGGTGAAGCCCGAGGCGTTGACGGCGCTGACCAAGGAAGCCTTCCGCGACATCGCCCACTTGCTGCGCACCGACCATCTCAAGCAGTTGCGCAAGATCATGGACGACCCGGAGGCGTCGGATAACGACCGCTTCGTCGCCTACGAGCTGATGAAGAACGCCAACATCGCGGCGGGCGGCGTGCTGCCGATGTGCCAAGACACCGGCACCGCCATCGTCATGGGCAAGAAGGGCCAGAACGTCTGGACCGGCGGCGACGACGAGGCGGCGATCTCCGAGGGCGTCAAGCGCACCTATGCCGAATCCAACCTGCGCTATTCGCAGATGGCGCCCGTCACCATGTTCGACGAAGTGAACACCGGCGACAACCTGCCGGCGCAGATCGACCTCTACGCGACGAAGGGCGACGAATATGAATTCCTCTTCATCGCCAAGGGCGGCGGCTCGGCCAACAAGACCTATCTCTATCAAGAGACCAAGGCGCTGCTCAATCCGGCCTCATTGCTCAAGTTCGTCGCCGAGAAGATCAAGACGCTCGGCACCGCCGCTTGCCCGCCCTATCACCTCGCCATCGTCATCGGCGGCACCTCGGCGGAATTGACGCTCAAGACCGTCAAGCTCGCCAGCACCCATTATCTCGACGAACTGCCGACCAGCGGCAACAAGTTCGGCCAGGCCTTCCGCGACATCGAGATGGAGCAGGAAATCTTCAAGCTGACGCAGGCGACCGGCATCGGCGCGCAGTTCGGCGGCAAATATTTCTGCCATGACGTGCGCGTGGTGCGCCTGCCGCGCCACGGGGCAAGCTGCCCGGTCGGCATCGGCGTCTCCTGCTCGGCCGACCGCCAGGCGCTCGGCAAGATCACCAAGGATGGCCTGTTCCTCGAACAGTTGGAAACCAATCCGGCGCAATTTCTGCCCGACATCAACGAGGACAAGCTCGGCGGAGAGGTGGTCAAGATCGACCTCAATCAGCCGATGGACAAAATCCGCGCCATCCTGACGCGCTATCCGATCAAGACGCGCGTCTCGCTCACCGGCACGCTGATCGTCGCGCGCGACATCGCCCACGCCAAACTGCAAGAGCGGCTCGATCGCGGCGAAGGCCTGCCGCAATATCTGAAAGACCATCCGGTCTATTACGCCGGCCCGGCCAAGACGCCGAAGGGCATGGCCTCGGGCTCGTTCGGTCCGACCACCGCCGGCCGCATGGATTCTTACGTCGACGCCTTCCAGAAGGCCGGCGGCTCGCTCGTCATGCTCGCCAAGGGCAACCGCTCGCCGGTGGTGCGCGAAGCCTGCCAGCGCTACGGCGGCTTCTACCTCGGCTCGACCGGCGGCCCGGCCGCGCGGCTGGCGCAAGACTGCATCAAGAAGGTCGAGGTGCTGGAATATCCCGAGCTCGGCATGGAAGCTGTGTGGAAGATCGAAGTCGAAGACTTCCCCGCCTTCATCGTCGTCGACGACAAGGGCAACGACTTCTTCGCCAAGCTCGGCGCGAAGGATTGATGGCCATCGACTTCCTGTTCGACGGACCGAAGAGCGCGCCGCTGACGCTGATGCTCGCCCATGGCGCGGGCGCCGGGATGGATCATCCCTTCATGCAAACGATGGCCGCCGCCATCGCCGAGAAAAGCGGCCTGCGCATCGCGCGCTTCGAGTTTCCTTACATGGCGCAACGCCGCGTCGACGGCAAGAAGCGCCCGCCGGATCGGTCGGACAAGCTGATCGCCTGCTACCGCGAGGCCATCGAAGCGCTCGGGGGCGCCGATAAGGTCGTGGTCGGCGGCAAATCGATGGGCGGCCGCATGGCCAGCCTGATCGCCGAAGACGCCGGCGCGCGCGGTCTCGTCTGCCTCGGCTATCCCTTCCATCCGCCGGGCAAGCCCGACGTGCTGCGCACCTCGCATCTGCTGCGCATGCGCCTGCCCGCCATCATCGTGCAGGGCACGCGCGACACGTTCGGCGGGCCGGAGACGGTGCGCGGCGTCTCGCTGCCGCCCGCCATCCAAATTTACTGGATCGGCGACGGCGACCATTCCTTCAAGCCGACCAAAGCTTCGGGCCGCAGCGAGGCGCAAGCGCTCGACGAAGCCGCCGAAGCCGTGGCCGGCTATCTGAAGGATTTAGCCTGACATGGCCCAGCGTCCAGTCCCTCCGTTCGTCGCGAAGGTGGTGGCGCTGCTGACGCCGCACGGCGACATCCGCGCCCGCGCCATGTTCGGCGGCCACGGCCTCTATCTCGACGGCATGATGTTCGCGCTGATCGCCGATGATCGGTTGTACTTCAAAACCGATGCCGAGACGCGGCCGCGCTTCGTGCGCACCGGCAGCAAGCCTTTCAGCTACCAGCGGGCGGGGCGCGAAGCGGTCGTCATGTCCTATTACGAAGCGCCGCCGCGCACTATGAACAGCGCCCGCGCCATCATGCCCTGGATGGAACTCGCCACCATCGCCGCGCGCGGCGCGGTGCGCGCCAAGAAAAAGAAACCAGCCGCGAAAGCTCTCGCCAAATCGCCGAGACGACCGGCCAAGCGCATGATTAAATCGAAGCCATGAGCAAGACCCGCACGGAACGCGACAGCTTCGGCCCCATCGAGGTGCCGGCGGCACGCTATTGGGGGGCGCAGACCCAGCGCAGCTTGCAGAATTTCAAGATCGGCGGCGAGCGCATGCCGCCGGCGCTGATCCACGCGCTCGGCCTGCAGAAGCAGGCGGCGGCCCTCGCCAACATGGCGCTCGGCGTGCTCGATGGGAAGATCGGCACGGCCATCGCGGCGGCGGCGGCGGAAGTGGCGGCGGGCCGCTGGGACGACGAGTTTCCGCTCGTCGTTTGGCAGACCGGCTCGGGCACCCAGACCAACATGAACGCCAACGAAGTGATCGCCAACCGCGCCAACGAGATGCTCGGCGCGGGCTTGGGCGCGAAAGCGCCGGTGCATCCCAACGATCACGTGAACTATGGCCAATCGTCGAACGACAGCTTCCCGACCGCCATGCATGTCGCGGCGGCGACGGCGACGACGAACGAACTGATCCCGGCGCTCCAGCGGCTCCACGGCGCGCTCGCCGGCAAGGCCGATGAGTTCGCCGATCTGGTGAAGATCGGCCGCACCCATTTGCAGGACGCGACGCCGATCACGCTCGGCCAAGAGTTCGGCGCTTACGCCCAGCAGATCAAGAATGCCATCGCCCGGCTAAATCGCGCGCTCGAACCGGTCTATCTCTTGGCGCAAGGCGGCACCGCCGTCGGCACCGGCCTGAAT
>CAZVLU010000078.1:0-6669 GCA_964628235.1 uncultured Rhizobium sp. | reverse complement strand
GGGCAAGGAGGCGATGGACGAGCTCTTCAACCAGACGCGCGCCATCTATGTGAACGACCCGATCGAGCGCAAACGGTTCACCAAGCAGATCGCGTTCAATGTCATTCCCCATATCGACGCCTTCATGGATGACGGCTCGACCAAGGAAGAATGGAAGATGGTGGTCGAGACCAAGAAGATCCTCGATCCGAAGATTCTCGTCACCGCGACCTGCGTGCGCGTGCCGACCTTCATCAGCCATGCCGAATCGGTGACCGTCGAATTCGAGAATCCGATCAGCGTCGAGCAGGCGCGCAGCGCCTTGCGCAACGCGCCGGGCGTCGCCGTGGTCGATCAGCGCGCCGACGAAGGCTATGTCACGCCGGTCGAGACGACGGGCGAGGACTTGGTCTATGTCAGCCGCATCCGCGACGACGCGACGGTCGAAAACGGCCTGAGCCTCTGGATCGTCGCCGACAATCTGCGCAAGGGCGCCGCCTTGAACGCCGTGCAGGTCGCCGAAGAGCTGATCAAGACGCATCTGCGCAAAGTCGCTTAAGCGACTTTGCTGGTCAGATGGCCTCACGGCCTTTGGTTGCGCAAAGTCGCGTAACAACTGACGTTAGGCTGAAACTAAAAAGCCGCCGTTCAGGGAACGGCGGCTTTTTTGCTGGATAGTGAGTCCGTTTAACGCGGCGCGCTGTTGCGTTCCTGAATCGCCTGCTCGATGTCGTCGAGGCCGAGTTCGACGATGCCGAACAGCGACAGGATCAGCAGCAGGCCGAAGGCGAAAATGACGCCGCCGGAAATGCGCGCGATCCACAACATGCCGCGATCGGCGACGCGGCCGTGGAACAGGGCGGCCACCGTGGTCAGCGCGCACCACCAGGCGGTGGCGCCGGCGAGCACGCCGAGCGTGAGGACGATGCCGAGGCGCGGATGGTCGGCGATATGCGGAATGTTGACGGCGGCGAAGATCGCCGCGAAGGAGATGATCGTCGTCGGGTTGGTCAGCGTGACGAAAAAGGCCGAGATGAAATCGCTGAACAGTTTTTCGCGGTCGCGCGTCGCCGGGGCCGGCGTGCGGCGCGTCAGCATGGCGCGCAAGCCGACCAAGCAGAGCAGGACGCCGCCGCCGCCGCGCACCCAGTCGTTATAGTCGAGCAGCGGGGCCATCAAGAAGCCGACGCCGAAGGCGGCGATGGCGCCGTAGATCGCGTCGGCCAGGGCAGCGCCGAAGCCGGAGACGTAGCCGGCGAGTTTGCCTTGCGCGATGGCGCGGTGGATGCACATCACGGCGACGGGGCCGACCGGCGCGGCGACGACGATGCCGACGATCAGGCCCTTCAGAAACAACGTGGTGACATCCATCGCGGACGCGGACTCCCGAATTCCCGGCTGCGGTCGCGCTGGCCGAACCCTCCTGGGTGCAGGAGGGGCTTCGCTTCTTATCGCAGGCTCAGGGATCAGACAACAGGAGTGCCGACAAGGCAGCGTCAGGCGACAGGGGGAACGGCCGTCAAAAAGCTTGATCGGCGATTCGCCGCCCCCTAAAGAATGGAGGCGTCAGGTTGCCCGGTCCCCTTGCAAGAGGACCCGGCGCGTGCCCGGCAAGACACCGCCTGACGCCTCGGGAGCCGGCCTGACTCCCGATCCGCATGAGCCGTCGGACGTTCCGGCTGCCCTGCGACCCGCTTCCCCAGGGAGAGCGCGCTGCCGCCTGGCCGCCACGGCCGGCACCCCGGCGAGGGGATGCTTGCCGCCGTCCGTTCCAGCGCGGCCCTTCGCAGAGCCGGCCTTTCCCCGGATCGTCCCGTTCTGCCGCCGTCCAGCGCGCTTCGCGCGGTCCTCGGCGTCGTCTCGCTGCTGCAGCCTCCGCGAAGAGGCGTCTCGCAGCGATCCTGCCGTGGCGCGCGGACGCCCCCTCGCAGAGCCGTCCCGCAGACCGGCCGTCTCCGCCCTCGCGGGCGAAAGCGATCGGTCCGGAAGCGCCGGCCTCGGTGCAGAGGCAGGCCATTCCGTCCGGCGCGTCACCTTGCCGATCTCACCGCCTTACGGCGGCCGGAGGGCAGGGTTTGAATCCTCCTCGCGGACGATTCGCGCCGGGTTCGGGCTGTTCGATCCGCTGTCGTGGGACTCGCGCCCGGCGCCCGCTGATCGTCTCGCCCCCGACGTCGCCACCCGGACGCAAAGCCTGACAGGCCCTTCGCGGCGTCTCGGTCGTCTTCGTCGGCACTCCTACTGATCGAGGAAATCATCGGCCCAAGCGGGCCTGTCGAACAAGCGACGCGGCGGATAGGCGGGCCAGAATGTTGTGCATGGAAAAGCGCGATCCGCACAATGCGCGCACAGGGATTCCACAGGCTTATCCACATTCGCCCTTCGCCGCGCGGCAGGGCCGTTGATATTCTTCAAAACCCGCCGTCACCCTGAGGGGGCTGTCATGTCCGCCAAACCCCGCGTCGAAATTCTTTACTGCCGGCAATGCCGCTGGCTGCTGCGCGCCTCTTGGATGGCGCAGGAGCTGCTGACGACCTTTTCCGAGGAGATCGGCGAGCTGGCCTTGCAGCCCGGCACAGGCGGCATCTTCGAGGTGCGGGTCGACGGGATATTGATCTGGTCGCGCAAAGACGAGGGGCGATTCCCCGAGATGAAAGAGCTGAAACAGCGGCTGCGCGACCGCATCGCCCCGGCTATGGCCCTTGGCCATTCGGATAAGCCGATCCCGCTATAGGTCTAGGCCATGGCTAGGCTGAAATGCTCTGGCGCGGCGGGGCATGAACCCGGCTCCCGCCAGCCGAAGCCTTGAAAACCCTGGGTTTTTCTCGACCTTTCGGCCCGTGGCGTTGACTTGCCCGGGCCGGGGGGCTACACCCTTCCCGCACCGCAACAGGGCCCTCCGCTCTGGGTTTCGGATCACCCTTCGGGACCGGCGGCCGCACTGAATACCGCGCTGAACATTGGCCGTTTTGGAATCCGTCGCGCCTGTTCCGGTCCGATCGAGAGAGACCGTCGCTCCCGCGCCATGCGTTTCTGATATGCCTGACTTCCGTCGCTGCGGGTGGTCCCGTGCGGCGCGACCTGCGTAATGTCATTTGCTTGCCGATTGTCTGTTCGCTTCCTGAGCCCCGCTTCTGATCAAGGCGCCCCGCCCGATGGCAAAAACCGCAAGACCGCTTTCGCCCCATATCCAGATCTACAGCTGGAAGTTCACCATGCTGTTGTCGATCCTGCATCGCGCCACCGGCATCGCGCTCGCCGCCGGCACGCTGCTGCTGGTCTATTGGCTATGCGCCGCCGCGAGCGGCCCGGCCGCCTTCGCCGACGCGCAAGTGCTGATCGGCTCCTGGTTCGGCCTGCTGGTGCTGTTCGGCTTCAGCTACGCGCTGTTCTTCCATCTCTGCAACGGCATCCGCCATCTGTTCTGGGACGCCGGCTACGGCTTCAATCTCGACACCGCCTGGGCCTCGGCGCTGGCCACTGTCGCCGTGTCCGTCGGCCTCACCGTCGTCGCTTGGCTCGCCGGCATCAGCTTCATGGGGGGCCTGTAATGTCCGCCGCTAAACATTCGATGCGCAGCGCTTTGGGGCGCGTGCGCCATCTCGGCTCCGCCAAGGAAGGCGTGCAGCATTGGTGGGCGCAGCGCCTGACGGCGCTCGCCTTGCTGCCGCTGACGATCTGGTTCGTCGCGTCGGTCGCTTGGCTCGCCGGCGCCGATCATGCCGCTTTCGCCGGCTGGGTCGCGCGGCCTTACAACGCGCTGCTGATGATCGTGCTGCTCGGCGCGGGCTTCCATCACGCCCAACTCGGCCTGCAGGTCGTCATCGAAGACTATGTGCATAGCGAAGGCGTCAAGCTCGCCGCGCTCATCGTCGTCAAATTCGCCGCGCTGCTGCTGGCGCTCGCCGGCATCCTCGCCGTCCTCAAGATCGCTTTCGGGGCTTAATCCCATGTCGAAGTACGAGATCATCGATCACGCTTACGACGTCATCGTCGTCGGCGCCGGCGGCGCCGGCCTGCGCGCCACGCTCGGCATGGTGGCGGCAGGCTTCCGCACCGCCTGCATCAGCAAGGTCTACCCGACGCGCAGCCACACGGTCGCGGCGCAGGGCGGCATCGGCGCGGCGCTCGGCAATCTCGATCACGACAATTGGAAGTTCCACATGTACGACACCGTCAAAGGGTCGGACTGGCTGGGCGACCAAGACGCCATCGAGTACATGTGCCGTAACGCCATCGACGCGGTGATCGAGCTCGAGCATTTCGGCGTGCCCTTCTCGCGCACCCCGGAAGGCAAGATCTACCAGCGTCCGTTCGGCGGCCACACGCTCGACCACGGCAAGTCGATGGCGCGCCGCGCTTGCGCCGCCGCCGACCGCACCGGCCACGCCATTCTGCACACGCTCTATCAGCAGTGCCTGAAGCATAAGGCCGAGTTCTTCTCCGAATATATCGCCCTCGACCTGCTGCAAGATACCGAAGGCGGCATCGGCGGCGTGATGGCCTGGTGCCTGGAAGACGGCGCGATCCACCGCTTCCGCTCGCAGATGGTGGTGTTCGCCACCGGCGGATACGGCCGCGCCTACTTCTCCTGCACCTCGGCGCACACCTGCACCGGCGACGGCGGGGCCATGGCGCTGCGCGCCGGCATCCCGCTGCAGGACATGGAGTTCATCCAGTTCCACCCGACCGGCATCTACGGCTCGGGCTGCCTGATCACCGAAGGCGCGCGCGGCGAAGGCGGCTACGTCACCAACTCGGAAGGCGAGCGCTTCATGGAGCGTTACGCGCCGACCGCGAAGGACTTGGCCTCGCGCGACGTCGTGTCGCGCTCGATGGCCATTGAAATCCGCGAAGGCCGCGGCGTCGGTCCCAACAAGGACCATATCCATCTGCACTTGGAGCATATCGACCCCAAGGTGCTGGCCGAGCGTCTGCCCGGCATCTCCGAAACGGCGAAGATTTTCGCCGGCGTCGATGTGACGAAGGAGCCGATCCCGATTCTGCCCACGGTCCATTACAACATGGGCGGCATTCCGACGAACTATCATGCCGAAGTCATCCGCCCGAAGAATGGCGATGTCGACGCCATCGTCCCCGGCCTGATGGCCGTCGGCGAAGCGGCCTGCGTGTCGGTCCATGGCGCCAACCGCCTCGGCACCAACTCGCTGCTCGATCTGGTGGTGTTCGGCCGCGCCGCCGCGCTGCGCGTCGCCGCGACGCACAAGCCGGGCGCGACGCTGAAGGCGCTGCCGGCCGACGCCCATGAGCCGGCGCTCGAGCGTTTCGACCGCATCCGCAACGCCAACGGCAAGACGCTCACCGCCGACATCCGCCTCGAAATGCAGAAGACCATGCAGAACAACTGCGCGGTGTTCCGCACGGCGACCGTGCTGGCCGAAGGCAAAACGCTGATCGACAAGGCTGCCGACTCGCTCAAGGACCTCAAGGTCGTCGACAAGTCGCTGGTGTGGAACAGCGATCTCGTCGAAGCGCTGGAACTCGACAATCTGATGGGCCAGGCCGCCGTCAGCATGTATTCGGCCGACGCGCGCCACGAAAGCCGCGGCGCTCACGCCCACGAAGATCATCCGAATCGCGACGACGTGAATTGGATGAAACACACGCTGGCCTACCGCGACGCGGCCGGCAAGATCACCCTCGATTATCGTCCGGTCCATATGTACACGATGACCGACGAGATCGAAGTGATCCCGCCCAAAGAGCGCGTGTACTAAGCCCGCAGATCAGTCTGTCTTTATCGAAGCGATTTTTGAGAGAGCAAGGAAGTAAGCGATGGTTGAACTGGCTCTGCCGCGCCATTCCCAGGTCAAGGAGGGAAAGAATTTTCCCGCCGCCTCTGGCGCCAAGACGGTCAAGACCTTCAAGATTTACCGTTGGGACCCGGAGACGGGCGAGAACCCGCGCGTCGATAGCTATGACATCGACCTCGACGCTTGCGGCCCGATGGTTCTCGACGCGCTGATCAAAATCAAGAACGAGATCGATCCCAGCCTGACCTTCCGTCGCTCCTGCCGCGAAGGCATCTGCGGCAGTTGCTCGATGAATATCGACGGCGGCAATACGCTGGCCTGCATCAAGCCGATCGAGGAATGCAAAGGCGACGTGCCGATCTATCCGCTGCCGCATATGGACGTCATCAAGGACCTGGTGCCCGATCTCACGAAAATCTGGGCGCAGTACGAATCGGTCGAGCCTTGGCTGCAGGCAGAAACCACCGCGCCGAGCCGCGAGCGGCTGCAAAGCCCGGAAGAGCGCGAGAAGCTCGACGGCCTGTGGGAATGCATCTTGTGTTTCTGCTGCTCGACCTCCTGCCCGAGCTACTGGTGGAACGGCGACCGCTTCTTGGGCCCGGCGATTCTGCTGCAGGCCTACCGTTGGATCGCCGATTCGCGCGACGAGCGCACCGGCGAGCGCCTCGATAATCTCGAGGATCCGTTCCGGCTCTATCGCTGCCACACCATCATGAACTGCACGCGCACCTGCCCGAAGGGCCTCAATCCCGCCAAGGCGATCGGCGAGATCAAGAAGCTGATGGTGGAGCGGCGTTAGACGTTCGTTTGTGAGAGAGAGCAAACGAAAAGGGCCGCGCAACTCGCGCGGCCCTTTTTATTTGTGGCGCGGCCCCCCCCCACCCTAGCCCTCCCCCGCAAGGGGGGAGGGAATGAA
>CAZVLU010000077.1:0-7215 GCA_964628235.1 uncultured Rhizobium sp. | reverse complement strand
GAAGAGTTGCTCAAGCCATCCTTCAAAGGCCGCGGCAAGATCGTTATCAGCCGCTTCAAAGGCCTCGGCTAGATGCCGCCGGCGCAGTTGCGCGACACGACGATGGATCAGAGCAAGCGCACGCTGCTTCGCATCACCATTCCCGAAGCCGAACGCGCGCTCACCGAGGAGCGCGTCGAAAGCCTGATGGGCCGCAAGCCGGAGCTGCGGCTCGCCTTCATCCAAGAGTACGCGCCAAGCGTGCGGGAGCTCGATCTATGATCCGCCACATGATGTTTGCCGCCTCTTTGCTCGTTCTGCCGTCTTGCGACACGCTGGGCGTGCGCGTGACAGGCGATCCGACGCCGCTATATCGCGCCGAAGATCCGGAATATGCCGGCAGGGATCGAGATTTCCGCGTGATCATGCAAGATGACGGCGCGACGCTTGGCGGCACGGCAGCGCTGCAAAAGGCCGCGCTCGCCGGACTGCAGGACAACGCGCGCTTTCCGACGCGGTTCACCACGACGCCGCAAACGCACGACAAAGACTTTCGCGTCGTGCTGATTTTCAATCCGGCGCCGAACGTGCGCGGTTCCGATCTCTGCCGCGAGCCGGTCGCCGCGCCGCGCTTCGCGACCTCCGCGACCCTTCACGTTCAGGGCGCATTTTGCCGCGCCGACGATGTCCTCAGCGAAGCCGACGGCTACGCGAGCGGCGTGCAAATCGCCGGCGACAGCCGCTTTCGCGCGTTGATGACCGCCTTCACGCGGCAGCTTTTGCCGTCGCGCGATCTGCGTACAGGCGACATGCCTGAATAGGCCGGCGTTCCGACCGGATGGTTCACATCAACGTGACAACCGCCGCCAGGCGCCGGGCGTATCCTCGTGGACAATAATCCGCAGCAGGAGGCCCCCCATGCGCCACCTTCCCATGCTTTTCGCCGCCGGCTTGCTGTCGGCTTGCGCCGCTGGTGCGCCGCGCACCCTGTCGGACCAGTATCACACCTACGACTACGGCGATTTCTTCCGCGTCGCCGACGGCCGCGACACCCAGGTGATCGTGCGCGGCAATCCCTTCGCGTTGAATCAGGCCGAGTTCGATCAACTCGTCACCAGCAACATGGCGGCCATGCCGCGCGGCCCCAAGACGACCTTCACCACGGCCAAGAGCGCCAGCGCCAATCCGGATTACGAAGTCGTCTGGCTGTTCAACGGGCCGCGCGCCGTGCAGCCAAATGAACTTTGCCAAAATCCGCAATCGGTGTCCGGCCAGGCCGGCCAGGCCGATCAGTTGCGGGTCGTCGCCGCCTTTTGTCGCTACGACCGCGCCAACAGTTGGGTCGAAGGCTGGCTCGACGGCGGCCCGCAGGGGGTGCCGCGCGAAGGCGTGACCGTTCTGGTGCAGCAGATGACGCGGGAACTCTTCCCCACTGTGAACCGCAACGACCCGCAGAAGGACAGCTGTAGAGGCCAGCTCTGCTGAGCAGGCGGCGGCGCTAGGGCATTATCGCCAGCCGAACGCCGCCCGAACGGGCTAAATCCGCCACGCTTGGCGGAAAACCGTCCGCTTTGGCCCGTCCGACGCCGGGAAAAATTGACTTTTCCCAATAAAACGCCATTTCTAGGGCGACTTTTCACATTCCTAAACCAAGGCGATTTTTTACACGATGAGTTTTGAAGCTCTCGGGCTCGGCCCGGAAGTCCTGCAAGCGGTTACGGACGCCGGCTACACAGAGCCCACCCCGATTCAGGCCCAGGCGATTCCCCTGGTGCTGATGGGACGCGATGTTCTGGGATGCGCCCAAACGGGCACCGGCAAGACCGCATCTTTCACATTGCCGATGATCGACATTCTGGCCTCCGGCCGCGCCAAAGCGCGCATGCCGCGCTCGCTTGTGCTCGCGCCGACGCGCGAACTCGCAGCCCAGGTCGCCAAGAGTTTCGAGACCTACGGCAAGCATCACAAGCTGACCATGGCGCTGCTGATCGGCGGCGAATCCTTCGGCCCGCAGGAAGCCAAGCTCGACCGTGGCGTCGACGTGCTGGTCGCCACGCCGGGCCGCCTGCTCGACCATTTCGAGCGCGGCCGCATCCTTCTCAACGACGTCAAAATTCTCGTCATCGACGAAGCCGACCGCATGCTCGACATGGGCTTCATCCCCGATGTGGAGCGCATCGTCGGCTTCCTGCCGAAGATCCGCCAGACGCTGTTTTTCTCGGCCACCTTCCCGCCCGAAGTGCGCCGCCTCGCCGACGCTTTCTTGATCAATCCCAAGTCGGTCACCGTGGCGCCGCCCGCCACCACCGCCGCGACCGTCGAGCAATTCCAGGTCCGCTGCGCCAATGACGATTACATCAAGCGCGAGACTCTGCGGGCCCTCATCCGCTCGGAAACCGTCACCAACGCGCTGATCTTCTCGAACCGCAAAGTCGATGTCGACATTCTCGTCAAATCGCTCAAGCGCCATGGCTTTTCCGTCGCCGGCATGCATGGCGACATGGCCCAGGCGGTTCGCACCGAGACGCTGGCCGCCTTCAAGAACGGCGACATTCAGCTTCTGGTCGCGACCGATGTCGCCGGCCGCGGCATCGACGTCGTCGGCCTGTCGCACGTCTTCAACTACGATGTGCCGATCCATGCCGAAGATTACGTCCACCGCATCGGCCGCACCGGCCGCGCCGGACGCAGCGGCCGCACCTTCATGCTGGTGACGCCGGACGACGGCAAGTTCGTCGACGCGATCGGCAAGATGACCAACGGCGGCGAGATCCCGATCCATAAAATTCCCGGCTTCGACGGAATCTCGGACGAGGAGTTCGCCGAAGCCGCCGCTGAAGCGGGCAGCAGCCGCGGTCGTCGCGGACGCGACGGCCCGGATCGCAACGCCAAAGGCGGCCGTGGCCGCGGCAACGACCGCAACCGCCCGCGCCCGCCGCGTGAAGCGCGCGCGCCGGCTGCCGTTGCCGCAATCGCTCCCGAAGCCACCCCTGTGGCTATCGCCGAAGTGCTCTCCGTCGCCGAGCCCTTCGCCGCGCAGCCCGACGCCGCAATCATCGCCGCGATCGGCGGCGAATCGCAGCCCGACGAGACGGCGCTGCGCGAAGCCGCCGCCAACCGCCCTGCCGACGCGCCGCGCGAAGAGCGCCGCGAGCGCCGCCCGCGCAATCGCCAGGACAACCGGCAGGACCATCGCCAGAACAATCGTTCCAGCGAACGGAACGAAAGCCGGCCAGAGCGCGCCGCCGCGCCCGATCGCGCTCAGGATCGCGGGCAAGATCGCAGCCAAGAGCGTCCTCGGCACGAGCGCCGCCCGCGCAACGAGCCGAACGAGCCGCAGGTCGTCAGCTTCGGCGACAACATCCCGGCCTTTCTGATGCGACCGGCGCGCAAGGCGACCGAACAGGCCGAATAGCCTCCAGCGGCGGACTTTCCGAAAATATTGCATCGTCCGCCGCAACAGATCCGAGCGTTTCACTCATCAATCGCCGCGCTCTCTAGCGCGGCGATTGCTTTTCCGCCCGGATCGCTTGGCGCAGAGAAAAACGCGGCCTAGAATAGCTCACGCGCCAAAAATAAAAGATCGCGCCGGGAGACCGCCTTGCTGCCGCACTCGCCATCCGCAACCGCCCGCTCTCCGTTCGCCGCCGGCGCGCACGGACCTGTCGAGGTACGCCCGCTGTCGCCGGCGCTCGGCGCGGAGATTCGCGGCGTCGACCTGACGCAGCCCATCGATGACCAGACCTTCGCGCGCATCGCCGACGCTTGGCGCGACTATCTCGTCATCCTGTTCCGCGACCAAGTCTTGAGCGAAGAGGACCAAGTGCGCTTCGCGCAGCGCTTCGGCGCGCTGCAGGGCCGGCCGCGCCCCGCCTCCATGCGCGCCGAGTCGGCCAATGTGAAGCATCCCGAAATCATGCTGGTGTCGAACATCCGCGAGAACGGCAAGCCGATCGGCTCGCTGCCCGACGGCGAAATGCAGTTCCATTCCGACATGTGCTACATCGAGAAACCGGCCAAGGGCACGTTTCTCTACGCCATCGAAATTCCCAGCGTCGGCGGCGACACGCATTTTCTCAACATGTACGCCGCCTACGACGCGCTGCCCGCCGACATCAAAGCCAAGATCGACGGCCGCGTCGCCGTCAACGTCTTCCAATACGGCTCGACCAGCCGCGAAGGCAACAATCCGAACTTCGACGAGCACCCGCATTACACGCACCCGATGGTGCGCACCCATCCCGACAGCGGCCGTAAGGCGCTGTTCATCAACCGCCTGATGACTTGGTCGATCGAAGGGATGGAGGACGCCGAAAGCGCCGCCCTGCTCGACCGTTTGTTCGACCATATCGAGCAGCCGCAATTCATCTACGAACATAAGTGGCGCGTCGGCGATCTGCTGCTGTGGGATAACCGCTGCACTCTCCATGCGCGCACCGACTTCAGCGACAAGGAGCGCCGGCTGCTGCGCCGCTGCGTCATCCAAGGCGACAAGCCCTATTGAGCCGCGCGCCGGGGGGCGCAGCGCCATGCCAACGCAAGGCCCGGCATCAGCGCTGGGCTTTTCGCGGATAAATCAAAAACGCAATCTGCAGGAGGAATCGTGATCGACTTTCGTTTGTTGAATTTTGCCGGCCCCAAGGGCAAAGCCATTCCAGGCATCAAGGTCGGCGAGGAGGTCCTCGACCTGACCATCGCCGCGCCGATCTACGCGCGCCGCGCCAAGAAGAAGCTGGGCTTCGAGGTCGGCTCCACGCTCGACATCCTGAAAGCCTGGTCCAAAGCCAAGACGGCGCTCGCCAAGCTGGCCGCCGACCACGCCAAGACGCCAGCGGGCAAGGCGAGCCCCTACGCCAAGGCGGTCAAGCCGCTCAAGCGCGTGAAGCTGATGGCGCCGATCCTCTATCCCTCGACGGTGTTCTGCATCGCCGCCAACTACGCCGACCACCACGCCGAGATGGGCAGCCCGACCATGCCCGACAAGAACGTGATGCCGCCGGTCTTCTTCCAGAAGACGCCGGCGCAGACCGTCGTCGGCCACGGCGCGGAGATTCCGCTGCCGCACACCTCGACTCAGATCGACTGGGAGGCCGAGCTTGCCATCGTCATCGGCAAGCCCTGCTTCAACGTGCCGAAGGAAAAAGTGTTCGACTATATCGCCGGCTACATGGTGCTGAACGACATGTCGATCCGCGGCCCGAGCAAAGCCGACGCCATCACGCCGGCGCAGAAGCAATTTCGCGGCGACCGTTTCCGCCGCAAGAACTTCGACGGCTCCTGCCCCACCGGCCCGTGGCTGACGCCGAAAGAGCTCGTGAAAAACCCTTACGATCTGAAGATCCAACTCTGGGTCAACGGCGAGTTGAAGCAGAACGGCAATTCGGGCGCGATGTACTACAACATCGAAGAGCAGATCAGCTATCTCTCGGATCATCTGACGCTGCAGCCCGGCGATGTCATCACCACCGGCACGCCGGCAGGCGTCGGCAAAGGCAAAGGCACCTACCTGAAAGCCGGCGACAAGATCACCACCACGGTCGGCAATCTCGGCACGCTGGAAACCAGCTTCGTGCCATCGAAGAAGCCGGTCAAAGCCTAAGCACTCAAATACTGACGGCCGGAGCTTCGACGCTCTGGCCGTTTCCTTATCTTATCCTTGCTAAAAAAGGGTCTCCGCGTGAAAGCCATCGTTCTGCATGAATACGGTCCGCCCGACGTCCTGAAGTACGAGGAGGTCCCCGATCCGCAGCCGCGCGACAACGAAATCCGCATCAAGATTCACGCGGCGACCGTGAACCGCGTGCTCGACGTCGCCATGCGCGCCGGCAAACAAGCCCAGCGCGGCATCACGCTGCCGATCATCCCCGGCGTCGATTGCGCCGGCGTGATCGACAAGATCGGCAAGAACGTGACGCGCTGGAAGGTCGGCGACCATATCGCCGCCTCGGGCCGCATGCCGCTCGACGACGTGGCGGAAAGCGCCGACTTCGACGCTTACGGCTATGCAGGCCCGACCGGCATGATGGGGATCAAGCGCGATGGGGGCTTCGCCGAAATGATCTGCGTCTCCGCCTCGACCGGCGACAGGCTGCCGACGAATCTCGACTTCCGCGAGGCCGCCGTTGTGGCGCGCCATTGCCCGACCGCCTGGAACCTTCTGCTCAATGTCGCCAAGCTCCAGCCCGGCGAATGGGTGATGATCATGGGCGCCAGCGGCAACCTCGGCTCGATCGGCATCCAGATCGCCAAGAACGTCATCGGCGCCAAAGTCATTGCCGTCGCGGGGTCGCGCGCACGCGCCGATGTTGGCCTCGCCCTGGGCGCCGATTACGCTCTCGACAGCTCGACGCAGGACCTCGTCGCGGAAACCAAGAAGATCACCGGCGGCAAGGGCGTCAACGTACTCTACGACAACATCGCCAATCCGGAGGTGCTGCCGAAAGCCTTTCATTGCCTTGGCATGAATGGCCGGCTTGTGACCGCCGGCGCGCATGGCGGGCCGAATGCGATGATCGATTTCTTCCATCTCTACGACAACAAGATCACGATCATCGGCATGCCGGGCCATGATCCCGCCGACCGTCCGAAATGCTATCAGGCCGCCGCCGACGGCAAGATCAAGGTCAAGATCGCACATATCCTGCCGCTGTCGAAAGCGCCGGACGCGCACCGCATGATCGAAGGCGATCCCGGCATGGGCAAGATCGTGCTCGATCCTACGCTCGGGTAAAGCCTACAAGCCTTGAAAATCAGGGGCGCGGTCCGCAAGGGCCGCGCCCTTTTCGTTGCCCGCGAAAAAACCGGCGACGGCGATGATCCGCCCGCCCTGGGCTGCGTATTTATCTTCAGGCTGGGACGCTCGTCTCCGCTGTCCCTTGTCCCCCCGGAGGACCGCTATGGATGGCTCCCAGCCGATCTCTTTCGCCGACGATATGCCCCGCAAATCCGCGACTTCCCGCCGCAAAGCGACCGCCCCGAGCAAACCGAGCCGCGACGAGGCCGAAGCTGCCGTGCGCACGCTGCTGCGCTGGGCCGGCGACGATCCGGCCCGCGAGGGCTTGATCGGCACGCCAGACCGCGTCGTGCGCGCCTATGAAGAATTCTTCGCCGGCTACAACGAAGACCCCGCCAGCATCCTCGCCCGCACCTTCGAGGAAACCGACGGCTACGACGAGATGGTGGTGCTGCGCGACATCCGCTTCGAAAGCCATTGCGAGCATCATCTGGTGCCGATCA
>CAZVLU010000076.1:0-7324 GCA_964628235.1 uncultured Rhizobium sp. | reverse complement strand
CCCATATCCGTCAATGCCGCAGATTCCTTGGGTTTTGCCCGCTATGCCGGGCGAAAACCGAAGTGCCGCAAGGCTTTGCGCGCACCACATGTAGTGGCCGAACAGCCCTCACGCTTATAGGTCGGAACGACCTTAGCGTTTGTACGCCGGCTTGCGCTTTTCCATGAAGGCCGTCATGCCCTCTTTCTGATCGGGCGTGGCGAAGCTGGCGTGGAACAGACGGCGCTCGAAACGGATGCCCTCGGCGAGCGAGGTCTCGAAGGCGCGGTTGACCGATTCCTTGGTCATCAGAGCGGCCGTGCGCGATTGCAGGGCGATCTTGCCTGCCGTCTTGAGCGCTTCAGCGAGCAGATCGGCGGCCGGCACGACGCGGCTGACCAGGCCGACGCGTTCCGCTTCCGCCGCGTCCATCATGCGTCCCGACAGGCACATATCCATCGCCTTGGCCTTGCCGACCGCGCGCGTCAGGCGCTGGCTGCCGCCGGCGCCCGGCAGCACGCCGATGGTGATTTCCGGTTGGCCGAATTTCGCCGTGTCGGCGGCAAGGATGATGTCGCACATCATCGCCATCTCGCAGCCGCCGCCGAGCGCGAAGCCGGCGACCGCGGCGATCACCGGCTTGCGGCAACGCGCCACCGCTTCCCAATCCTTGGTGATGAAATCTTCGAGATAGGCGTCGGCGAAGGACTTGTCTTTCATTTCGCCAATGTCGGCGCCGGCGGAAAAGGCCTTTTCGGAGCCGGTGATGACGATGCAGCCGATGGCCGGATCGCGGTCGAAGGCGCCGACCGCCTCGCCCATCTCCTGCACCAGCTGCGTGTTCAACGCATTGAGCGCCTGCGGCCGGTTGAGGGTGATCAGGCCGACGGCCTCGCGGGTCTCGACGATAATCAACTCAAAGGCCATGGCGCTCTCCTGAAGGACTGGAAATGGAATGAATCAGCGATCGGGCGATAGGGTGAAGCGGACGGTGATGACGCCGCCCGCACCACTGGCGAAGCTCAGCGCCAGTTCCTCGCGGTCGCGCAGGAAGCGGCCTTCGCCGCGCGCGCGCCAGCCGAGCTGCGGCAGGCTGGCGGCGTAGAATTTCAGCACCTCGGCGCGGACCAGCCGCCCTGTCGCCTCGGCTTCGACGATGCGGCCCTCGGGCTTGTCGAACAGCACGGCAGCGTCCGGCCGCTCGGTCAGGCCCGGCATCAGGGGGACGTCCTGGATCACGCTGAGAAAAGCCGTTTGCGGCCGGCTTTGCGCCAAAAGCGCGCCCGGGGCAACGGTCAGCGCGGCGGCCAACAGGGTAAAGGCAATGAATAAAGGGGTAATCAGGCGCGGCACGCGGGCTCTCCTCAGGTCGGGGCCGACGTTATCTCACCGTTGGTGCACTGCACAATAAAATGTCGAGCGGCCCGCTTGGACCATTCTCTTGATCATCGGGCTTTTCGGCGCTTTTGCTGCCGCGCAGACCCGACATTCGCCGCCCTCGCGGTCATAAGCGGCGAAATGATGCTGGAAATAGCCCAATTCGCCCGACGGCTGCTGATGATCGCGCAGGGTCGAGCCGCCGACCGCGATGGCCGCGTTGAGCACCTCCTTGACCGCCCCAACCAGCCGATCCGCCCGCTCGCCCTGCACCAGATGGGCCGAGCGCTTGGGCGAGATGCCGGAATGGTAGAGCGCCTCGCAGGCGTAGATATTGCCGATGCCGGCGACGACGCGCTGATCCAAGAGCGCCGACTTGATCGGCGTCTTCTTGCCCTTCAGCGCCGCCGCCAGCACCGCGCCGGTGAACTCGGCGCCGAGCGGCTCAGGGCCGATGTCTTTCAGGAGCGGGTGGGCCTTGGGGTCGCCTTCGATGAAGGTCATCAAGCCGAAGCGGCGCGCGTCGTTGAAACGCACCTGCACGCCCGAGCCCATCTCGAACACGACATGGTCGTGGCGGCCGAGCGGCGGCTGGTTATGGCCTTTGGGCAAAATGCTCATGCGGCCGGACATGCCGAGATGAATCAACCAGATCAGCCCGTCGTCGAGCCGCGCCAGAATATATTTGGCGCGGCGTTCCAATTTGAGGACGCGACGCCCCGTCAGACGCGCGGCGAAGCCCTCGGGCAGCGCGATGCGCAGATTGCCGCGGTGGTTCTCAACCCGGGCGAGACGCTCGCCGGTCATCACTGCGGCAAGTCCGCGGCAGACGGTTTCGACTTCAGGAAGCTCGGGCATGTCCGCAATATAGGGCGAAAACGCCCCTAAAACAGGAGGGGAACCAGGGGTTGCGCACGGTAGCGCAAGGCGGTCGCCTCGGCTATCTTGAGGCTATGTCCTCACAGCAAGTCCCTGACATTCCGGGCGAAACGCCCGAGACCGTCGATTTCGGCTTTCAGCAAGTCCCGCGTGGCGAAAAGAAAGCGCTGGTCGGCGGCGTCTTCGCGCGCGTCGCGAAGCGCTACGACTTGATGAACGACCTGATGAGCGGCGGCGTCCATCGCTTGTGGAAGCAAGCGATGATCGACTGGCTCATGCCGCGCGCCCAGTGGACCTTCCTCGACGTCGCCGGCGGCACCGGCGATATCGCCACCTCGATCTTGCGCGCCGTCGGCGGCCCCGCTGTGCTGGCGGCGAAGGGCGGCCATATCACCGTGTCCGACATCAACCCGGCGATGCTCGAGGTCGGCGCCGAGCGCGCCGCCAAGCGCGGCCTGGGCGGCAGTTTGCAATTCCTCGCCGCCGACGCCGAACGCTTGCCGGTCGAGAACGCCAGCATCGACGCCTATACCGTCGCCTTCGGCCTGCGCAACGTCACCGACTTGGATGCCGCTTTGCGCGAAGCCTATCGCGTGCTCAAGCCCGGCGGGCGTTTCCTCTGCCTCGAATTTTCCAAGCCGGCGCTGCCGCTGCTCGGCCCGATCTACGACCGCTATTCCTTCACCGTGCTGCCCAAACTCGGCGAGATCGTCGCCAAGGACGGCCCGTCCTATCGCTATCTCGCCGAAAGCATCCGCCGCTTCCCGGTGCAGGCCGCCTTCGCCGAGCGAATCTCCCAAGCCGGCTTCGATCAGGTGAAGGTGCGCAATCTGTCGGGCGGCATCGCGGCGCTTCATTCGGCCTGGCGGCTGTAAGCCCAACTCATGTTGCGTGACCTTCGCAATCTCGCCCGCCTTGCCGGCATCGCCTGGACGCTCGGCCGTCACGACGCGCTCTTTCCGCTCGACGTCTTGCGCTTGCCCGCCGTCATCGATTGGCCGGTGCGCTTCTTCTCGCGCAGCGTGCGACGCAAAACCGCTCTCCGCCCCGGCGAACGCTTGGCGCTCGCCTTGCGCGAATTGGGCCCGAGTTTCATCAAGCTCGGCCAAACGCTATCGACGCGCCCCGATCTGATCGGCGCCGACGTCGCCGACGACCTGTCGGGCCTGCAAGACCGCCTGCCCGCCTTCCCCACCGCCGAAGCCAAAGCCACCATCGCGCGCGAGTTCGACAAGCCGATCGAGGCCTTGTTCGTCTCCTTCGACGAAACGCCGATCGCCGCCGCCTCGATCGCGCAAGTGCATTTCGCCGTCGTGCAGGACATCGACGCAGACGGCGTCGCGACGCATCGCGATGTCGCGGTGAAAATCCTGCGGCCCGGCATCGAGCGCGCCTTCGCGCGCGATCTGGAACTGTTTCTGTGGACCGCCGAATGGATCGAGCGCGTGCAGCCATCTTTGCGCCGTCTCAAGCCCGTCGAGGTCGTCGCCACCTTCGCGCGCGTCGTCGCCACCGAGATGGACCTGCGCATGGAAGCCGCCGCCGCCAGCGAGCTGGCGGAAAACTTTTACGGCGATGACAGCTTCCGCGTGCCCGCCGTCGATTGGCGGCGCACGGCGCGCCGCGTGCTCACGCTCGAGCGCATCTACGGCCTGAAGATCGACGACCGCGCCGCGATGGTGGCAGCCGGCCTCGATCCCAACGACGTGCTGACCGAAGCCTCCGCCGCCTTCTTCAACCAGGTGTTCCGCGACGGCTTCTTTCACGCCGACCTGCATCCGGGCAATCTGTCGGTCGGCGCCGACGGCGCGGTGCAAGCGGTCGACTTCGGCATCATGGGCCGGCTCGACATGGAAACGCGGCGCTTCCTCGGCGAAATGTTCATCGGCTTTCTCGACGGCGATTATCGCCGCGTCGCCGAAGTGCATTTCAAGGCGGGTTACGTGCCGGCCGACCAGCCGCTCGAAGAATTCATGCAGGCCTGCCGCTCGATCGGCGAGCCGATCCTCGGCCTGCCGCTCGACGAAATTTCCATCGGTCGCCTGCTCGGCCAGCTCTTCCAGGTCACCGAACGCTTCCAGATGGAGACGCAGCCGCAGCTTCTCTTGCTGCAAAAGACCATGGTCGCCATGGAAGGCATCGGCCGCGTCCTCAATCCGCATGTGAACATGTGGCGGCTCGCCCGGCCGCAGATCGAAGACTGGGTGATCGGCAATCTTGGGCCGCAGGCCCGCCTGCGCGACGGCGCCCGCGACTTGCTGGGCCATTTGGAACGCCTGCCGCAGACCCTGGCCAATCTCGAGAAGGCGGCGGCACGGCTCGCCCAAGACGACCTGACGCAACCCCGGACACCCGCCGCAACCGCGCCGCGCCGCGCCGATCCCGCCGCCCAGACGGCCCCTTTCGCGCTTTGGGCCATCGCCGCCCTGCTGGCCGTGCTTATCCTTGTCGCGGCGCTCGATTAGATAGATATATCAATAAGTTATAGGCCCCCTTGCGCCGCGCCGGGGCGGGCCCTATTTTATTCACACTACTTCATCGTAAATTCCTTTCGGAACACCCCTCATGCTGGCGGGTAAACGCATCCTGCTTCTCGTCGCGGGCGGCATCGCGGCTTACAAGAGCCTCGATCTGATCCGCCGTCTGCGCGAACGCGGCGCCAGCGTGCGCGTTGTGCTGACCGCGTCCGGTGCGAAGTTCGTGACGCCGCTCTCCTTGGCCGCCCTGTCCGGCGACAAGGTCTATGGCGACCTCTTCTCGCTGACCGACGAAAGCGAAATGGGCCATATCCGCCTGTCGCGCGAAGCCGATCTGCTGGTCGTGGCGCCTGCGACCGCCAACATCCTGGCGCGCATGGCCCAGGGCCTCGCGGACGACCTCGCCACCACCGTCCTGCTCGCCACCGACAAGCCCGTACTGGCGGCCCCCTCGATGAACAGCCGCATGTGGGAGCATCCCGCGACGCGCGCCAACATCGCCACCTTGATGAGCCGCGGCACGCTGTTCGTCGGCCCCGGCGCCGGGAATCTCGCTTGCGGCGAAGTCGGCGACGGCCGCTTGGCCGATGTCATGGACATCGTCGCCGCCATCGAAACCTATTTCGCGGCAAGCGCGCCGCTCGCCGGCAAGCGCGCGCTGGTCACCAGCGGGCCGACCTTCGAAGCCATCGATCCAGTACGCTTCATCGGCAACCGCTCGTCGGGTAAGCAAGGCCACGCCATCGCCGCAGCGCTCGCCCGCCTCGGCGCCGACACCACGCTGGTCTCCGGCCCGGTGGCGCTGCCCGATCCGGCCGGCGTCCGCGTCGTCCATGTCGAATCAGCGCGCGAGATGCTGGATGCCTGCCAGGCGGCGCTGCCCGCCGATGTCGCCGTCTGTGCCGCTGCTGTCGCCGACTGGCGCGCCAAGGACGCTGCCGGCCAGAAGATGAAAAAGGGCAGCGGCGTGACCCCCGCGCTCGAGTTGGTCGAGAACCCCGACATCCTCGCGGCGCTCGCTGCCCCAGGAAACATTGGCGGCAACGCGCGACCGCGCCTCGTCATCGGCTTTGCCGCCGAGACGGAGAATGTCGTCGCCAACGCCCAGGCCAAGCGCGCCAAGAAAAATTGCGACTGGATCGTCGCCAATGACGTCTCGGCTGGCAAAGGCGTGTTCGGCGGCGACGACAATACCGTGCATCTCATTTCCGAAGGTGCCGTCGAAGACTGGCCGCGCATGGCGAAGGACGCCGTCGCCGACCAGCTCGCCGCCCGCATCCGCGATCACCTGTCGAAAGTCGCTTAGGCCCATGAGCACGCTGCCGATCTCCGTCGCCGTCACCCGCCTTGCCCATGCGCAAGATCTGCCGCTGCCGGCCTACGCCACGGCGGATGCCGCCGGCCTCGATCTGATGGCGGCCATCAACGAGCCGCTGCGCCTCGAGCCGGGCGCCCGAGCGCTCGTGCCGACCGGCCTCGCCATCGCCCTGCCGCGCGGCTTCGAAGCGCAAGTCCGCCCGCGCTCCGGCCTCGCTGCCAAGAACGGCATCACCGTTCTGAATTCTCCCGGCACCATCGACGGCGATTATCGCGGCGAGATCAAAGTGATCCTGATCAATCACGGCAGCGAACCGTTCAGCATCGAGCGCGGCCTGCGCATCGCCCAGATGGTGGTGGCGCCGGTGACGCGCATCGCCTGGGACGAACAGACGACGCTCGACGACACGGCGCGGGGCATCGGCGGCTTCGGCTCGACCGGCGTCGAGACCATCAAGATTTGACTCGGTAAAATTTGACACGCCAAGACGCGATGAAGGCCCCATGTTGAAGCTCTCCAAGAAACTCCTCTTCGCCATCGAGGCGGTGCTCGACATCGCTTACAACTCGGGCAGCCAGCCGGTGCAAAGCCGCGAGATCACCGCGCGGCAAGGCATCCCGCGCCGCTATCTAGAGCAAGTGCTGCAGCAGCTTGTCCGCGCCGGCGTGTTGGCCGGCGTGCGCGGCCCGCGCGGCGGCTATCTGCTGGCGCGCGAGCGCCGCCGCATCACGGTCGGCGAAATCACCCGCGTCGTCGCGGCGCTCGATCCGGCCGAGCCGTTGACCGAAGAAGAATCCGCGTCCGAGCTTGGCAAGCAGGTGGTGCGTCCGATGTGGGCCGACATCCAGGCGCAGATGATGGATCAACTCGACAAGATCAGCATCGAAGACCTCTGCTTGAAAGCCCATGGCGCCGGCGTCGACAGCGAGGCGCGCCAGCGCCTGGATTTCACGATTTAAGACGATTTAAAAAGGGACGCGTAGATGGACGATATGCCGATCACGGCGGGCCCGATGAAATCCGGCGAGCGCGGACGCATCTACGACAGCATCCTCGACACCATCGGCAACACGCCGCTCGTGCGCCTGCCCAAATTGTCGCAAGCCGACGGCTGCAAGGCCGAGCTGTTGGCCAAGCTGGAATTCTTCAATCCGCTCGCCTCGGTGAAGGACCGCATCGGCCTCGCGATGATCGAGGCCGCCGAAGCCTCGGGCCGCTTGAAAGCCGACACGGTGCTGATCGAGCCGACCTCGGGCAACACCGGCATCGCGCTCGCCTTCGTCTGCGCCGCCAA
>CAZVLU010000075.1:0-7417 GCA_964628235.1 uncultured Rhizobium sp. | reverse complement strand
GAGCATATCGCGCTCGTGACGGTCGGTGATGCGCAGCATCTCCTTGCCGTAGGCGTCGAAGCGGCCCGACTCGCGCCACAGCTCGGCCGGCTGCAAAGTCGCCATCAGCAGCTCCTGGGCGCCGGCCCGGTCCTGCTCCTCGCGCACGATCTGCTCGACGTTGCGCAGCACCTTGAGGCCAAGCGGCAGCCAGGAATAGATGCCGGCGGCGCTCTGGCGGATCATGCCGGCGCGCAGCATCAGGCGATGCGAGACGATCTGCGCCTCCGTCGGGTTTTCCTTCAGGGTCGGCAGGAAGTAAGTCGAGAGACGCATGGGAATCCTAGTCTGAACAAGCTCGCGAACGCCGGGCGGCGCGCGGGCCAGACTTTAGGCAATGCAAGGGGTTGGCGCAATCTTTCGCGCCGGCTTCAGCGGCCTAAAGGACCTTGGCGCTGACACAAGAACGCGAGCGCACTCTGCTCCTGGTTGGTCAGCGGCTGGCCGTTGAAGGTGGCGCTGCCGTCGGGTTTGACCACGACGCTGCCGATGCCGGCCTCGGGCTTATAAAAGCTCGAGGTCGCCGGAATGCCGAAGCGCTGCTGCAGATCGACCGTGATGGCGATGGTGACATCCTCTGGCATGACGATCTGCGGCGTGCCGGGCAGATCGGCCGGCACGACCGGACGGCCGCGCGCATCGACGCCGGGCTGATAGGTGACGTCGGCCGAGGGCACATGGGCGGTCAGGCGGGTGCAGTCGGACCGTTTGAGGACCACCAGGCCGCCCTGCTCAGGGGCCAAGGGCGGACGCTGCTGTGCGAGGCCCGGAACGACCCAATAGGCCGCCAAAACCGCTCCCAGCGCCAGGAAACGGCGGATGGGCGGCAGAGGGCGATACGGGCGGCGGGCGAGGCTGTCCATTCTCCGGGGATAGCTTAGAAAGGTTAAAATCCCCGTAACAACCACCTGATCCTTTGGGAAAGCCGGTGGCAGGATTAAATGCCCAAAAATGCTATGCCTAAGGTCCCATTGCCGGGGTCGGCGAGACCGTTAGACTGGCAAAAAAACAAGCGCCGGCGCGGGTTCTCGCGCAGCCGACGCCGCCCGACCCGCGATCGCGCCCAGCGATATGATCCCGTGGCGAGCACCCCATCATCAGGGAAGACTGCCCATAAATCCCGCCGACGGCCGGCGGGATTTATTTTTTTATAAGCACGACCATGTAGGCCGACTCAATTTTTTGCGGGCTGCGCCCGCGGGGCGGCGGGATTTATTTTTTTCTGCGCCCCTTCGCCAGCTTCTCCGCGACAAGCCACGGCGGCGAGAGTTTGACGAGCTTTTTATAAATCGGGCAATCGGCGCCGTGCGCGTTCGGCAAATAACCGAGGCTCATCAAGAACTCACCGGTGATCTCGCCGCCGGTGAAGACGAAGGTCTTCTTGAACAGCTTGACCCACGCCGCCTTCTCCAGCGGATGATGGTCGTCGAGCCAGGCGGCGAAGCTGCCGTGGCTCATGATGATCGGCAGCAAGCGCTTGGCGTTCTCGATGGCCGCCGCGACCTTCAACCGGTTGCGGATGATGCCGGCATCGGCCAGCAAGCGTGCGACGTCTTTGTCGCCGAACTTGGCGACCTTGGCGATATCGAAGCCGCGATAGGCTTTGAAGAAGCTCTCGCGCTTCTTGAGGATCGTGCCCCACGACAGGCCCGCCTGGTTGATCTCGAGGATCAAGCGCTCGAACAGCACCTTGTCGTCGCGCTGAGGAAAGCCGTATTCCGTCGCGTGATAGGACGCATGAACCGGATCGCCCGGCGCATAGTCGCAATAGCCGCTCATATCGACATCCGGCGGAACGAGATCAAATCGGCGTCAACGACGTAGTAGAAGACGCCGAACAGCACGCCTGCGATGACGCTGGAGATGAGCGCCTTCAGCCATAAACGCGGCTTTTCCGGCGCGCCGATGTCGTGCCCTGTCTCGACATGCTCCGGCGGGCGCACGCCGAACGGCAGCGTGGTGAAAAACACCAGCCACCAGAGGATGACATAGACCATGATGCCGGTGAACCAATTCATCGCCGCCTCCTAGACGCGCACGACATGCACTTGAGTCAAGGGCCGCTTGCCGTGCTCGGCGCGCAAACCGCGCAGCACGGCCAAGCGCACCGCCTCCTCGATCATCTCGTCATCCTCACGGTCGGTGCGCGACAGCTTCTCGACGGCGACTTCGACGCCGGCGATCAGGGCGCGACGCGATGTGTCGTCGAGCGGATCGTCCGACAGGCCCTGCACGGTGACCTGCGGATCGGCCACCAGCTTGCCCTTCTGGTCGATCACCACCGTCACCATGGCGGCGCCGTTGAAGGTCATGCGCTTGCGCGCCGACAGTATGCGGTCATCGAGGCCGATCAAGCGCTTACCGTCGAGCCCCAAGCGGCCGAAGGGCACGCCGCCGACGATCTCCGCCGGACCTGGTGCCACGCGCAGCGCCTGGCCGTTGGTGACGAGCTTGGCGTCGGGCACGCCCATGAGGCCGGCGAAAGCGACATGCTCGATCAGATGGCGCATTTCGCCATGCATCGGCACGGCGAGCTTGGGACGGATCCAGCCGTACATCTTGGTCAATTCGTCGCGCGCCGGGTGGCCCGAGACATGTATGAACTCGTCGCGGTCCGTGACGATCTCGACGCCGCGCTTGGCGAGTTGGTTGTGCGTTTTATAAATCGGTTTTTCGTTGCCGGGGATTTTGCGCGACGAGAACAGCACCACGTCGCCGGTGTCGAGGACGATATGCGGATGCTCGTTGGCGGCGATGCGCGTCATCGCGGCGCCCTGTTCGCCTTGGCTGCCGGTGCAGATCAGCAGAATTTCATTGCGCGGCAGGTAACCGACGTCATGTTCCGTCAAGAACGGCGGCAGATCGCGCAAATAGCCGCAGGCATAGGCCACTTCCGTCATGCGCCACAGCGAGCGGCCGATTAAGGCGGCGCGGCGGCCGTTGGCGAGGCCCGCCTTGGTCAGCGACTCGATACGGGCGACGTTCGACGCGAAGCAAGCGACGGCGACGCGGTGCTTATAGCGTCCGATCACCTCGATCAGCTTGTCGCGCACATCGGCTTCCGAACCGGCCTCGCCGGGCACCATGACGTTGGTCGAATCGCACACCAGCAGGTCGACGCCTTCGTCGCCGATCGCCTTCAGGCGGTCCTGCGCCGTGACGTCGCCGAGCAGCGGCTGGGGATCGATCTTCCAATCGCCGGTGTGCAGCACGGTGCCGTGCGGCGTGCGGATGGCGAGCGCTTGCGGCTCGGGGATCGAATGGGTGACGGCGACGAATTCGACATCGAACGGGCCGAGCTTGATGCGGTCGCCGGTGGCGACCTCGGTCACCTCGGCTTCGTCGCGCAGACCCGCCTCGCCCAGCTTCTCGCGCAACAGCCCGGCGGCGAAGGGCGTGGCGTAGATCGGCTTGCGGAATTTGCGCCACAGATGCGCAACCGAGCCGAGATGGTCTTCGTGGGCGTGCGTCAGGACGATGCCGACCAGGTCTTTGGCGTTGTCGGCGATGAAGGCCGGATTGGGCATGATGATGTCGAGGCCCGGCATGCTCTCGTCGGCGAAGCCGATGCCGCACTCGACCATCAGCCATTTGCCCTTGCAGCCGTAGAGATACATGTTCATGCCGATCTCGCCGGCGCCGCCGAGCGGCAGATAGACGAGACCGTCTTTGGCCGCCGCCAGCACGGCGGCGATCTCCTCGCGCTGGCGCAGAATATCGGCGGGCGTGCCGGACGCGGGTACGCTGACGGACTTCATTTCGGTTTGTTCTTTCGCCAAATGGCGACCAAACCGCGCACGGTCAGATCGGCGTCGAGGTGATTGATGATGGGCGTCGCGTCGATGAACAGCGGCGCCAGGCCGCCGGTGGCGATGACGGTCGGCTTGGCGCCGATCTCGGCCGTCATGCGCGCGATGATGCCTTCGATGAGGCCGACATAGCCCCAAAATACGCCGGACTGCATGGCCGGCACGGTCGATTTGCCGATCACAGTCGCCGGCTTCTTCACGCCGATGCGCGGCAGTTGCGCGGCGGCCATATGCAGCGCCTCGATCGACAGATTGATGCCGGGCGCGATGGCGCCGCCGACATAGTCGCCCTTGGCGTTGACGACGTCGAAGGTCGTCGCGGTGCCGAAGTCGAGCAAGATGAGATCGCCCGGATAGCGCGCATGGGCGGCGACGGCATTGACTAGGCGATCGGCGCCAACTTCCTGCGGATTGTCGACGGCGGCCTTGATGCCGAGTTTCACGCCCGGCTCGCCGACCACCAACGGATCGGCCTCGAAAAAGCGGCGACAGAGCGTTTTGAGCGCGAAGAGCGCGCCCGGCACCACCGTGGCGATGATCGCGCCATCGACATATTCGCGCCGCAGGTCTTGCATGCCCATCAACTGCACGAGCCACACGGCATATTCGTCCGCCGTGCGGCGGGCATCGGTCGAGATGCGCCATTCGCCGCGCGGCACGTCGCCATCATAGACGGCGAAGACGGTGTTGGTGTTGCCGCAGTCGATTGTGAGCAACATGGTTAGGCCTTCTCTGTCGCGGCAGGAAAGAACAAGTCTCCGGCGGTGACCCGCAACGGCGCCGCCGCGCCGGCCTTATGGAGAAGCAGAGCTCCCTCGCCGTCAAGGCCGGCAAAAATCCCCTCCTCCGTGCGGGTCTCGAAGCGCACGCGCACCGGTCCGCCGATCCCCGCCGCGCGCGCCAGCCAAGCCTCGCGCACCGGCGCGAAACCATCGGCCAGCCAGCAGCGATACCAGACGGCAAAAGCGTTCGCGACCATCGCCATGACGGTTTCGACCTCGGCCGTGCCGCCTGCGGCCGTCAGCGACGTCGCCGGAAATTCCATGCCCTCGGGATGGCTGGCGACATTGACGCCGAGGCCGAGCACCAGCCACTCGACGCGACCATCCGGCTGCGCTTCGCTTTCCAGCAGCAGGCCGGCGACCTTCTTGCTATCGATCAGAACATCATTCGGCCATTTACAGGCGACGGCGTGGGTCGGGAGCAGCGCAGCGCAAGTCTCGGCAATGGCGAGCGCTGCGAGAAAGCCGATCTGCCCGGCCCGCGCCAAGGGCACAGCGGGACGCAGCAGCAGCGACAGGTAGAGATTGCCCGCCGGGCTTTCCCAACGGCGGCCACGGCGGCCACGCCCGGACGTCTGACGCTCGGCCCAAATCAGCGTGCCGTCCGCAGCGCCTTCGATCGCCATGCGGCGCGCGTCATCGTTGGTGCTGGCGGTCTCGCCCAGACGCACGAGGCGGTAAAACGGATCGAGGCCCGCGGGCTGGCCCACGTTATCCCGGGAACAGGGCCTTGGCGGCCCAAGCCGCGCCGGCGACGAGCGGCGCCGGCCAGACGAAGAAGAACAGCGTGAAGACGCTGGTACCGGCGAGCACCCAGCGCATTTCCGTGCCGATCGCCTTGTCGAACGGATCGGCAGCTTCGTCGAAATACATCAGTTTGACGATGCGCAGATAGTAGAAGGCCGAGACGACGCTTGCGAGTACGCCGATGACGGCGAGGATATAGAGCTTGGCCTCGATCGCCGCCATGAAGACGTAGAGCTTGGCGAAGAAGCCGGCGAGCGGCGGAATCCCGGCCATCGAGAACATGAAGATGGCCAAGGCCAAAGCCAGCATCGGGCTGGTCTTCGACAGGCCGCGCAGATCGGAGATGTTCTCGACCATGGTGCCGCGCACGCGCATGCAGAGGATGACGGCGAAGGTGCCGATATTGGCGAGCAGGTAGATCGCGAGATAGATCGCGACGCCGCGGATGCCGGCTTCGTTGGCCGCGGCGAGGCCGACCAGCATGTAGCCGACATGGCCGATCGAGCTATAGGCCATCAGGCGCTTGATATTGGTCTGGTTGATCGCGGCGAAGGCGCCGAGCAGCATCGAGGCGACCGCCAGGAAGACGACGATCTGCTGCCATTGGCTCGCCAGTTCGGCGAACGGCCCAGCCAGCACGCGCACCAGCAAGCCCATGGCGGCCACTTTGGGCGCGGTGGCGAAGAAGGCTGTCACCGAGGTCGGCGCGCCTTCATAAACGTCCGGCGTCCACATATGGAACGGCACCGCGCTGATCTTGAACGCCAACCCGGCGACCACGAAGGCCAGGCCGATGATGACGCCGACCGGCGGCTCGCCGGCCGAGAAGGCTTTGGCCAAGCCCTCGAAGGTCGTGGTGCCGGCGAAGCCGTAGATCATCGACGCGCCGTAAAGCAGCATGCCGGACGACAGCGCGCCGAGGACGAAATATTTGAGACCGGCTTCGGTGGCGCGAACCGAATCGCGGCGGATCGCCGCCGTGACATAGAGCGCCAGGCTCTGCAACTCCAAGCCGACATAGAGCGAGATGAGGTCGTTGGCCGATAGCATCATCAGCATGCCGAGCGTGGCGAGCAGGAACAGCACGGCATATTCGGGCCGCGCGAACTTCTCGCGCTCGACATAGCCGAGCGAGATGATCAACGCCAGAGCCGAGCCGAGAATGACCAGCAGCTTGGCGAAGCGCGCGAAGCTGTCGAGCACGAAGAGCCCGTTGAGCGTCACCGTCGGTGTCTTGACCGGCGAGCCGAGCACCAGCGCGGCGGTGATGGCGAGCGCCAGCACGGCGAGCCAGCCGGCGGCGCGGCTATGGCTGTCGCCCTTGAACACGCCGAACATCAGCACCGCCATCGCCGCGACGGCGAGAAACGCCTCCGGCAGAGCGGGAAGAAATTGGCTGAATTGGAAGCTGGTCATGCCGGCTGGTCCCTACCCTAGCGAACCGCGCCGGCGGCGGCCGCAGCCGGCGCCACCGAGGCGTGGTGATGATCGACGAGGCTGGCGACCGAAGCCTGCATGATATCCAGGAAGGACGCCGGATAGATGCCCATCCACAGCACGACGAGGATGAGCGGCACGAAGATCGCCACTTCGCGCGCCTCGAGATCGAGGATGTTCTTCAGATCGTCCTTGGTCAGCGGGCCGAATACGACGCGGCGATAGAGCCACAGCATGTAGGCGGCGCCGAGGATCAAACCGCTAGTGGCGAACAGTGCGACCCAGGTATTGGCCTGATAAGCGCCGACCAGTACCAGGAACTCGCCGACGAAGCCGCCGGTGCCCGGCAGGCCGACCGAGGCCATGGTGAAGACCAGGAAGACGGTGGCGTAGAGCGGCATGCGATGGACCAGGCCGCCGTAGCGGCCTATCTCGCGGGTGTGCATGCGGTCGTAGATCACGCCGACGCACAGGAACAGCGCGCCGGAGACGACGCCATGGCTGAGCATCTGGAAGATCGCGCCTTCGATGCCCTGGGTGTTGAAAGTGAAGATGCCGATGGTCACGAAGCCCATATGGGCGACCGACGAATAGGCGATCAGC
>CAZVLU010000074.1:0-7419 GCA_964628235.1 uncultured Rhizobium sp. | reverse complement strand
TGGACAAAGCTCCGGCGCGCCGAACCGGCACCCGGGCATTGACCGGGCCTGAAGCGGAATTTAGCGAAAATAGTAGGGGAATGGCGCGCTCGGAAGGATTCGAACCTCCGACCCTCAGATTCGTAGTCTGATGCTCTATCCAGCTGAGCTACGAGCGCACGAAATGCCTGCCGAGAACCCGGCCGGCCGTTTGGAGGGCCGGACACTACTCAACCGCATCCCCCTTGGCAAGGCGCATTGCCGGGGGTCACGCCGGAGGCTATCTCACGGCCGAATCGCGCTGATTCGCTCTGGGGTCCGTCCACCGCCGGCCCCCATGGGCGGCGCAGTCACCCGTCGGCAACAGTCTGTGGCCAATGCCGCAGGCGCGAGATTTGTCCCCGGATCGCCCTTGTAGGGCAGCCGGCAGTTCATTAGAATTTCAGGGATATTAAGGGGTTGTGAAAAGTTTACTGCTCTCATAGAACCATGCGTTCGAGAGGCGCTTTTCACAAGTAGAGCGTGCGCCACGCCGGAGACATAGGGGTATTCGTCGACATGGCCCGATTGACAAACTACGCCGCAGCGTTCACGGCGGCGATGCTTCTTGCGGGTTGCGCTGCCGTGTCCGACACCTTGTTCCCGCCGATGGTCGGCGAGAGCAGCCGTCCGACGACGCCGCAGCGCGTCGAAATTCCGCCCGGTCCGAACGAAATCGGCGCCATGCCGGCGCTCGGCACCTCGACCTTCGAACCCGCAGGTGTCACGCCGGGCCAATCGACCGGCACCGACGTCGGCCGCAAGATCTCGGCGATGCGCAGCGATCTCAGCCGCCTGCAGGCCTCTGTCAGTTCCTATAACGGCCAGTTGCAGAAAATCCGCGGCGAGACGGTCTCCAACGCCCAGCGCTATCACTCCAGCGTGGCGACGATCAATTCGCGCCTGCAGGTCGGCACCACGCCGGGCAACCCGATCCTCGTCCAGCAGTGGAACACGGCGCAGCAGCAGCTCGACAGCATCTCGAGCGATGTCGCCAAGATGAACACCCTGGCCAATCAGGTCGCCTCCGACTCCTCGACCGCCGCCTATCTGCTCGAGACGACGCGCGCCACCTACGGCCTGTCGGGCGCGGTCGACGAAGACCATCGCCAGCTTTCCGTGCTGGAAGACGACGTCAACCGCTCGGTCGTGCTGGTCGATCGCTTGCTCAACGAGTTGAACGACGACGTCACGCGCCAGATGAACTATCTGGCCAACGAGCGCCGCAACCTCTCGACCATGTCGCTGGCGATCAAGAACGGCGAGTTGCTCGGCAGCAGCTTGGCCAATCGCGCCTATGACGTGAACACGCCGATCAGCGGCGGCCGCGCCAGCGCCGCGAGCAGCAGCCCGGCCGAACTGGCCGCACGCCGCCCGCTCGTCGTCATCCGCTTCGACCGTCAGGACGTCGATTACCAGCAGGCGCTCTACACCGCCGTGAACCGCGCCCTCGAGCGCCGGCCGCAGGCGATGTTCGACCTGGTCGCTGTCGCGCCCAACCGCGGCACCGCCGCCCAGGCCGCCGCCAGCACGACGACGGCGCGCCGCAACGCCGAGAACGTCATGCGCTCGCTCACCGGCATGGGCCTGCCGGCCAGCCGCTTGAGCCTGTCGGCCACGTCGAGCGCCGAAGCCCAAAGCAGCGAAGTGCATCTCTACGTGCGCTAAAGTCGCGACATATCGCATCCCGAAAGGGCCGCTCGCAAGGGCGGCCCTTTTCGTTTGCTCATTTAGCGTCGCGCGCTCCAAAATGCGTCTCCCAATGGCCCGAGGAGACGACCGATGGTGCGCGCCGATCATTGCTGGGACGACGTGATCCCTGCCGACGAAAAGGCGATCTACGCCGAGTTCTTCAATCGCAGCGAGCGCGTCATCGGTCCCAAGCCGGCGCTGCTCGCCATCGATCTCTACGAGAAGGTCTATGCCGGCGGGCCCAAGCCGGTCGCCGAAGTGAACAAAGAGTTTCCCGGCTCTTGCGGCATCAATGCCTGGGCCGCCATCGAGCCGACCAAAAAACTGTTCGCCGCGGCGCGCGCCGCCGGCATCCCGGTGATCTACACCACGGCCAACCCCAATCCGCGCGTCGTCGCCACCAACCGCCAGCGCAAATTCGAAGCGGCCGACGGCTATCGCATCTGGAAAGACTTCGCGCCGCAACCGGGCGATCTCGTCATCAAGAAGGAGCGCGCCTCGGGCTTCTTCGGCACGCCGCTCACCGCGCACCTGCAAATGCTCGGCGTGCGCAGCGTCATCATGTGCGGCGAAAGCACCTCGGGCTGCCTGCGCGCCAGCACCGTCGAAGGCTTCTCCAACGGCTTTCATATGAGCGTGGCGGAGGAATGCTGCTACGACCGCTCGATGCTGTCGCACAAGGTCGCGCTATTCGACCTGCACCATAAATATGCCGACGTGCTGCATGTCGAGGAGATCGTCGCCCAACTCGGCGCGATCACTTTGAAGAAGGCAGGCTGACGCAAGACCTATCCATTCGTCATGCCCGGACTTGGTCCGGGCATCCACGCCTTACGGTCTTTATCGAAGAAAAGTCGTGGATGGCCGCAACAAGCGCAGCCATGACGCTTAGGAATCAACGAGGATCGACGGCCACGTTGTCCAACAGGCGCGTCGTGCCGAGACGCGCGGCGGCCAGCAACCGTCCCCGACCGTTCAGCGTCGTCAGCGGCGCGAGGTTTTGCGTATCGCGCAGCTCGACATAATCCACTGCGTCGAAACCCGCCTTGAGAATCGCGGCGCGCGCCGCCTCTAAGCTTTTGTCGACGACAGCGCCGCCGAGCAGCGCCGCCGCCGCCGCTTGCAACGCCTGTTGCAATGCCGGTGCGATCTGGCGCTGCGCCGGCGAGAGATAGGCGTTGCGCGACGACAGCGCCAAGCCGTCCGCTTCGCGCACGGTCGGCACACCGTGAATCCGCGTGGCGATGTCGAGATCCTTGGCGAGCCGGCGGATGACGGCGAGCTGCTGATAGTCCTTCTCGCCGAAATAGGCGTCGTCGGCTTGCGCCTGGTTGAGCAGCTTGGCGACCACGGTGGCAACGCCGGCGAAATGGCCGGGCCGCACCGCCCCTTCCATGCCGTCGGTCAAGCCGGCCACCGTCACGCTGGTGGCGAAGCCTTCGCCGTACATGGCGGACACATCCGGCGCATAGAGCAGGTCGACGCCGAGCGCGCCGAGCTTGGCGGCGTCCGCCGCCTCGTCGCGCGGATAGCGCGCGAAATCTTCGTTGGGGCCGAATTGCGTCGGATTGACGAACAGCGTGACGACGACATGGTCGCAGTCGGCGATGGCGCGGCGCGCCAACGCGAGATGGCCGTCATGCAGCGCGCCCATGGTCGGCACCAAGCCGACGCGCTGGCCCGCTTTGTGCCAAGCCAGCACGCAGCTCCGCAGATCGGCGGCGGTGCGGACGATCGCGAGAGGATCAGTGGCGAGCGGGCCGGCGAGCGGCGCGGCGGCATCCATGGGAAAAGTCTCAGGCGCGCTTGGGCGACTTGCCGGTCGGCAAGGTCCCGCCCGGCATCTGAGACGACGGGCCGCCGCCGAACAGATGTTCGCTGGCCGGGAAGGCGCGGCTGCGCACGTCGCGCGCATAATCGGCTGCCGCCTTGTCGATCTCGCTGCCGAGATCGGCGTAGCGCTTGACGAATTTGGGGGTGAATTCGGTGAAGACGCCGAGCATGTCGTCGACCACCAGCACTTGGCCGTCGCAAGCGGCCGAGGCGCCGATGCCGATGGTGGGAATGTCGATGCGCTGCGTCAGTTCGCGCGCCACCGGCTCGACGGTGCCTTCGATGACGAGGCCGAAGGCGCCGGCCTGGGCGATGGCTTCGCCGTCGGCGATCACCTGATCGGCGTCCTTCTCGCTGCGCCCGCGCACCTTATAGCCGCCGGCAGCGCGCACCGATTGCGGCATCAGGCCGACATGGCCGAGCACCGGGATGTCGCGCGCAGCGAGGAATTGGACGGTCTCTGCCATCTCGACGCCGCCTTCGAGCTTCACCGCGTCGCAGCCGGTCTCGGCCATGATGCGGGCGGCGTTGCGATAGGCTTCGAACGGCGAGGCTTGGTAGCTGGCGAAGGGCATGTCGACGACGACGCAGGCATGCGCAGCGCCGCGCACCACCGCCGCGCCATGGGCGATCATCATGTCGAGCGTGACGGGCAAGGTGCTGTCGAAGCCGTAGACCACCATGCCGAGCGAATCGCCGACCAGCAGCAGATCGACATGGGGATCGAGCCGGCGCGCCATCGGCGCGGTATAGGCGGTCAGGCAAACGATCGGCGTGCCGCCCTTGCGCGCGCGCAACTCGGGAACTGTGACGGGTTTGGCCGAAGAGGGAGTCATGGTCGACATGGGGGCACCTCCCAAGGGGAGCGGCTGAGACGCGATGACAGCAACGCAGGCAGCGACAGGGTCGGCCGGCGTTGTACGCTCATTATGCCGCGCTGCAAAATGGATTTCCCCAAGCCATTGAAACTATAGAGAGTTTACAGCCTATCGAACGGCAACGATGAAAATTCTGCGGAACGGCAGCAGCGTCGTGCCGTCGGCCCGTTGCGGATAGGCCGCCTGCATCTTTTCGCTGTAGGCGTCATAGAACGCTCGCGCCTCGTCCGGGTTCAACGCGCCGAGCACGGGGCCGAGCGCCGAGCCGCGCGACCATTCGGCCACTGCGTTGTCGCCGCTCAGCACATGCAGATACTCCGTCTCCCAGATATCGAGGCTGCGCGATTCCTTGACCAGCCAATCGTGATAGACGGCCGGCGGCGCGACTTCGGGAAACAGATGCGGCGCGACACGATCTTTCCAGCGCGGGTCTTGCGCGATCTCGACCAGCGCGTCGATGCGCGGGCTGCCATGGCCGCGCGGCATCTGCACGGCGAGCGCGCCATGCGCCATCAACGAGCGCATCAATTTCGGAAACAGCCGCTCATGGCCGCCGAGCCAGTGGAAGGCGGCGTTGGAATAAATGACATCGACCGGATCGCCGGCCATCCAGGTGGCGAGGTCGGCTTGCACATATTCGAGCGGATAACGCACCGTCGGCCCCGCCGCTTGCGTCGTGCGCGCCTCGGCCAGCATTTCGGCCGAGGAATCGACGCCGGTGATGCGGGCGCGCGGCCAGCGTTGCTGCAGCAAGCGCGTCGTGTTGCCGCTGCCGCAGCCGAGATCATAGACGCGCCCCGGATTGCCCGCCGACACGCGCGCCAGCAGATCGAGCGCCGGCCGCTCGCGCGGCGCGGCGAATTTCAGATATTGCGAAGGATCCCAAGGCATAGACGGACTCGACTTTACTCGGCAGCCAATTACTCGGCAGGGTGCGGCGCCGGCGCGCCGCGCAAGGCGCGAACGCGCCGCGCGTCCGGCTGCGGCAAGGTGAGACGGAAGGCGGTGCCCGACTCGCCGGTGGTAATTAGCGCGATGTCGCCGCCGTGGGCGCGCGCCAAATCGCGCACGATGGCGAGGCCGAGACCGGTGCTGCCGTCGCGCGCCGAACCGGCGAAGGGCTGGAACAGGCGCTCGCGCACGTTCTCGGGCAAGCCAGGGCCGTTGTCGGCGACGTCGAGCACGACGCGCGGCGCCCCGCCGGCATTGTCGCTGCGCGCCCCAACCGCGATACGCGTCGACCCCGCAGCGCCCGCGTTGCGCAGCAAATTGCTCAACAAACGCGCCAGTTGGTCGCGGTCGGCGTAAATCTCGAAGTTGGCCGGCACGCTGTTGACGATCTCGGTTTTGTCGCCGAACGTCGGCGACAGCCAGGTCGTCACGTCGGCCACCAAATCGCGCAGGCCGAAGCTGCTCGGGATGATCTCGGGGCGCGGCTTGGCGAAATCCATCGTGCGCACGCAAAGATTGATCGCGCGGTCGATAGCTTTCATCAGCATCGGCGAGGTGCGCTTGACCTGCGGATCGTTGCTCATCCCTAAGCGGTCGGACATGAGCTGCGCCGTCGACAGGATGTTGCGCAGGTCGTGATTGATTTTGGTCACCGCCTCGCCGAGCGCCGCCAAGCGCGCGCGATGGCCGATAGCGGCGCGCAGGCGCTGCTGCAAGGTCGCCAGCTCGACTTCGGCCAAGCCGATCTCGTCGGTGCGCCGGCTTGGAATGATGACGCGGCTCGGATCGTCGGGGTTCTCGCGGAACGCCATCATGCTTTCCGTGAGACGCCGCATCGGCCGCACCATCAGCCAGCGCAACGACAGATAGACCAGCACCGCAGTGACGAACGAGACGACGGCGGAGACGAACAGGATGCGCTCGGTAAAATCCCACATGGCGGCGCGCAGCGGCGTCTCGTCCATCACCAATTCGACCGTCATGTTCTGGTCCTGCGGCGAGGGGCCGCGCACGCGCACGATGCGGTTTTTCCCCTGCACCAAAGTTTCGACGGCGGCGGCGATGCGCTCGAAGAACATCTCGCGGCGCAGATTGATCATATCGTCGATCTGCAGCGGCGTTTCATCGGACAGGATGAGCGCTTTCGATTCGCGGCGCTGCAAAACCACGCTATGGGCGCCGACGTGGCGCAGCAGCTCGTCTTGCAGCTCGCGGCTGAGCAGATTGTCGGGCGTCGCTTCGAGCGCCAGCGCGGCGAGATGGGCGGCGGCAATGCGGTCTTCGAAATAGTTCGAGCGGAACCGCGCCACCGACGGGACAAAAATCAGCACTTCGGCAAGCATGACGAAGAACATCGTCAGGACCAAAAGGCGCGCCGACAGGCTGCGGTGCGGCGGCGGCAGCGATTTCGAAGAATCCGGCATGAGCTTCAGTTTACCTCAAGCGGCGGGCCGTTCGATGGGCGAAAACGCCGTCGGAGTGGCCCAAAGAGCTTCATGTCGAGGTTCCGGAGCCGGTTTGCCAGCCCCTTTTTACGCTGAAAGCCCGGCTTTTCCGGCGCGGCGCGGGCCGATTCCTCGCCCGGACCGCAAATTTCTTCTTAACCAGTTGAAATGTAATATATTTTAACAAGACCGCCAGACTGCATCAGACGGACGAAACAGGCCAAACCGCGTTGACTTCCCTGGGTTCAACCCTTATACAGCGGACCCTGCATTCAACTTTAAGCCGTCCGAGGGAGTTTTCCCGTGAAGCGCACTTATCAACCCAGCGTCCTCGTCCGCAAGCGTCGGCACGGCTTCCGCGCGCGTATGGCGACCGTCGGTGGCCGCACGGTGCTTGCCAATCGCCGCAAGCAGGGCCGCAAGCGTCTCTCCGCCTAAGGCTATGGGAGTTCTCGACCGCCTCAAGCGGCGGCGGGAATTCCTCATCGTCGCCAGCCAGGGCCGCAAATGGGCGGCCCCCGGCCTGATCCTACAGGCCCGGCCGCACGAGGCGCATGACGCCGCAACTTCTCCGGCTTCAACGACTGAGCCTAGGGCGACCG
>CAZVLU010000073.1:0-8558 GCA_964628235.1 uncultured Rhizobium sp. | reverse complement strand
ATCAGCTCTTCGCGCGCCTGGGTCAGGACCTGGATGGTGACGTCGTCGGGGATCATCTTGTCGTCGATGAGCTGGCGCACGAAGTCGAAGTCGGTCTGCGAGGCGGACGGGAAGCCGACCTCGATCTCCTTGAAGCCCATCCGCAGCAGCAGCCCGAACATGCGGCGCTTCTTGTCGGGGCCCATCGGCTCGACGAGCGCCTGATTGCCGTCGCGCAGATCGACGCTGCACCACACCGGAGGTTTGGCGATGACGCGGCTCGGCCAGCGGCGGTCGGGCAGGGGGATCGGGGCGAAGGGGCGGTACTTATGAATCGGCATGGTCGGCATCGGAAGGCTCCAAATCGCTGAATGTCCTGAGGGGGCGCGAAAGGCGGCCGCGATCGACCGGGCGGGAAACCCGGGCCGGGATCAGCGGCCGCCGATAAGTCGCGCCGACAGCGCCGCAGGAGCAGCAAAGACGGCAGGTTGGGGCACAAAATGGGGATAAATGGCGCGCATCGTCAAGGAATTCCAACAGCTTCGACTAGGGGCAGGGTCCGGGCAACTTGGCGCGGACATGCAATTCCGCGCGTGATCCCGGCGAGCCGGGGGCGCGGATCAGCTAAGTCGAAGGAGGCGCAGTCGGAAAACCATAGAGGCTATGTATGGCGTGAGGGACGCGGGGTCAATGATTCTGTGGAAAATGGCCGCCCCAGCCCATGGCGGGCATGCGGGGCGGCCGTTCTCAGGGTTACTCCATGAACTTGCGGGCGAGGTCCAAGGCTTCTTTCGGCGTCGTCGCGATGTCGGCGGCGATTTTCGCCGCCTTGTCGGCCGGCACCACATCCATGTCCATCTTGGCTTGTTTGGCGAAGGCGAGGAATTCCGGGTCCTTCATGGTGTCAAGGAAGGCTTTGCGGATCGCTTCGGTGCGCGTCCGCTCCATGCCCGGCGGGCCGATGATCGGGCGGCCGATGGCTTCAGCGGCGATCAAGAAGTTGATGGCCTTCTTTTCGTTCTCCGAGGTCACCATCTCGAAGATCGTCGGCACCTGCGGCAGGTCGGGATGCTTGGCTTCGCTGAATTGCACCAGCATGTCGATCTTGTTCTCGGTGAACCATTGCGGACGTTGGCTTTGCAGGCTGGTCAGCACGGTGCAATTGCCATCGAGTTCGCCGCGCTCGACCGCCAGCCAGATATGGCCGGTGGTGGCATAGCCGAGGATCAATTTGACGTTCTCGGGGCTCATGCTGCGCAGGATGGAGGTGTAGATGTAGCCGCCGCTGTTTTTCGAGGTGTCGCCGAGATTGATGCTGGCGGCTTTTTTCATGTCGGCGATGGTTTTCACGCCCTTGGCGCCCCATAGATAGCAGACGGCGACTTCGCTGTTCATGCTGCCGATCCAGGTGAATTCGCGGAAATCGATGCCGGTCTCCTGCGGATCGAGCACCGATTTCGGAATCAGCCCGCGGTTGAACATGCCGAATTGCGTGCCGTCCTTCGGCGCCTGCGCTTTCAAGTAGCGCACGTATGTCAGGCTCGACGCGCCCGGCATATTCTGCACGATGACCGTCGGGTTGCCGGGGATATGCTTGCCGATGAAGCGCGCGGCGGCGCGCGTGTAGGCGTCGAAGCCGCCGCTCGGCTCGTAGCCGACGCCGAATTGGACCGTCTTGCCTTTGTAAAAATCGGCGGCTGATTGCGCTTGCGCAGGCTGGGTCACAGCAGCCAAGCAGGCGAGCGCAGTCATGCCCGCGATCAAATGTTTCACGTCAGTCTCCCTGTGTTGAACCTGTCATGGCCCGCCGTTTGTTTTTAAGGCCTTAGCGGGCTCTGGGGCGATCTTACACGAACCTGTTGGCGGGGAAAACCGCAGCGGCTAGTCTGGTCCGGCATACCTCGCCAGTCGTATGCCGGACAAATGCGGCCCTATATCGAGCGGGGCGGGCCGCTTAGATCGAAGGGGATCACAATGCTCAAGAAAATCGCCATCGGATTGGTGGTGCTCGTCGTCCTGATCGGCGGCGCGGCTTATTTTTTCCTGTCGAGTCTCGACGGCTTTATCAAGACGGCCATGGAAAAGTACGGCAGCGAGGCGACGCAGGCCGAGGTCAAGGTCGGCGGCGTCAAGATCGGCATCAAGGACGGCAGCGGCCAGATCACCAATGTCAGCATCGGCAATCCGAAGGGATTCACCTCGCCGCAAGCCTTCACGCTTGGCGAGGTCAAAGTCCAGATCGATCCGGCGAGCGTCACTAAAGATGTCATCCACATCAAGGAAGTGCTGATCGACAAACCGCAGATCACCTACGAGCCGATCCTCGGCGGCAGCGATAATTTGGGAACGATCCAGAAGAACGTCAGCGCCTATGCGGCGAAGCTGGGTGGCGGCTCGTCCGGCGCTTCGGGGTCATCATCATCGTCCTCCGCGTCGTCGGGCAGCAAGCTGGAAAAGAAGCTGATCATCGACCGCGTCATCATTCAGGGCGGCCAGGTGTCGATCAAGAGCCCGGCGTTGGCCAAGGCGAACACCAACGCCTATGCCGAACTGCCGGCGATAACGTTGCGTGACATCGGCAAGGCCAAGGGCGGCGCGACACCGGCCGAAGTATCGAACGAGATCATCGGCGCCATCAGCCAGCAGGCGTCGCGCGCGGCAGCGAGCAAACTTGGCGGCCTGTTGCAGGGGCTGCCGGGTGGCGCTGGCGGCGCCGGCGGCGCCGGCGGCGCTGGGGATCAGTTGCGCGGCCTGCTCGGCCGTTAGTTCAATCGTTGAGGGGAGTTACATCATGTTGCAACAAGGCAAAGCGTTGGCCGGCAAGGGCGGCGCGTTCGTCAACGACTTCAAGGCGTTCATCGCGCGCGGCAACGTCGTCGATCTCGCGGTCGGCATCATCATCGGCGCGGCTTTCACCACCATCGTCAATTCGCTGGTGAAGGACATCATAATGCCGCCGATCGGCATGGTGACAGGCGGCGTCGATTTCTCCGACCTCTACATCAACTTGTCGAGCGTCGATTATCCGAACCTCGCAGCGGCGACGGCGGCGGGCGCCGCGACGATCAACTACGGCGTGTTCCTCAATGCGGTGATCAATTTCCTGATCGTCGCCTTCGCGGTCTTCGTGCTGGTCAAGCAGGTGGCCCGCTTCCGCAAAGCCGAAGAAGCCAAGCCGGTCGAGCCGCCGAAGAGCGAGGTTCTGCTCACGGAAATCCGCGACCTGCTGAAAGAGCGCAAATAGCCTTGGCGCCATAAGCCGTAAACGGGGGCCAAATGGTCCCCGTTTCTTTTCACAGTTCCGCCGCATTTTCTCCCCGCTCGCGACATCAGCGCCGGCCATGATGCGCTCTCACCTCTCAGCGGAGCGCTTCGCCATGTCTCGCTATCTCGTCGCCGGCCTTGTCGGAGCCGGGCTCATCGCCGGCGGGTTGGCTGCCGGCGGCTTTTTCGTCGGCAAGGGGCTGCTCGATCAGCGCTTGGCCAATCGCAGCGTCACTGTCAAAGGCGTCGCGGAACAGGAGATCGCCGCCGATCTGGCGACCTATCCGCTGCGCGTCACCGTCACTGCCGCTGATATCGCCGAGGGCGAGCGCCGCCTGTCGGCGCAGATCGGCGAAATCGTCGCCTTCTTGCGTGAGCGCGGCTTCGTGCCGGCCGAAATCGTGCCGCAACGCCTCACCGTCGAAGACATCTTCGCGCAGCCTTACCGGCCGAAGGATGCCGATCCCAAAGCGCGCTTCATCCTTGGCCAGTCGGTGCTGTTGCGCTCGACCAAGATCGAGCAGGTGACCAGCCTGAGCCGGTCGGCCGGCGAGTTGGTGCGACGTGGCATCGTGCTGAATGACGGCGGCGGGCCGACTTATATCGTCACCGCCGAACGGCTCAACGCGCTGAAGCCCGACCTGATCCGCCGCGCCACGGCTGCGGCCAAGACGGCGGCGGGCGAGTTCGCCGCCGCGTCGGATAGCGAGGTCGGGGGCATCCGCAACGCCAACCAGGGCGTCATCGCCATCCTGGCGCGCGACGAGGGCGCCAGCGGCGAAAGCCAGTCGCCAGACAAGCGTGTTCGGGCCGTCACCACGGTGGAGTATCTTCTGGTGCGCTAGGGCCTATGGCGAAAGGCGGGGCTGGGGTACGTTCCCAGCCCGATGACCGATCATCCGACAGACACGATCCCGCCGCAACCCGAACTCACGGGCCTGACCGGCTATCTCGCCGCCGAGGGGTTCTTGGACGATTTGCGCGCCGAACTCGCGCAGGACGGCTTGGGCGATGTCGTGCAGGAGCATGGCCGCTTGCTGTTGGCGCCAGGGCCGGCGCGGCCATCGGCTTGGGCGGCGAACATCTGGCATGATGTCGTGCGCATCCCCATCGCCTCGATCGGCGAGGGGGCCAAGGCGCTGCGCGCCATTCAGCGCAATTGGGTCGCCTATACGGTCGAGCATCATCGCCGCGCCAAACTGCTGACCGAGAAGCTGCCGGTCGTCACCGCCAAGCCCATCGTTTTCCCAAATCCGGTGCCGGCGGGGGCGCTCGGCTCTTGGACGCTGCTCGACGAGACCACTATCCTCGCCGCCGCGCGCTGCGATAGCCCCTTTCCAAATGGCGAAGCGCAGTTCGTCGAAGACCGCGTCGGGCCGCCCAACCGCGCCTACCTGAAACTCTGTGAAGCGCTGACGCGCTTGCGCCGCTATCCGCAGCCGGGCGAGCGTTGCCTTGATCTCGGCGCTTGCCCGGGCGGCTGGACCTGGGTGTTGCAGGGCCTCGGCGCCCATGTCGTCGCCGTCGACAAAGCGCCGCTCGATCCCAAGATCGCCGCCTTGCCCAACGTGACGATCCGCGCCGAAAGCGCCTTCGGGCTGAAGCCTTCGGATGTCGGCGCGGTCGATTGGCTGTTCAGCGACGTGATCTGCTATCCAGAGCGGCTCTATCGCTTGGTTAACGCCTGGATCGACTCGGGCCTCGCGCGCAATATGGTCTGCACTGTTAAATTCCAAGGCGAGACGGATTTTGCCGCCTTGCGCCAATTCGCCGCGATTCCCGGCGCGCAATTGTTTCATCTGCATCACAATAAACACGAACTGACTTGGGTTCGTTTAGAGGAGACGACATGACGACTTTGGTGACCGGCGCCGGCTTGATCGGCGCGTCCTTCGCGGCGGAAGCTTTCAAGCGCGGCGAGCGCGTCGTCTTCCTCGATCCCGAGCCGCGCGAGGACTTTCTGCGCGCCAAGCTCGGTAGTAAGGCGGATTACGCCTTGGTGCGTGGCGATGTGCGGGATTTGCCGGCGCTCATCAGCGCGATTCAGACGCACAAGGCGACCGTTGTCGTCCATAGCGCCGGCCTGATCGGCGGCCGCGTCGATGCCGCGCTTTACACGGCTCTGCAGGTCAATCTGCTCGGCACCATGAACGTCGCCGAGGCGGTGCGCCTCACCGGCGTGACGCGCTTGGTCCATATCAGCACCTTCGGCGTCTATGACGGGCGGCGCGCGCCGGACGGGCCGGTGACGGAAGATTTCCCGCGCGGCGGCGTCGGACGCGGCTACGGCGCGTCGAAGGTCGCCAAGGAACTGATCTTGGAGGCCTATCAGCGCCAGCATGGCTTCGAGCTGGTCGTGCTACGTCCGGCCAACGTCTTCGGCCTCGGCCATTTCTGGTCGGGCTCGGGCGGCGGCGAGAAGATGCAGATCTTGCTCGAAGCGGGCCTTTCGGGCGCGACGGCGCGCATTAAATCCTCTGAGACGATGGCCAATGAATATATTTACGCGAAGGATATCGGTCGTGCCGTCGATCTGGCGACGATCGTGCCAGCGCCCAAGCAGATGTTCTTCAACATCGGCAACGGCTATGTCACGCCGTTCGATGAAGTGAAGGCGACAGTGAGCAAGCTTTTGCCCGACTTGAAAGTCGAAGTGATCGCGGGCGAGCCGCCGAAATCGAAAACCCAGCCTCTCGACATTTCCGCCGCAAAGGCCCAACTCAATTGGGCGCCGGCCTACAGCCTGGAGGCGGCCTTCGCCGACTATCTCAGAGACCTCCGCGCGATCGGCCCGGGCGCCAAAGGGCGTTTGTTAGGTCATTGATTTATTAAGGATTTCTGAGGCATCGTTGAAATCGCCCAGGCGCGGTGCGAGAACTGGCTCCCGCTTTGAGGCATAGGGTCTTTCGACTATGGCGACCTACGACGTTCTCATCATCGGCAGCGGCGCCGGCGGTCTCGGCGCGGCGCTGGCTTTGCCGGCGCATTTGTCGGTCGCCGTCGTCTCCAAGGGCCGGCTGGCGCAGGGTGCCACCAACTGGGCGCAGGGCGGCATCGCCAGCGTGCTCGGCGCCGACGACTCGTTCGACCTCCATGTCGAGGACACGCTGGTCGCCGGCGCGGGGCTTTGCCATGCCGATGCCGTGCGCTTTGTCGTGGAGCGCGCGCCCGCCGTCATCGAGCGTTTGGCCGCTTACGGCATCGAACTTACCGAAGATGGCGCGACGCTGCCCAACGGCTTGCACTATCATCTGACGCGCGAAGGCGGCCATAGCCGCCGGCGCATCGTTCATGCCGCCGATGCCACGGGCCGTGCCGTGCAGCTTTGTCTGCAAGACGAATTGGCCCGCCGCCAGAATATCGCGGCGTTGGAGAACACGCTCGCCATCGATCTGATCATCGACCGTGAAGCCCCGGGCGGGCCGCGCTGCGTCGGCGCTTGGCTGCTCGACCGCGAGACGGGCCGCGTCGTGCCGGCCCTGGCGCGCAGCGTCGTGCTCGCCACCGGCGGCGCCAGCAGCGTCTATCTGCAGGCGACCAATCCCGAGGGCGCCACCGGCGACGGCATCGCCATGGCCTGGCGCGCCGGTTGCCGCGTCGCCAACATGGAATTCGTCCAGTTTCACCCGACCTGCCTTTACATGCCGGGCGACAAACCGTTCCTCATCACCGAGGCGATGCGCGGCGAGGGCGCTCAGTTGAAGCTGCCTGGAACGGACAGCCGTTTCATGGTCGGCCAGCACCCGCTCGCCGAACTGGCGCCGCGCGACATCGTGGCCCGCGCCATTCACCATGAAATGACTACGCGTGGCCTGACCCATGTCGATCTCGACATCAGCCATCAGCCGGGAAGCTTCATCGAAGAGCATTTCCCGACAATCGCGGCGCATTGTCGCTCGGTCGGCATCGACATCGCGAAGCAGCCGATCCCGGTGGTGCCGGCGGCGCATTACACCTGCGGCGGCATCGTCACCGACTTGGCGGCGCGCAGCGATATGGCGGGGCTTTACGCCGTCGGCGAATGCGCTTTCAGCGGCCTGCACGGCGCCAACCGCATGGCCTCGAATTCGTTGCTCGAATGTTTGGTCTTTGCCGATGCCGCCGCCGCCGACATCGCGCGGCGGTTCGATTCGGCGTTCGTGCCGCTGGTGCCGGCGTTCGATGCGCCGCCTGTCGGCAATGCCGCGCCGCCATCCATCGCAGAGGTGGCAGGTTGGATAGAGGCGGTCCGTCGCCTGATGTGGGATGCTGCCGGCATCGTGCGCAGCGTCGAGGGAATGCACGCCGCCCAAATCGTCCTCGCGCCGATCGCGCAGGCGGCCCGCGTCGCTATGCTGGCCAGCCGGCCGCGCGCCGATTTGATCGAAGCGGGCAATCTCGCCGGCATCGCCGAAATGGTGCTGCGCTCGGCCCTGCTGCGTCGCGAAAGCCGCGGCGGCCATTATGTCGTCGATTTTCCGGCGCTCGACAGCACGCAGCCGCCGACCGACACGGTTATTTCCAAAGCCGCTTAAAGCGGCCGGCATTTCCCGCGCGGCGTCGCGTCTAAGCTTTATGCTTGTTCAGCACGGCGCGGAGACGCCGCGCCAAGTCGGCCTTTTTATAAGGCTTCGACAGCAGCTCGACATCGGCATCAAGCCGGCCTTGGTGGATGATCGAGTTTTGCGTGTAGCCGGAGGAGAAGATCACCGGCAAATTCGGCCGCAGCGCCCGGGCGCGTTCCGAAAGCTCGCGGCCGCCCATCTTGCCGGGCAATACGACGTCGCTGAAGAGCAAGTCGATATGCGCACCGCCGGCCAGGATCGGCAGTGCGTCTTCCGCCGTCGCCGCCAGGATGGTCTGATAGCCGAGTTCCTTCAACATACGTTCGACCGTCGCGCGGACCAATTCGTCGTCTTCGACGACGAGGATGGTTTCGTTGCCTTTCTCGTCTGTGGGCGCGGCCTCGACGAATACCGGCGCTGCGGCTGCGCCGCGGGCACGCGGCAGATACAGCTTTACCGTCGTGCCATGGCCCGGCTCGCTATAGATTTTGGCATGGCCGCCTGACTGCTTGGCGAAGCCGTAGACCATCGAGAGGCCAAGGCCGGTGCCGCGCCCGATCGGCTTGGTGGTGTAGAAGGGCTCGAAGGCGCGCGCGACGACTTCTGGCGGCATGCCGGTGCCGGTGTCGGTCACGGCGATCATCACATATTGGCCTGGCGAGACTTCATTGTTGAGGTTGGCGTAGCTCTCGTCGAACGAGGCGTTGGCGGTCTCGATGGTCAATTTGCCGCCGCCCGGCATGGCGTCGCGCGCGTTGATCGCCAGGTTCA
>CAZVLU010000072.1:0-8593 GCA_964628235.1 uncultured Rhizobium sp. | reverse complement strand
GCCTGGACGGTCCAACCGGGGAATTTTGCGCAGGGGCCCGAGGAGAAATCGGGATTGGCGGGCCGCGTGGTCGGCTTCATATGGCTATTCCTCACAGAATAGTTGCACCCCGTTGGGGGGGTGTGTCCCGCCGCGGAAACTAATAGGGTCGCCCGGCCCCGTCAACGACCATCGGATGACAATATGCGGAGGAGCCACAAGGCTGGCCTGCGCTGAGCGCAGACCTTAAAAACCGCGAAATTTGCGGCTTTATTCGTATCGCAGCGCTTCGATCGGATCGAGCCGCGAGGCGCGGCGCGCCGGATAGAAGCCGAAGAACACGCCGATGAAGCCGGAAAAGGCCACGGCGACGACGATGGCTTGCGGCTGAATCAGCATCGGCCAATTGGCCAACTCGGCGATCAAGATCGAGCCGCCGAGCCCGAGGGTCACGCCGATGACGCCGCCGATCAACGACAGCATGACCGCTTCCATGACGAACTGCGTGAGGATGTCGCGCCCGCGAGCGCCGATGGCCATGCGCAAGCCGATCTCGCGCGTCCGCTCTGTCACCGTCACGAGCATGATGTTCATGATGCCGATGCCGCCGACGATCAGCGACACGCCGGCGACGGCGGCGAGCAGCAGCGTCATGACGCGCGAGGATTCGGCGCGCGTCTCCATGATCTGCGACAGGTTGCGGATGGTGAAGTCGTCGGTCTGGCTGTCGCGCAGACGATGGCGCTGGCGCAACAGGTCGCGCGCGTCGCGCTCGGCCTCGCCCATCAGGCTGGCGTCGCTGACCTTGATCGCGATGGCGTGGACGAGATTGCCGCGCAACTGCCGGTCGCCGAGCACGCGCTTCTTCGCCGTCGAAAGGGGAATGACCACCGTGTCGTCCTGGTCGCCGCCGTTGCCCGTCTCGCCCTTACGCGCCAGCACGCCGATGACTTCGAGCGGCACGTTTTGCAGGCGCACCATCTGGCCGACCGGGTCGCCGCCGGCGAACAGGTTTTCCGCCACGGTCGCGCCGAGCAACACGACCTTGCCGGCGCCGGTCACTTCTTCTTGCGAGAACAGGCGGCCGATCTCAGGCTCCCATTCGCGCGCGTCGAAAAATTCCAGCGTCACGCCTTGGATCGACGTCGCCCAATTGACGTTGCCCGAGACGACCTGGCCGGCGCCGCGCACCGTCGGCGCCGCCGCCAGCACGCTGTTCGACAGCTCGCGCTGAATCGCCTCGGCGTCGTCCTCGGTCAAGGTGAAGCGGGTGCCGACGCCAAGCCGCACGCCGCCCTGGGTCACGCTGCCCGGCGTCACCATCAGCAAATTCGAGCCGAGGCTTTTGATCAATTCCGACACGCGCGATTCCGCCCCGGCGCCGATGGCGACCATGGCGATGACCGCGCCGACGCCGATGACGATGCCGAGCGTGGTGAGCGCGCTGCGCAGCACGTTGACCTTCAACGACTGCAACGCCGAGATGAGCGAGTCCATATAGGTCATGCTATTGCGCCCTCATTCCGCCGCTTGCGCGCTCAGGCGCGCCAGAATGTCGGCGGCGCGCACCGGCACCGGGTTGCGGATGTCGGATATGACTTGGCCGTCGCGCATGCGGACGACGCGCTGGGCATAGTCCGCCACTTCCGGATCGTGGGTGACGAGCAGCACCGTGATGCCCTCGTCGTTCAGGCGTTGGAACAGCGCCATGATCTCGACGCCGGTGCGCGTATCGAGCGCGCCGGTCGGCTCGTCGGCGAGCAACAGAAGCGGATCGTTGACCAGCGCGCGCGCGATAGCGACGCGCTGCTGCTGGCCGCCCGAAAGTTGCGTCGGCCGGTGGTGGCCGCGCTCGCCGAGCCCGACGAGCCGCAACATCTCGACCGCTTTGGCGCGGCGCGCGGCGCGCGGCGTGCGGCCATACATCAGCGGCAGCTCGACGTTCTCCTCGGCGGTGAGGCGCGCGAGCAGATTGAACGATTGAAAGACGAAGCCGATCTTGCGGTTGCGCACGTCGGCCAAGGCGTCGGTCGCCAGGCGCGAGACGTCCTCGCCGTCGAACAGCAGACGGCCCGACGTCGGGCTGTCGAGACAGCCGACCAAATTCATGAAGGTCGATTTGCCGGAACCGGACGGACCCATCACGGCGGTGAATTCGCCGCGCGCGACCGTCAGATCGAGCGGCGTGAGGGCATGCACCACGCCGCCGCCGACGTGATAATCCTTCGTCAGAGATTCGGTTTGAATCAGCGGCATTCCGCCGCTTGGCTGAGTCAGCGGCGCGGTCATTGTCAGAAGCCGATGCGCGGCAGGGCGCTGGTCGCGGCCTTGGCGCCGAAATTCAGGCCGACGATGATCTCCTGGCCCTCGTTCAGATCGCCGCGCAGCAATTCGGTGAAGCCGCCATCGGTCACGCCGGTGACGATATTGACCGCCTTGGGCTTGCCGCCCTCCATGACCCAGACCTGGCCGCGCCGCGCGCCAGTCGCTTCGCCGCGCGCCACGCGCGCCGCCTGCAGCTTGGCCTGTTGGTCAGGCGTCAGAATCGCGCCCAAAGCGGTGTCGAACTGGGCGCGGGCGCGTTGCAGATTCGCGCGCTGCGCGCCGGACACCTCGCCGGCCGGCGGAGCGCCGGGCGGGCCGTCGGGCTGGCGCACCTGCGTACGCTGGGCCGCCAAGCGCTCGCGCTGCTCGGCGACAAGAGCGCGCAATTGCTGCTGCTGGTCAGGCGTCAGATCGAGCAGCTTGGTCATCTGCTCGACGGTCTGCGTTTCGTTGCTCTGGCCCTCATTGGCGCGAGCGGCGACGCGCTGCGGGCCGGCTGGCGGCGCGGCGGCGACCGGCACGCCTTCGTCGACCGGCGCAGCGGGCTCGGCCGCGCTTGCGCCGACCGGCCGGAAGCGTAGCGCCGCGTTGGGAATTTTCAGCACGTTAGAACGCTCGTCGATGACGATGCGGACGTTGGCGGTCAAGCCCGGCAGCAGGCGCAGGTCGTCGTTGTCGGCCGACACCAGCACGCTGTAGGTGACGACGTTCTGAATCGTCATCGCCGCCTTGCGGATTTGCGAGACGCTGCCGATGAAGGTGCGGCCCTGGAAAGAGTCGACGGTGAAGCTGGCGCGCTGGCCCTCGCGGATGCGGCCGACGTCGGCCTCGTCGACGCGCACCTCGACCTGCATTTTATGCAAGTCCTGGGCGATCTTGAACAGCACGGGCGCCGACATCGTCGCCGCCACGGTCTGGCCGACATCGACGTCGCGGCTGATCACCGTGCCGTCGACCGGCGCGCGGATGTAAGTGCGATCCAAATCGATGCGCGCCGCGTTGACCACCGCTTCCTGCTTCATCACCATGGCTTCGGCATTTTCGACCTGGGCTTGCGCCATGCCGAGTTCGGCCCGTGCCGTGTCGTAGGCCGATTGGGATTTTTCCAGCGTCGCGGCGGCAGCATAGCCTTCCTTCGACAGGGCGCGCTGGCGCGTCAGGTCTTTCTCGGTGTTGGCGAGGCTGGCGCGCGATTTCATCACCGACGCCTGCTGCGTTTTCACGCTTGCCCTGGCGAGCGCGAGATCGGCCTCAGCCTGCTTGAGCCGCGCCTCGAAGGTCGCCGGATCGAGCCGGGCGATAAGCTGGCCCTGACGCACCTCGGAATTGAAATCGACCAGAATCTCTTTCACCAAGCCGGAGATCTGGCTGCCGACCTGGACGGTGACGACGGCGGCCAGCGTGCCGCTGGCCGAGACGCCGCTGACGATGGCGCCGCGCTCGATCTTGGCCATGCGGTAGCTCGGCGCATCCGAGCCGCCGGAAAAGGCGGCATAAGCCGCGCCACCGACCAAGAGGCCGATCACCGGAACCGCGACCCATAATTTACGCATGTCGTCTCGCGCCTTTCGCCGCCCGCCGCACTGGCTGAGGGACGCCCTCCGGATCACCAGACCCGACGCATCCTTGGGCGGAACTGTCTCATAGATGGCTGCCGCTGGCCACGCCGGCAAGGAAGGCCGCCACCCTTATATGAACGCGCGAGGCGGCGGCGCCCGTCGCGAAAAGCCGACGATTTCAGCGCTTTTGGCGGCTGTCCGGGGCTCAGCCCTTGAACGGGCGGATGGTATGGCCGTGGTTCAAAGGTCCGTGACCTTGGCCCAGGCCGGGCGCGGTTTTAATCGCCTGCAAGACATAGGCGCGCGCCCGGCGCACGGCGGCGACCAAGTCGAGGTCCTGGGCAAGGCCGGCGGCGACGGCCGAGGCCAGCGTGCAGCCGGTGCCGTGGGTGTGGCGGCTGTCGATGCGCTTGCTGCGGAAGGTCTCGATGCGGACCTCGCCCTCGACCATCTCGGCGAGCAGATCGACGACCGTGCCGCCGTCGCGATGGCCGCCCTTCACCAACACGGCGCGCGGGCCCATCTGCAACAGGGCGAGCGCGGCGGCGCGCATATCCTCGACGCTGACGATCTTGCGTCCGGTGAGCGCCTCGGCCTCGGGGATGTTCGGCGTCAGAACGGCGGCGCGCGGCAACAGGCGGCGCTTGAGCGTGTCGGTGGCGCCACCATCGAGCAGCGACGCGCCGCCCTTGGCGACCATCACCGGATCGACCACGACCGGGGTCAGCGGCGCAAAGCGCTCGAGCGCCGCGACCACCGTCTCGATCACTTCGGCGTTGTGCAGCATGCCGGTCTTGATGGCGTCGGCGCCGATGTCGCTCAGCACCATCTCCATCTGCTGGGCGATGAAAGCCGGCGCGATCGCATGGACGCCCTGCACGCCGAGCGTGTTCTGCGCGGTCAGCGCCGTGATGGCGGTGGCAGCATAGCCGCCAAGCGCGGTGACGGTCTTGAGATCGGCTTGGATGCCGGCGCCGCCGCCCGAATCCGAGCCGGCGACGATCAGGACGCGGCCGTTCATCTCATTTAAGCGGCCACGCCGGCGACGCGGGCGACGGCAGCGACGATGTCGTCGACCACGCGGCCGATCATCGCTTCGTCCTCGCCTTCCGCCATGACGCGAATCAGCGGTTCGGTGCCCGACTTGCGGATCAGCAGCCGGCCGTTGCCGGCCAGCTTGGCCTCGCCGTCGCGGATGGCGCGCTTCACCTTTTCGTCGTCGAGCGGTTGGCCGCCCCCATTGGCTTGAATGGCGTAACGCACGTTCTTGAGCAGCTGCGGATAGGGCTTGAACAGCCGCGCCACCTGGCTTGCCGGCTTGGCCGCTTCGCGGCAGGCCGCCAGCACTTGCAGCGCCGCGATCAGGCCGTCGCCGGTGGTGGCGAAATCGCCGAGGATGATATGGCCCGACTGCTCGCCGCCGACATTGAAGCCGGCCTCGCGCATACGCTCGACGACATAGCGGTCGCCGACCTGGGTGCGTTCCAGTTTCACGCCCTGCGACGCGAGATGCTTTTCGAGGCCGAGGTTCGACATGACGGTGGCGACCACCGTGTTGCCGGCGAGCTTGCCGGCGCGGTGCAGGTTGCCCGCCACCAGCGCCATCAACTGGTCGCCATCAAGCAACTGGCCTTTCTCGTCGCAGGCGACCAAGCGGTCGGCATCGCCGTCGAGCGCCAGGCCGAGATCGGCCTTCTGCGCCACCACTTCGCGCATCATGGCCTGCGGATAGGTCGAGCCGCAGTCCTTGTTGATGTTGAAGCCGTCTGGCGCGACGCCGAGCGCGATCACCTCAGCGCCCAGCTCGCGCAGCACCGTGGGCGCCACCTTGTAGGCCGCGCCATGGGCGCAATCGACGACGATCTTCATGCCGTCGAGCGTCAAGCCCTTGGGAAAGGTGTTCTTGACGAATTCGATGTAGCGGCCGACCGCGTCTTCCAGGCGCACGGCGCGGCCGAGCTTGCCGGGCGCTGCGACCGTGGTGGCGATGTCGCCGGCCATGCGCGACTCGATGCGCGACTCGACCTCGTCGGACAGCTTGAAGCCGTCGGGGCCGAACAATTTGATGCCGTTGTCCTCGAAGGAATTGTGCGAGGCCGAGATCATCACGCCGAGATCGCAGCGCAAGGAGCGCGTCAACATGGCGACGGCGGGCGTCGGCAGCGGCCCGACCAGGGTGACGTCCATGCCGACCGAGATGAATCCGGCGACCAGCGCCGGCTCGATCATGTAGCCCGAGAGCCGGGTGTCCTTGCCGATGACGATCCGGTGGCGATGGCCGCCGCGCGTGAACTCCGCGCCGGCCGCCTGGCCGACCGCAAGCGCCACATCGGCCGTCATCGGCGCGATATTGGCCGTGCCGCGGATGCCGTCGGTGCCGAAATATTTGCGGGTCATGGGCGTGTCAGACGTTGTGAATCCACTATCGCTAGATTCTACAACGGAATCAGGGGCCGCCGCCACCTCGGGGCTAAAGTCCCCTAAGCGCCTTCCAGACGGCCACAGCCTGGACCGTCTCCGCCACGTCGTGAACGCGCAGAATGTCCGCCCCGGCGTCGAGGCCGACTTGCGCGGCGGCGAGCGAGCCGAACAGGCGATTGTTGGGGTCGGTCTCGCCGGTCAAGCGGCCGATGAAGCTTTTGCGCGAGACGCCGAGCAGCACTGGGCAGCCCAGCGACTGGAACAGCGCCAGGCCGCGCAGCAGGGCGAGGTTGTGCTCCAGCGTCTTGCCGAAGCCGATGCCCGGATCGACGGCGATCTTGCCGCGCGGGATGCCGGCGGCCTCGCAGGCTTCGATGCGTCCGGCGAGATAATCGACCAGGTCGAGCGCCACATGGTCGTAATGCGGCGCTTGCTGCATGGTTTTCGGCGCGCCCAAACAATGCATCAACACGACCCACGCGCCGCTCGCGGCGGCGGCGTCGAGCGCTGTGGGCTCGGCTTCCAACGCCCGCACGTCATTGATGATCGTGGCGCCGGCCTGGGTCGCCGCCGTCATCACGGCGGCTTTGGTCGTGTCGATCGACAGCGCCGCGCCGCAAGCCTTGAGGCCTTCGATCACCGGAATGACGCGGCGCAGCTCTTCGGCTTCGGGCACCGGGTCGGAGCCGGGGCGCGTCGATTCGCCGCCGATGTCGAGAATGTCCGCCCCAGCGGCGGCGAGCGCCTGGCCATGGGCGATGGCGGCTTGGGCTGTGGCGTGCTTGCCGCCGTCGGAGAAGCTGTCGGGCGTGACATTGACGACGCCCATGATAAGCGGGCGTTTATGAGCCAGCCCGGCGAAGGGCGCGCGGTTCGCTGACAGTTTGTCGAGCGCGTCGCTGACGGCATGGTGGGTATGTCCGCCCTGCCCCGCCGCCCAGCCGCGCAGTTCGGCGACAGAGGCGTGGAAGCGCCGCGCATGGGCGGGATGGGTCTCCTCGCGCACCAGCAATTCGACGCGCTCGATATGGGCTGGGCCGCCGGCGAGACGCAGCGCCCCTTCCGGCGATTCACGATTAGCCGGCCACAGAATCGGATCGGGCCGCACATAAAGCGCGGCCCGTCCGGAAACGACTAAGTTGGAAAGTGCAGAGCCTTTCGCCCCCGGCTCGCGCAGCATGGCGATTTATGCGCCCGGCTGCGGCTCCGGCGTCAGACCCGACGGGCCGGACTCGTTGCCCTTGCGGCTGCCGGTGGTCGGCACCGTCGCGCGGCGGCCGGTGTCCTTCGGCGTCTCGTCATGGTCCTCGCGGATGATCTTCTCGCCGCGCAGCAGCTTGGCGACATCCTCGGCGTTGAGCGTCTCGAATTCGAGCAAGCCCTTGGCGATGGCATGCAGGCCGTCGATATGCTCGGTCAGGATGGCGCGGGCCTTGGCCTCGCCGCCCTCGACGATCGAGCGGACTTCCTCGTCGATCAGCGCCGCCGTCGAATCCGAGACGGTCTTGCGCTGCGTCACCGAATGGCCGAGGAACACTTCTTCCTCGTTATCGGAATAGCGCAACGGGCCGAGCTTGTCGCTCATGCCCCATTCGGTGACCATGCGGCGCGCCAGATTGGTCGCCTGCATGATGTCGTTGCTGGCGCCGGTGGTGACGTTCTCCGCGCCGAAGATGATGTCTTCGGCGACGCGACCGCCGAACATCATGCCGATGCGCGCCAGCAGCTCTTTCTTGGAATAGCCGTAGCGGTCGCGCTCGGGCAGCGACATGGTCAGGCCGAGCGCCCGGCCGCGCGGAATGATCGTGACCTTGTGCAGCGGATCGTGGCCCGGCGAATGGATGCCGACCAGCGCGTGGCCCGCCTCGTGATAGGCGGTCAGGCGCTTTTCGTCCTCGCTCATCACCATGGAGCGGCGCTCGGTGCCCATCATCACCTTGTCCTTGGCCTCTTCGAGTTCCTGCATGGTGACCATGCGCTTGCCTTTGCGCGCGGCAAGCAAAGCGGACTCGTTGACCAGGTTGGCGAGATCGGCGCCGGAGAAGCCAGGCGTGCCGCGGGCGATGATCTTGGGATCGACGTCGGGCGCCATCGGCACCTTGCGCAGATGCACCTTCATGATCTTCTCGCGGCCGAGCACGTCGGGGTTCGACACGGTGACTTGGCGGTCGAAGCGGCCCGGGCGCAGCAGCGCCGGATCGAGCACGTCGGGGCGGTTGGTGGCGGCGATCAGGATCACGCCCTCGTTCGCCTCGAAGCCGTCCATCTCGACCAACAGCTGGTTCAGCGTCTGCTCGCGCTCGTCGTTG
>CAZVLU010000071.1:0-8626 GCA_964628235.1 uncultured Rhizobium sp. | reverse complement strand
GGGGGCTGGCGAAATTCTGCTGACCTCGATGGACCGCGACGGCACAAAGTCGGGCTTCGATATCGATCTCACCCGCGCCGTGGCCGATGGCGTGCCGGTGCCGGTGATCGCGTCGGGCGGCGTCGGCACGCTCGATCACATGGTCGCCGGCGTGCGCGACGGCCACGCCAGCGCCGTGCTCGCCGCCTCGATCTTCCATTTCGGCACCTTCAAGATCCGCGACGTGAAGTCGCACATGCGCGCCGCAGGTTTACCGGTTCGGCTGAACTGACCCCCTCCGCCGTGACAGGCGGAGTCAAATCTGTTACGACGCGATAAGACTTAGACCGGCGCATCTCCGCCGGCCAGGGAGAGAGCCGTGGCGCAAAAGCCCAAATCGAAAAAGCCCAAATCCGGTTCGAAGAAGAACGCCCGTTCGAAATCAAGCGGCGCGAAATCGAGAGGCGTCAAAAAGGGCGGCCTGGCGAAGATCATCGGCGTGATTCCGGGCGCCGGCGCCGGCAGCGACGGCCGCACGCTCGACGGACTTTATGCGGTCATCAAATCGCGGCGTGGCGCCGATCCGGCGCGCTCGCACACGGCGCGCATGTTCCTGCGCGGGCCGGCCAAGATCGCCCAGAAGTTCGGCGAGGAAGCGGTCGAAGCGGTGATCGAGGGCGCGCACAACAACGGCAAGGCGCTGGTGCTGGAAAGCGCCGACGCGCTTTATCACCTTTTGGTGTTGTGGGCCGCCTGCGGCGTCAAGCCGGCGCAAGTGTGGAAAGAGCTGAAGCGCCGCGAAGTGCGCTCCGGCATCGCCGAGAAGGCGTCGCGCAAACCGGAAGCGCTTGCCGAAGCGAAAGCGGCGCGCGCCAAACCGGCAAAGCGGGCCTGGACGAAAAAGAAGGCGAAATAGCGTCGGCGGAGGAGAGGGCGATGAAGGGCTATGATCCTAACAATATCTTCGCCCGCATCTTGCGGGGCGAAATCCCTTGCAACAAAGTCTATGAGGATCCCCACGTCCTCGCCTTTCACGACATAAACCCGCAAGCCCCTGTTCACGTCCTGGTGATCCCCAAGGGCGCTTACGTCTCGTTCGATGATTTTTCTGCCAAGGCATCACCGGAAGAAATTACCGCTTTCGTCCGCGCCGCCGGAAAAATCGCGTGGGATCTCGGCGCAGCGGAGCCGGGCTACCGGGTTCTCGCCAACACTGGCGTGAACGGCGGCCAAGAAGTCCCGCATTTTCATCTGCATCTCTTTGCCGGCCGCAGGCTGGGCCGCATGGTCGCCGCCGCCGAGTAATTCCACCGCGTCGCCGCGTATGGCCACTCTTCGGCAACCTATGGCTGTGCAAACGCGCACAATCGCGATTAGAGATATTAGTTCCCAAACTGATTATCGTTAGCAACGCACGAACCCTACGGCGGTGCATATAATCGATTGAATGTATTATTCAATTATCTGAGTTGAGGGCATGTCGGGGGATCGAACACGGCCACCTGCCGGGGCGCAGGATATCAGCGGCGGCGACCTCGATCGGGCCTTTGCGCTGCTCAAGACCATTCGAGCCTATAAAAATAGCCGCTTTCCGTTCCTGCGCACGCGGGTGGATTACGACTTGCTCCTCCACATCGGTCATGGCCAAGTCAGCGGCAAGCCGATGAACCTCACCGACATCCTGACGTCGAACATCGGAACGGTCTCGACCATCGTGCGCCGGCTCGGTCGTTTGGAAAAGATCGGCGTGGTGCATAAGGTCAAGGCGACGACCGACAAGCGCAACGTCCATTACTTCCTCGCCGACGAGCATCTCGAAGCCGTGGCGGAATTCGTCGACTATCTGTCGCGGGCCGGCAGCCTCGAAGGCTTGCCGAACGCCTGGGAGCCCGGCGCGACGGTCTCATAGGAATTCAGCGCGCCCCATTTTAACGAACGCCGCGCTCAGCGCGGCATATCGACGAATCCCGCGCTCAGCGCGGCAGCGGCAAACGCCGATAGCTGAGCGCCTCTGCGATATGGATTTTCCGCACGCCCTCCGAGCCGGCGAGATCGGCGAGCGTGCGCGCCACGCGCAGCACGCGGTGGTAGCCGCGCGCCGACAGCTTCAGGCGTTCGGCGGCATCGGTGAGGAGCTTGCGGCCTTCGGCATCGGGACCGGCGACCTCTTCGAGCGCTTGGCCATCGACTTCGGCGTTGCTGCGAATCGGCGTTTTGCTTGCGGCATAGCGCCGCGTCTGAATGGCGCGCGCCGCGGCGACGCGCGCTGCCACTTGCGCGCTGCCTTCGCTGGGCGCCGGCAGGCTCAAGTCTTGCGGCGTCACCGCCGGCACCTCGATATGCAGATCGATGCGGTCGAACAGCGGCCCGGAAATCTTGCCCTGATAATCAGCGGCGCAGCGCGGGGCTTTGTTGCAGGCGAGCGCCGCGTCGGCGAGATGGCCGCAAGGGCAGGGGTTCATGGCGGCGATCAATTGCACGCGCGCCGGATATGTGACGTGGGCGTTGGCGCGCGCGACAACGGCGCGGCCCGACTCGAGCGGCTGGCGCAAGGCTTCGAGCGTGGCGCGGGCGAACTCGGGCAATTCATCGAGAAACAGCACGCCCAAATGCGCGAGAGACACCTCGCCCGGTTTGGCCCGCGTGCCGCCGCCGACCATGGCGGCGAGGGAGGCCGAGTGATGCGGGTCGCGAAAGGGCCGCGTCTGCATCAGGCCGGCGGACGAATTGCCGCTGGCGATCAGCGTGCCGGCGAGCGAATGGATCATGCTCACTTCGAGCGCTTCGGCGGGGGCCAGCGGCGGCAAGATGCCGGCGAGCCGTTGCGCCAACATCGACTTGCCGGCGCCGGGCGGGCCGTTCATCAGCAGGTTATGCCCGCCAGCGGCAGCGACTTCGAGGGCGCGTTTGGCGCTCTCTTGGCCTTTGATATCTGCGAGATCGAGCGACAGGTACGGCCCATCCGCCGCCGGCGCGAGGCGCGGTTTGGGCGGGCTCAGCACTTGGCTGCCTTTGAAATGATTGATCAGCGCCAGAAGGCTGCTCGGCGCCAGAATCTCCAGCCCCTCGACCCAAGCCGCTTCGCCGCCGACGCCCGCCGGGCAGATCAGGCCGCGCTGGCCGTCATAAGCATGCAGCGCCGCCGGCAATGCGCCGGCCACGGGGGCAAGCGCGCCATCGAGAGAAAGCTCGCCCAAGGCCACGTAGCCCTCCAACTCGTCGTGCGGCAGCACGCCCATCGCGGCGAGCACGCCGAGCGCGATCGGCAAATCGAAATGGCCGCCCTCCTTGGCAAGGTCGGCAGGCGCCAGGTTGACGGTGATGCGTTTGGGCGGCAGCGCCAAGCCGAGGGCATTGAGCGCCGCGCGCACTCGCTCTTTCGATTCGCCGACCGCCTTGTCGGGCAGGCCGACGATGGCGAAGGACGGCAAGCCCGCCGCCATCTGCACTTGCACGTCGATGGCGAGCACGTCGATGCCTTGGAAGGCGACGGTGGCGATATGGGCGGTCATGCGCTGGAAGTCCCCCGGTGACAGGGAAACTATAGCGCGGGGCTTCGGCGCGAAGAAAGAGCGGCGCGCTAGGAGGCGGCGGCGACGTCGGCGAGCTTGCCCGGCGGCAGACTGACGATCGCCGTGGTGCCTTCGCCGACGACGCTTTGAATCTGCAATTGGCCGCCCTGCAGCCGCGTCAGCGCATCGACCAGCGGCAGGCCGAGGCCGATGCCGCCGTTGCCCAGGCCGCCGGCGCGCGCCTCGTGGGTCTGCTCGAAGGGCTTCATCACGCGCGGCAAATCTTCGGCTGCGATGCCGACGCCGCTGTCGCGCACGGAGAGTTCGATCTTGCCGTTGGTCAGCTTGCCGAGCTTGACGGCGACCAGTCCGCCTTTCGGGGTGAACTTCACCGCATTCGAGAGCAGATGCAGCGCGATTTGCTTGAAGGCCAGCGGATCGGCGCGGCAGATCGGCGCCGCGTCGCTGACGTCGGTCATGACGCGCAGCCCCTTCGCCTCGGCGAGCGGACGGATCTGCGCCACCGCCTCTTGCAGGACGGGTCGCGGGTCGAAATCGTCGAGCATGACCTCGAGCTTGCCGGTCTCGGCCTTCGCCATGTCGAGGATCGAGGTGATGAGGCCCAACAGATGCGTGCCGGATTTTTGGATATCGGCGGCATATTCGCGGTAGCGGCCATGGCCGATCGGGCCGAACAGCTCGCGCGCCTGCACGTCGGAAAAGCCGATGATGGCGTTGAGCGGCGTGCGCAACTCATGGCTCATGCTGGCGAGAAATTCCGATTTGGCGCGGCTCGCCTGTTCGGCGCGCAGGCGCGCGCGCTGCAATTCGTCATTGCGCAAGGTCAACTCGCTTTGCGCGCGCTGCAACGCCATCATCAAGAAGGCGACGACGACGAGAATCTTGCCGACGAGCGACACCGTGAGATGAAGAACTTGCGCCGGGCTGGTGACGAACAGATCGGGCGCGGGCGGCTCGACCACTCCAGAGATTGCGCGTAGCGCGAAGGTCGCCGCCACGCAGCAGAACAGCGCAGCGGCGAGCAAGGCCGGAGAGCCTTCGCGCCGCGACGGACCGTGCAGCAGTTCGTAGGCGCATAGCAAGGCGATGCCGCAGAACACGATCGACAGGACGATGGCGCGCAGGATGATGTCGTCCGTCATGTAGGTGTAATAGACGATGAAGGCCGTCACCAAGGTGATGCCTAACAGGGTTTCGCCCCAATGGGTCCGCCGATTTTCGAACAGGCGGATGCCGTTCCAATAGGCGGCCGCGCCGACGAGGCCGGCGATGTTGGCGAGAACGATGCCGGCGAAATCCGGAATGACGCCGCGCAATCCGCCGAACAACACGCCGAGACCGAGCAACGCCGTGCCCAGCGTCCAATGGCCGAAGCCCGGGGTTGTGCGGTGCTGACGCCAGAACAGCAGCATCGCGACCGCGAGGGTCAAGGTCACCAGCGCATGCACGACCAAAAGGGTGCGGATGTCGAGCGTGATATCGAGCGTCATGGCGCGCAGTTCCGGCGCTGCGATAGGATGGCGAAATTTACGGATATGGTCATTGGCGCGTGGGTCCCCGTCGCGGGGAACTATAGCCGCCAGGCCGCGTCATGGCGCGGATAAAACGCTTTTGCGATCAGCGTGCGGAAATAGCAGAAGGTTAGCTACGCCGAAGGATAGAACGACTCAACGCGCGCTGAGGGCTTCTTTGGTCGACGGCGCTTTACAGGAGCCGGCGGGCTCGCGCATTTCACGCTGGGCCGAGGCGAGCCAGAAATCCGCCATGCGCCGGTCAGCCGCCACGCCCCGCCCGGTGGCGTACATCATGCCGAGTTGGGCGCGCGCCGGACCGTAACCGGCGCTCGCCGCCTTGGAGGCCCACATCAGGGCTTCGCCGGCATCGGCCTTGGGGTTCTGCTCGTTGGCCAGCAGCATGGCGAGATTGGTTTGCGCCGGCGCATAGCCTTGATCGGCGGCGCGGCGCAGCCAGCGCTCGCCCTGCGCCCAATCGCGCGCGACCCCGCGACCGTTCACATGACGCATCCCGAGATTGCAGGCGGCTTGCACATCGCCGCTCTCGGCCGCTGCGCGAATCGCGTCGGCGACCAAACGGTCGTCGGGCGCGCTTTGGCCCATCGCGTAATCTTTCGCCAGGGCAAGACGCAGACTGTCGGGCGTCTTGATCGAAGCCGCTCTCCCCGATTCAAAGGACGGCGATGGAAAGGGGGCCAAAGATTCGCGCGTCAGCGGTGCGGCGGGTCTCGGAGACAGCGCGGCGAGCCTCGGGCCTGCGGCGGCGATGCCGGCGCGCTGGGCTCTCTCGTACCACGCGGCTGCTTGGGCGCTATCGCGCGGCACGCCCTCGCCGTTTTCATAGAGCTGGCCGAGATTATAAGCGGCGCGCCCGTTGTCCGCTTCGGCGGCTTTGCGATACCAAACGGCGGCCGTCGTCGCATCGCGCGAAACGCCTTCCCCGGAATCGTAAAGCAATCCGCTGTTGAGCGCGGCGAGCGTATGGCCCTGTTCGCCGGCGCTGCGATACCAACGCAACGCCTCTTCCGGGTCGCGCCTCACCCCCTGGCCAGTGTCGTATCTCAGGCCCAACTGATATTGGGCCTCGCCGTCGCCCGCTTCGGCGCGGCCGCGCAAATCGACGATGTCGGCATTCTGCGCTGCAGAAGGATCAGCGGCCCGCCGTTCATAGAGCACGGATGGCGGCAGCGACGGCGGCATCGGCGGCGCGGCGTCTGTCTTGCGGGCACTTTCGCGCCGCGTCGGCGCAGCCTTTGCCACGGGCTTTTCACCCCCATCCTTTTTCAAGACGTCTTGTTCGAATTTTTGCCAGTCGCGCGTCATATCCTGCTGCACGCGATCGACCGCGTTGCAAGCCGCCAGCGTCGATCCGACAGCAGCAAGGAAGGCGATCCGTAAAAGATGCCGGCCGCGCATGAGAGGTCTCTTCTTGAAATCAGGATTCAATCAACGCTGGCGGGCCGGCTCCGTTGCATCGCGGAACCAAATAGCTGTCCAAAGCGTCTATGAAGGCAGAAATTTTTATGGGGTGAACAAGATGCAGTATCGGCGTTCGACGCTTGCAGCAGGCGTAGTGGTGCTGGCAAGCGGCCTGGCCGCTTGCGCCAATCACAATGGCGCGCAAAGCGGCGGCGGCACGACACAATCTTCAGCCGGAACTTCGCAGAATGCCGTCGCGCCAGCGACGCCGACGCCCAAGCCCGAGGCCGCCGCGCCGCAAGATTTGCGACTCTATTTCGACCCGGGCCAGAGCGCCTTGCGCGCCGACAGTCGCGCCGTGCTGGATCAGGCGGCGCGCCTTTTTCGCGAAGGCGATCCGCTGGTCATGATCGTGAGCGGCCAAGCCGACACGACGGGCGATGCGCGGCGCAATCTGCTGCTGTCGCAAGAGCGGGCCAGCACTGTCGCCAAAGGGCTGATGGATCGCGGCATTCCGGCCGGCCGTCTGCAGCTTGTCGCCAAGGGCGAAGCGGAGCCTTTGGTGAAGACGGCGGACGGCGTGTCGCAAGCGGAGAATCGCGCCGTCATCATCACCTGGCGAAAATAAGCTTTGATGATGTAGGCGCGGCGTCACGGTGAATTGTGCTGCCTGCTGAGCCATATGGCGTAACATAGCGGCATGAATTTTAATGGTTTCCGCAGCCCTTTGCGTCCTTCGCTCGCCGCACTTGCCGTGCTTGCCGCCGCGACGCTGTTCGCCGCTCCCGGCTGGGGGCAGGCGCCGCCCTATCGGCTGGCGCCCAGCGCCCCTTCGCCGTCTGCCCTCGGGCGTCAATTGATCGTCGCCGCCGAAGCGGGCGACCGGCAGCTGGTCGAAAAGCTGATCGCCAGCGGTGCCGATATCGAATGGCGCGACGGGCGTCGGCGCACGCCGTTGATCGCGGCGACCCAAGGCAATCGCATCGAGGCGGCGCGCATCCTCATTTCGCGCGGCGCCGACGTCAACGCCAAGGATGATATCTCAGACAGCCCCTTCCTGCTCTCGGGCGCGCGCGGCTATGTCGAAATTCTCAAAATGACGCTCAGCAACGGCGCCGATGTCAAAAGTCTCAACCGCTTCGGCGGCACGGCGCTGATTCCGGCCTGCGAGCGCGGTCATTTGGAAGCGGTGAGCCTGCTGATCGCTGCCGGCGTCGATGTCAACCACGTCAACCGCTTGGGCTGGACCTGCTTGCTCGAAGCGGTGATCCTCAGCGACGGCGGACCGCGCCATGTCGAGGTGGTGCGTCAAGCGCTCGCCGCCGGCGCCGATCCCAATCGCGCCGACCGCGATGGCGTCACGCCGCTCGGCCACGCCGTCGAACGCGGCTTTTCCGAAATCGCCGCGATCTTGCGCGCCAAGGGCGGGCGCTGAGCCGATCTGGATGGGCGCGAAAGAAAAGGGCGGCGCTGATGCACCGCCCTTTCTCGATATGACCGCCTAGTTTAGGCTTTCTTTTTGGCCTGGCGCTTGCGCGAGAGGATATTCAGCGCCTCGACGAAAGCTGAGAAGGCCATGGCCGCATAAACATAGCCTTTGGGGATTTTCGCCCCGAAGCCTTCGGCGATCAGCGTCGTGCCGATCAGCAGCAGGAAGCCGAGCGCCAGCATCACCAAGGTCGGATTGGCCTGGATGAAATTTGCCAGCGGGGTCGCCGCGACCAACATGACGGCGACGGTGACGACGACGGCGATCACCATGATGGCGAGATGATCGGTCATGCCGACGGCGGTGATGATGCTGTCGATCGAGAACACCATGTCGAGCAGCAGAATCTGGCCGATCACGGCGGCATAGCCGACGCTCGCTGGCTTCGGCTCGAACATGCCGTCTTCGCTGTGGACGGGATCGACGCTGTGGTGGATTTCCTTGGTCGCTTTCCACACCAGGAACAAGCCGCCGACGATCAAGATGATGTCGCGCCACGACAGGCCGTGGCCGAAGAGATCGAACACCGGCGTGGTGAGCTGCACGATGATGCTGATGGTGCCGAGCAGGGCCAAGCGGAGTATCAGGGCGCCGCCGATGCCGATGCGGCGCGCGCGGGCGCGTTGATGCTCGGGCAGCTTGTTGGTGAGGATCGAGATGAAGATCAGATTGTCGATGCCGAGCACGACTTC
>CAZVLU010000070.1:0-9920 GCA_964628235.1 uncultured Rhizobium sp. | reverse complement strand
CGACTCCTTCTCCTTCCCCCTCGATGGGGGAAGGCCGGGATGGGGGTGATCTCTCCGGCAAAGGCCGGCTCTGATGGCGCGCCCGAATTGGTGGACCACGTCGCTCAAGCGCAAGCTTTATCTCGTCGGCGGGACGTTCTTCGTCATCCTCGGCGTGCTCGGCTTGTTCCTGCCGATTCTGCAGGGCGTGCTGTTTCTCTTCGTCGGTTTGGTGCTGCTGTCGAAGGGTTCGTCGCGGGTGCGGGCGTTCAAGCAACGCTTCAAGCGGCGCTATCCCCGATGGGGCGCGAAGATCGAGCAAGCCGAAGCTTGGGCGAAAGAGATGCCGCCGCGCGTGACCGCGCGCATCAAAGGCTGGTTCGGCAAAAGGCCTTAGCGGCTATAGAGCCGATCGAGCAGATCCGTCAGCTCGATGATGTCGCGCACGGTGTTCTTGGCGTCGACCAGCATCACCTTGTCGCCGGCGATGAGGCGCAGGAACGCCGGGCGGATCGGCAAGCTGCGCTCCAATTCCGCCGGCAAGCCCTTCTTGGCGACGCCGGGCGGCAAAGCGGCGTTGACGCGGATTTGCCGGGCGATGCCCGGCGGCATCTCGTCTTTGCGCGGCATGTCGGCAGGGATGCCGCCGCCCTTGCCGCGCGCCGCGCGGGCTTTCTCGACTTGCATCCGATAGTAGTCGCGAATGATCTGAGTCTCGCGCTGATCGAACTTTGCCGCTTGCGCCAAGGCCGCGCTACTCCACAGCGAGGGGGCCAGCGCCGCTGCCGTAACGGCAAGCGCACCTTGCGCAAATCTGCGGCGGGTGAGGGCGTAAGTCATGCAATTACTCCTTGGTCGCTACGCCGCCCAGCGCGCGGGGATGCGCGGCGCGGTAAACGTCGAGCAGCTTCGCCGAATCGACGGCGGTGTAGCGTTGCGTGGTCGAGAGCGAGGCGTGGCCGAGCAATTCTTGGATGGTGCGCAAATCGCCGCCGCCGCCGAGCAGATGGGTGGCGAAGCTGTGGCGCAGCGCGTGCGGCGTCGCCGTGTCGGGCAGATTGAGGGCGCGGCGCACGGCGCGCATTTCTTTTTGCACGATGGCGGGATCGAGCGCCTTGCCGCGCGCGCCGAGGAACAGGGGGTCGCTGTCGCCGCCGGCATAGGGGCAGGCGGCGAGATAATCGCGCGCCGCCTCGGCCACGATGGGCAGCACCGGCACCATGCGGTCCTTGCTGCCCTTGCCGCGCACCGTCATGGCGCCCTTGGCCATATCTTTGACGCGGCCGCGCGTCAGGCCGAGGGCCTCGCCGATGCGCAGGCCGCAGCCATAGAGCAACAGCAACACGGCGGCGTCGCGTTTGGCGATCCACGGCTCCTTCGCCGTCGCCCCGACCCCATCGCTGCCGACGAGCGCCATCACTTCGCGCGCACCTTGCTCGCTCAGCGGCTTGGGCGTCGATTGCGGCAGTTTCGGCGTGCGCACGGCGCGCACGGCAGGGTTGCTGATCAGCTCACGCTTCTCCAAACGGCGGAAGAAGCCGCGCACCGTCGACATGGCCCGTGCGGTGGAAGATTTCGCCAAGCCGTCGCGCGCGCGGCGGGCGAGCCAGGCGCGAAAGTCCGCCGTCTTCAGCGTGCCGAGATCGGCGAGCGCGACATCGCCGCCGAGATGGTCGGCGAGAAAGCCGAGAAAGCCGGCGAGGTCGGTCTCATAGGCGACGAGGGTGTGGGGCGAGGCGCGGCGTTCGTCGGCAAGCCAGGCGCGCCAATCGGCCAGCGCGCCGGCCAGCGCCGGATCGCGCGCCGTGAGGGTCAATCGCGCGGCAGCCCCAGCCATGTGCGGATGCAAAGCTCGAGGATGCGCGCCAGGAATCCGAGCAGTTCGGTGCCCTGGCTGGCGTCGAAACGGCCTTCGTGGCGCGAGCCGAGTGCCAAGAGGCCGGTGGGGGATGTGGCGGAGGGACGCAGACGCAGCAGCGCTTCCGAGCGCACCAGCGTCGCGCCGGCGCCATAGACCGGGTTCTGGCTGCGCATCAGCGACAGAAGCTGGATGTCGCGGCCGTGGCCGATGATCGCGTCGACCTCGCCGGGGGCGAGGATATGCACGCCGGCGACGTCGTGATGATGGTGGCCGGCGGGCGCTTCGACGCAAAGCGCCACGACATCGACGTCGAGCAACACGGCGAGATCGGTGGTGATGGCCTGGATCAGGTTCTCGAAGGTGGTGGCTTCGAGCAGCGCCAGCACGCCGGCATGAATGCGCTGCTGGCTCGACATGTTGGCGCGGCTGGTGGCGAGCAGCTCGGCCTGCAGCGTGGCGAGGCGGCTATTCTCGCCGCGCAAGCGCTCGGCCACAGCCGATTGTAGATCGATCACAGCGCCCTTGCCGCGGCCCCCTTGGCCATGTTGCGCGCCGAAGCGCGCCGGCAGTTTCAGCGTCTCCAACAGTTCGGGATAATTCGCCAGAAAGTCGGGATGGCGGCGCAGATAGCTCGCGACGTGATCGGCCGACACGGCCTGCTGCGCCGGCGTCTCGCCGTCGCTCGCGTCTGGGGCGATGCGCGCGGCGCGCTCTTCCGAGCTTGTCAGGTCGCGGGGGCCGCGCGGGCTCATGCTATTCGGCCGCAGATTTTTTCGAGTCGCCGAGAATCGATTGGCCGGTCTTGGCCCAATCGGCGGTGAAGGCGGCGAGGCCTTTGTCGGTCAGCGGGTGCTGATAGAGCTGGCGGATCACCGAGCCCGGCAGCGTCGCCACATGGGCGCCGAGCTTGGCGGCGGCGATCAGATGCACCGGATGGCGGATCGAGGCGACCAGCACCTCGGTCTTGAAATCGTCGTACTGCTTGTAGATATGGCAGATGTCGGCGATCAACTGCATGCCGTCCTGGCTGATGTCGTCGAGGCGGCCGACGAACGGCGAGATGAAGGTCGCGCCCGCCTTGGCGGCGAGGATCGCCTGGCCGGCGGAGAAGCAGAGCGTGACGTTGACCTTGCGGCCCTCATCGGTCAGCACCTTGCAGGTCCTGAGGCCGTCGGGCGTCAGCGGCACCTTCACCGTCACGTTCGGCGCGATGGCGGCGAGCTTGCGGCCTTCGGCGAGCATGGTTTCGTGATCGGCGGAAACCGCTTCGGCGCTCACCGGGCCCGGCACGATGTCGCAAATCTCTTTGATGACGTCGAGCATGTTGCGGCCGCTCTTGGCGATCAGCGACGGGTTGGTGGTGACGCCGTCGAGCAGACCGGTCGCCGCCAGTTCGCGGATATCCTTGGTGTCGGCGGTGTCGATAAAGAATTTCATGGCGGCAGGCTCTTTCGGCGGGCTTGATCGAGAATAAGGAGACGCAGGGCCGTGTTTTTAGCGCGCATGGCCTCGGGCGCGAAGCGCGGTTAGAGTGTATCCCATGCCTGCGTCCCATGCCAGTTTCCCCGGCGGCCGAATCTCTGCCGCCGATGCGCAAGATGTCGTGAAGCGCGTCAGCGTTTTGCTGCCCTTGCCGCTTGCCGGGGCCTACGATTATCTCGCGCCGGAGGATATCGCCGAGGCGCTGCTGCCGGGCACGATCGTCTTGGTGCCGCTCGGCAAGAAGGAGCGCATTGGCGTCGTTTGGGATCGTCCTGACGAGTCCGCAAGCGATGTCGCGGTGCCCGCCGCCAAGATGAAAGCGGTGATCGGTCTGTTGTCCGCCGCACCACTCTCCGGCGTGCAACGCAAATTCGTCGATTGGGTCGCGAGCTATACGCTGACGCCGCCGGGCGCCGTGTTGAAGATGGTGCTCAGCGTGCCCGACGCGCTGGCCGAGCCGGCGCCGGTCATCGCCTATCGCCGCGCCGATGATTGGAACGACGAAGACTTGCGTCTGACGCCGGCGCGCGCGCGCGTCATGAAGGCGCTGGCCGATGGCCCGCCGCGTGTGGCGAGCGAGCTGGCGCGCGAAGCGGGAGTCGGCGCATCCGTCATCCATGGTCTTGTCGCCGCCGGCGCGCTGCAAACGGTCAGCTTGGCGCAGCCCTCACTATTCGAGCCGCCGGATCTCTCGTTGCCGCGTCCCGTGCTGTCGCCCGATCAAGCGGCGACCGCCGGCGATCTCATCGCCAAGACGCGCGCCGGCGCTTATAGCGCGACGCTGCTCGACGGCGTGACCGGCTCGGGCAAAACCGAAGTCTATTTCGAGGCCATCGCCGCGGCGTTGGAGCAGGGCCGCCAAGCGTTGGTGTTGCTGCCGGAAATCGCTTTGTCGGCGCAATGGTTCGACCGCTTCAAGGCGCGTTTCGGCGCAGCGCCGGCGATGTGGCATTCGGAAGTGACGCCGGCCCGCCGCCGCGCGACATGGCGCGCCGTGGCGGACGGCTCGGCGCGCGTCGTCGTCGGCGCGCGCTCGGCGTTGTTTCTGCCGTTTCAAGACCTTGGCGCCATTATTGTCGATGAGGAACATGACGGCTCTTTCAAGCAGGAAGAGGGCGTCTTGTATTCGGCGCGCGATATGGCCGTGGTGCGGGCGCATTTGGGCGCGATTCCGGTGGTGCTGGTGTCGGCGACGCCGTCGCTCGAGAGCCTGGTGAACGCGCAAAGCGGGCGTTACACGCATCTGCATCTGCCCGATCGCCACGGCGGCGCGCGACTGCCCGACATCGAATTGGTCGACTTGCGCAAAAACCCGCCGCCGCGCGGCCAATGGCTGTCGCCGCTGCTCCATGCCCGCCTGACGCAGACGTTGGACAGCGGCGGCCAGGCCATGCTGTTTCTCAACCGGCGCGGCTATGCGCCGCTCACCTTGTGCCGCACTTGCGGCCACCGCCTGCAATGTCCGAACTGCACCGCTTGGATGGTCGAGCATCGCGGCCGTTCACGCCTCGAATGCCATCATTGCGGCCATGTCCTGCGGCTGCCCGACAAATGCCCGTCCTGCCAGTCCGAGCAGAGTTGGGCGGCTTGCGGGCCCGGCGTCGAGCGCCTGGCGGAAGAAGCCGCGCTGCTGTTCCCCGACGCGCGCCGCGCCGTGATGGCGAGCGACACCCTGACGACGCCGCACGCCGCCGAAGAGCTGGTGCGCCAGGTGACGGACCATGAGATCGACCTGCTGATCGGCACCCAGGTGGTCGCCAAGGGCCACCATTTCCCCGGTTTGACGCTGGTCGGGGTGGTGGACGCCGATTTGGGCCTGGGCGGCGGCGATTTGCGCGCCGGCGAGCGCACCTTCCAGCTTTTGACCCAGGTTTCGGGCCGCGCCGGGCGCGCCGGCAAGCCCGGCCATGTCTGTCTGCAAACCTACGCCCCCGACCATCCGGTCATGCAGGCCCTGGCGGCGGGGGCGCGCGACGCCTTCATGGCGGCGGAAGCCGAATCGCGCGAAGCAGCCGGCATGCCGCCCTATGGCCGCTTGGCCGCGCTGATTCTGTCGGGCCCCGATCCCGCCGCCGTCGACGCCCATGCCCGCCGGCTCGCCCGCGCCGCGCCCGACGACCCGGCTTTGCGGGTGTTGGGGCCGGCCCCGGCGCCCATGAGCCTGCTACGGGGCCGCCATCGCCGGCGGTTCCTGCTGCAAGCGCCGAAGAAATATGCGCTCCAGGCAGCGATCCGGCGCTGGCTGGCCACTGTCCCCGAGCCGGCGGCGGTGCGCGTCCAAGTCGACATGGACCCCTATAGCTTTTTCTAGCCGAATCGGGCCTTTCCTTGCCCCAAGCCGCAACGGTTTTTACTAGCTAAAACCGATGGTTGGGAGTCTGGCGAAAGCCGGCTTCGCGCGGTTGCAACGGCGCGGGGGCTATGGTAGCTAACGCACGCCCAAGCGGGCGGGTTTGACTGGCCGAGGCGGCCTGCGTTTTGAAACGCTGTCGCGCGCCCCAAACCGTCCGTTTCAGGGCCAGATATCCCGCCGGCGATGACCTCCGGCTCATTTCGGGAGCCTTTCCCAGGTGCCTTCCAAAACGACAGGCGCAACCGGCGTCGCCGGGCGCTACGCCACCGCGTTGTTCGAGCTCGCCGAGCGCGACAAGGCGCTCGATGCGGTTGCCGGCGATCTGCGCGCGTTGCGTCAGATGACGGTCGAAAGCGCCGATTTGCGCCGTTTGATCGTCTCGCCGGTGATTAGCCGCGACGAGCAGACCAAGGCCGTGACGGCGCTCGCCGACAAGGCCGGCTTCAACGCCCTGACGCGCAATATTCTCGGCGTGCTGGCGGCGAACCGCCGCCTGTTCGCGCTCGATGCCGTGATTTCCGATTTTATCGCCCGGCTGTCCGACAGCCGCGGCGAAATGACCGCCGAGGTCACGTCCGCCGCCCCGCTCAGCGACGCGCAGCTTGCCGCCGTCGCCGCAGCGCTCCGTGAATCCACGGGCGTCAAGGTGTCGGTCGAGACCAAAGTGGATGCCCGCCTCCTTGGCGGCCTCGTCGTGCGCGTCGGTTCGCGCATGGTCGATTCGTCGCTCCGTACCAAACTCCAAAAGCTTCAGCTCGCCATGAAAGGGATCGGGTAATGGATATCCGTCCAGCCGAAATTTCCGCCATTCTCAAGCAGCAGATCGCCAACTTCGGCACCGAGGCCGAAGTGGCCGAGGTCGGCCAGGTTCTCTCGGTCGGCGACGGCATCGCCCGCATCTACGGTCTGGACAAGGTCCAGGCCGGCGAGATGGTCGAATTCCCCGGCGGCATTCAGGGCATGACCCTGAACCTCGAGACCGACAATGTCGGCGTCGTGATCTTCGGCGATGACCGCTCGATCAAAGAAGGCGACATCGTCAAGCGCACCGGCACCATCGTCGACGTTCCCGTCGGCAAGGGTCTGCTCGGCCGCGTGGTCGACGGTCTCGGCAATCCGATCGACGGCAAGGGCCCGATCGTCGGCGCCACCCGCCAGCGTGTCGAAGTCAAAGCGCCGGGCATCATCCCGCGCAAGTCGGTCACCGAGCCGATGCAGACCGGTCTCAAGGCCATCGACAGCCTGATCCCGATCGGCCGCGGCCAGCGCGAGCTGATCATCGGCGATCGCCAGACCGGCAAGACCGCCGTCGCCATCGACGCGATCTTGAACCAGAAGAGCATCAACGCCTCGGGCGACGAAAAGGCCAAGCTGTACTGCGTCTATGTCGCCATCGGCCAGAAGCGCTCGACCGTCGCGCAGATCGTGAAAACGCTCGAAGAGCGCGGCGCCATGGAATATTCCATCGTCGTCGCCGCCACCGCCTCCGAGCCCGCGCCCTTGCAGTTCCTGGCGCCCTACACCGGCGCCACCATGGGCGAGTTCTTCCGCGACAACGGCATGCACGCCCTGATCATTTATGACGATCTGTCGAAGCAGGCCGTCGCTTATCGTCAGATGTCGCTGCTGCTGCGCCGTCCGCCGGGCCGCGAAGCCTACCCCGGCGACGTGTTCTACCTGCACTCGCGCCTGCTCGAGCGCGCCGCCAAGATGAGCGACGCCAACGGCGGCGGCTCGCTCACCGCGCTGCCCGTCATCGAGACGCAGGCCGGCGACGTGTCGGCCTACATTCCGACCAACGTGATTTCGATCACCGACGGCCAGATCTTCTTGGAGACCGGCCTGTTCTATCAGGGCATCCGCCCGGCCGTGAACGTCGGCCTGTCGGTGTCGCGCGTCGGCTCCGCCGCCCAGATCAAGGCGATGAAGAAGGTCGCCGGCTCGATCAAGCTCGAGCTCGCCCAGTACCGCGAAATGGCCGCCTTCGCCCAGTTCGCCTCGGACCTCGACGCCTCGACCCAGCGCTTGCTGGCGCGCGGCGCGCGCCTGACGGAGCTTTTGAAGCAGGCGCAGTTCTCGCCGCTCACCGTCGAAGAGCAGGTCGTCTCGCTCTATGCTGGCGTGCGCGGCTATCTCGACAAGATCGAGATCAAGAACATCGGCCGCTTCGAAGCGGGCCTCATCTCGGGCATCCGCGAGAAGGGCCGCGACATCCTCGACGCGATCCGCACCTCGAAGGACCTGACGCCGGAGACCGACGAGAAGCTCAAGGCGTTCCTCGTCGAATATTCCCGCACCTTCGCCTAACATCTAGGACGCCGAGCGCAAGCCGATGCCCAGTCTTAAGGACCTCCGGGTCCGCATCAACAGCGTGAAGAACACGCGCAAGATCACTTCCGCCATGAAGATGGTGGCGGCGTCGAAGCTGCGTCGCGCCCAAGAGCAGGCCGAGGCCGCGCGGCCTTACGCCGAGCGCATGGAACGCATGTTGGGCTCGCTCGCGGCCGCCCTGGGCTCCGCCACCGGCGCGCCGGCGCTGCTGTCGGGTACCGGCAAAGAAGATGTCCATCTCGTGGTCGTGCTGACCTCCGACCGCGGCCTGTGCGGCGGCTTCAACGGCTCGATCGTGCGCGGCGCCCGCGCTCATATCCGCAAGCTGCTCGCCGCCGGCAAGACGGTGAAGCTGCTCACCGTCGGTCGCAAGGGCCGCGACCAGCTCAAGGGCGAATTCGCGCCGCTGATGTTCAAGGCGATCGACGGCATCGGCAAGCCGCGCCTGCGCTTCGAAGAAGGCGCCGATGTCGCCACGCTGCTGGCCGACATGTACGCCGCCGGCGAATTCGACGTCGCGACGCTGATCTACAACCGTTTCAAGTCGGCCATCACCCAGGAGCTGACGGTTCAGCAGCTCATCCCGTTCCCGGTGCCGACCCTGTCCGCCGAGCAGCTTGCCGCGCCGAGCGCCGCCGGCGTGTCGGCGGTCTATGAATTCGAGCCGGACGAAACCGAAATTCTCGCCGATTTGCTGCCGCGCAACCTCGCGGTGCAGGTTTTCCGCGCGATGCTGGAAAGCTTCGCCGGCGAGCAGGGCGCGCGCATGGCCGCGATGGACAACGCGACGCGCAACGCCGGCGAAATGATCAACAAGCTCACGCTCAACTACAACCGTACGCGTCAGGCCGTCATCACCCGCGAGATGATCGAGATCGTCTCCGGCGCTGAAGCCGTCTAACGCACAAGAACCTCGCGCAAGCCGCGCGATATACGAACACACGCAAGTCTCGCATCGGAGCAGACCATGGCCAATTCTGTCGGCAAAATTACTCAGGTGATCGGCGCTGTCGTCGACGTCCAGTTCGACGGCGAACTGCCGCAGATCCTGAACGCGCTGGAATGCGACAACAACGGCAACCGCTTGGTTCTCGAAGTCGCCCAGCATCTCGGCGAAAGCACCGTGCGCACCATCTCGATGGACACCACGGACGGCCTGGTGCGCGGCCAGACGGTGAAAGACACGGGTTCGCCCATCTCGATGCCGGTCGGCCCCAAGACGCTCGGCCGCATCCTCAACGTCATCGGCGAGCCGGTCGACGAGCGCGGCGCGGTCGGCCACAGCCAGACGCTGCCGATCCATCGTTCGGCGCCTTCGTTCGAGGAGCAGTCGACGGAATCGGAAATTCTCGTCACCGGCATTAAGGTCATCGACTTGCTGGCGCCCTACGCCAAGGGCGGCAAGATCGGCCTGTTCGGCGGCGCCGGCGTCGGCAAGACCGTCACCATCATGGAATTGATCAACAACGTCGCCAAGGCGCACGGCGGCGTGTCGGTGTTCGCCGGCGTCGGCGAGCGCACCCGCGAGGGCAACGATCTCTATCACGAGATGATCGAGTCGGGCGTCATCAAGCTCGACGGCGAAGGCTCCAAAGTGGCCCTGGTGTACGGCCAGATGAACGAGCCGCCGGGTGCGCGCGCCCGCGTCGCGCTGTCGGGCCTGACGGTCGCCGAATACTTCCGCGACGAAGAAGGCCAAGACGTTCTCTTGTTCGTCGACAACATCTTCCGTTTCACCCAGGCGGGCTCGGAAGTCTCCGCGCTCCTCGGCCGTATGCCCAGCGCGGTTGGTTACCAGCCGACCCTCGCCACCGAGATGGGCGCTCTGCAGGAGCGCATCACCTCGACGTCGAAGGGCTCGATTACGTCCGTTCAAGCGGTCTACGTCCCCGCGGACGACTTGACCGACCCGGC
>CAZVLU010000069.1:0-9920 GCA_964628235.1 uncultured Rhizobium sp. | reverse complement strand
TTCGCCGCCGAATGGTCGAAGACGCTCGGCATCCCGGTGGTCGTAAAAGCGTCGATCGAAGACGTCGTGCGCGGCGCCGACATCGCCGTCGGCGGCACGACCTCTACCGAGGTGGTCAGCCGCGAGCATTGGGTCAAGCCGGGCGCGACCTTCATTTCCCTGGCGCGCCGCGAGATGGACCCGGAGGGCTGGGCCAAGCTCGACAAGGTCGTGATCGACAGTTGGGAATTCAACATCATCCAAAAAGACTTCAAGAAAATGGTCGAGAGCGGCTTGTTCAGCCGCGAAAAGCTGCATGGCGAAATCTCCGACGTCGTCTCGGGTAAAAAGCCGGGCCGCGAACGCGACGACGAACGCATTTTGATCCACACCACCGGCATCGTGTCGCAGGACATCGCCCTCGCGCATTTCCTCTATCGCGCCGCGCTCGATCAAAATCGCGGCATCTGGCTGCCTGCCGCGACCGCCTGAACGTTTTCACATCACCAGCGGAATAACGCCATGACCGACATCAAGATCGACCCTAAGGAGCTGCTGAAGGGGCGCATTTCCCGAGAGCGCTGCAAGAGCCTGCTCATCGAATTGACGAAAGTGCCGAGTCCGCTCACCGCCTTGCTCGAGGAAGAGCCGCTGCTCAAGGCTTTCATCAAGAACGAAGTGGCGCCGCGCCTCGCCGGCATGGGCTTCACCGACATCCGCTACGATGCGATGGGCAACATGATCGCCACTTATGGCGAAGGCAGTTCCGGCCGCTCGCTGATGATGATCACCAACGCCATGAACCAGCCGGCGGCGACCATGCCGAACCCCTATAACGGCGACGTCGTCGATGGCGCGAAGTACGACCTGCCGGGCGAATGCGTCATGGGCAAGGGCGTCAGCGAGCAAAAAGCCAACATGGCCGCGATGCTGCATGCCGTCGAGACCGTGATCGGCAGCGGCGCGCCGATTCGCGGCAAGATCATCTTCGTCTGCTGCGTGTCCGGCGAAACCGGCAAGCATGACGCTATCCGCAACGTCGTCGAGGTCGAGGGCGTGCGCGCCGATATGGCGGTGATCGGCGGCACCAGCCTCAAGCTCACGCTGGGCAATCGCGGCCGCATCGACATCAAGATGAAGATCACAGGCGCTCCCTGCCACAGCAGCCGTCCGTGGGACGGCGCCAATTCGATCACGGCGACCATCGAGGCGATCCGCCGCCTGATGGAAGGCGTCGATCTGAGCAAGAGCCATCCGCAACTGGGCAAGGCGACGCTGACCGTCAACCATATCCGCAGTTTCCCCGACTCGATGCATACGGTGCAGGAACGTTGCGAGCTGTCGTTGGACCGCCGGCTTTTGCCGGGCGAGGATCCCGACACGGCCTTCGCCGAGATCGAGCGTATCGCCAAAACGATCGAAAGCTTTGCCGATCCGGTCAGCGGCAAGGGTTTCAAGGTCGATGTCGTCAAGGGGCCCTTTATGTACCCTTCGCTGGTGACGATGGAGTCGCCCATCGTTCAGGCCTTGCTGCGCGGCATTCACGGCATGCTCGGTGTCGAGCCGGAAAAGTACTATTCGCCGTCGGCCTTCGATCAGGGCTACCTTAACCATGTCGGCATCCCGACGACCAACTACGGCTGCGGCGAGCATCAGTTCGCCCATACCGATTACGACATGGCGTCCATCGAACGAACGACGGATGCGGCCAAAGTCTATTCTTACATGCTGCTCGACCACCTGACCTGACAACTGCGCTGGACAATCCTCGATGAGGGCCGAAAAGAAGACCTTTATCGGACAGCGCGTGCCGCGCCTCGAGGATGACGCGCTGGTGACCGGGCGCGGCCGCTTCGCCGACGATATTTCCTTCGTGCGCCAGCTGCACATGCGCGTCGTGCGGGCGGGGCAAGCCCATGCGCGCATCGGGTCTATCGACGTCTCGGCTGCTCTGGCAATGCGCGGCGTCGCCGCCGTCTGGACCGCGAAGGACGTGGCGGATATTCCGCCGATCGATTTTCGTGAAGGGCCGAATGCCGCCTTGGCCCCCTATCGCCAACATGTTCTGGCGCAAGACTTCGTGCGCTACGTCGGCGAGCCGGTCGCCGTCGTCTTCGCCGATGACCCCTACGTCGCCGAGGACGCCGCGGAAGCGGTGCTTGTCGAGCTCGATGAGCTGCCCGTCCTCATGTCGGCGAACGATTCGCCCGGCGAGTTCGCGCCCGGGCAGTCCACCGAAGCGTCGGTCATCCGGCAGGGCTACGGCGACGTCGACGCGGCGTTCGAGAATGCCCATGCGGTCATCGATCTGCGGCTCGATATCGGCCGCCACAGCGGCGTGCCGCTCGAAACGCGCGGCGCCATCGCCTGGCATGACGCCGCGCGCGACGTGCTGGAGCTGCATGGCGCGGCCAAGGTGCCGCACAAGAACCGCGAAGCGCTGGCCCGCATGCTGGGCCGTCCTCTAGCGGGCCTGCAGCTTTTCGAAGGCAGCGTCGGCGGCGGCTTCGGCATTCGCGGCGAACTTTATCCTGAGGACGTTCTTGTCTGCGCCGCCGCCATCCGTCTGGCGCGGCCGGTCAAATGGATTGAAGACCGCTGCGAGCATTTGATGGCGGCCAATCATTCGCGCCAGCAGAGCCACCAGATGCGCGCTGCGGTCGACGCCGAAGGCCGCATCCTGGCGTTCGACGACGAATTCATTCTCGATCAGGGCGCTTATCTGCGCACCCATGCGACGCGCGTCGCGCATTTCTCCTGCGGCATTTTGCCCGGCCCTTATCGCGTCCCCGCTTATCGCGTGGTCGGGCGCGTGCGCTTGACCAATAAGACGCCGGCGGCGACCTATCGTTCGCCAGGCCGTTACGAGACGACCTTCGTGCGCGAGCGCATGATGGACGCGATCGCCGCCAAACTCGGTCTCGATCCTTTGGAGGTCCGCCTGCGTAACGCCATTCGTCTGAGCGAAATGCCCTATGCGCAGGAGATGGAAGGCCATGGCGAGGCGATTCGCTATGATACGGGCGACTATGCGGAACTGATGCGCAAGGCCGCCGAGGCGGCAAATTGGCGCGAACTGCAAACGCAGTTGGCGCGCCGCCGGGCTGCCGGCGAGCGGGTCGGCGTCGGCGTTGCGCTGTTCGTCGAAAAAACCGGCCATGGCCCGCGCGATGGCGTGCAGGTCACGGTCGAGCCGACAGGCAATGTCGAGGTGGTGACGGGCGGTTCGTCGGTCGGCCAGGGCTTCGATACGGCGATGGCGCAGATCTGCGCCGACGCTCTCGGCATCGACTACAAAGCCGTGCGCGTCGTGCGCGGGCGCACGGACCGCATCGAATACGGCATCGGCGCCCATGCGTCGCGCGCCACGGTGATGACCGGTTCGGCGACCCATATCGCCGCAAGCAAAGTGCGCGCCAAGGCGCTCGACTTGGCGAGCGAGCTGATGCAGGCGCCGGTCGATCAGCTTGATATCGTCGATGGCCATGTTGTGCGTCGGGATCTGCCATCCGGTCCGTCGATCGCGCTGGCCCAGATCGCCGGCCATTTGTCGCCGACCTCGAAACTGTTGGGCGGGCGCGATCCCGGCCTGTCGGCGATGGGCTGGTTCACCACCGACAGCTTCACCTGTCCCTACGGCATGCATATCGCGGTGGCCAAGGTCGATGGCGAGACCGGCGGCGTGACGATCGAGCGCTACATCGCCGCCTGCGACATCGGCCGCGCCATCAATCCGATGATGGTCGAGGGCCAAATTGCCGGCGGCGTCGCGCAGGGGCTCGGCGGCGCGCTGATGGAGGAGTTTCGCTACGGCGAGGATGGCGTGCCGCTCTCGGTCACGCTGGCGGATTATCTCATGCCGATGCTGGGCGACGTGCCCGACGTGCAGGTGGTGCTGTGCGAGGACCATCCGACGCCGCTCAATCCGCTTGGCATTAAAGGCGCCGGCGAGAACGGCATCACCGGCGTAGGGGCCGCCATAGCGGCGGCGGTCGACGATGCGCTTGGCATGCCTGGCGCGGTGACCGAATTGCCGATCACTCCTCAACGCCTACGAGAGATCCTGCGTCGGACGGCGGTATGAGAAAGCGGATATTGGTCGTCGGCACTGGCGGCTCGATCGCCATGCATGCGGCCCATTCGCTCGATGTGATCGATTATGGCCGCTCCGGCGCTGTGCTCTCAGTTGCCGACATGCTGGCTCTTGTGCCGGAGGCGGCGGAGATCGCCGATTTGCAAACCGCCGATTTCGCCGCCAAGGCCAGCGAGGCCGTCGGTCCCGCCGATTGGATGGAGTGGGCGCGCCGGCTTGACGCTATGTTGCGCGGCCATGCAGCGCCTGACGGCGTGGTCATCGTCCATGGCACCTCGAACTTGGAAGAGACCGCCTGGTTTCTTGATTTAGCTCTGGCGCAGGGCATGCCGATCGTCGCCACAGGCGCCATGCGACCGTTCGGTACGGTCGGCAGCGACGCCGGGCGCAATCTGCTCGATGCCATCCGAGTCGCCGCCACGCCTGCCGCGGTGGGGCAGGGCGTGCTGGTCGTCGCCAATGGCGAGATTCATGGCGCGCGCGATGTGACCAAAACATCGACCTATGCCTTGAATGCTTTCCAGAGCGGCCCCCGCAGTCCCCTCGGCAGCGTCGATGCGGATGGTGCGGTCCGCATCGCATCCGCTTCGCGTCGTCATGAAGCGCGGTTCGACCTGTCCGGCGCCGTTGAGCTGCCGCGCACCGATATCGTCATTGCCTACGCCGGCGCCGATGGCTGCGCGACCGATGCGTTGACGGCGGCAGGCAGCCGCGGCATCGTTGTCGCGGGTCTGGCGCCCGGCACTTGCGCGCCCGATCAATGGGCGGCTTTGGCCCGGTCTGCCGCGAAGGGCGTGGCGATCGTCATATGCAGCCGCGCCGGGCATGGCCGGGTGCTCGCCACCCAAGCGATGCGCGAGCAAGGCTTTATTGCGGGGAACGATCTGACGCCGCAAAAAGCCCGTATCCTTCTGATGCTATGTCTCGCGAGCGGCGACGGCTATGCGCAAATCCATCGGCGTTTCGCCGAGGTTTGAGGCGAGATCAGCTACCTTGCGCCGCGCTGAGGCGTGGCGCGGCGCTGTCTTCGTCGGAGGACGTGAGGCGCTTGACCAAGAGGCGCGCCGCGGTCGGCAAGGTGTCCATGTCGCGCATGCAAATCTTCAGCTTGAATTTGCCCCACTCGTCGGTCAGCGGAATGCAGGCGATTTTCTGGGGGCCTGCATAGGGCAGGCAGCTATATTCCGGCATCACGGTGATGCCGATGCCGGCTTCCACCATCCGGCGGAGGCTTTCGAAGCTGATGGCCTTCATGCGCAGCTTGAAGTCGGGATTTTCCGCCGTCGCGACCGACATGAAGATCGAGGTGACGAGGTTATCCCTCTCGCTCAGCCCGACAAAATCGTAGGGCATGGCTTCAACGAAGGAGATTTGCGCGCGATCGGCGAGCGGGTGGTCTTGCGGCACGACCAGCAGCAAGCGCACGTCCTTGTAAGGCACGACCTGCAGATTCCCGGGATCGATGTTGTCGGCGAAGATGCCGAGATCGGCCAAGCCTTCGGCGACAGAGCGGATGATCGCCGGGCTCACCGACTCCTGCACATCGACGCAAACGTCGGGGTAGTCCTTCATATAGGACTGAATTTTTTCGACGAAGCCGCTGAGGATCGCCGAGGTGTTGGCCATGACATGCAACTGTCCGCGGATGCCGGTGCCGTAATCGGCCAAGTCGGCGCGGATCTGCGCCAGGGCGAGCATCAGGCGCTGGGCATGTTTGGCGAGCGCGTCAGCGGCGTCGGTCGGTCTTACGCCATTGGGCAGGCGTTGAAAGAGTTGGGCGCCAAGCAATTGCTCGAGTTCGGCCAGCCGCTTGCTGAGGGCGGAGGGGGCGATATGCTCGCGCGCCGCCGCCTTGGAGATATTGCCTTCCTGATACACGGTCAGAAAAAGCCGGAAGCTGGTCAAATCATATCGCAACATCACAACCCCCTCGGCTGCCTCGACAGAGCTTGGCATTGGAATTAGCTGTTACCGCAAGGCAGTCCCCAATCCTAAAGCACAGACTTTGGAAACGATAAATTTAAAGTGCCAGCTGCGGGCGCGGTACAGGGCATTCTCGAACCCTATAAACCGCAATACCCTATGAATTTCAAAAGTTTAAGGGATGCAGTCCGGGCTGTTTTGCATTCCGCCGTTCATGATTTCCCCTGCGCCCGGACTCGAGCGGCATTTCAATCAGCCATAAAGCCGCTGCGCTATGGCGGCATAGACGGGAATGCCGATCAGGATGTTGAAGGGGAATGTGATCGCCAGCGCGCCGGCGAGCGAGCAGGCGGCGTTGGCTTCCGGCAAGGCGAGCCTGACGGCTGCTGGCGCGGCGATGTAGGACGCGCTGGCGGCCAGAGTGCCGAGCACGATGGCGCCCCCCTCTGAGAGACCGGCCGCCATGCCTGCCCAGACGCCGAGCGCGCCATGCAGCAGCGGCGCGATGAGCGCGAACAGCAGCAAGGGCTTGCCGGCGCGCAGCGCGTCGTCGGCCCGCTGCGCGGCGACGATGCCAAGCTCCAAGAGAAACAGGCAGAGGAAGCCGAGGAACAGATCGCCGAAGAAGGGGCGTACCGGCGCCAATCCGGTTTTGCCGATCAGCCCGCCGATGATCAGGCCGCCGCAGAGAAGAAGAAAACTCTTGGCGGAGATCACTTCTTTCAGCGCCGGCGCGAAACCGCTGCCCTTGCCGGCATAACGCGCGAGCAAGAGAGCGACGAGAATCGCCGGCACTTCCATGAGGGCGAGGATGGCCGTCATAAAGCCTTCGTAGGCCATGCCTTGGGCGTCGAGATACGACAGCACGGCGATGAAGGTGACGGCGGACACGGAGCCGTAATGGGCAGCCATCGAAGCGGCGTCGGCGATGTTGAAGCCCGCCAATCGCCGGAGCGCGGCGTAGGACCAAAGCGGAATGGCGATGCAGAGCGCCATCGCGGCGAGCGCTGGCAGCGCGAAGGCCGAGAAGCTGGTGTCCGCCAGTTCGGCGCCGCCTTTCAAGCCGATGGATAGAAGTAGGTAGATCGAGACCGCTTCGAACACCGGCGCGGGCAAACGCAAGTTGCTGCGCAGAAGCGTTGCCACAGCGCCTAAGCCGAAACATAGGACGGGCGGCGAAAGCAAGGCGCTGGCGGCGAGCGACATCATTTCTCCTTTATGCAGTTGCGGCGCGGCGCGAAATGCGCCGCGCCGCCGACGGTCACGCGGCAGGCTCGCTTTGAGCCCGGGTCTTCCACAGAGAGTAGGCGATGCCCGCGCCGATCATCGCCAAGGTCACGCCGAGCGAGATGGCCGGATCGAGCTTGCCGTAGAAGTGGTTCCAGAAAATTTTCGCGCCGATGAACACCAGCACCGCCGAAAGCGCATACTTCAGATAGTGGAAGCGGTGGACCATGGCGGCGAGCGCGAAATAAAGGGCGCGCAAGCCGAGGATCGCCATGATGTTCGCGGTGAAGACGATGTAGGTGTCGGTGGTGATGGCGAAGATCGCCGGCACCGAGTCGACGGCGAACACCAGGTCGGCGATGTTGATGACGATCAAGGCGACGAACAGCGGCGTCGTCCAAATCACCATGCGGCCCGTCACCGGATGCGGTCGGCGCACGAAGAAGCGCTGGCCGTGCAGATCCGGCGTGACGCGCATCCAACGCGACAGGAAACGCACGGCGGGATTGCGCGAAATATCCGTATCGCCTTCTTTCACGATCAGCATCTTGATGCCGGTGAAAACCAGGAAGGCGCCGAACAGCAGCAGGATCCAGTCGTACTCCTGAACCAGCGCCGCGCCGACGCCGATCATCAGCCCGCGAAGCACGAGGACGGCGATGATGCCCCAGACGAGCGCACGGTACTGATAAGCGCGGGGGATGGCGAAATAGCCGAAGATAAGCGAAATCACGAAAACATTGTCGATCGAGAGGGCCTTCTCGATCGCATAGCCGGTGAAATAGTTGATGCCCGATTCGGCGCCCATCGACAGCCAGATCCAGCCGCCGAACGCCACGGCGATGGCGATATAGAAGGCCGACAGCTTCAGGCTTTCGGCGATCCCCAGTTCCTTGTCGTTTTTGTTCAGGACGCCGAGGTCGAAGGCGAGGAGGGCGAGCACGACGGCGAGAAAGCTCAGCCAGAACCAAGCGGGCTTGCCGAGAAAGTCCGATGTAAGCAGAGAGACGAGAAAGTCCATGCGATCCTCATTTAGACGTTAGGCGCGCAGGCAATCTCCGCCGCGCCCTGAGGCGGGCGGCGCGCGCGTTGTCATCGTTGGGAGGACCGACATGGCGGCTGGCGGCCGTCAGAGGGGCCCGGACCTCAATTGAGCGACCCGCCTTTCGGCGTGTCGCCGGCTTCAAGTCGGGAGAAAATGCCGAATGAGGCTTGATAGATCAAATCGATAGTTTCTATAATTAGAATAGATTTTATCTATGAGGCATCCATGTCCTTCCGCCCGTCCCATCGCCAGCTCGAATATGCCGTGTCTCTCTCTGAAACCGGACATTTCGGCGCCGCCGCCAAACGCTGCCATATCTCGCAGCCGACGCTATCGGCCCAGATCGCGCTGCTTGAGCGCCAACTCGGCACAGCCTTGTTCGACCGCACGCCCGGCCGCGTCGTGCCGACCGCCGTGGGCAGCGAAATCATTTCCGCCGCGCGGTCGGTTCTATCTACGCTCGACGATATGGTCTCGCTCGCGACGCGCGGCGCGCGCAATCTCGGCGGATTGATCCGCCTCGGGGTCGCGCCGACGTTCGGCCCCTATTTTCTGCCGGCCTTGCTGCCGAACCTGCACGCCAAATATCCGGGGCTCCAGCTTTACATCAAGGAGGAGCGGCCCGCGGCGGTCGAGCGGGAGGTGATGTCCGGCATATTGGATTGCGGCCTCGGACCGGCGCCGACGTCGGGCCACGCTTTGACGTTCCGCAAGCTGTGCCATGAAGCGATTTATCTTGGTGTCGCCAAGGAGCATCCGTTGGCGAAGCGGAAGAGCCGCGTGGTCTCGCCCGAGCAATTGCGCGGCGAGCGCCTTCTTACGCTTGGCAAGGGCCATCATCTGTTCGAGCGCGTGCGGGAATTGGCGGCGCAGTGCGGCGCCGACGTGCGGGAGGATTACGAGGGCACGAGCCTCGACGCATTGCATCAGATGGTGCTGCTCGGCATGGGCTTGTCGCTATTTCCCCAGCTTTATGCCAGCGCGGAATTGCGCGACGACGACGATATCGTCCTGTTGCGTTTGGAAGGCTGGCCGGCCAGCAGAGAGATGGGCTATTTCTGGCGCGCGGGCAGCGGCCGTGCCGCGCAATTCGCCGCTTTGGCCGATGAAAGCCAGCACACTTGTCTGGCCCTGGGTTTGGGGGACGCGCGGCTGTCTCCATCGCCGAAAACGCCCCGCCGTAAAAATGGCGGAACATTCTCGTAGCGGCTATGGGCCGGGCGGCAAGATTCTCCTGCTTTATCCCGACAGGTCCCTTAGATGCGCGACTGTTCCATCGTCGAGGCGGCGAAGGCGTCTTTGATCGACAGATGCTTCACCGACAGGCCCTGTTCATAGTGGTAGCGCAAGAAGGCCTCGATGGTGACGCGGTTGGCCTCGATGCCGTAGGGCCAGAAGTCGCGGCCGAACAGCGCTTCCAGCTCGGCGGCGAGCGCGTCGCTCCACGGATGGGTGATCTTCGGGATCGTCACGTTGCGCATGTCGTCGAGCGCCATGTCCTTGGCCTTGTCGAACGCCTTGTAGACGCTGGCGGCGAGCCACGGGTTTTCTTTCAGCTTGGTCTCCAAGATGCCGATCACATGCATGATCGGATAGATGCCGGTGCGCTTGTAATAGTCCTTCTCGGCTGTGACGAAATCGGGAAACAGCCGG
>CAZVLU010000068.1:0-10100 GCA_964628235.1 uncultured Rhizobium sp. | reverse complement strand
GCGACCGGGAACATCCACATCGGCACCATGGCCGGAAAATTGAACGGCGTGATGCCGGCGCAGACGCCAAGCGGCTGGCGCAGCGAGTAGCCGTCGACGTCGGTCCCGACGTTCTCGCTATATTCGCCCTTCAACAGATGCGGGATGCCGCAGGCGAATTCGACGACCTCGAGGCCGCGTTGCAGCGAGCCGAGCGCGTCGGAATGGACCTTGCCATGTTCGGCGGTGATCAGCTTGGCGAGCTCGTCGGCATGTTGCTCGATCAGTTCCTTGAAGCGGAACATCACGCGCGCGCGGCGCAGCGGCGTGGTCGCGGCCCAGGCGGGAAAGGCCTTTTGCGCCGAAGCCACGGCAGCCTCGACTTCCTTGGCGCCGCCCATGGCGACGCGCGAGGCGGCCTTGCCGCTCGCCGGATTGAACACGTCGGCGAAGCCGAGACCGCCCGAGACGGCCTTGCCGTCGATGAAATGCTGAATATCCGCCATGATGGGCTACGCGCTGCGCTCCGTCGGTCTTGTTGATGCTTTTATGGGCGCAAGTTTAAGTGGCGGACCGGCAAAGGTCCAGCGAGCCGCCCTGCGAAATGACGATATCCTGTGCAATCGGGAATTCACGAAACGCCGCGCCAAAACGGCAACATTTCCCGTCAAACGTCGCGCAGGATTCCGTCGCGCGTCCGCATGAACAGCTTCACTTCGTTTTCCCGCATGGCGTAATCGCTGCCGGCGCGCAGATGAATGTCGCCGCCGTGCCTGATCGTGACGTTGCCGTTGGTGGCGACGATGCGCACCTGCGCGCCATGACCGATTCCGGAGAAGCCGATGAAGCGCCGCTCGCTCGCCACGCTGAGATAAACCTCGTCGTAGCCGTCCGCCGCGATGAGATTGCCGTCCGTGACCTCCGCATAGGGACGCGAGCGGCGGTCTTCGAACGCGACCTCGCGCATCTTGTCGCCGTCGCGCATCAACGTCAGATAGACGCCGGGCACGAGATGCCGCCCGATGCGGCAGACATAAATGTCCGACGATTGCGGGATATAGACCTTGCGTTCGACATTGACGTTGGTCAGCACGATTCTTTGGCCCTGAGCGTAATCCGCCGGCGCGAGACGCGGCACCAACTCGCCGTCGCCGCGGCCGCTTTGCAAGCTGATCGGCCCCTCGTTCTGCAAACGGATCGGCTTCGACCCGTCGCTGATCGCCGTCGTGTTCGCCGCATCGTTGAAGCCGATGGCCTGGTTGTCCCACATCAGCGGCATCGGCCCGCCGAGCTCGGGCAAATGCGCCAGGGTGTTCTCGACGTGGCGCTGCGTGCGGAAGAAAATATTCTTGCTGATGAAGACGCCCTCGACCTCCGCGCTCTTGATATAGCTATAAACGATCGGGGCGAGAAACCGCAGATTGCGCTCGATCGCAGGGCCGGTCGAGCCGATGAAGTTTTCCGACACGACGATCGACTTGAGCTTGCACCCGGCGTCGCAGCCGATCGACACCCCGACGCCGCCGTCCTTGGTTTGGCGCAGGATGATGTTGTTGCGGATCATCACGCCGTTGATGATCGGGCCGGACAGGCCCTTCTTGCCCGGGCTCAACAGAATCGCGGCATGATGCGGCAAGCCGTAGCCGCAATCGACGAAGCTGTTCTCCGAGATGAACGTCGCGCCGTTCTCGATGTTGAAGAACAGGCCATATTCGCTGCAATCGGAAAACACGTTGCCTGAGACGATGCAGGGAAACGGGCTGTCCCAAGCGGTCTGAATGTTGAAGCCGTATCGCGCGCGCTCGACGCGGTTGTTCAGATAGCGCGCTTCTTTGGCGTAGTGAAAATTCTCCACGCAGGCATGGGCGGCGTCATAAAGATGATTGTCGCGCACCACGGCGGATGCGCTGAAGGAAATGCAGTCGCCGTTGGTGGCGTGCAATTCGCAGCCCTCGATCAGCAAATCGTCGATGAAACGTCCGCCGCCATAGATGATCTCGCCGCGAAAATCATGGGCGTGGACATTGCGCACGGCGATGCGCCGGTGATGACGGTCCTCTTGGATGTAGATGCCCTTGTGGCTGATGTCCCAGCCGTGCGGCGACTCGGCGTCTGCGGGCCAAGTGCGGTCTCCGGTATTGCCCGGGCGCACGCCGCCGTCGATGCCGATGTTTTCGATGACGATGTTGCGTCGCGCGGTCTCGGCCGTGTCGCCGCCGACGATAAAGATCGCGCTGCCGCGCCAGATGACGGCGCGGGCGACGTCCGCGTACCAATTGTGCAGTTCGAAGCGGCTCGTCGGATCGCCGCCGCCGAAGGCGCGAAACACCAGGCGCGTCAAAGCCGGGCCGTCGCCGCGCAAGGTCACGTTGTCCCAGGCGATATGCAACGCGTTGGCGCGCAGGCGGTCCGCCGCGACGCTGGTTTGCGGCTGAATACGATACGTGCCGGCCGGCAAATGAACGGTGCCGCCACCCGCCCGGCCGACCGACTCGATCGCCGCCTGAATGGCCTGGGTATCGTCGGCGATGCCGTCGCCCTTCGCGCCAAATCCTTGGACGTTGGCCACCGGACCCGGCAAATGGCGGCGCAGGGCCTCCTTGCTGACAGGGCCGTTCGCGGGAAACAGCGCGTCCATATCGGTCATCGGCTTAAATCCCTCTAAACTGCGCTGTCGGCGTGCCGCTCATGGCGAGAAATCGCTGCCGTCTTCGAAGAAGCCCGTCGACGGCGGATCGGCGGGACGCGGCGCGGCGCAACCGCTCAGAACCCCACCAAGGCCGCAAACGACCGCCATGCCGCCCTGCAACAGGGCGCGACGGCTCAACGGCAATATCGCCGAGGTGGCAGGCGAGAGCGTTAAACGCCGCAATGACGGCAGAGGAGCCATTCGCAAGCCTTCGAGACGAACGCGGAGCAATCTTGATAAAGCCGCCCGCGCTTGCTGTCAAAGAGCCCGGTAAAGGGTCGCCGCCTCAACCTTCGACGTCGAGCGGCGCGACAAGCGGCACGCCGGCGATGCGCACGCCCTGCCCGGTGCGTGTGAGACGCTGCTCGGGCGGCACGGCGCGGCCTTGCGGATCGTTGAGCCACAGGCGCAGCAGATGGCGCTTGCGCGCAGGATCGTCCCAATCTTCGTAGCCGCGCCGCGTGTGCAACATGACCCAATTGTTGAGAAATTGGATATCGCCGCGCTCAAAGCCGATATCGACCGCGCATTCGTCGACGGTCTGGCGATAGAGCGCCACGGCTTCCTTCTGCGCCGTGGTGAAGGGCGGCACGCCCGGCAGCTTCTGCGCCTTGTCGATCACGGCGCCGACGCCGATAGCGCTGAAATAGCCCTCGAAGAACGAGAAGATCGGCTGTTTGAAAAAGGGCAATTGGCCAGGACTGATTTCGCCGCTGCGCGAGCGGTAGAAATCCTCGGTCAGCGCCTTCACCAGATCGGGACGCTGCGCCAGCATGCGGTTATAAACCGTGACCGAGCTGGCGACGCGGCTCTCGCCGCCGGATTTGGCAGTTTGCAGGCAGAGCAAGCCGACATAATCGCAGCCGTCCGAATGGAAGCGCATTTCGGCGTTGGTCATGTAACCGCGCGTCTTGGCGTCGCCGTAATCGCCGCCGAGGTCCTTCACATGGCCGAGGATATGGCCGTGCTTGTTCTGCGACATCGGCGTGCCGAGATAGCAGCCGAGGCCGAGATAGGCGATGGCGGTCTCTTCGCGGTCGAAGGCATCGACCGGGAAGCCGCGCATCATGATGATGCCGCGCCCGTCGAGCAGTTCGCGCCGTACCTCGCACAAGGTCGCGCCGAAGGCGTCGAGCGGAAAATTCTCTTGCGCGACCTCGACGATCGGCTTGCCCGAGCGCTTGAACGCGGCGACGGCGGCGCGCAATTCGTCGACGTCGTCGCCGCTCAGCGCGTAGCTCCAGGTCGAGAGGTTTTGCAACTCGTTGGCGAGCCAGCCGGCCGGATCGACGATGGGATCCATCGCGCGCGCCGGCAGGCGCCGCGCCTCCGGATAGCTGCGAAAATTATCCCGCGCGTTGGCGATCGCGATGTTCATTGCCGCCTCCCCATTTCTCGTCAGCTTCATCCGCTGCGGCTTGCTATGCAAGAGGCGTGCAATCACGAGCCCGCGCTGCGGGACGATCTGCTCGAAACACGCTTTCGCCGACTGAAATGACAGGTAGATGACGCTTTAGCCGACAGCGCGAGCGAAGGGCACGACCGTCGAAGACATGCCCGCCGCGCGCGGCAGCGACACCAGAACCGTGGTGCCGAGGCCCGGCTGGCTGATGATATCGAGCGCGCCGCCGTGCAGTTCCACCAGCACTTTGGTCAAAGGCAGGCCAAGGCCGGTGCCCTCGTAGCGCCGCGCCAAGCTGCTGTCGACCTGGCCGAACGGGGCGAGCGCGGTGGGAATATCCTCGGGCGCGATGCCGATGCCCGTATCGGTGACGCGGATTTCCAACCGATCGCCCTCGGCTTCGCGCGCTGTGACAGACAGACTGCCGCCCTCTTTGGTGAATTTCACGGCATTCGACAGCAGATTGAGGACGATTTGGCGCAGTTTCGCCGCCTCGCCCAGAACGAGCAGCGGCGTGTCGGGATAGGCGATGTCGAAGCTGAGCTTGGCCGCTTGGCATTGCTCGCGGATCATCGTCGCCGAGCTGTCGAGCACCTTGCGCAGATCGACCATTTCCGGGGTCAGTTGCAGCTTGCCGGCGTCGCTCTTGGCCAGATCTAGCACGCTGTTGATGATGTCGAGCAGATGACGGCCGCTCTGCAGGATGTCGCTAGCATAGCCGACATATTTCTTGTTGCCGACCTCGCCGAGAATCTGGCCCGAGATGATCTCCGAAAAACCGATGACGGCGTTGAGCGGCGTGCGCAGCTCGTGGCTCATGTTGGCGAGGAAATTCGTCTTGGCCATATTCGCCTCTTCTGCAGCGCGTTTGGCCTCCTTGAAACGCTCTTCGCGCTGTTTGATGTCCGTGAAGTCGCTGAGGAACAGGAAGAAGCCCCCGTCCTGCGTCTCGCTGCGGCTGAAGCGCACCCAGCGGCCGTCGTCGAGCTCATATTCGCCGGCGGCGAATAGGGCCTCGTCGCCGACCGGCCGCAAGCCGGCCATGCGCTCGGCCAGGCGCGCGCGAATCAGCGTCAGCACTCCGGTGAAGTCGGCGCCCTCGACCAGATAAGGCGCGACAGTCGGGAAGAAACGCGCGATCTGGCTGTTGGCGACGACGATCTTGCCGTCCGCGTCGACCAAGGCCATGCCCTCCTGAGAGCTTTCCAGCGCGTCGATCAGGCGGTTCTGCGCCGAGCGGCGCTGCGCCATCTCGCGCTCCATCATGATGCGGATGCTTTGCTGCATGAAGGCCATCGAGCGCAGCAGCGCGCCGGTTTCGTCGCGGTTGCCGAGCGGAATCGGCGTGTTCAACTCGCCGTTGGCGATGCGTTCCGCGACCACGCCGGCTGCCGACAGCGGCCGCAGGATGCGCCGCGCCAGCAAGAAGGTGATGATGGCCGAGAGCAGCAGCGCGAAGGCCATGGCGCCGGCGCTGTAATATTTATAGTCGCTGATCGCCCAGATGGCTTTGCGGCGCTCGATAAAGGTATGCCCGGCGATGAGCTCGGTCAGCACGTCGAAACGCTCGACCAGCTTGTTGCCGAGCGTGACCAGCTCGGCATCCGTGGCGGGATCGCCGCCGGCCAGCCGATGGTCGTTCCACTCGCCGAACAAGCGCTTGATGTCTGCGATGACGACGCGTTCGTTGGCGGCCAAGGCGCGCTGTTCGGCGACCGCCAAGTCCGCGATGAAGACCTCGCTGAGTTCGTCGATGGCTTTGTCGATCGCGGCCTGATCGGTCGCTGGCGCATTGACGCGGCGCAGCAGCTCCTTGTCCATACGCGAGAAGCTGAGGCTGGCCGAGCGGGCGAAATTGATCGCCATGAGCGGCCCGTCGAAGGTCTGCACGACGAGTTGGCCCGTCGCGATCAGCACATAGAGGCCGTAGCCGCCGAGCGCGCCGGTGATCAAGCCCATGGCGACGAAGGCGCCGAAAATCGCGGTGCGAATCGAATGCGCCTTCGATGTCGTGGCTTTCTCGAGCATGGAGCCCTTCGCAAAAAACTGGCCGACCCGCGCCATTGCGGAGCGACCCTATGTCAAACCCGAAAAGCGCCGGAACGGCGCCCCAGACAGCGCGCTATTTCACCGTGACCAGCAACAGCATCTTCGGGTGGATATGGCACTTCACTTCATAGATGCCGGCTGCGTTGAACTCGACCGGGATAACTTGGCCCGGATCGGACTCCGCCGAATCGAACTTGAACGCCCGCGAATCGATGAATATTTGATGGATGAATTCATCGTCGTTGACGAAGCGCACGGTGTCGCCGCGTGCGACGGTCAATTCCTTCATATTAAAGGCGCGCCCCTTCTGCGAGACGTCGAATGATGCCTTGGCTAAGGCCAGGGTGCCGGTCAACGCCGTCGAGAACACGATCATTGCGACCAGAGCCTCGCGCCAGAAGCATACGAAAAAGAAGAAAGTCCGTTTCATCGCGTCACCACATCTCTTTGCATCGCCGCCAATAGCGCGACGAGGCGATTTTGCGTGCGAAAGGGAATGCCGACATCATCCATCGCGAATTGCAGGTCTTCTGCCAGGGCGTTGAATTTCGCCTGATTGAGATACAAACCCTTGTGCGACGCGTACATGTCGCGGCCCGTGTAGTTGCAAGGCCCCCCGGAAATCTGGCAGATCTGTTCTGAAATCTTGCTCTTCAGGCGGTCAAGATTGATGTTGTCGAACTCATCCTTGATGCGATCGTCGGCAAGCCATTTGTCCATCGCGATGTCGATCAACTTCACGATGTTCTCGCGACCGCCGAGAGCGCGATAGAGCGAGTCGTCGGCGGCATGGCCGTGGCGCTCGAAGCCGAAGGCGAGCGTCGCCGCAGCGAGCAAGCCGATCACCGCCACGCGCATCAGGCGCGCGCGCGGGAAGCGTTGGACGGGCGCGGTTGCCGGCATCAGAGCCCCACCTGCAAGGAGATATAAAAGCCGTTCTGCTCTTTCATCGTCGCGATATCGCCGAGCATGGTGTAGGCGGCCGTGACGGAGACGTGCTTGTTGAGAAAGAAGGCGGCGAAGATGTCGCCGGCGTCCTCTTCCTTGGCGAAGCGCAGGTTGTCGGGCTTGCTGCGGAATTCCGCGCCGACCGCAAGCTGGCGATGCAGCAGATAGGCGATCGAACCTTCAAACTGCAGCTTGTAGTCGTCGTTCTTGTCGCCGCCGAAGCCGAGGATGCCGTATTGGTTGGCGCGGGTCTCGCGCAAGGTGACGTTGACCAGCAGGCTTTGGGCGAGGAACAGCTTGGTCGCCGCGAGATAGTAGTCGACGCCTTCGTCGTCCTTGGCGCCGATCGACGTCAGCACGCCATGGCGGTCGTTCGCCTTGTACTGCACGCCGAAGGCGACCTGCGGCAGCCATCTATCCTGATCGTAGACTGCATCGCCGAACAGGCGAACCTTGGCCCCGACGATATCCTGATGAAAGGTAAAACCCTCGCCGAGACCGAGCGCCGTTCCGGCGGAGCGCGTATTGAACGCCTGGCGGGCATATGACAACTCGACGCGGTCGAAGAAGCCGACGGCGATGCCGCCGGTATTGAGATCGAATTCGTCGAGCCCGACAAAGGTGTAATGCGCGTTGGCGCCGATCGCGTCGCGCGTGCCGTAACCGGTGATGAGCGCCCAGGGCACCAGGCCGCCGCCGCCGGCGCCTTCGATCTGCGACACGCCGCCGGTCATCAATAGCTTGCCGCTGTCGAACAAGTCGTCGGCCAAGGCGGGAGACAAGCTCGTCAAGCTGCCCACCAAGGCGGCGGCGCAAAACGTCGACCTGAAGCGACGGCCAGTAAAGCCAAACATCATCAAACGTCCATATGCCGATAGACCCAGCGAGAGGCGAGCGCCCACTAGAAATCTTTTCCCTTAATTAACCCTTAAACGCTGGGGATTTCGGGAACTGCATACGTCGGAAAAGCCATAGGGGACGTGGCTTTGCGCGCTTTTTCAGCAGCTTTCCAGGCTGATTTTCCATAATCTTGCAGGAGTACCTTTGTATTCCTGCGTATTGCTGGGGGCATGGCTCGCCATGAAAAAAACGGCCGGCCCGGAAATCCCGGACCGGCCGCTCGATATGCAGACGGACTGTGCGGCGTATGCGGCTATTTCGCCTTGCCGATATCCTTCTCGCCGGCAGAGCCGGTGCGGAAGCCCTCGACGCGGGCGACCACTTCTTTAGGCGTGTCGTAGAGTTTCACCATCAAATCGGTGATTTCCTGGCCGGTGATGGTGTCGATCTCAAGATCCTGCTTCTTGGCGTCGGCGAGCAACGCCGGATCCTTAACCACGGCCTCGAACGCTTTACGCAAAGCAGCGGCGCGATCGGCCGGGATGCCCGGAGGCGCGGCGAACGGACGGCCCATTTCCTGGGTGGCGAAGATCAATTCGAGCGCCTGCTTGTCCTCGGGCTTGTCGACCAGGTCCATCATCACCGGCACGTTGGGCAGTTCGGGATGCGGCTTGAAGGAGAACTGCGCGATCAAGTTGATCTTGCCGTCCTTGTACCAGTCGGGCCGCGTCGTCTTCATGCTCGCCCAGCCGAAACCGCAACGTCCTTCGATCTCGCCGCGCTCGATGGCGAGCATGACGTCGGAGCCGCCGTAACCGCGGATGATCTGGAATTTGGTGCCGAGCATGGCGTTCATCATGCGCGGCATGACCGAGTCGGAGGCGGCGGCGGCGCTGGCGCCGACCGGAATGCCCATCGCCTTGGCGTCGGCCAAGGTCTTCACCTTCGATTCATGCCACGTGAAGCAAATGCTGGTCTGCTTGGCCATGCTGCCGATCCAGGTGAACTTGCGGCCGTCGAATTGCGTGCCGCGCGGCGCGACGACCGGCTCAAGGCCCATGCGCTCGTGGAAGATGCCGAAGGCGAGGCCGTCTTTCGGGCCGACGTTGTAAAGCCAATTGGCGAGCGTCAGGCCGGTGCCGCCTTCCATGATCCTCAGCACGGTCGTCGGATTGCCGGGAATATGCTTGCCGATATGCAGTTCGAGCAAGCGAGCGTAGGCCGAGTAGGCGCCAGCGGCGGAATGGCCGCTGTAAAGCGACAGCGTCTTGCCCTTGTAGAACTCGGCGACCGATTGCGCGTTCGCCGCGCCGCTCGCCGCAGCCGCGAAAGCCGCAGACGCAATGAGGGCGGTGGTATATTTCGAGAACATGGTCATCTCCCAGTTGAATAGTGATGCGCCCTTCTGCGGGAGCAGCCCTTCTGCGGGGCGGATTGATTGACAGCGCGCGCAGCCGCAACGATCATTCGATCTGAAAAGCGGGCGGACGCGAACCGTCGCTGTGCGGCGATGTTAACCGCAAGCCGCGCCTGCGCCCACCAATAATAATGCGTCCGCGCGATATCGACGGCGCTCAGGGGAAAAATACATGGCACGCATTATCGACATTCACGGCCATTTGAACGTGCCGGGGGCGCGCGGCTTGCTGGCTCCGCCTGCCGCGGGCAACGCTCAAAAAAAAGGCCATGCGACGCCCGGCGGCATCAGCGATCCGACGCGCACGCCGATCCTGCACGACATGCCCGCGCGCCTCGCCGACATGGACGCCACCGGCGTCGACGTCATGGCGCTCTCGCCGACGCCGCAACCCGGCTACTACAAAGCCGAGCGAACGCTGGCGCAGAATGTTTCCGCCTTACAAAACGACTATGTCGCAAGCGTCGTCGGCGACAACCATGGCCGCTTCGCCGGCCTCGGCATCGTGCAATTGCAACATGTCGATGACTCCGTGAAGGAGCTGGAGCGCGCGATCAAACAGCTCGGCCTCAAGGGCGTCTTCGTCGCCGCGCATATCGCCGAATACGAGCTGGGCGATCCGCGCTTCGATGCCTTCTGGGCGGCGGCGCAAGACCTCGGCGCGTTGGTCTTCCTGCATCCGATGGGCTTCACCGAACCCAAGCGGCTCGAGCCTTACTTTATGACCAACGTCGTCGGCCAGCCGTTAGAGACGACGCTGGCTTTGGCGCAGATGA
>CAZVLU010000067.1:0-10971 GCA_964628235.1 uncultured Rhizobium sp. | reverse complement strand
CCTTGCCGTAATGCACCGGGTCGGAGGGATCGGCATGGATGAAGCTGCCGCCCGCCACCACGGTCTTGCTTGCGGCGTTCTGCACCTGCTCGTTGGCGACGACGCCGGCCAGGAAGATATAGGGATAGGCGAAGATGCCGCCGGCAAAGCCGGCGCCGACCCCCAGCGTGCCGCCGACCGCGAAGACGGCAAGATATTTCCAGATGGGCTTCATGGTCAAATCCTCAAAAAATCGGGCGGAATAAAGCGGCTGCCCTCGTCTCAGGTTCGCGTCAGACGGCCGCAGGTTTCAGTCGGACTGCTTTTAAGGCCGCACTTGGATGTAGTTCACGACATTCTTGACGTTTTCGCCGTCCCACAGCCGCTTGATCGCGCGGTTTTCCTCCTCGGCGGAGCGGGCGCGGCCGATGACGTAGAGCGTGCCTGTGGCGTCGCCGGTGACGCGGTAATTGACGTCGGCGACGCCCGCCGTGCCGATCAGCCGGCCGCGCGCCTTGGCTTCCATCGCCACCACGTCGGGCCAATCCATCAGCTTATTCTTTTGCTGGTCGGCCTTCGTCATGTAGGTGACATGCCACAGCAACTGCTTGACGCCGCGCACGTTGCGCACGCCCTGCTGGAATTTGTCGTAAACGGCCTTGTTGTCGAACAGGCCGGTCACCAGCAGCCGCTGCTCGTAAATCTCGGTCGAGGCCTTGGCGGTGCCGATGTCGGCCATCACGCCGTTGACCTTGAGGACGATCTCGTTGTCCGTCGCGATGTCGCTGGCGCTGCGCGCCTCGATGGCGCGGTCGATCAGGGTTTTTGGCGCGGTCAGGATGTCGAGCAGTTGCGCATAGGCGGGGACGGCGGCCATCACGACCGCGAGCGCGGCAGCGGCGAACAGGTGAAAACGGCGCATGATCGATCTCCCGGCATATCTATCTGCCCGGAATCTAGCATGTGCCGAACCCCCTGTGCAGGCCCTCCGGCGAGCGGCGCTTAGCGCCGGATCATGCGGTAAATCAGCAGGATGAGGATCGCGCCGACGACGGCCCCGAGGAAGCCTGCGGTTTGGCCCGGCGAATACCAGCCGAGCGTTTGGCCGATCCAGGTGGCGAAGAAGGCGCCGCCGATGCCGAGCGCGATGGTGATCAAGAAGCCCCCCGGATCGCGCCCCGGCGTCAGGAATTTGGCGATGAGGCCGGCGAAGAAGCCGATGATGATCGTGCCGAGAATGCCGAGAAGGGTCATGAGCGTCCTATCGCAATGCGGTTATGGGGCCGGCAGGAAACGGCGGCCGAGGCCGCTCGTTCCGTTTATTCGACGATCGGCCGGCGGAATCCCGGCTTTGTCTTGGCGTCGATCAGCACGAAGGCGATGCGGCAGGTTTCGTCGCCGTCGTTGACCCAGGCATGGTTGTTGGCCTGCTGGATCAGCACGTCGCCGGCATTCAACCGCACGCTCGAATCGTCGAGATCCATGCGGATCGAACCCGACAGGATCATCACATAGTCGAGCGTGTCGGTGACATGCATATGGCCCGGCGTGCCGGGCGGATAGTCGTTGATCGAGAAGCGGCTGCCGTCTTTCGGCGGCTGATGGCCGAGCACGCGTTCGCCCTGGTCGAGGCCGGTGAAATTGTCGGCCGGGCAGCCCTCGATCGCCCAGATCAGCGTCGCGACGGTGCCGCGGCCGGACCATTTATGGTTGCTCGCCGGGCCGTCGAACTGCACGACCGGCTTGCCGGCGGCGTCATGCGCCGTCACCAGGCGGCGGATCGGCGGATTGGGCAGCGGCCCGGTGCCGGGCGGCTTGGCCTTCTGCGCCCAGCCCTTGGGGCGCGACGGATCGGGTTCGGGAATAGCATCGAACAGCACGATGCCGAGGCGGCAGGTCTCGCTCGAGCGATTGACCCAGCGATGTACCGTGCCCTGCTGCACCATGACGTCGCCTTTATAAAGCGTGACGGGGTCAGTGTCGGGCATGTCCATGTCGATCTGGCCCTCGAGCACGACGATATAATCGGCCGTGACCGTGCCGTGCATGGCGCCGGGATTGCCCGGCGGAATATCGAGGAAGGAAAAGCGCGAACTGCGCGCCGGCGGTTGGCGGTGCGGCGTGCCGGCCCCAAAGTCCTCGCCGGTCCACACTTCGGCCGGCATCTGGTCGGTCGCCCAGATCAGCGTCGAGACATTGCCCGGCGCAGCGCCCGCCCGCGCGTTGGACGCGATGCCGTCGATCAGGATGACGGCCGTGCCGTCTTTGTCATGGCCGGCGACGACGCGGCGGATCGGCGGCAACGGCTTGAGACGATCATCGGGCACGGCGAGTCTCCCCCTATTCCCCTGGCGGCGTCGCCACAATAGGCCAGGACGGAGATCGGCACAAACCATTGCCCGCGGCAGGGGCTCGGAGGCGCTTTAGAAAATCAAAGCAAACAGCCCAATGACGACAAGCAAGCCGATGAGAAAAATGATGCCGATGGTGCCGCCGATGAATTTCAGCATCTGCCGCTCCTGCTGTTGTTAGCGATGCGATTGCCGCTCTCCTCGCACAAATAAAACGCTGTGCGGCGCGGTCTGTTCCAATCCGTTCAGCATTCATTTCGCCTGACGCGCCGTGCCGGCCTGTCCATGGATAGGCTTGCGCGGGCTCGCCTTGCAGGGTCAAATATTCGCGCGAGACGGTCGGACGACACTTCATCACTGCGGCAGGGGCGGATACATGGCGAGCAAAAAGGCATCTTGGACTCCCCCGGACTTCGTCTCGCGCGATGACGTGATCCGCGCCTCCGACAGCGTTTTGGGCAAGCCCGACATCGCCTTCACCACGCGCGAGGATGTCTTTCGCATCCGCGCCGCCGACATGGACTGGGACATCGGCGCGATGATCTACGAGCCGGTCGATGGCGCGGTCGTGCCGGTCGGCGCCGACGGCAAGCGCGCCGGCGTGTTTCTGTTGCATGGCGGCTCCGGCGATTTCCGCCAGATGGAGAAGCTCGCCCATTTGCTGGTGCAGAAATTCGGCTTCAAGGTCGTCAGCGGCACCTTCCCTGGCCGCTTGTATCTGCCCGATCCCAGCCGCAACTGGCCCGACGACACGATCAACGCCGACGGCACGGTGCGCACGCCGATCTGGCTAGACGGCGAGTTCATCACGCCCGACCAATATGACGTGGTGACCGACACCTCGATGCGCGAACGCTACGGCACGCGCACGCTGGCGCGCGCCAAGCCCGGCACGCTGTTCTATGAGCGCATGGCGGCCTGGCCGCTCGCCCTGGAGGCCGGCATGATCGAGATCAACCGCCGCCATTTCCCTGAAGCGGACTATTCCATCTATCTGCAGGGCCACTCGACCGGCGGACCGATGGTGTCGTTTCTCTCGCAGCGCATCCCCAACGCGGCCGGCGTGCTCGCCGCCGAGAACTCGCCGTTCGGCTATATCGACGAGCAAAAGCATGCCTGGGGCGGCCATATCGGCAAGATCGGCAATTACGCGCGCGTCAAAGGCAAATCCAAATCGCGCACCGATCCGTTCAACGAGCTCTACATCCGTTCCTGGCGCGACCGCGCCCGCTACAAAGGCCCGGAAGCCCTCGGCCAGGAAGGCCCGGCGGCGCTGATGCGCCTGCCGTGGATCATGGAGGAGGTGTTCGACGACTGGGACAAGTCGAAGTCGCGCCCGCAGTTCAAGGCGGAATACACCATCACGCACAACATCACGGGCTCGCTCACCGCAGCGGCGAACGTCACCGCCGACCGCATGAAATTAAATGCCGCGGACCGCGAGGCGCTGGTGCAGCGCTATCTTGGCTACGCCCGAGATTTGCGCGGCCCCGGCGTCAAGCCGGTGCCGCCGTTCCTGTTCGGCATCGCCGCCAACAGCCGCGACCATCACATCGACGGCTACCGCGAAGTGGTGCTGCCGATGTTCGCCAAAATGCCGAGCAAGCCGCGCACCCATGTCATGCAATTCGGCGCCGGCATCCATCACATCTGGGCCGCCGAGGACGGGCTGCCGCTCGGCGTCGCGCCGGCGGTCGCCCAGTCCTGGTTCGACGCCATCGTCGGCGGCTACTTCTTGGCCGAGTCGCGGCCGGCTGCCGCGATTTTCTGAAGCCGCGCGATCACTTCGGGCGGCGCGCCATAGATCGACTCGATCGCCGCCTGGGCCTCGTCGCCCCACATCGGGTTGATGGCGACTTGGCGTTTCTCCGCGTCTTTATGCAGCTCGGGATCTTCGAACGCCTTGCGGAAGGCGGCGCGCAGCATCTGGACGCGATCCTTCGGCACGTCGGGCGGCGCGATGAACGGCCGACCGAGCACCATGCGCGCCAGGATCAGCTCGATCATGCGCTTGTCTTCCGGCGTGCTCACCAGCTCGATGATCGCCGGCGTGTCGGGATGCACCGGATCGCGCTGGGGCGCGACGTACACGATGGTGCTCATCGTGCCGTCGTTCACCTTGGAGCGGATGAATTGCTGGCCGCCGCCCGACCAGCCGCTGGTGAACATGCCCATCAGCTCGTTGCTCTCGACCGCGAGCTGGATGGCGTCTTGGCCGTTATAGCCGTAGACCACCTTGAATTTCGTGCCGAGCAGCGCGTTCAGCACATGCGGATAAAGCGCCGTATCCTGCTCCGGGCCCTGCCCGCCGACGAAGACTTCCTTCTTCTTCGCGTCCTCGATGGTGCGCACGCCCGACGCGGTCGAGACGGCGCCCATGCCCGACTCTCTCATCGCGCTGCCGATCCAGCTGAACTTCGTGGCCTCGAACAGGCCCTTCGACTCGCCGCCGTAGACCAGCGGCGCCGAGGGGATCGCGCGGTCGATCAAGCCGAAGGTGCTGCCGTCCTTAGGCGCCACGTTATAGAGATGGTTGGCGGCGCGGATGCCGGCAGCGCCCGGCATGTTCTGCACGATGTCGTTGGGCTGGCCGGGCAAATATTTGGCCACGAACCTCGCGACCATGCGGGCCGTCATATCATAGCCACCGCCCGGCGCGTTGCCGACGATCACCGTGAGCTGCTTGAGGTTCTTGTAATAGGTCTCGGCGTCCTGCGCGGAAGCCGCGCCAGAAGCCGCCAAACCGGACGCCAACGACAGGCCGAACAACCCGTATGCGACAAGACGATGCATGGTCCCCTCCAAAGCCCTGAAAGCGAAAAGGCTAAGGCCCGCAGCCAGGGCGCGTCAATGACAGGCTGCGCGCGATAGCCTCGGCGGTGAAGTTTTCATCCCGGTGCCGGTTTTATGGCCTGCACTTATAGAGGACTGAAACGCAATCTGCTGGGAGACCGGGCGGGAGATGTCCGAACGGGGCGACGATTAGCTTATGGATCGGCATAGCTGTTCGCATGAAGCCGGTAGAGGACGTGCCGGCGGAGAGGGTGACTTTCCGGAAGAGCGGGGTGATCGAAATCCTCGGCGGGATCGCGGCGAACGGCTCACGGTCCTCCTCCCGCCACGGACGCAAGCGGACTCGCCCGCCGGACAATGTCACGATGCCGTTCATGGCTATAGGCTCACACATGAAAAAAGCCTTCGGCAGCGGTCACGCTACGAAAGGCTTTCGGGGAGAAGTGGTGGGCGCACAAGGACTCGAACCTTGGACCCGCTGATTAAGAGTCAGCTGCTCTACCAACTGAGCTATGCGCCCCCAAGGCTCTATGCCCCTAAGAGGGACCGGGGATATAGCAAAGCCGGTCCGGCTTGTCGATAGGCGAAGCGGCAGGACGGTGACGGCTTGAAAAATACCGGTTTTAGAGGGCTTTTCAGCCTGTGCATAACTCTCTGGAGAGGCCCGAGGCTGGCCGGCCATCCGCTTGGCCTCGGGCGTAGGGCGGCCTAGTCGCCGCCGCCGTTGCGCCCGACCATCAGGTCGCGGTGGACATAGACGCCGATGATCAGCCCGAAGCTGAACAGCAAGCTCAACATCGAGGTGCCGCCGTAGGACAGCAGCGGCAGCGGCACGCCGACCACCGGCAAGAGGCCCATGACCATGGCGACGTTGATGAAGACATAGAGGAAAAACATCGACGTCAGGCCGAGCGCCAGCAGGCGGCCGAACTGGCTGCGGCTGCGCAGCGCGATGGCATAGCCATAGACGATGATGAGGGTATAGAGCGCCAGCAGCGTCAGGCCGCCGACGATACCCCATTCCTCGGCCAGCGCCGTGAAGATGAAGTCGGTCTGCTTTTCCGGCAGGAAGTTCAAATACGCCTGGCTGCCTTCGAGGAAGCCCTTGCCGAAGATGCCGCCCGAGCCGAGCGCGATCTTCGACTGCATGATGTGATAGCCGGAACCCAGCGGATCGCTCTCCGGGTTCATGAAGGTCAGCACGCGCTGCTTCTGATAGTCGCGCAAGAAGCCCCAGGCGATCGGCAGCAGCGCGCCGGCTGCCGCGATGACGACGACGAATTTCCATAGCCGCACGCCGGCCAGCAGGAACAGCATGCCGCCGGTCAGCGTCAGCATGGTCGCCGTGCCGAGATCGGGCTGCACCAGCACGAGGCCGGCCGGCATGACGACGAGCGCCAAAGGCCAGACGAGATATTGCGGCCGGCCGACTTGCTCATAGCTCAAGCCATGGAAATAGCGCGCCAGCACCAGGACGATGGCGACTTTCATGATTTCCGAGGGCTGCAGGCTGAGCGGGCCGAGATGGATCCAGCGCTGCGCGCCCATGCCGATGGCGCCGGCGACATCGACCCAGATCAGCATCAGCAGCCCGACGCCGTAGATCAGATAGGCGTAGCGCATCCAAATTCGGATATCGACCATCGCCACCAGAATCATCAGGCAGCCGCCGACCGCGAAGCGCACCATCTGACGCAAGGCCCAAGGCTCGAAATCGCCGCCCGCCGCCGAATAGAGCATGGCGAAGCCGACCGAACTGACGAGCAGCAGCAGGAACATCAAGCCCCAGTTGAGCTGTAGGAACTTCTGCGCCAGGGTCATCTGCGTGCCGCGCGACGAGGACAACATGCTCATGGCGCTTCCCGGGGCATGGGCAGCGGGCCGAGCACGGCGAGCTTGGCCGTCGGCGCCTTGTTGACCGGGTCGCGCTTCTGGCATTCGAGCAGGATGTCGCGCGCGATGGGCGCCGCCACCGCCGCGCCGCCGCCGCCATGCTCGACGATCATGCCGATGGCGTAGCGCGGAGCGTCGACCGGCGCATAGGCGACGAACAGCGCGTGGTCGCGGTCCTTCCACGGCCGTTGCTCGTTCTTGAGCACGCCGGTGGCGCGCTCGGCCATAGTGATGCGCTTGACCTGCGCCGAGCCGGTCTTGCCGGCCAAGGCATATTCCTTTTCCTTGATCCGCGCGTTGTAAGCGGTGCCGCCAGGAATGTTGGAGACGGCGTTCATGCCGGCGCGCATCACCGCGAGATAAGACTGCGGGATGCCGAGCGACGGAAAGACGATCTCATCGGCGGCATGGGCGGCGGAAATCAGCACGCCGTCGGCGCTCGCCATCTCCGCCATGCGGCGCGTCAGCGTCGGCGTCACCGCGCGGCCGCTGGCGATCCGCGCCGTCATGACGGCGAGTTGCAGCGGCGTGGTCAGCACGAAGCCCTGGCCGATGCCGGCGACCAGCGTCTCGCCGAGCGACCAGCCCTGCCCTAGCACGCGGCGCTTCCAATCGCGCGACGGCATGAGGCCGGGCTTCTCGCCCGGCAACTCGATGCCGGTGAGGTTGCCGAGACTCAAGCGGCGGCCCATCTCGGCGATGCGCTCGATGCCGATCTTCTGCGCCAGGTCGTAGAAATACACGTCGCAGGACTGGGAGAGCCCCTGAACCATGTCGACCGTGCCGTGGCCGCCCTTCTTCCAGCAATGGAACCGCACATTGCCGAGATCGCGATGGCCCGGGCAGAACACGCGGTGGTCGGCGGTGACGATGCCGCTGTCGAGCGCCGCGAGCGCCACCACCATCTTGAAGGTCGATCCTGGCGGATATTGGCCGGCCAGCGCCTTGTTGGTCAGCGGCGCCTTCTCGTTGGCGAGCAAGCCGCGCCAATTCTCGCCGCTGATCCCGTTGGTGAACAGGTTGGGGTCGAAGCTCGGCGTCGAGACGAGCGACAGCACCTCGCCGTTCGTCACGTCCATCACCACGGCGGCGCCGCTCTGATCGCCGAAGCGCTCATGCGCGTAGGCTTGCAGCCCCATGTCGATGGTCAGTTGGATGTCTTCGCCGGGCTGGCCGTCGCGCCGGTTCAGCTCGCGGATGACGCGGCCGAGCGCGTTGACTTCCATCTCGCTGCGCCCGGCGCGTCCGCGCAAGCGCAGATCATGCGTCTTCTCGACGCCGTTCTTGCCGATGCGGAAGTCGGGCAACTCGAGCAGCGGATCGCCGGTCAGCTCTTTTTCCGAGACGGCCGCGACATAGCCGATCAGATGCGCCGTTTGGTCAGCGTAAGGGTAATGGCGGCTTTGGCCGACCTCGATGCTGACGCCGGGCAGATCGGGCGCGTTCACTTCGATGCGCGAAACTTCTTCCCAAGTCAGGTTTTCGCGCACCATGGTCGGGATGAAGCTGCGCTTGCGCTTCACGTCGCGCATGATCCGGCGCTTTTCGTAGTCGGTCAGTTCGACGATCTTGCCGACGCGCTCGAGCGTGCGCTCGACGTTGGATGTCTTCTCGGCGACGACGATGACCCGGTAGTTCTGCTTGTTCGTCGCCATCTGCAAGCCGTGGCGGTCGACGATGCGCCCGCGCGGCGGCGGCAACAGCCGCAGATTGATGCGGTTGTCTTCCGACAGGAGCTTATATTTCTCGGATTCGACGACCTGCAGATAATACATGCGGCCGGTCAGCGCCGAGAACAGCACGACTTGAATGCCGCCGAGCATGATGGCCCGGCGCGTGAAAGATTTGGTGCGGTCCTGGTCGCGGTTCATCGCGCCGCGCTCACGTCGGCTGCGGCAGCAAACGCTGCGCGCCCGACAGCAGCAGCGTGATGACCGGATACAGCGCCAACGTGATGAGGAACTGGAAGCTCGCCGGGCCCGGCCGGATGATGACGCCGAACGCGATCGAGGCGAGCAGCCAGGCGACGACGATGGCGATCAAGGCGACCAGCATGAAGCCCCACCACACCAGCGTGAAGGGCTTGCTGAGGAAGAAGCGGCGTTGGCTCGCCACCATGCCGTAAACGATGAGAAGCATGATGGCGTTGAGGCCGAACGGCGTGCCGGCGAGCGCGTCCTGCGTCAGGCCGATGACGAAGACGAGCCAGGGCGGCATCAGATCCGGGCGATAGATCGCCCAGAAGAACACGGCGCAGAGCGCGAACAGCGGCACCACCGCAGCATAGCCGGCGATCGGGACCGGCACGGCGCCCAAGATCACCATCAGCAGCGTGACGCCGAGGGGAACCAGGTTGCGACCGAAGCGGTCCAGACGCTGCCAGAGCCCCCCGCTCTTCATTGTCTGGGCCCGCTCGGCGAGGGCAATATCTCCGCCGGCGGCGGCGGCACGCCGTCCTCATCTTCCTGGGGCGGCGCGTCGGCGTCGCTCTGCGTCTGCATGGCTTGCGGCGCCGGCTTGAGCATGGGGCGCTCGATGATCACCGGCGCGTCGGCCGCCGACGCTTCCGGCGCCGGGATCGGGCCGAAGTCGACGATGCGTACATATTCGAGACGGTCCCAATTGACGAAGGGCTGCACGCGGATCTGGCCGTCGCGCGCGCCGAGCACGACGCCGACCGGCAAGCCCGCCGGCAGCAGGCCGCCGTGGCCGGACGTGACGACGCGCTCGCCGACCTTGGGGCGCGAATTGGGCGGCAGGAAGGAGAGCTGCGGGCGCGGCGAATTGTCGCCGGCGAGTATGGCGCGGTCGCGGCTGGTTTCCAGCATCACCGGAATGCGCGAGTTGAAGTCGGTGATGAGCAACAGGCGCGCCGAGCGCTGGCCCACTTCGGTGACGCGGCCGACGAGCCCTTCCTCGTTGAGCGCGGCCAACCCCTTGGCTACTCCCTCGCGGGTGCCGGAATTGATCAGCGCGCTGCGCACGAACGGGCCGCCGCCGTCGCCGACGACGCGGGCCGAGATAAAACCGCCGCGCGCCGGCGGCACATAGTTGAGCAAGCCGCGCAGCGCTTCGTTTTCGGCGGCAAGATGGGTGGCGACGCCGTGCCAGGCGCGCAGGCGCGAGTTTTCTTCGCGCAGGCGGAGGTTCTCATCGCGCAGATGCATCATCTCGCCGGTCTGGGTGACGAGATCGGTCACGGTCGCGACCGGACGCGACAGCGCGTCGAGGATGGGGGCCGCGATATCGGAGATGGCGGCGCGAGCGCGCTCGACGACGACGTTCTCCGCCTTCCCCAGCATCATCAGCGCGAAGGCCAGCACGAACAGCGACGCGAAGGCGAAGCGCTGGGCGAGTCCCCGAAGGGTCGCCAGCTTCGCCATCACGCCTTGTTTCTGCAGCTTCGTCGCCATGGCGATTCGCCGAGGTTAAGGTTGCCGGCCGAGAGGGCCGGTTCGGAAATTAGTAGCTCTGGCTCAGCACGTGCTTGAGCGTCTTCATCTCTTCGAGCGCGCGGCCGGTGCCGAGCACGACGCAAGACAGCGGATCGTCGGCGATCGACACCGGCAGGCCCGTCGCATGGCGCAGCACGTAGTCGAGGTTGCCGAGCAGCGCGCCGCCGCCGGTCATGACGATGCCCTTGTCGACGATGTCGGCGGCCAATTCCGGCGCCGTATGTTCGAGAGCGACCTTCACGGCTTCGACGATGGCGCTGATCGGCTCCGCGAGGCTTTCGGCGATTTGGCGCTCGCTGATGATCAATTCCTTCGACACGCCGTTCATCAAATCGCGGCCCTTGATCTCCATGACGCGGCCTTCGCCGTCGGGCGGCGGGCAAGCGGAGCCGATTTCTTTCTTGATGCGCTCGGCGGAGCCTTCGCCGACCAGCAAGTTATGGTTGCGGCGGATGTAGGCGATGATCGCCTCGTCCATCTTGTCGCCGCCGACGCGCACG
>CAZVLU010000066.1:0-12404 GCA_964628235.1 uncultured Rhizobium sp. | reverse complement strand
GCCGATGACATAGGCGATGCTTTCGACGAGCAGCAGCCGGACATCGTCGACCGGCGGCGCGCTCGCCTCGTCGCCGCCCATGACATTGATGGCGACGATGAGGGCGTAAGCGGGCGCTGCCAGCACGGCGGCCCAGAACGACAGCCAGAAGCCGCGCTCGCTGGCGTCGAAATGATCGACGCCTTTGGGGTCGGCCCACGCCAGCCGCCACGCGCCGTAGATGCCTGCCGATACGTCCTGCAGGCGGATCATGGCCTCACGCCTTCTGGGCGAAGAAGCGGTCGAGGCAGGCGAGATAGATGTCGGCCAGCTGGTCCATGTCGGCGACGGCGGTGCGCTCGTCGGCCTTGTGCATGGTCTGGCCGACCAGGCCGAATTCCACCACCGGGCAATGTTTGGTGATGAAGCGGGCGTCGGAGGTGCCGCCGGTCGTCGAGCGGTCGGGATCGATGCCAGTGACATCCTTGACCGCGCCGGCCACGAGATCATTGAACGGCCCCGGCGGCGTGAGAAAGGATTCGCCGGTGATATGGGTGCGGAACTCGTACTTGGTGTCACCGGCGATCTTGTCGAAGGTCGCCTTGAGCCATTCGATCAGGCTGGCCGACGTGTGCGCGTCGCTGAAGCGGATGTTGAAGGTCGCCGAAATTTGCGGCGGAATGACGTTCGACGCGCTATTGCCGACATCGACGGTGCTGACTTCCAGCGTCGTCGGCTGGAAATGCGCCGTGCCCTCGTCGAGCTTGTGCGTGGTGATCGCCGTCAGCATCTTCAGCATGCGCGGCACCGGATTGTCGGCCAACTGCGGATAGGCCGTGTGGCCCTGCGTGCCGAACACCGTGAGGTAGCCGACCAGGCTGCCGCGCCGGCCGATCTTCATCATTTGGCCGAGCTTGAGCGGATTGGTCGGCTCGCCGACGATGCAGGCGTCGAGCTTTTCGCCCTTGTCCTTCAGCCATTGCAGCACCTTCACCGTGCCGTTGATGGCGTAGGCTTCCTCGTCGCCGGTGATCAGCAGGCTGATCGAGCCGGGGAGTTTCGCGTGCTTTTCTTTGAAGCGCGCGGCGGCGGCGACGAAGGCGGCGATGGCGCCCTTCATGTCCGACGCGCCGCGGCCGAACAGCACGCCGTCGATCACCTCGGCTTTGAAGGGATCGACCGTCCAGCCCTTGAGATCGCCGGTCGGCACCACGTCGGTATGGCCGGCGAAGCAGAAGTTCGGACCCTCCGTGCCGAGGCGGGCGTAGAGGTTGTCGACGTCGGCGGTGCCTTCCTGGCTGAAGGGCAGGCGATGGCAGACGAAGCCGAGCGATTCGAGGGCGCGCTGCAATTCGCCGAGCGCGCCGGCATCGGCCGGCGTCACGGAGGCGCAGCGGATCAGGTCTTGGGCGAGTGCCAGCGGTTGCTTGAGCGCCGCGACGTCGGTTGCCATCATGGAGTCCTTAATCGCGCAGCAGTTCGTTGATCGAGGTCTTCGAGCGGGTGCGCTCGTCGACGCGCTTGACGATGACGGCGCAATAGAGCGCCGGGCCCGGCGTGCCGTCGGGCAGCGGCTTGCCCGCCAAGGTGCCCGGCACGACGACCGAGTAGGCCGGCACGCGGCCGACATGGACTTCGCCGGTCGTGCGGTCGACGATTTTCGTCGATGCGCCGAGGAACACGCCCATCGAGAGCACCGAGCCGGTCTCGACGACGACGCCTTCGGCGACTTCCGAGCGCGCGCCGATGAAGCAATTGTCTTCGATGATGACGGGGCCGGCCTGCAACGGCTCGAGCACGCCGCCGATGCCGATGCCGCCCGACAGATGGCAGTTCTTGCCGATCTGGGCGCAGGAGCCGACGGTCGCCCAAGTGTCGACCATGGTGCCGCTATCGACATAAGCGCCGAGATTGACGAAGGACGGCATCAGCACGACGCCGGGGGCGACGAAGGCGCCGCGCCGCACCACCGAGCCCGGCACCGAGCGGAAGCCCGCCTTGCGATAGCGCGCATCGTCCCAGCCGGCGAACTTCGAGCCGACCTTGTCGAACCAGGGCGCCGGGCCGCGCGCCGGATCGGTCGGGCCGCCCGCCATCGTCACGTTGTCGTTGAGGCGGAAGGACAGCAGCACCGCCTTTTTCGCCCACTGGTTCACTTCCCATGTGCCGCTGGTCTTCTCGGCGACGCGCAGCTCGCCGGAATCGAGCGCTTCTAAGGTCGCCTCGACGGCGTCGCGGACATCGCCCTTGGTGGTGGCATTGATGCCGTCGCGGGCGTCCCAGGCGGCGTCGATCGCGGTTTGCAGGGCTTTTTTGTCCATGGCGAAGCGAAATTCCTATGAATCTGGAGGGTTTTGGCGGGCCTGAAGATGCGGGAGGGGGCGGGGCCTGTCAACCGCCCGAGCGGGCGGCGCGGGCCGCTCAAATCAGGCCGATTTCAGCGCGCGGATCGTCTGATTGAGCCAGCCGGTCAGGTCGTCGGTGACGTAATGCACCGGCCCGTCGGGCGACGGCGTCGGCACGGTGATGTCGGGGTTTTCCAGCGGCGTCACCAGCACCGTGGTCATGCCGAGGGCGGCGGCGGGCGGCAGGTTGACCAGGGTGTCCTCGAACAGCGCGGCCTGGGTCGGCGTCACGCCATGGGCGCGCAGCATACGCTGGTAGCAGTCGGGGTCGGGCTTGCAGACGAAGTCGGCGGCGGCGACGTCGAAGATGTCGGCAAAATGGTGGGCCACGCCGAGCCGCGCCAAGACGTTTTCGGCGTGGCGCAGCGAGCCGTTGGTGAACACCAGCTTGCGGCCCGGCAGCGCCGCGAGCGCGGCGTCCAACTCAGGCGATGGCGCGATCACCGTCAGGTCGAGTTGGTGGACATAGTCGAGATAATGGTGCGGATCGACGTCCGGGTGGTGCAGCAAGAGCCCGCGCAGCGTCGTGCCATATTGATGGAAATAGCGTTTCTGCATCTCGCGCGCCGCCACCCGGTCGAGCTTGAATTGCTCCGACAAAAAGCGGCCCATCAAGACATCGACTTGGTCGAATAGCCGGCTTTCGCGCGGATAAAGCGTGTTGTCGAGGTCGAAAACCCAATCTCGCACCCGCGCGAGGTCGGGCGACGGCGGGGGCGCTTTGTTAACCAATTGATTTTCCATGGATTTTGAACTGACTGCCGTCGCAAGCGTAACGCTTCGTTAAGGCCCTGACCCCTATTCTACGACAAGGATGTCACCGGTGGACGCGCAAAAACGCGTCGCCGCTCAGGGACGCCTGACGCTGTCATTTTGTCCGCTCTCGTTCAGGCCCATGGATCGCAAGCTCGACATTCCCGCTCCGACCGTGCCGCGCGCGACCGATCCGACGGTCGCGTTGCGCGCCGAGCGCGACCGCTTCGTGGCGCTCGCCTTCGCCGCGGCAGACATGCTGCTCGAACTCGATGCCGAACAGCGCGTGGTCTTTGCCGCCGGCGCCACGGCGGCCTTCGTCGGGCTGGGCCCGCAGGCCGTCGCCGGCAAAAGCTTTCTCGATCTCGTCGCCCCCACCGATCGTTCGATGATGCGTGAAGTGCTGGCGCAGGGTGCCCGCGGCAAGCGCATGCGCAATATCGTGCTGCGCTTGCAGAGCGCTGGCGACGACGGCCAGGCGACCACGAGCGTGCCGCTGGCGCTGCTCGGCTATTGCTTGCCCGACATGGCGCAGGGCGCGCCGAAGAATCGGTATTTCCTCTGCTTGCGCGCCGGCGGCCACGAACCGCGCCTCGGCGACGACGATCCGGTGCCGTTGGTCAGCGGCGGCGACAGCGGCCTGTCCAATCCGCGCTCCTTCGCAGCGCTTGCCGGCGAGCGTCTGGGCGCTGCCGGCGCTGTCGCTGTCGACGAAAGCGGTCGGCCCTACAATTTGACGTTGCTGCGCTTCATCGGCCTCAACGAATTGCGCCGCCGCCTCGATCGCGACGCCCGCGCCCAATTGGTCGCCGCCATCGGCGGCAGCTTGCGCGCCCTGGCGGTCAACGGCGATTTGGCTGGCCAGTTCGACGGCGAATGTTTCGGTCTCATCCATCCCAAAGACGCGGATATCGCCGCCTTCGAACGCCTGATTGTCGAGACGGCGCGCAAGCTCGATCCGCAATATGTCCCGCCGGTCAAAAAGACGGCGACCAAGCGGGCGACGCCCGCCGTCGGCGGCATCGCCATCGCCCGTGTCGTCGTCGATATGGACGTCGCAAGCATGGGCCAGCCCGAGCAGGTCAAGGCGCTGATCCATATCGTCAACCGCTTCACCGACGGCCGCATCGCCGATTTCAAGATCGCCAGCGCCAGCGCCGGCCTCAGCGCCATGATCGGCGAGACGGTGCATAAGCTCGCTGAATTCCGTTCGGTCATCAGCGAGGCTGATTTCGCCATGGCCTTCCAGCCGATCGTCGCGCTGTCAGACCGCAAGATTCACCATTACGAAGTGCTGGCGCGCTTTCCCAAGTTCGGCAACCGCCTGACGCCCTACGAAGCCATCACCTTCGCCGAACAGACCGGCCTGATCTGCGACTTCGATCTCGCCATGTGCAGCAAGGCGCTCGCTTGGCTCGAAACAGTGCGCGCCGCGGGCAAGGCCCCGATGATCGCGGTCAACCTATCGGGCAGCTCGATCGGCACGCCGGCTTTCGTCAAAGCCTTGCACAAGCTGCTGCAGCGCTATGAAGGCGTGCGCCGCCAAGTGGCCTTCGAGATTACCGAGTCGGCGCGCATCTCCGATTTGCGCGGCGTCAACATCATCGTCAAAGGCTTGCGCGCCGAAGGCCACAAGGTCTGCCTTGATGACTTCGGCGCCGGCGCGTCGGCCTTCCATTATTTGCGCGCGCTCGATGTCGATGTCGTCAAGATCGACGGCATCTATGTGCGTGACGCCTTCAAGAACAGCAAGGGCGCCGCCTTCCTCAAGGCGATGGCCAGCCTATGCAGCGATCTCGGCATCGCCACGGTTGCCGAAATGGTCGAGGACGAAAGCAATCTCGCTTTCTTGAAACAATGCGGCGTCGATTACGGTCAGGGTTGGCTGTTCGGCAAACCGTCTTTCGACATTGCCGAGTTCGAGCCGAAATCCGCCGCGCCGACGGTCAAGCCTGTCGCGCCGTCTGTCGCCGCGCCGGCGCCGCGCGCGCCGGCTCAGGCATCCGCCGCTCCGGCGGCTGCTGCCGGCATGGCGGCGCGCCGCGCCGGGAGACAGGCGTGATCCGTCCGTTCCGCCAAGCGCGCGAGGCGACCGCCACGCCGTTCGACCGCAGCCTGCAAAACGCCCTGATCGAATCGCGTCAACGCTACAAGGAGCTGGTCGATATCGCCGGCGACTTCGCCTGGGAGACGGACAGGGACGGCGCCTTCGTCTTCGTCTCGCCGCGCGGCGCGCTGGGCTATGCCGCATCTGAACTGATCGGGCGGCGCGCCGGGGAACTGCTCGCCGAACTGCAAGACGATGCGGATCCCTTCGGCGCGCGCGAGCCGCTCGAGAACCTGCAAATTTGGCTGCGCCGCGCCGACGGCGCCAGCGCCTGTCTACGCTTGTCCGCCGTGCCGGTATTGGACGCCGACGGCGAGCGGCGCGGCGCGCGCGGCATCTGCCGCGATATCACCGCCGCGCGGGCGCGCGATGCCGCTCTGGCGCGCGCCGATCTGCGCGAGCGCTTGCTCAGCCACATCCTTCGCGCCGTGCGCGACAGCATCGAGCCCGGCGAAATGCTCGCTGCCGCCGCGACCGCCACGGCGCGCGCCTTCGGCGCGGCAAGCTGTGTCGTTTTGCGCGTCGATGCCGCCGGACAATATGCCGTCGCCGCCCAAGAGGGCGGACAGCCGGACCGCGAAATTGCTTGGCGCGATGCGCCTTTGGCCAGCGCCGCTTCGCTCGATGCGCCGGTTGCCGCAGGGGAATGGCTTGTCGCGGCGACGCGCTACTGCCAGGACGTCAAAGGTGCTGTGCTGTTGCAGGCCGTCGATGGCCGGCCGTGGGACGCCGACGCTGACGCCATCGCGCTGATCGCCGGGGTCGCGGATCATCTCGGCATCGCCATCGCGCAGATCGAGGCCCATGAGCGCTTGAGCCGCATGGCGCGCACCGACGGCCTGACGGGCCTGTTGAACCGCCGCACCTTCTATGAGGAAGCTGAGCGCCGCTGGCGGCGCGCGCGCAGCACGGCTGCCGGCGCGTCTGGCGCCTTAGTCTACTGCGACCTCGATAATTTCAAGCTGGTCAACGACCACAGCGGCCATGGCGCCGGCGACGACGCGTTGCGCGGCGTCGCGCGTATCCTGACGGAGCTGACGCGCGGCCAGGATCTCGTGGCAAGGCTTGGCGGCGACGAATTCGCGCTCTGGCTCGAAGGCGCCGATCGTGCCGGGGCGGAGAGCAAGGCTGCCGCCATTCTGCAAGCGGTACGCGTCTTGGCGCATCTGTCGGGCGATCCGGCGCGGCCGTTCGCCGTGTCGCTTGGCATCGCGCTGGCCGATCAAACGGATGCCGATCTCGACAGCTTCTTCGCGCGCGCCGACGGCGCCATGTATGCGGCCAAGCAAGCGGGCAAAGGCCAGGTGGCGTTTGCGGCTTCGCCGCAGGAGTCCACGTCGTGATCGCGACAGTTAAACGCTTGCTCGGCCGCGCCGGCTTCGGCGTCGCCATCGAATATGAAGACGCCCGCGATCTCGCACGCCATCCGGACATCCAGGTGCGCCGCAAGCTGGCCCGCCGTGCCGACGTCAAGCCGGAGATACTCTATTACCTCGCGGGCGACGAGGCGGCTGAAGTGCGCCGCGCCATCGCCGCCAACGAAGCGACGCCGAGCCAAGCCGATCTCATCCTCGCGCGCGATCGCGACGAGATGGTGCGCGCCGATCTGGCGGCCAAAATCGCCCGCATCGCGCCGCATCTGTCGGCGCGCGACCAGGGCAAGCTGCGCGATATCGCGCTTGAAGTGCTCGATATCCTGACCCGCGACGAAGCGGCGCGCGTGCGTCGCATCATCGCCGAGACCTTGAAGGACGTGGCGCAGGCGCCGAGCGACATCATCCGCCGCCTGGCGCAGGACGCCGATTTGTCGGTCGCAGCGCCTGTCTTGCAGTTTTCCCCCTTGCTCAGCGAAGCGGATCTCGTCGCTATCATCGATAGCGCGTCGCAGGACGACAAGCGCGGCGGCGCGGTTGCCGCCATCGCCCGGCGCGCCGGCCTCACCGCGCGCGTCGCCGACGTCATATCCGAAAGCCGCAATGTCGACGCGGTGACGGCCCTGCTCGCCAATCCGAGCGCGCAAATCCGCGAGGAGACGCTCGATCTGCTGGCCGAGCGCGCGCCGCCGCAAAAGCCGTGGCACGCGCCCTTCGTGCGCCGGGCGCAATTGCCGCGCAGCACGGCGACCAAGCTCGCCGGCTTCGTCGCCGATTCGTTGCTCTCGGTGCTGATGAAGCGCCAGGACTTGGAACCGGAGACCCTCAGCGAGGTCGCCCAAGTGGTGCGCAAACGCATCGCCGCAGGCGAGACTTTGCGCGCCGTCGATGACGCGTCGCGTGACGCCGAAGCCGCGGCTGATCCGGGCAATAGCAAGCTCGACCGCGCGCTGATGCGCGAGGGCGGCCCGCGCCTCGCCGAATATGTCCAGCGGCTGTACCTCAAGGGCGAGTTGAACGAAGACGCGCTCGATGAAGCGCTATCGCTGGGCAACAACGAATTTCTCACTCTGGCGCTCGCCTATAAGGCGGGTGTGGCGCGCACTGTGGTCAGCCGCATCGTCGCCGCCCACAGCGCCAAAGGCATGACGTCGCTCGCCTGGAAGGCGGGCCTCACCATGCGCTTCGCCATCAAACTGCAATCGCGCCTGGCCGGCGTCGCGCCGCGCGAAGCGCTAGCCGCCAAGAACGGCACGGAATATCCGCTGACGCCGGACGAGATGAACTGGCTGCTGAGCTTCTTCAGCGAGTGAGCGCGGCGTGGCATGGTCGCACGAAACCGGTTATTGATCGGATATGAGCGAGCCGGAGACCATCATTCTGTGGCGGCCTGTGGGGCCTGAAGAACTTGCGTTGATCCGCGAGAGCGGAATGCGCGTTTTCCCGCCGCGCCTGCCGGAGCAACCGATCTTCTATCCTGTTTTATCGGAAGATTATGCGGTGAAGATCGCGCGCGACTGGAACGTGCAGGCGAGCGGCGTCGGCTATGTCACACGCTTTCGTGTTCTAAAATCGTTCTTAGATCGATATCCAGTGCAGGAAGCGGGCGGTCGAGCGCATTTGGAATATTGGATACCTGCCGAGGAAATCGAAGCTTTCAATGCAGCGATCGTCGGTGATATCGAGGTCGTCCGGCAGTTTCCTTAAAGAAAAAGCCCGCGAAGATCGTTCTTCGCGGGCTTTTCGTTTGGATCGAGGAGGGCTTAGTCCTCCCGAATCATGGTCCCGACGCCATGCTCGGTGAAAATTTCGAGCAGCAGCGAATGGGGCACAGTGCCGTCCATGATGACGGCGGCATCGACTTGGCCCTCGACGGCGAACATGCAGGTCTCGATCTTCGGGATCATGCCGCCTTTGATCGTGCCGTCTTTGATCAGCTTCTTGCACTCGCTGATCGTCAGTTCGGGGATCAGGTTGCCTTGCTTGTCGAGCACGCCTGTCACGTCAGTCATCATCAACAGGCGCGTCGCGCCGACGGCGGGGGCGATGGCCCCGGCGGCGGTGTCGGCGTTGATGTTGAAGGTCTCGCCGTTCTTGCCGATGCCGATCGGCGCGATCACCGGGATGATGTCCGAGTCCTTGAGGTCTTCGAGGATATGCGGATTGACCCGGCTAGGCTCGCCGACGAAGCCGAGATCGAGAATCTTCTCGATGTTCGAATCGCTCGCCTTGTGGCGGCGCTTCAGCTTGGTCGCCTGAATCAGGTTGCCGTCCTTGCCGGACAGGCCGACGGCGTTGCCGCCCGCCTCGTTGATCTCGGTGACGATGGCTTTGTTGATCGAGCCGGACAGCACCATCTCGACGATCTCGACGGTCGCCTTGTCGGTGACGCGCAGGCCGTCGACGAACTCGCTCTTGATCTTGAGGCGTTCGAGCATCTGGCCGATTTGCGGCCCGCCGCCGTGCACGACGATGGGATTGATGCCGACCTGCTTGAGCAGCACGACGTCGCGCGCGAACATCTTGGCGAGTTCCGGGTCGCCCATGGCGTGACCGCCGTACTTGATGACGAAGGTCTCGCCGGCGAAGCGGCGCATGTAGGGCAGGGCTTCGGAGAGGGTCTTGGCCTTCTCCAACCAGACGGCGTCGTAGGATGGTTTTCTTTTCATGGTCATGGCGGAAACCTTAAACGATCTATTGGCCGGCTGCCACAGCGGCCAAAGCCGTGCGCAGCGCAGGGATGCCCCCGCCGGCCAGCGCGCTGGTGACGAGGATTTCGGGGTGGGCGGCGGGATGCTTGGCCAGCACGGCGGCGATGTCGTCCATCAGGGCGGACAGCGCGCCTGGCCGCACCTTGTCGGCCTTGGTCAGCACCGCTTGATAGGAGATGGCGCAGGCGTCGAGCATCTTCATCGCTTCGATGTCGCTGTCCTTGATCTCATGGCGGGCGTCGAGCAGCAGGCAGACGCGGCGCAGCGTCGGGCGGCCTTGCAAGTAAGCCTCGATCATGCGGTTCCAAGCGCCGACCTTGTCGCGCGAGACCTTGGCGTAACCATAGCCCGGCAGATCGACCAGCATGATCCGGTCGGCCAAATTGAAGAAATTGATCTGCTGCGTGCGGCCCGGCGTGTTCGAGGTGCGCGCCAGGGTGTTGCGTCCGGTCAGCGCGTTGACCAGGCTGGATTTGCCGACGTTCGAGCGACCGGCGAAGGCGATCTCAGGCAGGCTGATCGGCGGCAATTGCTCGATCTTCGTCACGCCGGCGGTGAAGTCGCAAGGCCCGGCGAACAATCGCCGGGCCTCGTCGTCGCTGATCGTGTCGTCGACGCCAATCGTCATCGTTTAAGTCGCCTTGACGCCCATGCGCCGCATGATGAGGTACTGTTGCGCGATGGACAGCAAGTTGTTCCACGACCAGTAGATCACCAGGCCGGCCGGGAAGGGCGCCAGCATGATCGTGAAGATCACCGGCATGACCATGAAGATCTTCGCCTGGATCGGATCGGGCGGCTGCGGATTGAGCTTCATCTGCAGCCACATGGTGACGCCCATGATGAGCGGCCATGCGCCGATGATGAGGAAGCTCGGCACCTCGTAGGGCAACAGGCCGAACAGATTGAAGATGCTGGTCGGGTCGAGCGCCGACAGATCGTTGATCCAGCCGTAGAACGGCGCGTGGCGCATTTCGATGGTGACGAACAGCACCTTATAAAGCGCGAAAAACACCGGGATCTGGATGACGATGGGCAGGCAGCCCGACGCCGGATTGACCTTGCTGCGCTTGTAGAGATTCATCATCTCCTGGTTCAGCTTGGCGCGGTCGTCCTTGTAGCGCTCGCGCAGCTTCATCATCTCCGGCTGCAGCTTCTTCATCGCGCTCATCGAGACGTAGGATTTGTTGGCCAGCGGGAAGAACAGGATCTTGACGATGACGGTGACGAGCAGAATCGCCAAACCGAAGTTGCCGAGCAGCTTGTAGAAGAAGTCCAGCGCGTAGAAGAACGGCTTGGTCAGGAAGTAGAACCAGCCGAAATCGACGGCGAGGTCGAAGCGGGAGATGCCCATCTCCTCCTCGTACTTGTCGAGCAGGCGAACTTCCTTGGCGCCGGCGAAGAGGCTCGATTTCGCCTCGGCGGATGAGCCGGCGGCGACGGTGACGGCCTCGCCGAGCCAATCGGCCTGGTATTTGTCGGCGATGCCTTCCTTGCCGTGGATCCAGCGCGTTTCGACGGTCTTGCTTTGATCGGGCACGAGGGCGGTGAGCCAATATTTGTCGGTGATGCCGAACCAGCCGCCGGTCGTCTTGCGGGCGATGCTCTTCTGTTCGATCACGTCGTCGTAGCTATACTCACGGAGCTGGCCATCGAGCACGCCGACGGGGCCTTCATGCAGGATGAAGAAGCCCGACGTTTCCGGCGTGCCGGTGCGCGAGACCAGCGCGTAGGGGAAGAGCGTGACCGCCGCGGCGCCGGCGTTTTCGACGCGCTGGGTGACGGTGAACATATAGTTGTCGTCGATCGCGATGGTGCGGATGAAGGTTAGGCCTTGGCCGTTGTTCCAGCGCAGCACCGCCGGGGTCGACGGCGTGAGCGCCTTCGACTCGCTCTGCCACGGCGTATCGGGCCCGGGCACCGCGATGGCGCGGTCCTGGGGCAGCCAGCCGAACTCGGCGAAATAGGGCTTCTCGGTCCCGGCCGGCGCGAACAGCACGATCTGCGGGCTCGAAGGCTCGACGGTGGCGTGATAGTCGACCAGCGTCAGTTGATCGATGCGCGCGCCGATCAGCGAGATCGAGCCGTTGAGGCGGGGCGTTTGAATTTGCAGGCGCGGCGCGGCAGCGGTCGGCACGGCGACCCCCGCAGCGGCGCCGATCGACGCGCCGGGCAATTGCGGGACGCTGACGCCCCCCGTGGCCGGCGGTTGCGGCAGAATGACCGCGCCGGTGATCGCGCCGCCCGGGGCGCCCGGCGTTTTCGCGGCTTCTTCCGCAGCCTTGGCTTTTTCGGCCAGCTCCTGCTGCTGGCGCATCGCCGCTTCCTGGCGCGGCGCTTCGAAGAAGAATTGGAAACCGAACATGATGGCGACCGAGATGACGATCGCCACGATCAGGTTACGTTGGTCGTTCATGAACCAGTCCGCTCAACTGTAATGGGACGCGCAGAGGCCGCGTCGTGTGGGCCAAACGCGCGGAGCGCGTCGTGGGAGGAAGAAAATGAGCTGCGCCAGCCCGGCCAGGCGTCCGGCACGGGATCGTCGCCGCCGGCCGCCCAGGGATGGCAACGGCCGACGCGCTTGGCCGCCAGCCAGCCGCCGCGCAGCGCGCCGAAGCGGGCGACCGCTTCATAGCCGTAATGCGAGCAGCTCGGGTGGAAGCGGCAGCAGGGGCCGAAGGCGGCCGATAGCGTGTATTGATAAGTGCGGATCGCGCCCAGCAGCGCGAGCCGCGCGACAGATGAGAGCAGATTGTGGGGCGAGCGCGTCGTCATGGTCAGGCGCGCCGGCTCCCGGTCTTGCGCAGCGCCGTCTCGAGGTCTTGCAACAGGGCGGGGAAAGGACGGGTCATGGTTTGCTGGCGGCCGATCAGGACATAGTCGTAGGCGGCGCGGGCTTGCGAGGGCATCACCGCTTCGGCGGCGGCTTTTAGGCGGCGACGGGCCCGGTTGCGGGTTACGGCGTTGCCGACCTTGCGGCTGACGGTGAAGCCGACGCGAAGAGGCTCGCTATCGGTCGCCCTGGGTCAGGTCGTTCATCGTCGGTCCTTGCTGTGGGGCGCCGTCCTTATCATGC
>CAZVLU010000065.1:0-12629 GCA_964628235.1 uncultured Rhizobium sp. | reverse complement strand
AACCCGTCGATCACCCGCGACGTCTCTGGCGAAGGCGTGCAGCAGGCTCTGCTCAAGATCATGGAAGGCACCGTTGCCTCCGTGCCGCCGCAGGGCGGGCGCAAGCATCCGCAACAGGAGTTCCTGCAGGTCGACACCACGAACATCCTCTTCATCTGCGGCGGCGCCTTCGCCGGCCTGGAGAAGATCATCTCGGCCCGCGGCCGCGGCACCTCGATCGGCTTCGGCGCCGATGTGCGCGCGCCGGAAGACCGTCAGACCGGCGTCTTGCTGCGCGAAGTCGAGCCGGAGGATTTGCTCAAGTTCGGCCTGATTCCCGAGTTCGTCGGCCGCCTGCCGGTGGTCGCGACGCTCGACGATCTCGATGAAGAAGCTTTGGTCGACATTCTCACCGTTCCGAAGAACGCCCTGGTGAAGCAGTACCAGCGCCTCTACGAGATGGAGAATGTCCGCCTGGAATTCTCTGAAGACGCCCTCAAGGGGGTCGCTCGCAAGGCGATCCAGCGCAAGACCGGCGCACGCGGTCTACGCTCGATCATGGAGACCATTCTCCTTGAATCGATGTTCGAACTGCCGGGCTTGGAAGGCGTCGAAGAGATCGTCATCAACAAAGAGGTGGTCGAAGGCCGTGCGAAGCCCCTCTACATCTATTCGGACCGTCGGGAAGAGTCGGGCGCTGGCGTCAGCGCCTGAGGCTTCTCACGCGGTTCCGCATTTCGCGTTCCAGCCGGTTCTTCAGGGCCGGTTGATCGTGGCTTTGAAGGCTGCGGACGCGAAGTTGTCTGCGACATTCAAATGCAGGAACCCGTCAACCCCTTGGCGGCTCTTGAATCCTGCCGTTTCCAACGCCACTTCTAGCAAAACCCGGGATGTCGGCCTGCGCCTTACAGGGCAGGCCAGCCCCTTTCCCAAGCGCCGCTTCATCGCGGTGGAAGGAAGAGCATGAGCGACATTGCCAAGACTGTTGTGTACCCAGTTCTACCGCTACGCGACATCGTCGTGTTTCCGCATATGATCGTGCCGCTGTTCGTCGGCCGCGAGAAATCCGTGCGCGCGCTCGAGGACGTGATGAAGGACGACAAGCAGATCCTGCTCGTCGCCCAGAAGAACGCTTCGCAGGATGATCCCGCGCAAGACGATATCCACCTTGTCGGTACCGTCGGTACCGTGCTGCAGCTCTTGAAGCTGCCGGACGGCACCGTGAAGGTGCTGGTCGAAGGCGGTCATCGCGCGCGCATCGTGCGCTTCACCGAAAACGACAATTTCTTCCAGGCCGAGGCCGCCGTCATCGACGAGAAGACCGGCACGGCGGAAGAGCTGGAAGCGCTTGGCCGTTCGGTGATCGGCGAGTTCGAGCAGTACATCAAGCTCAACAAGAAGATTCCGCCCGAGGTCCTGGTTTCCTTGAACCAGATCGACGACCCGGCCAAGCTGGCTGACACGGTCGCGTCGCATCTCGCCCTCAAGATCTCCGAGAAGCAGGAATTGCTTGAGCTGGAGACCGTCAGCGAGCGGCTGGAGCGCGTCTACTCCTACATGGAAGCCGAGATCGGCGTCCTGCAGGTGGAAAAGCGCATCCGCAACCGCGTGAAGCGCCAGATGGAGAAGACTCAGCGCGAGTACTATCTGAACGAGCAGTTGAAGGCGATTCAGAAAGAGCTCGGCGAGACCGAGGACGGCAAGGACGAAGTGTCCGAGTTGGAAGAGCGCATCCGCAAGACGCGCCTGACCAAGGAAGCCCGCGATAAGGCGATGGCCGAAGTGAAGAAGCTTCGCACCATGGGCCCGATGTCGGCCGAAGCGACGGTGGTGCGCAACTACCTCGATTGGCTGCTGAATATTCCTTGGAAGAAGCGCACGCGCGTGAAGCACGATCTCAAGAATGCCGAGAAAGTGCTGAACGCCGATCACTTCGGCTTGGACAAGGTCAAGGAGCGCATCCTCGAGTACCTCGCGGTGCAAGAGCGCGTGAACAAGATCCGCGGCCCGATCCTGTGCCTCGTCGGCCCCCCGGGCGTCGGCAAGACCTCGCTCGGCAAGTCGATCGCGAAATCGACCGGTCGTAATTTCGTGCGCATGTCGCTCGGCGGCGTGCGCGACGAAGCGGAAGTGCGCGGCCATCGTCGGACCTACATCGGCTCCATGCCCGGCAAGATCATTCAGGGCATGAAGAAGGCGAAGTCGTCGAACCCGCTGTTCTTGCTCGACGAGATCGACAAGCTCGGCGCCGATTTCCGCGGCGATCCGTCGTCGGCTTTGCTTGAGGTGCTCGATCCGGAACAGAACGGTTCGTTCAACGACCATTATCTCGAGGTCGATTACGATCTGTCCGACGTGATGTTCGTCACTACCGCCAACTCGCTGCGCATGCCGCAGCCGTTGATGGACCGCATGGAGATCATCCGCATCCCCGGCTACACCGAGGATGAGAAGGTCGAGATCGCCAAGCGCCACCTGGTGTCGAAGCAACTCGAAGCCAACGGCCTGAAGAAGGACGAGTGGACCATCTCCGACGACGGTTTGCTCGATCTCGTGCGTTACTACACGCGCGAGGCCGGCGTCCGCAGCCTGGAACGCGAGATCGCCAATCTGACCCGCAAAGCGATCAAGGAGATCGTCAGCGGCAAGGCGAAGCAGATCAAGGTGACCCGCCGCAACCTGGAGAAGTACGCGGGCGTCCGCCGCTTCCGCTACGGCGAAGTCGAGGCGGAAGACTTGGTCGGCGTCGTGACCGGTCTGGCCTGGACGGAAGTCGGCGGCGAGTTGCTGTCGATCGAAGCCGTGGTCATGCCGGGCAAGGGCGCCATCTCCAGCACCGGTAAACTCGGCGACGTGATGCAGGAATCGGTGCAGGCCGCGCGCAGCTATGTGCGCTCGCGTCTGATCGCCTACGGCATCAAGCCGCCCGATTTCAACAAGAAGGACATCCACGTGCACGTGCCGGAAGGCGCGACGCCCAAGGATGGTCCGTCTGCCGGCGTCGCCATGTTGACCTCGATCGTCTCGGCCCTCACGGGCATTCCGGTCCGCAAGGATATCTGCATGACCGGCGAGATCACGCTGCGCGGCCGCGTGTTGCCGATCGGCGGCTTGAAGGAGAAGCTGCTGGCCGCGTTGCGCGGCGGTTTGACGACGGCGTTGATTCCGAAGGACAACGAGAAGGACTTGGCTGAGATTCCCGACAACGTGAAGAAGGGCCTCACCATCATCCCGGTCTCGACCGGCGATGAAGTCCTCAAGCATGCTTTGGTGCGTCCGCTGGTGCCGATCGAGTGGACGGAGCCGGAAGAGGTCAAGCCGGTGGCGGCGGCGGCCGGCGACACCGATCATGGCGTCGTCACGCACTAACAGGCGACGCTCGACAAGCGAAAACGACAGCGGCGGGCTCTAAAGAGCCCGCCGCAATCGTTTAAAAAGCCCGAAAATGGCTAGAAATCCTGGGGAAAACTGCGCTTCTGCGATTGACGCCCCTTCAAGCGCTAGCCTAGAGTCGCTCCCTTCGAGCGGTTCCTCAGCGATGGATCGTTCGTCCGACATTCATGGCTAAAAATTCGCAGAGGGGATTCTCAAGTGAACAAGAACGATCTCGTGGCAGCGGTCGCGACCGGCACCGGTTTGTCGAAGACCGATGCATCGAAGGCCGTCGATGAGGTGTTTGATCAGATCACCAAGGCGTTGAAGCATGGCGACGATGTCCGCCTCGTCGGTTTCGGCACCTTCGCCGTGACCAAGCGCGCCGCCAGCCAGGGCCGCAATCCGCGCACCGGCGAGCCGATCAGCATCGCCGCTTCCAAGCGTCCGAAGTTTACGGCCGGCAAGGGCCTGAAGGACGCGGTGAACTAAGACATCCCGCAAGGGGCCAGAGACAGCCGGCTTTCTCACGGAAGCCGGCTTTTTCGTGCCGTCATCGAAGCGGCGCGCTATAACGCCAAAGACCCTGGGGGCGGTTAGCTCAGCTGGTAGAGCACCACGTTTACACCGTGGCTGTCGGCGGTTCGAACCCGTCACCGCCTACCAATTCCCAGGATGGAGAATTCCATGCGGCGCAAGACCGTTGGCGAGAACAGGGAGAAAGACCATGGCCTATAGCAGTTGGCGCGGCGTCGTCGGCCTCATCAAGCCGACCATGCGGCCGGGCGGCCTCGAAGAACTGATCCGCATGCTGCCGGAGGGGGTCTGCACCTTGCCGATGTTCCTCGATATTCGGCGCGGCACCAAGGACGAGTTCAAGGAGGTGATGGTCCATTACGAGGCGGCCATCGCCAAGCTCGCCGAGCAGAAGGTCGATCTCATCCATCCCGAGGGCGCGCCGCCGTTCATGGTGCACGGCTTTAAGGGCGAGCGCAAATTGCTCGACAAGTGGGAGAAGCACTACAAAACGCCGGTCTTCACCTCGGGCACCAATCACATCGCCGCCCTGAAGGCCCTCGGCATCAAGTCGTTCGTCGGCGCCACCTACTTCACCGGCGACATCAACAATACCTTCGCCGCCTACTTTCGTGAGGCGGGCTTTAAAGTCCTCGGCATGGAGGGCATCGATGTGCCGTTCGACCAAGTCGGCAGCCTGTCGGCCCATGAAGTCTATGGCCATATCAAGAAAGCTTTTCTCAAGCAGCCCAAGGCCGAGGCGATCTATATGCTCGGCACCGGCTGGCGCGTGCTGGACATGATCGAAACGCTGGAGCAGGACCTCGGCGTTCCGGTGATCCATCCGGTTCCGGCGCGTTGCTGGGAAATCCAGCGCCGTCTGCATATCCGCCAGCCCGTGCAGGGCTACGGCGCCCTGATCCGCGAGATGCCTGAACTGCCCGGATAAGCGCTTGGAGTCGCGACAGGATTCTTGTCGGAAAACGACAATTGGCGGCCTGAAGCTTCCTTGACAGGGCAGGGGGTGTGAAGTAAACCAACGCACCCCACGCCGGGCGGCTTTATGCGAATGATTGAGCCTTCGGCGGGGCCGATACGCGGGCCTCGCCGGCCTCCGTTCCGGGACATGGGGGAGTAGCTCAGTTGGTTAGAGCGCCGGCCTGTCACGCCGGAGGTCGCGGGTTCAAGTCCCGTCTCTCTCGCCACCCGATTTCCTATTATTCCGGTCATTTTATAAGCATCGCCACGCATACTATCTATTGCGCGGGAGCTTAAATGACTGCGAACGGGTCGCAGCATCACCATCAAATTCATCAGTCTCGTCGCGCTTCATCGCGCGTCTTGCCATACCCTTTTCATCCATCGGTTCATTACGACGACCGCAGCGTCTTTGCTGCGCCTGCGCGGTGCAAAAAGAGTCAATCTTCACTTCCCTTTAGGCCCCGCTATTTCTATATTCGGGCCGCTTGAGAACGCCGGAACGCGTCTCTGTTCCGGCCTTTCGCGCGGCTTACCCAACCGCTCCGCGACGACCTCCCAGGCAACGGTTCGAACATCCCCGACGCGAAGGCCCGGCATGGAAGCCCTGTTGCGCGAATATCTGCCGATTCTGATATTCCTCGGCCTCGCCATGGCCCTGTCCGCCTTGATGGTCGGAGCGTCCTATATCGCCGCCCGCCAGCGCCCTGACGCCGAAAAAGTCTCGCCATACGAATGCGGCTTCGACCCGTTCGACGACGCGCGCGGCAAGTTCGACGTGCGCTTCTATCTGGTCGCGATCCTCTTCATCATCTTCGACCTCGAAGTGGCCTTCTTGTTTCCTTGGGCGGTGACGCTCGGCGAGATCGGCCTGTTCGGTTTCTGGTCGATGGTGGTGTTCCTCGGCGTCCTGACCATCGGTTTCATTTACGAGTGGAAAAAGGGAGCGCTGGAGTGGGAATGAGCGGCATCGCCGCTTGCTCGCCTTTCGCGCCCCGGAGAGTCGCATGAGCCTGACGACCCAACCGACTTCGATACTGACTCCGAGCGTGGCCACTACGCCCGACCGCGGCGCCGTCATGCGCGCCATGGCCGACGAGGTGCAGAACAAAGGCTTCGTGCTCGCCAAGATGGATCAGGTGGTCAACTGGGCGCGCACCGGCTCGCTGTGGCCGATGACCTTCGGCCTCGCCTGCTGCGCCGTCGAGATGATCCAAGCGGCGACCTCGCGCTACGATCTCGACCGCTTCGGCATGCTGTTCCGCCCGAGCCCGCGCCAGTCCGACGTGATGATCGTCGCCGGCACGCTGTGCAACAAGATGGCCCCGGCGCTCCGCCGCGTGTACGACCAGATGCCCGAGCCGCGCTGGGTCGTGTCGATGGGAAGCTGCGCCAACGGCGGCGGCTACTACCACTATTCCTACTCCGTCGTGCGCGGCTGCGACCGCATCGTGCCGGTCGATATCTACGTGCCCGGTTGCCCGCCCACCGCCGAAGCGCTGCTCTACGGCCTGTTGCAACTTCAGCGCAAAATTCGCCGCACCGGCACGATTGCCCGCTAGTTTTTCTCCTTCCGAGTTCATCATCTGATGACTGAAGCCCTTCAGGACCTTGCCGACTACGTCGCGACCGCAATCGGCGACACGCTGTTGTCGCATGAGATGCGCCGTGGCGAGTTGACCCTGCTGGTCAAGCGCGAGGAACTGCCGCGCGTGCTGACCTTCCTGCGCGACGACAGCAATTGCCAATTCCGCCAATTGCTCGACGTCTGCGGCGTCGACTATCCGGACCGCGTAGAGCGCTTCGATGTGGTCTATCACTTGCTATCGCTGCGCCAGAACCAGCGCATCCGCGTCAAGGTGACGGCGGGCGAGCTGACGCCTGTGCCGTCGGCCGTGTCGATCTTCAATTCCGCGGGCTGGTGGGAGCGCGAGGCATGGGACTTGTACGGCATCTATTTTGCCGGCCATCCCGATCTGCGCCGCATCCTTACCGACTACGGCTTCGAAGGCCATCCGCTGCGCAAGGACTTTCCGCTGACCGGCTTCGTCGAACTGCGCTATGACGACGAGCAGAAGCGCGTCGTGTACGAGCCGGTGAAGCTGACGCAGGAATTCCGCAGCTTCGACTTCCTGAGCCCATGGGAAGGCATGCTGCCCGGCGACGAGAAAGCCGACGTGCCGCAGACGCCCAATTTGCCGCCCGCGCCGATCAAGCCGGCCTAACAGGATCATCATGGCCGAAAATCAGATCCAGAACTTCACCTTGAACTTCGGGCCGCAGCATCCGGCGGCGCACGGCGTGCTGCGCCTGGTGCTCGAGATGGACGGCGAAGTGATCGAGCGCGCCGATCCGCATGTCGGACTGCTGCATCGCGGCACCGAGAAGCTGATCGAGTACAAGACCTACCTGCAGGCCGTGCCGTATTTCGACCGTCTCGATTACGTCGCGCCGATGTCGCAGGAACATGCCTTCGCGCTGGCCGTCGAGCGGCTGCTCGGCATCCAGGCGCCTATCCGCGCGCAATATATCCGCGTGCTGTTCGCCGAAATCAGCCGTCTGCTCAATCATCTGCTCAACATCAACAGCTTCGCCATGGACGTCGGCGCCATGACGCCGATGCTGTGGGGCTTCGAAGAGCGCGAAAAGCTCATGGAATTCTACGAGCGCGCGTCGGGCGCGCGCCTCCATGCCGCTTACTTTCGTCCGGGCGGCGTGCATCTCGATCTGCCGGTCGGTCTGATCGACGACATCATGACCTTCGTGGAAAATTTCCCGAAGCACATGAACGACGTCGACACGCTGCTGACCAACAACCGCATTTTCCGCCAGCGCACCGTCGATATCGGCGTCTGCTCGGCGGAGGATTGCTACGACTGGGGCTTCACCGGCCCGATGCTGCGCGGCTCTGGCGTCGCCTGGGATTTGCGCAAGTCGCAGCCCTATGACGTCTACGACCGGATGGATTTCGACATTCCGGTCGGCAAGAACGGCGACTGCTTCGACCGCTATCTCGTGCGCATGGAAGAGATGCGCCAGAGCTTGCGCATCATCCGCCAGTGCTGCGAGCAGTTGCCCGAAGGCCCGATCATGGTCGAGAACAACAAGATCGCGCCGCCCAAGCGGGCCGAGATGAAGCGCTCGATGGAAGCGCTGATCCATCACTTCAAGCTCTATACCGAGGGCTACCACGTGCCGGCCGGCGAGATTTACGCCGCCGTCGAAGCGCCCAAGGGCGAGTTCGGCGTCTATGTCGTCTCCGACGGCAGCAACAAGCCCTATCGCTGCAAGATCCGCGCGCCGGGCTTCGCCCATCTGCAGGGCCTCGATTTTCTGTCCAAGGGGCACATGCTGGCCGACGTCGTCGCCATCATCGGCTCCCTCGACATCGTGTTCGGCGAGATCGATCGATGAGCGTTTCAAACGAAAACCGTCCCGTCGTCACGGGCGCGCCGTTCGCCTTTACGCCTGAGATGAAGGCGAAGGCGGACATGCATATCGCCAAATATCCTGCCGGCCGTCAGCAGAGCGCGGTGATGCCGCTGCTCGATCTGGCGCAGCGCCAAAACGGCGGCTGGCTCAGCAAGGAAGCGCTTGCCCATGTGGCGGACGTCCTCGGCATGCCGGTGATGCGCGTCTATGAAGTCGCCAGCTTCTACACCATGTACAACCTGCAGCCGGTCGGCAAAAACTTCGTGCAGATATGCACGACGACGCCTTGCTGGCTGCGCGGCTCTGGCGACGTTGTTGCCGCTTGCGAAAAGCATCTCGGCATCGGCGTCGGCGAGACGACGGCGGACGGCCAGTTCACGCTGCGCGAGGTCGAGTGCCTTGGCGCCTGCGTCAATGCGCCTGTTGTGCAAGTCGCCGACGATTATTACGAAGACGTCGCCGCGACCCATGTGCCAGGCCTGCTCGATGCGCTGAGGCGCGGCGAGACGCCGAAGGCCGGCTCGCTGATTGGCCGCCAGGCGTCCGCGCCTGAAGGCGGCGCTTTGACCCTTAAAGACATTCCCGCGAAGCAGGGCGCCTAATCATGCTGAGCGATAAAGACCGCATCTTCACCAATCTCTACGGCCAGCAGGACTTCCGTCTGGCCGCGGCGCGCGCGCGCGGCGATTGGGACGGCACCAAAGAGATTCTCGCGCGCGGCCGCGAAGCGATCATCGAAGAGATGAAGAAGTCCGGCCTGCGCGGCCGCGGCGGAGCCGGTTTCCCGACGGGCCTCAAATGGTCCTTCATGCCCAAGCAGTCCGACGGCCGCCCGAGCTATCTCGTCGTCAACGCCGACGAAGGCGAGCCGGGCACCTGCAAAGACCGCGACATGATGCGCCACGATCCGCACAAGCTGATCGAAGGCTGCCTGATCGCCGGCTTCGCCATCAACGCGGTCGCCGGCTACATCTACATCCGTGGCGAGTTCTATCGCGAAGCCGAGAACCTGCAGATCGCCATCGACGAAGCCTATGCGGCGGGCTTGCTCGGCAAGAACGCTTGCGGCTCGGGTTACGATTACGACCTGTTCGTCCATCGCGGCGCTGGCGCTTACATCTGCGGCGAAGAGACGGCGCTGATCGAAAGCCTGGAAGGCAAAAAGGGCCAGCCGCGCCTCAAGCCGCCGTTCCCGGCCGGCGCCGGCCTTTATGGCTGCCCGACCACCGTGAACAACGTCGAGAGCATCGCCGTCGCGCCGACGATTTTGCGCCGTGGCGCCTCCTGGTTCGCCGGCCTCGGCCGTCCGAACAATGTCGGCACCAAGGTCTTCTGCATTTCCGGCCATGTAAACAAGCCGTGCAATGTCGAAGAAGAGATGGGCATTCCGCTCAAAGAACTCATCGAGAAGCATGCTGGCGGCGTGCGCGGCGGCTGGGACAATCTGCTGGCCGTCATTCCCGGCGGCTCGTCGGTGCCGATCTTGCCGAAATCGATCTGCGACACCGTGCTGATGGACTTCGACAGCCTGAAGGAGGTCAAGTCCGGCCTCGGCACGGCGGCGGTCATCGTCATGGACAAGTCGACCGATGTGGTGAAGGCCATCGCGCGCCTTTCCAAGTTCTACATGCACGAAAGCTGCGGCCAGTGCACGCCGTGCCGCGAAGGCACCGGCTGGCTGTGGCGCGTCATGGAGCGCATGGTGAAGGGCAACGCGACGGCGACCGAGATCGACATGATCGAGGAAGTCACGCGCGAGATCGAAGGCCATACCATTTGCGCGCTCGGCGACGCGGCCGCCTGGCCGGTGCAGGGCCTTATTCGTCATTTCCGCCCGGTCATGGAAGAGCGCATCGCCGCTTATCGTGCCGGCCTGCAGCGCACTGCGGCGGAGTAGGGGAGCGTCATGCCCAAAGTCACAGTCGACGGCACCGAAGTCGAAGTCGCAGCCGGGGCAACCGTTCTGCAGGCTTGCGAGGCGGTCGGCGTCGAAATTCCGCGCTTCTGCTATCACGAGCGCCTGTCCATCGCCGGCAATTGCCGCATGTGCCTGGTCGAAGTCGAGAAGTCGCCCAAGCCCGTGGCCTCCTGCGCCATGCCGGTGAACGAGGGAATGGTCATCAAGACCGACACGCCGATGGTGCATAAGGCGCGCAAGGGCGTGATGGAGATGCTGCTCATCAACCATCCGCTCGATTGCCCGATCTGCGACCAGGGCGGCGAGTGCGATCTGCAGGACCAGGCGCTCGGCTACGGCTTCGACAAGTCGCGCTACGAAGAGAACAAGCGCGCCGTGAAGGACAAGCATTTCGGGCCGCTGATCGAGACGCATATGACGCGCTGCATCCATTGCACGCGCTGCGTCCGCTTCAGCACCGAAGTCGCCGGCATCCCCGACATCGGCGCGATCGGCCGCGGCGAGCATATGGAGATCACCACCTATCTCGACGCGGCGGTCGGCTCAGAGATGTCGGGCAACGTCATCGACCTTTGCCCGGTCGGCGCGCTGGTCTCTAAGCCCTATGCCTTCACTGCCCGCCCTTGGGAATTGAAGAAGACCGAATCGATCGATGTGATGGACGCGGTCGGCAGCAATATCCGCGTCGACGCGCGCGGCCCCGAAGTGATGCGCGTTCTGCCGCGCCTCAACGAGGATGTGAACGAAGAGTGGATTTCCGACAAGACCCGTTTCGCCTATGACGGCTTGAAGCGTCAGCGTCTCGATCGTCCTTATCTGCGCGAGAACGGCAAACTGCGCGAAGCGACTTGGGACGAGGCTTTTGCCGCTGTTGCGGCCAAGCTGACATCGACGGCAGGCGGCAAGATCGCCGCCATCGCTGGCGATCTCGTCGATGCCGAATCGATGTACGCTCTGAAGGAGTTGCTGACGTCGCTCGGCGCGACAAGTCTCGATTGCCGCCAGGACGGCGCCAAGCTCGATGCTTCGGCGCGCGCCTCTTACATCTTCAACAGCGGCATCGCCGGCATCGATCAAGCCGACGTCGTGCTGCTGATCGGCACGAACCCGCGCTTCGAAGCCCCGATCGTCAACGCCCGCCTGCGCAAACGTTACCTCGCGGGCGGCTTCAAGATCGCCTCGATCGGCCCGGCGCTCGATTTGACCTTCCCGGTCGACAGCCTTGGCGCCGGTCCGCAGACGCTGGGCGACTTGGTCGCCGGCAAGCATGGCTTCGCCGAAACGCTGAAGGCGGCCAAGAACCCGATGATCATCGTCGGCCAGGGCGCTTTGGCGCGCGCTGACGGCGCAGCCGTGCTCGCCGCCGCGCGCAAGCTGGCGGACGCTGTCGGCGTCGTGAAGGATGGCTGGAACGGCTTCAACGTGCTGCATACCGCCGCGGCCCGCGTCGGCGGCCTCGATCTCGGCTTCGTGCCGGGGCAGGGTGGCCGTGATGTCGCGGGCATTCTCGAGGGCGCGCAATCGGGCGCTATCGACGTCGTCTATCTGCTCGGCGCCGACGAAATCGACAACACGAAGCTCGGCAAAGCCTTCGTGATCTACCAGGGCCATCACGGCGATGCCGGCGCGCACCGCGCCGATGTCATCTTGCCGGGCGCCGCCTACACGGAAAAGGACGGCACCTACGTCAACACCGAGGGTCGCGTGCAGCGCGCCAAGCGCGCCGCGTTCCCGCTCGGCGAGGCGCGTGAGGATTGGAAGATCATCCGCGCGCTGTCGCAGATCGTCGGCAAGACCCTGCCGTTCGACACGATCCAGCAGTTGCGCGCCAAGCTGGCCGCCGCGCATCCGACCTTCGCAACCGTCGATGCGCTCCTGCCGGCGGCGTGGAGCGCCTTTGGTCAGGACGGCGCGATGGATGGCGCGGCCTTCCGCGCGCCGATCAGCAATTTTTACATGACCGACCCGATCTCGCGCGCGTCGGTCACGATGGCGAAATGCGCCGAGGTGCAGGCCGCGCGCGCGAAGGATACCGGCACCCATGGCTGAGTTCTGGACATCTTACGGTTGGCCGACGCTGCTGATCTTGCTGCAGATCGCGGCGATTCTCGTGCCGTTGCTCGTCGCGGTCGCCTATCTGACCTACGCCGAGCGGCGCGTCATCGGCGCCATGCAAATCCGCAAGGGCCCCAACGTGGTCGGCCCGTTCGGCCTGTTGCAGCCTTTCGCCGACGCGGTGAAGCTGATCTTCAAGGAAACCGTGCTGCCCGGCGGCGCCAACAAGGTCGTCTTCCTGATGGCGCCGATGCTGACCTTTACGCTGAGCCTCGTCGCCTGGGCGGTCATTCCGTTCGATGACGGTCTGGTGCTCGCCGACATCAATGTCGGCGTGCTGTACCTCTTCGCCATCTCCTCGCTCGGCGTCTATGGCATC
>CAZVLU010000064.1:0-13306 GCA_964628235.1 uncultured Rhizobium sp. | reverse complement strand
GCTTGTTGGTGAGGATCGAGATGAAGATCAGATTGTCGATGCCGAGCACGACTTCGAGGGCGATCAGCGCGGCAAGCGCCGCCCAGGTGGCGGGATCGGCGAACAAGGTCATCAGGTCGGTCATCGGGTAAAGCGCTCCATAAGGATCTGGGTCATCGCAGCGCAATTTGCCGAAAAGCCGCGCCCTGCGCCAGGGCCGCGACGATCACCTCTGCGTCAGACGCGAACGGCCAGACATCGCGAAGGTTCAGCCCGGCAAGCCGGAATCAAAAAAGCGTGCCGGCTGTAGCCTTGGGACGCCGACGCGCTGGTTAAAAGCTTGGCTTTGCCAACTCGGGCAATTGCACATCGACGATGATCGGCCGATGGTCGGAGCCGAGATCGGGTCCGACGCGGCTGGCGCGCGGCGCGATGTCCTGGCTGACCAACGCGTGGTCGATCGAGAGCGCGAATAGCGCGGCGATGCCAGCGGGCAAGTTCGCCGTTTGCCAGGTCGGGCGTAGGCCGCGCAGACGCGATGTGTCGCGCAAGCGGGCGCTGTCGATCAGCCGCGCGAATGTCGGCGACCACGGCGTCAGATTGAGATCGCCGACAATCGCCGCAGGACCGGGACGCATCGCCGACAGCCGCGCCGCGAGAGCGAGTTGGCGGTCGCGTATCGCAGCGCCCCTGGCGAACGGGGCTCTGGCATGGAGGGCGACCAGGCGCAGGCAAGCGCCCCGTTCGCCCGCCGGCGGACAGAGATCGGCGTTCAGCACCGGCATCTCGGGATGGGCAGAGCGATTGGTTTCGATGGCCGCGATGGGCCAGCGACTGTAGAGCGCCATTTCATGCAATCCCTTGTTGCGCGGGGCAACGCGGTGCGGGTAGGCGCCCTCCAGCGACGCCATGCGCTGTTCGATGTCGCCGGCGACCTCGGTGAGAACGATGACATCGGGCTTTTCGGCGGCGATCAGGGCGAGGAATTTGTCCGGATCAGTGTCCGAGCCGTGCATGTTCAGGCTGAACAACCTTAGGCTGACGCCCGACGCCTCGATCGCGGCCGGCTCGCGCAGATGGCTCATCAGATGCGGAAAAATCGGCACGAGGTTGGCGGCGAGCAGGACGGCGTTGACGACGATCAGCGGCCTGTGGCGCAGCAGCAGCGCGGCGACAAGCGCCATGGCCGCGAGGGCGGCAAGTTGCGGATGGAAATTGGCGAACAGCTCGAGCGTCCAAGCCAGGCCGCCGAGGACGGCGCACAACGTGGCAAAGCCGAGGCCGAGCGTCAACGCGAGGCTAAGGACAGTGACGAAGGCGAGACGCGGGGCGGCCGGTTTACGCATCGCGCAGCTTCGCCGACATCACACAGACCGCTTACTTGATCCGCGCCGCGCCTTTAGGCGCGATTCAATAGCGTCCCAGAGGTCACGTTCGAGCTTCACGCCATCGAGGCGGTTGATCTCTTGGATGCCGGTCGGCGAGGTGACGTTGATCTCGGTGAGGTAATCGCCGATCACGTCGATGCCGACGAAGACCAGGCCCTTGGCTTTCAGCGTCGGGCCGATGGCGGCGCACAGCTCGCGGTCGCGCGCCGTCAGCTTGGTCTTTGCGGCGCGGCCGCCGACATGCAAGTTGGCGCGCGCCTCGCCGGCCGCCGGAATGCGAGACACCGCGCCGCCCGGCTCTCCGTCGATCAGGATGATTCGCTTGTCGCCCTTGCGCACCGCCGGAAGGTACTTCTGCACCATGATCGGTTCGCGCGAGCGCGCCGTGAACATTTCCAGCAAAGCGTTGAGATTGTCGTCGCCGGGCTTGAGATGGAAGACGCCGGCGCCGCCGTTGCCGTAAAGCGGCTTGAGGATGATGTCCTTGTGCTTGGCGCGGAATGCGACGATGCGCTCGCGGTCGGACGCGATCAGGGTCGGCGGCATGACGCCGTCGAAATGGGTGACGAACAGTTTTTCCGGCGCGTTGCGCACTTCGACCGGATCGTTGACCACCAGTACCTTGGGCGGCAGATGCTCCAACAGATGCGTCGCGGTGATGTAAGCCATATCGAACGGCGGGTCCTGGCGCATCAGCACCACGTCCATCGTCGCCACGTCGATCAGCTTGGCCGGGCCGAAGGTGAAATGGTCGCCTTTCTTGCGCCGCACCGTCACTTCGCGGGCACGCGCCGTCACGCGGCCGTCCATCAGGCTCAAGTCCTGCGGCAGGTAATGGAACAGCGCATGTTTGCGCCGCTGCGCCTCGAGGGCGAGCATGAAGGTGGAGTCGCCATCGATATTGATGGTCTCCATCGGGTCCATTTGCAGGGCGACCGCGAGGCTCATTCGTCAGCTCCGTCGCGCGAAAGCGCGCATTTAAAATGTGCCGGAAAACGGCGGATTATGGCGCGCCGAGGAGCGTTAAGCCAGGGCGCCTTGAGCGGATTGTCGAGCCCGCCGCTAATGCAGCCGGCGGCGCAGCGTCTGAATCGCTTGCGCCGCTTGATGGCGCGCCGCCGGCTCGCGCGACAGCGCCATAAAGCGCTCGAGCGCCGTCACGGCGGCGCGCAGATTGCCGATCTCGCCATGCAGCGCGCCGGCTTCGCGCCACAGCTCGGCTTCGTTGGGGGCGAACAGCAGCATGCCCTCGACGACCGCGAGCGCCTTTTGTCCGCGACCCTGCGCCACCAAGCGGCTTTTGATGTTGTTCTGCAGGCGCAGCAGGACGGCGCGGTTGGCCAGCTTCGCGCTGTGGGCCGGGCTCAATTCGGCGTCTTTGCCGAGCATGGTTTTCAACAGCCCGCGCAAGGCGCCGGCATCGCCGACGCGCAGGCCGCGAAAGGGATCGAGGATGGCGCGCTCGCCGGCGCTTTCGACGGCGACCAGGAAGTGCGCGGGAAAATTCAAGCCGTGCGCGGTCCAGCCTTGGGCGCGGGCCGCATGGATATAGAGGATGCCAAGCGCCACCGGCAGGCCGCGCCGGCGGTCGATCACGCGCATCAGATTGGCGTTCTGCAGGTCGTCGTAGGTCAGCTCGTCGCCGCGATAGCCCTGCTCCGTGGCGATGACCTGAATGAGCGCGCCGACGCGGGCGTCCAGAGCCGGCATGTCGCCGTCGCGCCGCACAGCCTCGCGGCCGACCGCGGCGGCAAGATCGGCAAGATGCAGACGGTAGCGCTCGAGAGCGACGCGCGGCCGCTCCAACGCGGCGAGCATGAGAGCGGTTTCGGCGAGATCGATCTCGTCGTCGGCCCGCTTGACGAGATCGGCCAGCGCTGTCTCGATATCGGTGCTGGCCGTGCTCACGTTGCTCAAATGGCGCTTAGTTCAAGGGCTCGGCGGTGATCGCGCCGCCGCCGCGCGGCGCGGGTGCCGCGCCGCCTTCGACCGGATAGCCGCCTGGCGGCTCGGCCGGCATGGCAGGCGCTGCGCGTCCGGACGACCCAGAGGAGGTCGGCGCTTGGCTGCCGGCCGGCGGATTGCCCTGGTTGGCACGGCGCGGGTCGCTTTTCAGCAGCACATGGTTCACCACGCGCTGAACATATTCGATGTTGCGCGCATGATTGAGCACGATCTCCAGTTCATGCTGGTCTTGCGCCACGCCGAGCATGTAGATCACGCCGCGCACGGTCTCGAAGGAATAGTTCACCGAGAAGACGTTCTTTTCGAACAGCAGCTTGCTCTTGAGCTGTGCGGTGATCCATTGGTCGCGGGCGAAGCTGCCGGTGTTGCCCGATTTGTCGACGACGGTTTCGTCGATCACTTCTTTGACGCCCTTGGCTTGCCAAGCGCGCTTGACCGCTTCGGCGCGCCATTCTTCCGATCCGATCACGCCGGTGAGCAACACGCGCGCTTCGTACACCTGCAGGTTGAGCTGGCGGTACATGGTCGCCGAATAGTCGAGCCAGAGATAATTGATCGCGGCGCGGATCTGCGTGTCGCTGGCGCCGCCTTCGATGCCGCGTTCTTGCGAGGCGGTAACAGCCCCGGTAGCGCCTGCGCCGACGGCGACGCCGACCGGCGTGCAGGCGGCGGACGACAAGAGAAGGCCGGCAAGGCTGGCTGCGAAAACAAGTCGGATGGCGGAGGGAAAACGTGCGGGGGTCATGCTCTATCTCGTGGTTTGCGCGAGAGTCTTATATCGAGCGGACGATGTCCAGCCTCGCGAACTTGCGGGCAAACCATGGCCAAATTTTGACATGGCGCAGCGTTTGCCTCTAACGCCAAGCGTCCGGCAGGTGCCGTGGCCAGCGCCAAGGCGACACCAACATGGCGTCGAAGCGCGCGTCGCAGGCGGCCAAGTGGGGATGGCGGGCGAGAAACAGCGCGGCTGCGGCGGCGATGCGGCCGCGCTGGCGGGCGCCGATGGCCTCGCCCGCCGCGCCGATGTCGCCGCGCGCCTTGACCTCGATGAAAACGACGAGCCGGCCGCGCCGGGCGACGATGTCGATCTCGCCGGCCGGCGAGCGCCAGTCGCGCGCCAAAATGCGCCAGCCGGTCAGGCGCAGCCGCCAGACGGCGAGAGTTTCGCCGCGCCGACCGGTGCGCACGGCGCGGTGACGCGCCTCGCTCATTTCCCGCCGGCTTTCAGCTCCAGGGCCCGGGCATAGACCTGCTTGCGCGGCAGGCCGCTGGCGGCGGCGACCAGAGCGGCGGCATCTTTGACGCTGGAGGACGCGAGCGCCAGACGGAGCTGCTCGTCGAGGCTTTCAGCGCTGGCGGTCTGGTTGGCGGCGTCGGCGCCGCCGACGGCGATGACGATCTCGCCTTTGGGCGCGCCGGCGGCGGCGTAATGCTCGGCCAATTCGCGCAGAGTTCCGCGCCGGGTCTCTTCATAGAGTTTGGTCAGTTCGCGCGACACGCTGGCGGACCGTGCGCCGAGCACGTCGGCCATGTCCGTCAGGGTTTCGGCGAGGCGCTGCGCCGATTCGAAGAACAGCAAGGTCGCCGGTACGGCGGCCAATTCGCCGAGCGCGCCGCGCCGTGCCGCCGTTTTCGGCGGCAGGAAGCCGGCGAACAGGAAGCGGTCGCTCGGCAGGCCCGACAGGACCAGCGCCGCCAAGGGCGCCGACGGGCCGGGCAACGGCACCACCTTGAAGCCCTCTTCGATGGCCTCGCGCACCAGCTTATAGCCGGGGTCCGACACCAGAGGCGTGCCGGCGTCCGACACCAGGGCGATGCGCGCGCCGCGCCTGAGGCCGGCGAGGATTTTCGGCCGCATGTCGGCGGCATTATGCTCGTGATAGGCGATCAGCTTGGTGCCGATGCCATGGCGCGCCATCAGCTTCATGGTCACCCGGCTGTCCTCGCAGGCGATGACATCGACGGCCTTCAGCACCTCGAGGGCGCGCAAGGTGATGTCGGACGCATTGCCGATTGGCGTGGCGACGACATAAAGGCCGGATTCGAGCGCGGAGGGCATAGATGAGGGCGCGGGGGACGAAATCTCGTCCAACACGTTCTCTTCTGGCGCCGGCTCTTCTGATACAGATGGGCCTGCCGCCGGTTTACTTGATGCGCCTGTCTGTTTACCCTGGACCAACCTTAGGTTTCCCCCACGTGTTCATCATGCCGCGCCGGCCGCTCTCCCTGCCGATCTTCGCACGTTTTGCCCTTTTCGCGCTGCTCGTCGCGCCGCTTGGCGCTTGCCAGCAGCCCGCGAGGCTGACGGCCCAGCCGCCGCAGCCGCAAGTCGTCGCGCCCCCGGCGACGGCAGCCCCGGCTCCGATGCCGGCGCCGAGCGCCGAGAGTCTCCAGCTCTCTCCGCCGCCGGATAGCGGCAAGTCGGTCGCCGTCGGCTTTCTCGTGCCCTTGAGCGGCCCGGCGGCCTCTTTCGGCCAGGCGCTGCTTAATGCGGCGCAGATGGCGCTATTCGATCTTGCCGCCATCGAGGGCGGCGCCGACGTGGCGCTGTTGCCGCGCGATACCAAGGGTACGCCGGAGGGCGCCATCGCCGCCGCCGAGGACGCCATGGCGTCGGGCGCGCAACTGTTGTTGGGGCCGCTGTTCTCGGCTGACGTCGAAGCCATCGCCCCGATGACGCGCGCGCGCGGCGTGCCGGTCGTCGCTTTCACCAACGATTACGCGGTTGCCGGCAATGGCGTTTATATCCTCGGTTTTACGCCGGAGATGCAGGTGACGCGCGCCGTCAATTATGCGGCGAGCCGCGGTCTGCAACGCATCGCCGCCTTGGTGCCTGACTCGGTCTATGGCCAGCGCGTCGCCGCCGCCGTGCGGACTGCCGTGCAGAATGCGGGGCTCAGCCTCTCGACGATCGCCAGCTACGATGCCTCGGCCAGCACCAATCTCGTCTCGCCGGTCGTGCGCAGCCTGGCCAATTACGACGCGCGCCGCGCCGCGTTGCGTCAGCAGCGTCAAGAATTGGCGGCGCTCGACGACGAAGCCTCGAAGCTGGCGCTGCGCCGCCTGGAGCGGCTGGAGACCTACGGCGATGTCGATTTCGACGCCGTGGTCATCCCCGAAAGCGGCGGGCGCATCAAAGCCATCGCGCCTTTGCTGCCGTTCTACGATGTCGATACGCGCCGCGTGCGCACGCTCGGCACGATCGATTGGGACGAACCCGACACCTGGACCGAGCCGGCGCTGGTCGGCGGCTGGTATCCGGCGACGCCGGATGGCCCGCGCGCCGAATTCGCTGCTGCCTACCGCAAGCTTTATGGCAACGCGCCGCCGCCGCGCGCGGCGCTCGGCTACGATGCCGCGGCCCTCGCCGCCGTGCTGGCGCGCAGCGATTCGTCGGCCCGCTTCTCCGCCGCCGCGATCTCCCAGCCGAACGGCTTCGCCGGCGTCGACGGCATTTTCCGCCTCACGCCGCAGGGCCTCGCCGAGCGCGGCCTCGCGGTGAAAGAAGTCGGATCGCGCAGCTCGCGCGTCGTCAGCCCGGCGCCGACGACATTCGAGCAATTGTCGAATTAGGCGATTAGTTCGCCGAGCACGGCGTTGAGCCTTTGACGGCCTTCGACCGTGCTTGAGAGGCCGGTTGCATCCAACGTGAGAAACCCGCCGTCGATCAAGCGCTGCAAGCGGCGGCGATCAAGCGCCGCTTCCGGCGCTTGGCCGGCGATGCGCAGGAATCGCGCGCGCGGGATCGGCTCGGCCAGGCGCAGGCCCATCATCAGCATTTCCGACAGGCGCTCGGCGGAACTGACGGGCGTCTCTTCCATGACGCCGAGGCCGTCCTTGCCGAGCTGTGCCAGCCAATCTTCCGGCTTGTGCTTGCGCAACGTCGCATAGGTTTGCCCGCCGAGCGTGAGGCGGCCATGCGCGCCGGGGCCGACGCCGATGTAATCGTCGCTGCGCCAATAGATCAGATTGTGCCGGCTTTCCTGGCCGGGGCGTGCGTGATTGGAAATCTCGTAAGCCGCTAATCCCGCAGACGCCAGGCGCTCTTGCGTCATCTCGAACAGCGCCGCCGCCCTCTCTTCGCTCGGCAACGTAAACTCGCCGCGCTTGTAGGCGGCGAAGAACGGCGTGCCCTTTTCGATGGTGAGTTGATAGAGCGAGAGATGCGACGTGCCGTAGGCCAGCGCCAGTTCCAATTCGCGCCGCCAATCGGCGAGGCTTTGATCGGGCCGCGCGTAGATCAGATCGAAGCTCATGCGCGCGAATGTTTTTTGCGCGAGATCGATTGCGGCGCGGGCTTCGGCGGCATTATGGGCGCGGCCCAAGAATTTCAGGCTGGCGTCGTCGAAGGCTTGCACGCCGAGCGAGACGCGGTTGACGCCGGCATCGCGAAAGCCGGCGAAGCGCGCCGCTTCCGCCGAATTGGGATTGGCCTCCAGCGTGATCTCGATGCCGTCCTCGAAGCCGAACAGACGTTCGGCGGTCTCGATGATCGCCGCCGTAGTTGCCGGCTCCATCAGCGACGGCGTGCCGCCGCCAAAAAAGATGCTGGCCAGCTTGCGACGCGCGCCGTAGTCCTCGAGCCGCGCCGCTTCGGTCTCCAGCGCGCGCAGATAAGCGGCGCGCCAATCGGGTTGATCGATCTTCGCGCGAACATGGCTGTTGAAGTCGCAGTACGGGCATTTGGCGACGCAGAACGGCCAATGCACGTAAAGGCCCAATTGCGGAAGGGCGGGGCGCGGCAGGTCTATGAGCATGGGCGCAATATGCTGTCGCCCGATGCGCCGGCGCAAACGAAAACGGGCCGCTTTTGCGGCCCGTTTCCTTTGGCATGGAAGGGGTTGTTAGCCCTTCTTGTCGGTCTTGGCCGGCGCGGCCTTGGTCTTGCCGGCATCGGCTTTCGCCTTGTCGGCGCCCTGCTGCACCTTGGGGGCGGCCTTGTCGGCGGCTTTCGGCGCGGCCTGTTCGGCGGCCTTGGCGCCGAGCGAGGGCTGGCCCTGCTGGGCGAAGGCGGGGGCGACGAAGCTGGCGCCGATCACGGCGGCGAGGGCGGCGGCGGCGAGTTTGTTAGTCATGCCTTTGGTATTCATGGGCGGGAAACCTCTCTGCGAAAACCGGCGACGGGTGCGATTGGCTCGCGCCTCGGAGCGCCGGAACGAGAAGATATTTGCGTCCGATCATGGCGGGATTGCGTCGGATCGGTGTCGGCGCGAAGGTATTTTATGAACGCAGCAGCGCGGCGGAAAATTTTGCAAAGGCATCGGCGCGATGGCTGATGGCGTGCTTGGCTTCGGGGTCCATCTCGCCGAAGGTTTGCGTGCGGCCCTTGGCCATGAAGATCGGATCGTAGCCGAAGCCGTTCGTGCCGCGCGGCGGCCAGACGAGATGGCCGTCGACGCGGCCGGGGAAAATGTCGCAGACCGGCGCGCCGTCCGGCAGCGCCGGCCAGCACAGCGCCAACACGCAGACGAAATGGGCGGAGCGCAGCGGTCCGGCATGGGTGGCGGCCGTGGCGTTCACTTCGCGCCAGATGCGCTCGCTTGCCGCGGCGAAATCTTTGGCTGGTCCGGCCCAGCGCGCCGAATGGATGCCGGGCGCGCCGTTGAGCGCGTCGACCGCCAAACCCGAATCGTCGGCAAGCGCCGGCAGCCCGCTCGCCACGGCGGCGGCTTCGGCCTTGAGCACGGCGTTGTCGATGAAGGTCAGGCCGGTCTCGGCCGGTTCGCGCAAACCGAGCTCGCCGGCGGAAACGACCTCGATTTTATAAGGCGCGAGCAATTCGGCGATTTCGCGCAGCTTGCCCGGGTTATGGCTCGCCAGCACGATCTTGCGGCCGATCAGGCTGCGCCTGCTCATGGTTAGCTGGCCCCTTTAGCTGGCGGCGGCGATAGCGGCGCGCTGCAGGGTCACCAGTTCGGCGATGCCTTTTTGCGCCAGGGCGAGCAGCGCGTCGAATTCGCTCTTGTCGAACGGCGATTGCTCGGCAGTCGATTGAATCTCGACGAACTTGCCGGACCCGGTGAGGACGAAATTGCCGTCGGTCTGCGCCTTGCTGTCCTCGGGGTAATCGAGATCGAGCACCGGCACGCCGTTGAACACGCCGCAGGAGACCGCGGCGACATGGTCGGTCAGCGGCAGCGATTTGAGCGCGCCAGACTTGATCAGCTTGTTGATGGCGAGATGCAGCGCGACATAAGAGCCGGTGATGGCAGCGGTGCGCGTGCCGCCGTCGGCCTGGATGACGTCGCAGTCGAGGCGGATCTGGCGCTCGCCGAGACCCGGCAGATTGGTGACGGCGCGCAAGGACCGGCCGATCAGGCGCTGGATTTCTTGGGTGCGGCCCGATTGCTTGCCGCGCGAGGCTTCACGGTCGGTGCGCGTGTGGGTCGAGCGCGGCAACATGCCGTATTCCGCCGTCACCCAGCCCTTGCCGCTGTCGCGCAGGAAGGGCGGCACCTTCTCTTCGATGGTGGCGGCGCACAGCACATGGGTTTCGCCGAAGCGCGCCATGCAGGAGCCCTCGGCATATTTGGCGGCGCCCGGCTCGAGGCTGATCGGGCGAAGCTGGTCGGGGGCGCGGCCGGAAGGGCGCATGGGAGTCTCCTCAAGGGGGGCGGAAGCTGGCCGGCAAGCTAACCTTTGCCGGCACGCCCGTCCAGCATGGCCCAAATCGCGTTCCCTGCGAATTTTCCTTCGATTCCGCGCCGTTGACGCGGGGTGGGGGCATCCCTAGATTCGCCCCCGCAGGAGCCACCATGATCTCTGGTCCGAAGCCCGCCATCAGCGAATTGAACGAGCGATCGCGCGAAGTGTTTCGCCGCATCGTCGAATCCTACGTCGAGACCGGCGATCCCGTCGGCTCGCGCACGCTGGCGCGCCGGCTGTCGCAGAACCTGTCGCCGGCGACGATCCGCAACGTCATGGCCGATCTGCAAGATGCCGGCTTGCTTTACGCGCCGCACACTTCGGCGGGCCGCTTGCCGACCGAAGCCGGTCTCAAACTCTTCGTCGACGGATTGCTCGAAGTCGGCGGCTTGACGCAGGATGAGCGGCGCGACATCGAGAGCCAATGCGCCGCCGCCGGCAAAAGCTATGAAGAGGCGATGGGCGAGGCCTCGACCATGCTGTCGGGCCTGTCGCGCTGCGCCGGCCTGGTGCTGGCGCCGAAGGCCGAAGCGGCCTTGAAACATATCGAATTCGTCGGTTTGGCGAACGGCCGGGCGCTCGTCGTGATGGTCGCCGAAAACGGCGTCGTCGAGAATCGATTGATCGACGTGCCGCTCGGCATGCCGGCGTCGTCCTTGATCGAGGCGAGCAATTATCTCACGGCGAAGCTGGTCGGCCGCAACCTGCGCGACGCGCGCGCCGAAATCATGGCCGAGCTCGAGCAGCATCGCGCCCAGCTCGACGCATTGACCGCGCGCTTGGTCGAGCAGGGCATTGCGCTGCGCTCGGGCGAGAGCGGCAACGCCTCGCTGATCGTGCGCGGCCAGGCCAATTTGCTCGACAACATCACCGCACTTGAGGACTTGGAGCGCATCCGCGGCCTGTTTCAGGCGCTGGAAACCAAGGAGACGATGGCCAAGCTGGTCGATCTGGCGGGCGCTGCCGAAGGCGTGCAGATTTTCATCGGCGCCGGCAACGAGCTGTTTCGCAATGCCGGTTTCTCGATGATCGTGGCGCCCTTCGCCAACAGCTCGGAAAAGATCGTCGGCGCCATTGGCGTGATCGGGCCGACCCGGCTCAATTACGCCCGCATCATCCCGATGGTCGATTACACCGCCAAGGTGATCGGCCGCCTGGTTGGTTAAATGCCTCCAAGCAGCCCCTGAGTCGGTTGACTCTGGCCGCGCCAGCGCCCATTTGTCTCCCGGTCCCCATCACCTCGCTGCCCTTTCAGGCCTTTAGACCCGAGAATTCTGCATGACCGCGCAAGACGATTTCCAGCCGCAAGACCCTGACGCCGCCACTCCGCAGAGCAACGAGCCGGACGGTTTTGCCGTCATCGAGAAGCTGCAGGCCGAACTGGCCGAGGCCAAAGACCGCGCGTTGCGCGCCGTGGCCGAGGTCGAAAACTACCGCCGCCGCGCCGACAAGGAGCGCGAAGACACCGCGAAATACGCCATCAGCGGCTTTGCGCGCGACATGCTGACGGTCGCCGACAATCTGCGCCGGGCGCTGGAAAGCCAGCCCGCCGACCTGCCGGACAGCCTCAAAGCCTTCGTTTCGGGCGTCGAACTGACCGAGCGCGAGTTGATGGCCATTTTCGAGCGTGTCGGCATCGTCAAGCTGGCGCCCGAAGGGCAGCCCTTTAACCACGACCTGCATCAGGCGATTTTCGAGGTCGAGGACAGCGGCGCGCCGGCCGGAACCGTCGTCCAGGTGCTGCAATCGGGCTATACCCTGAAAGACCGCCTATTGCGTCCCGCCATGGTCGGCGTCTCCAAGGGTGGTGTGGCCGCGTCGCCATCCCAGGGCGCTCCCCAGGGGGCTTATGGCGCTTCGCCTGCCGATCCGCATAACGTCGACACCAAAGCCTGATCCAAGTCCGGGCTTATACATCACCAGCGCGTGAGATAGTTTCGCGCCGGGTGTTGCAGGCCCAAAAGCCCCTGCCTATATACCCTGCAGCCGTTCGGGGGACCGGCGATCACCTTGATCGGCCAATCTGTTTGGCCACCTTGTTTGGTCGGTAAATCCCCGCAGGGGTTCCGCCCGGCGCCGTACTGGGCCGGCGGGGCCTGCTAATTGAAGGATGAAGAAGACGATGAGCAAAGTTATCGGTATCGACCTCGGCACCACAAATTCTTGCGTCGCCGTGATGGAAGGCTCGACCGCCAAAGTGATCGAGAACGCCGAAGGCGCTCGCACCACGCCGTCGATGGTCGCCTTCACCAATTCCGGCGAGCGCCTGGTCGGCCAGGCCGCCAAGCGCCAGGGCGTGACCAACCCGGAAAACACGTTGTTCGCCATCAAGCGCCTGATCGGCCGCGGCTTCAACGATCCGGTCACCCAAAAAGACATCAACCTCGTTCCCTACAAAATCGTCTCTGGCAACAACAGCGACGCCTGGGTCGAAGCGCAGGGCAAGAAATATTCGCCGAGCGAAATTTCCGCCTTCATTCTGCAGAAGATGAAGGAAACCGCCGAGCGCTACCTCGGCGAGACGGTGACCCAGGCCGTCATCACCGTCCCCGCCTACTTCAACGATTCGCAGCGCCAAGCGACCAAGGACGCCGGCAAGATCGCCGGCCTCGAGGTGCTGCGCATCATCAACGAGCCGACTGCGGCGGCGCTCGCCTACGGCCTCGAGAAGAAGAAGGCCGGCACCATCGCGGTCTATGACTTGGGCGGCGGCACCTTCGACGTGTCCGTGCTCGAGATCGGCGACGGCGTGTTCGAAGTGAAGTCGACCAACGGCGACACGTTCCTCGGCGGCGAAGACTTCGACAAGGAAATCATCGATTACCTGGCGGCCGAATTCCAGAAGGACCAGGGCATCGACCTGCGCAAGGACAAGCTCGCTCTGCAGCGCCTGAAGGAAGCGGCGGAAAAGGCGAAGATCGAATTGTCGACCGCCGTCGAGACGGAAGTGAACCTGCCGTTCATCACCGCCGACGCGTCGGGTCCTAAGCATCTCAACGTCCGCCTGTCGCGCTCCAAGCTCGAAAGCCTGGTCGAAAAGCTGATCCAGCGCACCATGGAGCCCTGCAAGGCGGCGCTGCGCGATGCCGGCTTGAAGGCGTCGGAAATCGACGAGGTCGTTCTGGTCGGCGGCATGACGCGCATGCCCAAAGTCATCGAGATGGTGAAGCAGTTCTTCGGCCGCGAGCCGCACAAGGGCGTCAACCCCGATGAGGTCGTCGCCATCGGCGCCGCCATTCAGGCCGGCGTTCTCAAGGGCGACGTCAAGGACGTGCTGCTGCTCGACGTGACGCCGCTGTCGCTCGGCATCGAGACGCTGGGCGGCGTGT
>CAZVLU010000063.1:0-14974 GCA_964628235.1 uncultured Rhizobium sp. | reverse complement strand
GCCATGGGCCGCGTCGGCGAGGTGGTCATCCGCACCTGGCAGACTGCCGACAAGATGAAGCGCCAGCGCGGGCCGCTGCCCGAGGACAAGGCCGGCAACGACAATTTCCGCGTGCGCCGCTATATCGCCAAATACACCATCAATCCCGCTATCGCGCAGGGCATCGCCAAGCATGTCGGCTCCATCGAGGTCGGCAAGCTCGCCGACATCGTCATCTGGTCGCCGGCTTTTTTCGGCGTAAAGCCCGACATGGTGTTGAAATGCGGCACCATCGCCATGGCGCAGATGGGCGATCCGAACGCCTCGATCCCGACGCCGCAGCCGGTGCATTACCGGCCGATGTTCGGCGCTTACGGCGCGAGCTTGGTCGAAAGCTCGGTGCTGTTCACCTCGCAGTCGGCGATCTCCGGCGAGTTGAGCAAGAAGCTCGGCACGCATCGCACCATGTATGCCGTGCAGAACACGCGCGGCGGCATTTCCAAAAAGTCGATGGTGCTGAACGATCTGATGCCGAAGATCGAGGTCAACCCGGAGACCTATGAAGTGCGCGCCGATGGCGAGCTGCTGACCTGCGCGCCGGCCAAGGAATTGGCCATGGCGCAACGCTACTTCCTGTTTTAAGGCGATGGCCATGATCCGCGCTCTCGATGTGATGTCCGCCGGCCATTGGCCGCAAGCCGAACAGCGCGATGTGGTGCGCCTCGGCTTCGAGGACCGCTATCGCCGCCGCCGTACCTACAAAGCTATCGGCGGGTTGGAGTTCCTGCTCGATCTTGCTGATGTGCGGGTGCTCAATGACGGCGACGGCTTGAAGCTCGAGGACGGCGGCTATGTCGCGGTCGAAGCTTTGCCCGAGCAATTGATGGAAGTCGATGCCGACAGCGCTGGCGAGTTCGCCCGGCTCGCCTGGCATCTCGGCAATCGTCATCTCTCCATCCAGGTCGGGCCGAATTGGATTCGCCTGCGCGAAGATCATGTCATCGCCGATCTGTTGCGCCGGCTCGGCGGGCGCGTGCGCCATGTCACAGCGCCCTTCACGCCGGAAGCGGGGGCTTACGGCGCGGTCGGCGACGGCCATGGTTATAAGCACGACCATCAGCATGAATAGCGCGTCTCTTTATCGCCTGATGGCGTGGCTGTCGCCGGCCTATCCGATCGGCGGTTTCAGCTATAGCCACGGCATCGAATGGGCGGTGGAGGACGGCTTGATCCGCGACCACGCGACGCTGGCGGGCTGGATCGGCGCGATTCTCGCGCAAGGGGCAGGGCGCATCGACGGCGCGCTGTTCGCCGCCGCCTGGCGCGCGGCGAGAGCCGATGACGACGCGGCGCTCGATGAGATCGTGGCGCTTGCCGCCGCCTGGCGCGGCACGGCGGAGACGGCGCTGGAGAGCGCGGCGCAGGGCAATGCCTTCGCCAGCACGACGATCAAAGCTTGGCCGGACGCGCGCTTGGCCGCCTTGGCGGCGCGTCACGGCGGCAAACTGGCCTTGCCGGTCGCCGCCGGCGTGGCCTTCGCGTCCCATGCCGAGCTGCCTGATGCGCTGACCGGCTATCTCGCTGGCTTCGCCGCCAATCTGGTGAGCGCCGGCGTGCGTCTGGTGCCGCTCGGGCAGACCGATGGTCAATTGACCTTGGCCGATCTCGAACCCATCGTCGCGGCTGCGGTCGAAGCGGCGCTCGCCGCCGATCTCGATCAGGTCGGTGCAGCGGCGCCGATGCTCGATTGGGCCTCGATGCGCCATGAAACCCAATACACAAGGTTGTTTCGCTCATGAGCAATAATGGTCCCCTGCGCGTCGGCATCGGCGGCCCGGTCGGCTCTGGCAAAACGGCGCTGGTCGAGCGCCTGTGCAAATATATGCGCGACGATTACAACGTCGCTGTCGTCACCAACGACATTTACACGCGCGAGGACGCCGAGTTCTTGACGCGTGCCGGCGCGTTGGCGCCCGAGCGCATCGCCGGCGTCGAGACCGGCGGCTGCCCGCACACGGCGATCCGCGAAGACGCCTCGATCAATCTGGTCGCGGTCGCCGACATGTGGGCGAAGTTTCCCGATCTCGAATTGATCTTCGTCGAGTCGGGCGGCGACAATCTCGCCGCGACCTTCTCGCCGGAACTGGCCGATCTGACGATCTATGTCATCGATGTTTCCGCTGGCGACAAAATTCCGCGCAAGGGCGGGCCGGGCATCACGCGCTCGGATTTGCTGGTCATCAACAAGATAGACTTGGCGCCGCTGGTCGGCGCCGATCTCGGCGTGATGGACAGCGACGCGAAGAAAATGCGCGGCGACAGGCCTTTCCTGTTCTCGAACTTGAAAATTCAGCAAGGCGTCGCCGAGATCGCCAAATTCATCGTCGCGCGCGGCGGGCTTTAGTCTTTATGCCGACGGCCTGAGCGGCAGGCATCCGAGCAATAGCGCACCGCGTCCCAGGTTTTGGCCCATTTGCGCCGCCAGTCGAAGGGGCGGCTGCAGGCGGCGCAGATTTTCTGCGGCAAGTGCGGCTTGCGGAATTTCTTTGGATTTTCGCCGGACATGCTGAACCGTTCCTTGCGGCGGGGCGAATATAGCCCATAGCAACTGTTCTGTTACGCGCATGTCCAGTCCCCGGATCGGCGGCATTTTGCGGGTCGTTCTCGGCGATCAGCTCAGCCGCCGCCTCACTGCCCTCGAAGGGCTCGATCCCGCCCGCGACACCGTCTTGATGATGGAGGTCGCGACGGAGACGACCTACGTTCGCCATCATCCCAAGAAGATCGCCTTCATCCTGTCGGCGATGCGCCATTTCGCTGCGCAATTGCGCGCCGAAGGCATCAGCGTCGACTATGTGACGCTCGACGATCCGGCGAACAGCGGCTCCTTTCGCGGCGAAGTGGCGCGGGCGGCGGCGCGCCTCGCCCCGGAACGGATCGTCGTCACCTGGCCGGGCGAATGGCGCGTGCTGGAGGACATGCAGGGCTGGCAAGATGCCTTGGGCGTCCCGGTGGAGATTCGCGAGGACGACCGCTTCATTTGCTCGGCGGGGCGCTTTCGCCGTCACGCGGAAGGCCGACGGCAGTTGCGCATGGAATTCTTTTACCGCGAGATGCGCCGCGAGACCGGCCTCTTGATCGAAGATGACCATCCCGTCGGCGGCCAATGGAATCTCGACCGCGAGAACCGTAAGCGTTTGCCGCGCGGCGTGACGCCGCCGCCGCCGTTCCTGGTGGCGCCCGATGCCGTCACCCGCGAGGTGCTAGACCTCGTGGAGCGGCGCTTTCCCGATCATTTCGGCGATCTCAGGCCGTTCGATTTCGCCGTCACGGCGGCCGACGCCGAGCGGGCCTTGCAGCATTTTCTCGATCACGGCCTGCCGAGTTTCGGCGACTACCAAGATGCCATGAAGATCGGAGAGGGCCGGCTGTTTCACGCTCATATCGGGCTCTATCTCAATGTCGGGCTGCTCGACGCCCGCGATATCTGCCGGCGCGCCGAACAAGAGTGGCGCGAGGGCCGCGCGCCGCTCAATGCCGTCGAAGGCTTCGTGCGGCAGATTCTCGGCTGGCGCGAATATGTCCGCGGCATCTATTGGCTGAAAATGCCAGCCTATGCGGAGAGCAACGCGCTCCAGGCCGAGCGTCCCTTGCCGGCGTTCTATTGGACCGGTGCGACGGAGATGAATTGCCTGGGCCACTGCATCGACCAGACCAAGCGGACGGCCTATGCGCATCACATCCAACGCTTGATGGTCACCGGTAATTTCGCCTTGCTGGCCGGCGTGCGGCCCGCCGAGGTGGAGGAGTGGTATCTCGCGGTCTATGCCGACGCGTTCGAGTGGGTCGAGTTGCCGAACACCCATGGCATGGTGCTTTACGCCGACGGCGGGCTCTTGGGGTCGAAGCCTTATGCCGCGAGCGGAAAATATATCGATCGCATGTCGGATTATTGCCGGGGCTGTCGCTACGATCCGAAGGAAACCCTGGGCGAGAGCGCTTGTCCGTTCAACGCGCTCTATTGGGGCTTTCTCGCTCGCAACGAGCGCAAACTACGCAGCAATATGCGGATGAAAATGATCTATGCGGCATTGGACCGCATGGCGGACGAGCGCCGCACCGCCATCTTGCGTCAGGCCGAGGACATTCTGGCGTCGTTGTAACGATAGTGCCGCCGATTTAGGTTCCGCGCGGCTTGGCGCGCGCCGTGGCGGTGGCGCTCAGCGGATCGTCGGGCCAAGGATGGCGCGGATAGCGGGCCTTGAGGTCTTTCCTCACCGCGAAGTAGCCCTCGCGCCAAAAATTGGCGAGATCGGCGGTCACTTGCACGGGACGGCCCGCCGGGCTGAGCAAATGGATCAGCAGCGGCGCGCGGCCGCCGGCGATGCGCGGCGTGTCGGCAAGGCCGAAGAGTTCTTGCAGCTTCACCGCCAGCACAGGCGCTTCGCCCTGCGTGTAATCGATAGTGGCCGTGCGGCCGCTCGGGACGCCGATGTTGGTCGGGGCCCATTCGTCGAGTCGCTTGCGCGCCGCCCAATCGAACGCGCTGCCGAGAATCTCCGTGAGGTTCAGCTTGGCGAGATCGGCGCGGCTTTTCAGCCCGCCGAGATGCGGCGCCAGCCAATCGTCCAGCGTCGCGGCCAGCGCGGCATCGGAGAGATCGGGCCAATCGCCGTTCGGATCGGCGCGGCGCAGAAAGGCGACGCGAGCCTGCAACTGGCGGGCGTCCTCGCTCCACGGCAGCGCGGCCAAGCCCATTTGCGCGATGCCGCCGAGCAGCGCTGCGGCGACTTTGTCGGCGGGCGCTTTCTCCCATTGGACGTCATCGAGCAGCAGCGCGCCGAGGCGGCGTTGGCGGCGGGCTTGCACGCTCTCCGTGCGCGCGTCCCAGGCAACCGTGTCATGCGCTTCGATCAGGCCGGCGAAGGCGTCTTCGATCTCGGCGCGCGAGATGGGGGCCGCGAGGAAAATGCGGCCATCGGCGCTCATGCCTGTCGCATCGCCGACGCTGGCCACCGCCAGCCAGTCTTCGCGCCCGAGCGGGTCTTCTGGCTGGAGCGCCGCGCCGCGGCCGTTGGCGAGACGAAAGCCGCCGGCGCGCTTTTGCGCCAGGCGGTCGGGATAGGCAAGCGCGGTCAGCGCGCCTGCCACCGAGGAATCGAGCGGACGGTCGTCAGTACCCGTCAGGCGGCGGATTTGCTTGGCCGCTTCGCGGATGCGCCGGTGTGTCGCTTCGCGGATTTCGCTGCCGGGCGGCGGCGCGCTGGCGCGGCTTTCGCCGACCAACTCGAGGCGATGGCGCAGATCGGCGTCGCGCATGGCGCCGGGGCCCGAAAGCGGATCGCGTTCGGCGATGAGGGCGGCGAGGGCGCAAGCTTCGGCGCCGAGCCCTTGGGCCTTGGCGCGGATCGCCATATGGGCCAAGCGCGGATGCAACGGCAGTTTCGCCATGGCCTTGCCGTGCGGCGTGACCATGCCGTCGTTGTCGAGCGCCCCGAGTTGTGTCAGCAGCAGGCGGGCTTGCGCGAAGGCCCCGGCGGGCGGCGCGTCCATCCAGGCCAGCTCGCCAGGATCGCGCACGCCCCAGACGGCGAGGTCGAGCGCCAACGCCGCGAGGTCGGCCTGGAGAATCTCCGGCGGGTTGCGCGGCAATAGCCCGCGCGTCTGCGGCTCGGGCCATAGGCGATAGCAGATGCCCGGCGCGGTGCGGCCGGCGCGGCCGCGCCGTTGCTCGGCGGCGGCTTGGCTTACCTTCACGGTGTCGAGGCCGGTCAGGCCGCTCGCCGGGTCGTAGCGCGGCACGCGGGCGAGGCCGCCATCGACGACAACGCGGATGCCGTCGATGGTCAAGCTGGTCTCAGCTATGGAGGTGGCGAGCACGACTTTACGCTTGGCCTTCGGCGTGGGCGCGAAGACGCGGTCCTGATCGTTTTGCGCCAACGCGCCATAGAGCGGCAGGACATGCAGATCGGCACCGCCCAACTGGCGCAGCACCGCATGGATTTCGCGTTCACCGGGCAGGAAGGCGAGCAGGTCGCCATCCGTCTCGGCCAGCGCCTTGTTCACCGCTTGCGCCATCGCCATCGGAAAGCGGTTCGGCGCTGGCGCGTCGAGATAGCGCGTCTCGACCGGGAAGGCGCGGCCTTCGCTGCGCAGCACCGGCGCGTCGAGCAGTTTGGCTACCGCCGTGCCGTCGAGCGTCGCCGACATGGCCATTAGGCGGAGTTCAGGCCGAAGCGCCTTTTGCGCTTCGAGGCAAAGCGCGAGGCCGAGGTCGGCATCGAGGATGCGTTCGTGGAACTCGTCGAATATCACCAGGCCGACGCCGTCGAGGCCCGGGTCGTCTTGCAAACGGCGGGCGAGGATACCTTCGGTGATCACCTCGATGCGCGTGCGCGCCGACACTTTGCTGTCGAGCCGCACGCGGTAGCCGACCCGTTCGCCGGGTTTTTCGCCGAGCGTCTGCGCCATGCGCGCGGCGGCGGCGCGGGCGGCGAGGCGGCGCGGTTCCAGCATCAGGATGGTTTGGCCGGCGAGCCAGCTTGCATCGAGCAGGGCGAGCGGCACGCGCGTCGTCTTGCCGGCGCCGGGCGGCGCTTCCAGCACCAACGCCGTATGCTCCGCCAAGGCTTGCGCGATGGCGGGCAGCAGCGGGTCGATCGGCAGGGCGGTGGAATCTGGCATGGGGCGGATGGCTTGGCGGAAGGGGCGCGGTTCTCTATCCTAGGTCTATCACATCACGCCCCAGGATTGCCGATGCCCATCGTTTTCGTCGCCACCAGTAAAACCCTCGCCGCTTGGGGAGCCGATGTCGGCCTGACCAAGAGCCTCTATGCCGTCGGCGCGACCGACGAGACGGCGGATGTCGCCATCGAGGCGATGAACATGAACGGCTACGGCGGCCAGAGCGACTGGAAACTGCTGAAGAAGCAGGCGGTCGAGGCGGCCGACGAAGAGTCCATCGTCGAGCGTCTGGCGGCGCGCGAGAAGCAGGTCGACCCCAAGCTTTATCCGAAGATCCGCGACGCGCGCGGCATCTTCAAGATCAAGCCGGAGAACGTCGAGAACCATCTGTTCGTCAAGAACGCGCTGGCGAGCGACACGGAATTGCGCGCGGTGAAGGTGAAGCCCGCCGACATCGCCGATTATCTCATCGCCAAGGCGACGGGCTGGAGCGATCCGACGGTCGGGACCGACGAAGAGGTCAAAGACCCCTTTTAAGACCCGACATCGATCGGCGCGCGCGGCGGATCGCCTTTGAAGCCGCAGGCCTTCAGCAGTTTCAGCATATGCGCCGGCGCTGGCGCGTCGATGGTGATCGGATCGCGTGTCGGATAGAGCGGGATCGTGATGGCGCGCGAATGGAGATGCAGCGGAAATTCGCCGGCCCGCGTGGCGTTGCCGCCGTAAGTATTGTCGCCGATCACCGGGCAGCCGATGGCGGCGCAATGCACGCGGATTTGATGGGTGCGCCCGGTGCGCGGGTAAAGCTCGAGCCAGGAAAAGCCGTCCGCTTGGCCCATCAGCTTGTAATCGGTGACGGTCGGCATGCCGGCCGGATCGACTTTCATCCACCAACTGCGCTTGTCGCTGGTCTGTTTCGACAGCGCCAAATCGATATGGCCTTCCGCCTGGGGCGGCGCGCCGGCGACCACGGCCCAATAGGTCTTCTCGATGCGCCCGCCGGAGAACAGCCGGCCGAGCTTGGCCAGCGCCTTGCGGTGGCGCCCGAGCACCAGGCAGCCGGTGGTGTCGCGGTCGAGGCGGTGGGCGAGGGCGGGGACGCGCGGGAGGCCGAAACGCAGCACTTCGAACAGCGATTCGAGGCTTTGGCCGCCTTTGGGGCCGGCATGGACGGGCAGGCCGGCGGGCTTGTTCACCACCAGCATCAGCGCGTCTTTATAGAGCAGGCGGGCAAGGAGCTCGTCGGGCGTCATCATGGCGCAGCTTGTACCATGACCGCCGCGACGAGCGCAGCTTGCTTGTGAGCGGTTTCTTACGCCTCAGGGGCGTTAGACCCCCTTAGCCTGCGGCTTACGCCTCAGGCGCGTTGGAGGAGGACTGCATGTAGTTTTCGAGGCCCATCTTCTCGATCAGGCTGAGTTGGGTCTCCAGCCAGTCGACATGGTCTTCCTCGCCCTTGAGGATGTTCTTCAACAGATCGCGGGTGACGTAGTCGTCATGCTTCTCGCAGACGTTGATCGCCGTGCGCAGCACCGGCATGGCGATCTGCTCCTGCTTGAGGTCGCACTGGAGCATTTCCGGCACCGTCTCGCCGATCAGCAGCTTGTCGAGCTGTTGGAGGTTGGGCACCCCCTCGAGGAACAAGATGCGCTTGATCAGCGCGTCGGCATGTTTCATCTCGTCGATGGATTCTTTGTATTCCATCTCGCCGAGTTTCTTGAGGCCCCAGTTGTCGAACATGCGGGCATGCAAGAAATACTGGTTGATGGCGGTCAACTCGTTGGTGAGGATTTTCTTGAGTTGGTCGATGACCTCTTTATCGCCTTTCATGGCGGCCGCTCCTCTGTGGCTCTCTCTCGAACTAAACGCGCATACGCGAATGCCCGGGCATCATAGCTGGGCTGGGGAGAAAGAGGCAAAGGGCTGGGAGGAACCGATTGGCGCTGGCGCGGCGTCGGCTAAAGCCTTGCGGCTATGCGATTATCAGTCGCAATAAGGATTGGGCGCAGGGGATTAGGCGTAAGCCTGCGAGCCAGACGCTGTTTCATCGACGCCGCGCGCGCCGCGCACCATGTCGACGACCGAGCAGACGCACTTGCCGCACTGGGGAGTTTCGCCGAGGCGACGATAGACGTCGGCGACCGAGCAGGGGCCCTCAGAGACGGCCTGAGTGACTTGCTTTTCCGTGAAGCCGTGGCAAGCGCAGACGTACATGGCGATAAAACCCTATAAGGCTGGTCCGAGAGTGGCCCGTCGCGCTTCTGAACGGCGACTGCGAGCAATTTGCAGAGGCAAGATACGCAAGCCTCCCCTCAGCGCCTATTACTCTATTGCTACTCCTGCCATGTCATTTCGAGATAGCCGGTCGCATTGCACGGGGCTTTGTCGCCCTGCCGGAGTTTTTTCTTATAATTATTCTAAACTGGTTGACGGGGGCAGCAGGAACAACTACTTAACCTAAGCAACTGCACATTAGAGCAGTTCCAAATTCTGAACTTTTGCCCCGAAAACCGAGGAGAATTCTCATGCTGACCGTTGGCGACAAGCTGCCGTCCTTCAACCTCAAAGCCGTCCCGCCGGGCCAGCCCAAGAACCCGAGCGAGGCCTTCACCGACCTCACCGACAAGTCCTACAAGGGCAAGTGGCTCGTCCTCTTCGCCTGGCCGAAGGATTTCACCTTCGTCTGCCCGACCGAGATCGCCGCCTTCGGCAAGCTGAACGGCGAATTCGCCGACCGCGACGCCCAGGTCCTCGGCCTCTCGACCGATAGCGAGTTCGTCCATCTGGCGTGGAAGCGCGACCATGAAGACCTGCGCGACCTGCCGTTCCCGATGCTCGCCGACGTCAAGCGCGAGCTGAGCGCCGCCCTTGGCATCCTCCACAAGGAGGAAGGCGTCGATCTGCGCGCCACCTTCGTGGTCGATCCGGAAGGCGTCATCCGTCACGTCTCGGTCAACGACCTGAGCGTCGGCCGCAATCCGCAAGAGACCCTGCGCATCCTCGATGCGCTGCAGACCGACGAGCTCTGCCCCTGCAATTGGAAGCAGGGCGAAGAGGTCCTCAAGGTCGCCTAACGATTCTCGGACGGCGCCGCATGTCGCGGCGCCGTTCCTCTCCTCCAATAAGAAGAAAGCGAGCATTGCCATGTCCATCGAAACCCTGAAGGAGCGGATGCCGGCCTACGCCAAGGACATCAAGCTCAACCTGTCGAACATCGTCAACTCCACGGCGCTCAACAAGCAGCAGTTGTGGGGCGCGATCCTCACGTCGGCGCTCGCCTCGCGCAACGACCTCGTCATCGAGTCGGTCGCCGCCGAAGCCGCCGAGAACCTCTCCGCCGAAGCGCGCGAAGCCGCCAAGGCCGCCGCCGCCGTCATGGCGATGAACAACATCTATTACCGCTCGATCCATCTGATCGAGGATGCCGAACTGAGCAAGATGCCGGCCCGCTTGCGCATGAACGTCATCGGCAATCCGGGCGTCGACAAGCTCGACTTCGAGCTGTGGTCGCTCGCCGCCTCGGCGGTCAACGGTTGCGGCATGTGTCTCAAGGCGCACGCTCATGAAGTGATGGGCAAGGGCGCCACCCGCGAGGGCATGCAGGACGTGTTGCGCATCGCCTCGGTGGTCCATGCGGCCGCCGCCATTGTCGAGGGCGAAATCGCCCTGCAGGAATCGGCGCTCGCCGCCGCCTGAAGCTGCGAAACGGAACTTTAAGACGGGCGAGGCCATAGGGCTTCGCCCGTTTTGTTTTGGCCATTTATCCTCTATTCTCCGGCCCATCGCGTTCAACAAGCGTTTGATTCTGATGGCCAAGGCCCAACTGCGTTTCGACGATACCACCCGCTATCTGCTCGGCCGCCTGTGGCGCGACTGGGTGCGGCCGCATTGGCGCACGCTGATCTGGGTCGGCCTGTCGATGGCGGCCGTCGCCGCCGCCACCGGTGCCTATCCGTTGCTCATCGACTGGACCTACAGTCTGTTCACGACGCAGGACCGCCGCGTCATTTGGCTGGTGCCTGCCCTGGTGCTCGCAGTTACTGCCGCGCGCGGCCTGGCCATGTATGCGCAGAACGTGCTGACCAGCCAAATCGTCTATCGCGTCACCACCGATATGCAAATGCGGATGTTCGATCATCTGCTCGCCGCCGATCTGGCGCGCATCTTGCGCGAACCGGCCGGCGGACTGATTTCGCGATTCACCAACGACATCGTCGTGGTGCGCAACGCCGTGGCCCGTACGGTGACGAACCTGATCCGCGACTCGCTCACCGTGATCGCGCTGGTCGCGACCATGTTCTATCTCGATTGGATGCTGTCGCTGATCGTGCTGGTGATCTATCCGCTGGCTGCCGTGCCGATCATCGAGATCGGCAAGCGCCTGCGTCGCGTTTCGATCGACACGCAGGTTCAGATGGGCGATACGACGTCGCTGCTCAACGAAAGCCTGTCGGGCGCGCGCATGGTGAAAACCTACCGCCTGGAGAATTATGAGCGCGGTCGCGCGAATGGCGCATTCGAGCGCATGTACGGCCTGATGATGAAGATGACCAAGAGCCGCGCCCGGCTCGATCCCATTCTCGAAGTGCTCGGCGGCATCGCCGTCGGCGGCGTCATCGCCTTCGGCGGCTGGCGCGTCGCGACCGGGGCTGGCACCGTCGGCCAGTTCACCGGCTTCATCAGCGCGCTGTTGATCGCCGCCCAGCCCGTGCGCGCCATCGGCACGCTCAACACCGTGCTGCAGGAAGGCCTCGCCGCCGTCCATCGCGTTTTCCAACTGATCGACGAGAAGCCGGTGATCGCCGAAAAGCCTGGCGCGCCGGCGCTCGCCGCCAAACAGGGGCATATCGCTTTTGAAGCCGTCGAGTTCGGCTATGACGACGGCACGGCGCTCAACGCGATTTCGCTCGAGGTGCCCGCCGGCAAGACGGTGGCATTGGTCGGGCGCAGCGGCGCCGGCAAATCGACGGTGTTCAACCTGATCCCGCGTCTGTTCGATGTGCGTAGCGGCCGCGTGACCATCGACGGCCAGGACGTTCGCGACGTGACATTGGCGAGCTTGCGCGATGCCATCGCCCTGGTCAGCCAGGACATCGTGCTGTTCAACGACACGGTGCGCGCCAACATCGCCTTCGGTCGCGCCGATGCCAGCGAGGCCGAGATCGTCGCCGCCGCCAAGGCCGCCGCCGCCCATGACTTCATCGTCGCTTTGCCGGACGGCTATGACACCATCGTCGGCGAGCGCGGCACCCGGCTTTCGGGCGGCGAGCGCCAGCGCCTGTCGCTCGCCCGCGCGGTTCTGAAGAACGCGCCGATCTTGCTGCTCGACGAAGCGACCAGCGCGCTCGACGCCGAATCGGAACGCTTGGTGCAAGAAGCCCTAGCGCGTCTGACCAAAGGCCGCACGACACTGGTGATCGCCCATCGCCTCGCCACCGTGCGCGACGCCGATTTGATTTACGTGCTGGAAGCGGGCCGCGTCATCGAGCGCGGCACCCACGGCGAATTGCTCGCCAAGGACGGCCATTATGCCAAGCTGAGCCGCCTGCAGTTCCGCGGCGAAGAAGAGCCGGCGGCCCTCTAGCTATTCACGCCGCCCGGCGGCTTTGCCGCTATTCGCGGCGTAGGATCTTATCGACCAGCAAGTTCGACCAGCGCCCGGTGCGGAAATCGCGCTTCAGGGCTTCGGGGTCGTAATCGTTTTCAGACCATAGCAATAAATCGCGTTGCACCGTCGCCGTATGGTGTCCGTAGGTCTGAAAGAAAAAATCGAGAATGCCGGTCTTGGCCTGGCGGAAGTGGCCGTACTTCCAATGCAGCTGTTGCGCGGCTTGCTCCAGCGGCACGCCTTCATGCAGATGCAGGTAAAGCGCGGCGCCGAGGCCGGCGCGGTCGGCGCCCGATTTGCAATGCAGCAGGGCGGGATATTCGATGCGCGCGAAAAGCTCTTTGAGATGGCGCGCGTCGGTCTTGCGCGGCGCGTCGCGCGAGCTGATCGGGAAATCGATCAGCGTGATGCCGTGGCGGGCGCAGGCTTCTTTTTCCAGCAGATATTCGCCGCCATCGCGCGCGCCGCGCAAATTCACGATGGTCTTGACGCCGAGACGGGCCATGCGGGCGATTTGCCGGGGCGACGGCTGGCTGGCGCGATACATCATCGGCGAGACGCGATGGGTGTTGCTGTAGATCAGGCGGAAGATGCCATGGTCCATCAACACCATTTCGATCCAGGCGGCGAAACGCTGGCCGGGCGTTTTCATCTCGCCCCGCAGGCGGCGGACGATATCGCCGATCTTGCGCGTGTGCTGCTTCAACATGGTGGGCGTTATATGATCTGCGGCGGGGATTTTGTGAAGGATTTTCGCGTGTCGGGGCTGCTTGCGGCTTGTCGCCTTTGACCTGAGCGGACGCGCGCGTTAGCTTGCCGCCATGCCCAATTATGCCCGTTTCGAGACCCGTCGTTTGATTCTGCGCCGTCCAGCCCCTGGCGACGAGACCGCGCTGATCGCGCTCGACGCCCAGCCAGACGTGACGGCCTATCTCGCCATGCGCGGAGTTGATCCCACCCGCCTTGCCGAGCGCATCGCGCCGCGTATCGAACTGTCGCAAAAGAACCCGGACGCCGATTTCGGCTGGTGGGTGATCGAGGCCAAGGCGACCGGCGCTTTCCTGGGCCGCTGCTTGCTGGCGCCCATGTGGCCAGGTAGCGACGACGAGGTCGAACTCGGCGTCTATCTCGGCGCTGCCTCGCGCCACCAAGGCTACGCCACGGAGGCCGCCACCGCCTTGCTCGACCATGGATTTAAATCCTTAAAGCTGCCGCATGTGGTCGGCTGCACGGCGCGCGACGCGCGGGCGGTGCGACGCCTGCTCGGACGGTTGCATTTCACCAAGCAGGGGCGGATCACCCTCTATGGGGACGATGCCGACCGCTTCACCCTGACCGCCGAAGGCTGGCTGCCGCGGCGGTCCTGAGCGAGCGCCGCATCTTTTAGGCAGGCTCGTTCCGACCCTCAGACAGTCTTAAAAGTTGGGGCGATGCGTCTGCCGCAGGGCTTCTTGTGCTATGGTTCGGGCCAACGAGGGGCAAAAGGGTTGCAGTATGGCGGGTTTGCGTAAGGCGTTGCTCGGCGTGGCCGTCGCAGCCGCATTGGCCGCGCAGGCGGGCTCTGCCGGCGCGGCGTTGCTCGATGCCGCCGTGGCGAACTTTCTCGGTGCAGACATCGTCGACATCATCGCTACAGCCGACCATGTCGAGAGCTTTCAACTCGAGGCCAAGACCGACGTGATCGAGCCGGCGGTGCAGGGCTACGCCGTGCTCGAAAGGGGCCCAAACCTGTCCGTCGACCAAGTCGAAAAGATTCGCGCCTTGATCTTCGCCGAATCGAGCTACCTGTTCGATACGGCGAAGCGCTGCCCATTCCTTGCCGATGCCGGGTTCGTTTTTCATGCCGGCGCGCGCCAAGCCAGTGTCGTGCTGTCGCAATCCTGCAAGCTCTGGGGGTTCGCACGTGCCGCCGAGCGGCCGAAAATCGAGGACTATGATTCGGTCGAGGCCGAGATCAAGAGCTTCATCGCCGAATTGTTCGACAAACCTTAAGCGTCGCGCGCTGTCCTCGACCATCAGAATAGAAAGGGCCCGCCGTGTGGACGGCGCGCCCTTTTTGCTTATGCGTCAGGCTATTTACGCAGGGCCCGGTTCGCCGCGCTGGTGATGGCGCTGAGCGAGGCGGTGACGATGTTGGGCGCGATGCCGACGCCGAACAGCGCCTTGCCGTCGACCGTGGTGTCGACATAAGCGGCGGCATTGGCGCCGGAGCCGCTTTTCACCGCATGTTCGCGGTAGTCGCTGATTTCCAGCGCGACGCCGCAGCTTTTCTTCAAGGCATCGACATAGGCGTCGATCGGGCCGGTGCCGGTGCCGGTGATTTTCGTCTCATTGCCGTCGAAACGGATCGTCGCCTCGATCTCGCGCGCGCCGTTGGCTCCCGGCCAAGTCTTGTGATCGAGAAACTCGATGCGGCCCGGCTTGAGATATTCGCCCTCGAACGCCTGCCAGATATCCTTGGCGGTCACTTCCTTGCCGGTGGCGTCCGTCATCGCTTGAACGACCTTCGAGAACTCGACCTGCAGACGGCGCGGCAGATCGAGGCCGTAATCGGTCTGCAGCAGATAGGCAACGCCGCCCTTGCCCGACTGGCTGTTGACGCGGATCACCGCTTCGTAATCGCGGCCGATGTCCTTGGGGTCGATCGGCAAGTAAGGCACTTCCCACAAGCCGCTGTTGCTCTTTTCCAGTGCGGCGAAGCCC
>CAZVLU010000062.1:0-15906 GCA_964628235.1 uncultured Rhizobium sp. | reverse complement strand
GATCTGGTCGACGTCCGGCTTCTGCATCATTTCCAGGAACTGCCTGGCATAGGCCGAGAGGCTCTCGACGTAACGCCGCTGGCCCTCGGCATAGATCGTGTCGAAGGCGAGCGACGATTTGCCCGAGCCCGACAGGCCGGTGATGACCACCAGCTTGTCGCGGGGAATATCGACATCGACGTTCTTGAGGTTGTGCTCGCGGGCGCCGCGCACGCTGATCTGATGGCCGGCGGCATCCAGTTTCGGCGGCCATATTGCAGAGCCCGCCTTTGGCGGGACATTCTTGCTCGGCTTGGGCGCGGCGGTTTTGGCTTTGGGAGCGGGCATGGGACCTGACGAAGAACTGCGGTGGGAGCAAAAAGCGAGCAAATATCGGAACGAAGTTATCCCCAGAAGCTTGCCGGAGAGTCGGCCATTCTAGCGCAATCCGGTGGCAGCACAGCGACTTTTGCGCGATAGTGCGCGCCTATGTAATCGGATGGACCGGGGCCGCAAATCTGCCGCTTCCGGCCCGAGAAAAAGGAGCACTTTCCGCATGGCCGGCAGCGTCAACAAAGTCATCCTCATCGGCAATCTCGGGCGCGACCCCGAAGTCCGCTCGACCCAGGACGGCATGAAAATCGTCCAGCTCTCCGTCGCCACGTCCGAATCTTGGAAGGACAAGATGAGCGGCGAGCGCAAGGACAAGACCGAGTGGCACCGCGTCGTGATCTTCAACGAGCGCCTCGCCGAGGTCGCCGAGAAGTTCCTCAAGAAGGGCTCGAAGATCTATGTGGAGGGCCAGCTCCAGACCCGCAAGTGGACCGATAAGGACAATGTCGAGAAATACACCACCGAAGTGGTGCTCTCGCGCTTCCGCGGCGAACTGACCATGCTCGACGGTCGCGAGGGCGGCGGCATGGGTGGTGGCGGCAGCGGCGGTTACGGCGGCGAAAGCTCGGGCGGCGGCTATGGCGGCAGCAGCGCGGGCGGTGGCGGCCGCGCCAAAGCGCCGGCCGGCGGCCCGGACGACATGGACGACGAAATCCCGTTCTGAGCAGGGCATATTTCGGTTGCGGCGGGGGGCCCCAAAGCCCCCCGTTTGCTTTTTGCGAGCGGGGCCGCCAAAAGCCCCGAAAACCGCCAGTTTTCAGACCCGAAAATCGCCAGGAAGCATTTGTTCCGTAAGGGCTAATCGGCTAATCTCCGGCGATGCTAAATGCCTGCCGAACCGCCTCGTTCGCAATGCCCGCCGGCGCCGCTTCGCCGGCCTTGAGTCTCCGTCGCATATCGCCCGTTTTTGGCTCCGTTTTTGACCGCCGGCGCGCCGCTTCGCGCGCGGGCGCTTAGCCGTTTGGATCGCCCGTGAACACCACCATCGCGCCGCCGCCGCCGCCGCCCATCGAACAGTCTTCGGTGACCCTCGAAGACGAGATGAAGCGCTCGTATCTCGATTACGCCATGAGCGTGATCGTGTCGCGCGCCCTGCCTGACGTGCGCGACGGTCTGAAACCGGTGCATCGCCGCATCCTCTTCTCGATGAAGGAAAGCGGCTACGACTGGAACAAGGTGTTCCGCAAGTCGGCCCGCGTCGTCGGCGACGTGATGGGCAAATACCACCCGCACGGCGATTCCGCGATTTACGATGCCATGGTCCGCATGGCGCAGGATTTCTCCATGCGCCACCCGCTGATCGACGGGCAGGGCAATTTCGGCTCGATGGACGGCGATCCGGCGGCGGCGATGCGCTACACCGAAGCGCGTCTGGAAAAGCTCGCCCATGAAATGCTCGAAGACATCGACCGCGAGACGGTCGACTTCCAGTCGAACTACGACAACACGGTCAAGGAACCGACGGTTCTGCCGGCCGCCTTCCCGAACCTGCTGGCCAACGGCGCCGGCGGCATCGCGGTCGGCATGGCGACCAACATTCCGCCGCACAATCTCGGCGAGCTGATCGACGGCTGCGTCGCGCTGCTCGCGGATGAATCGCTCAGCATTGAAAAGCTGATCGAGATCATCCCCGGGCCAGATTTCCCGACCGGCGGCTTGATCTTGGGCCGCGCCGGCATCCGCTCGGCGTTCCACACCGGCCGCGGCTCGATCATCATGCGCGCGCGGCACCATATCGAAGAGATGGCCAAGGACCGCGAGGCCATCGTCTTCACCGAGATGCCCTATCAGGTCAACAAGTCGCGCATGCTCGAGCATATCGCCGACCAGGTGCGCGAGAAGAAGATCGAGGGCATCTCCGAGCTGCGCGACGAGTCCGACCGCGACGGCGTGCGCGTCGTCATCGAGCTCAAACGCGACGCCATGAGCGAAGTGGTGCTCAACCAGCTCTACCGCTTCTCGCCGCTGCAGACGAGCTTCGGCGTCAACATGCTGGCGCTCAACGGCGGCCGGCCGGAGATGATGAACCTCAAGGAAATCTTGATGGCCTTCATCCGCTTCCGCGAAGAAGTCATCACCCGCCGCACGATTTTCGAGCTGAAGAAGGCGCGCGACCGCGCCCACACCTTGGCCGGCCTCGCCATCGCCGTCGCCAATCTCGACGCCATGATCAAGCTGATCCGCGAAGCCAGCGACCCCGTCGTCGCCCGCCAGCAGATGATGGAGCGGCCGTGGCCCGCCACCGACGTGGCGCCGCTGATCGCCTTGATCGACGAGCCGGGCCGCGCCGTGGTCGACGGCCATTACATGCTGTCGGAAACCCAGGCGCGCGCCATTCTCGAATTGCGCCTGCAGCGCCTGACCGGCCTCGAGCGCGACAAGATCGCCGAGGAACTGCGCGAGGTCTGCGCCAAGATCGCCGAATATATCGAGATCCTCAACTCCAAGGAGCGGCTGCGCGCGATTCTTCAGGACGAATTGCTCAAGATTAAAGCCGAGTTCGCCAATCCGCGGCGCAGCGAGATCATCGAGCAGGATTTCGAGGTCGACGTCGAAGACCTGATCCAGCGCGAGGACATGGTCGTCACCGTCAGCCACAACGGCTACATCAAGCGCGTGCCGCTCTCGACTTACCGGGCGCAGCGCCGCGGCGGCAAGGGGCGCGCCGGCATGGCGACGCGCGACGAGGATTTCGTCAGCCGCGTCTTCGTCGCCAACACGCATACGCCGATGCTGTTCTTCTCGTCGCGCGGCATCGCCTACAAGGAAAAGGTCTACCGCCTGCCGCTCGGCAACCCGACGTCGCGCGGCAAGGCCTTGGTGAACCTGCTGCCGCTGCAAGAGGGCGAAACCATCACCACGGTGATGCCGCTGCCCGAGGACGAGGGCCAGTGGGAGAGCCTGTACGCCATGTTCGCCACGGCGAGCGGCGACATCCGCCGCAACGCCCTGTCGGACTTCGCGCGCGTCAACGCCAACGGCAAGATCGCCATGAAGCTGGAGGAGGGCGACAAGCTGGTCGCCGTCATGACCTGCGCCGACACGGACGACATTCTGCTCGCCAGCCGTCAAGGCAAGTGCATCCGTTTCCCGGTGAGCGACATCCGCGTCTTCGCCAGCCGCAATTCGACCGGCAACCGCGGCATCAAGCTGGATGAGGGCGACGAGGTCATCTCCATGTCGATCCTGCGCCATATGGATGTGACGACGGAAGAGCGCATCGCCTATATCCGCCAGGCCAACGCGCTGCGCCGCGCCGGCGACGAGGAGCCTGAAGTGGCCGATGCCGCCGCCGAGGAAGAGGCCGAAGGCGCCGTCGCCGCCGTGACGCTCTCCGAGGAGCGCTTCAATGAGCTGGCCGCCGCCGAGCAATTCCTGCTCACGATCTCCGACCAGGGCTACGGCAAGCGCAGCTCGGCCTACGAGTACCGCATCACGCGGCGCGGCGGCAAAGGCATCGATCTGATGAACCTCGGCAAGGGTAAGGCTGAAGCGCAAGTCGCCGCCGGCTTCCCGGTGCTGAGCGAAGACCAGATCATGCTGGTGACCAATGGCGGCAAGCTGATCCGCTGCCCGGTCGCCGACATCCGCATCGCCGGCCGCAACACGCGCGGCGTGACGCTGTTCCGCATCGACGACGGCGAACGCGTCGTCTCGGTCGCCCATCTGGCCGATGTCGCCAGCGAGAACGGCGATGATGCCGAACTGGCCGTCGACGAGGAGCTTGGCGAGAGCGACGCGAACGGCAGCGCGCCGGAGACCGAGGCATGAGCGAACCCGCGCGCGTCGGCGTCTATCCCGGCACCTTCGACCCGATCACCCACGGCCATCTCGACATCATCCTGCGCGCCACCCGGATGCTCGATAAGCTCATCGTCGCGGTGGCGGCGAACGACGGCAAGAATCCGCAGTTCGGCCTCGCCGAGCGCGTCGACATGGTCAAAGGCGAGATCGAACATCTGCCCAACGGCCTCAGCAAGAAGGTCGAGGTGCGCTCGTTCGACAACCTGCTGGTCAATTTCACCCAATCGGTCGGCGCCGGCGTCATCGTGCGCGGCCTGCGCGCCGTGACCGACTTCGAATATGAATTCCAGATGGCCGGCATGAACGCCAAGCTCAAGCCGGAGATCGAGACGATCTTCCTGATGGCCTCCGAGCGCCACCAGTTCATCTCCTCGCGCTTCGTGAAGGAGATCTGCCGCCTCGGCGGCGACATCTCGCAATTCGTCTCGCCGAACGTCGCAGGACGCCTGCTGGCGAGCTACAGAAGCTGATTGCCGGGCGCGGGGAGAGGCTGTTGCCGTCCTGGCCCCGTTTGATCCTCGGCTGGATGATCGCGCCGCTGCTGGCTCCGGCGACCTATCTCGGGTTCGCCAGCGCGACCGGCGGCTTTCTTTCGTTCGATGTCGCGCGGAACTTAGGCCTGTTCGCCTATGCGGCTTCGCTCGTCGCGGTGCCGGCGCTTCTTCTGCTTGCCCGCCAAGGGCGCACATCGCTGCAAAGCCATGCCGTCGCCGGGTGCGCTCTGGGCGTAGCTGCCGGAGTCTTGGCAAGCGGCAGCATCAATCCGTTCGAGAATCTCAATTTATCCGTCTTCGATGGGCTTTGCGGCGCTGTGGCATCCGCTGGATTCTGGGTAATCACGCGTCCGGACAGGCCAAACGCCTGAACTGTTCACGTTCCGGTGAGCGGTTGCATCCTTTTCGTCGTTCGGGCGAACACAAGGATACATCCTATTATTCAAAGGGGACCTTCATGCGCGCTCTCAAACTCTCATTGTTCGCCGTTCTGGCGCTCTGCGCCGCCGCCTTCGCCTCTCCAGCCTCCGCGCAGGATTGGCAGGATTGGACGGCATATACGCCGGCAGCCTTTACCGAGGCGCAAAGCTCCGGCAAGCCCGTCGTCGTCCATGTGTATGCGTCTTGGTGTCCGACCTGCCGGGCGCAAATGCCGACGCTAGACGAGTTGAAGGCTGAGCTCGCGCCGACCGGCGTCCGCTTTATCCGGGTCGATTTCGACAAGGACAAGGAGTTCTTGCGCGCCCATCGCATCTCCAGCCAAGCGACCATTCTGAAGTTCACCGGCGACAAGGAAACGGCGCGCAGCGTGGCGCAGACTGATCGCGCGCGTCTGCGCACGCTGATTCTCGGCAATACGCAAAGCTAGCCGGCGAGCCGGGGGGACGATCGTGTCGGAATTTCTGCTGGCCTACGCGGCGGGACTCGTCGTCCTGCTCAATCCTTGCGTCCTCCCGGTGCTGCCGATCCTGATCGGCTCGGCGCTCAACGAAGGACGTTACGGCCCGCTGGCGCTGATCACCGGTCTGGTGCTGTCGTTCTGCCTGTTTGGCTTCTTCATCCTTACGGTCGGCTTCGAGATCGGGCTCTCGCCGGACATAGCGCGGCAAGTAGCCGCCGTGATGCTGCTCGCTGTCGGCCTTTTGCTTCTCTCGGCTAGGGCGCAAGCCATTTTTGCCCGCGTCGTGACGCCGTTGGCGAGCGGCGGTCAAAGTCTGCTCGATCGCGTCCCTGGGCGCGGCATGCGCGGACAGTTCGCCATCGGCCTGCTACTCGGACTGGTTTGGACGCCCTGCGTCGGTCCCGTGCTGGGCGTCGCCATCGCCTCGGCGAGCCAAGGAGAGAATTTGGCGCAAGCCTTCACGACATTTTTGATGTTCGGCGCTGGCATCGCCAGCATATTGCTGGCCTTCGCCTATGCGTCGCGCGGACTTATGGCTCTTCGCTCGGGCGGTTTGCGCAGCGCGGCGCGATGGAGCAAGCCGCTGCTTGGCGGCATTCTTGTCATCGCCGGGCTGGCGATCTTGACGGGCGTAGAGAAGGTCGTGGAAGCCGCGATTGTCGCCGCTATGCCGCAATGGCTCGTCGAATTCACCGTCCGCTTCTGAGAGCGGCTAACGCGCCCGCAGCGTCCGCTGGTTGGCGATCAACTGCTTCAACTCGGCCAACTCGACGACGCCGGGCAGCAGCCTGTCGCCGATGACGAAGGCCGGCGTGCCGTTGATGCCGAGCTCTCGGGCGAGGGCATGGTTGGCGGCGATGATCTGGTCGATATCCGGGCTGCGCATCTCGACCTGCAAGGCCGAGACGTTGATGCCGACGCTGCCGGCGATCTTGAGGACGTTCTCCTCGGTCAGCGGGCCCGGCGCGTTCATCAGCCCGTCGTGGAAGGCCGCATAGTAGGAACTGCTGCGGGCAGCGACCGCGGCGCGGGCGGCCATCATCGATTCCGGCCCGAGAATCGGAAATTCCTTATAGACCAAGCGCAGGTTCGGATCGGACTTGAGCAATTCGTTCACCGTCGCGTTGGCCTGGCGGCAATAGGAACAGCGGTAGTCGTAAAATTCGACGAGCGTCACGTCGCCGCGCGGATTGCCGCCGACAGCCGAATTGCCGTCCTGCTCGAGCGCCACGCGGTTGGCCGCCACGGCCTGGCGGGCGCGCATCTGCTCCATCTGCCCCTGGCGCTGCTGCATGTTTTGCAGGGCCTCGACGATGATCTCGGGATTGGCGCGGAGAGCCTGGCCCACGGCAGCCTGAAAGCGCGCGGGATCGGCGAACGGATCGTCTGGCCGGCCAGACGGCCAAATCAGCAAAAGCAGCGCCAGCAAGGCCAAGGCGCCGCAAGCGATGAGGGCCGAACGCGGCCATGGAAGTAGGTTCATCAGGCTCTCCAAAGGGCGGCTGGCCCCATCCTGACAGGATGTAGCCAGGAAGCGCGATGTCGGGCAAGAGCCTGAAGGTGCGCTTTTGCAGGTATTTTTGCCTGTCTTTTCGGCCGGGAGAGGCGACGGTTGACCCTATGGCGCGCCCTGCTTATGGTGCGCCGCGCCGAGCTCGTAGCTCAGTCGGTAGAGCATCTGACTTTTAATCAGAGGGTCATGGGTTCGAATCCCATCGAGCTCACCAATTCCTCGAATTGGTCAACGGCGCACGAAACAAAAAGGCCCGCTCTTTCGAGCGGGCCTTGTGCGTTTGACGGGCGGCGCGACGCCGCCGCCCGATGGTCCGGCGCTACTTGCGGTAGATTTCGTAGATCGCCGTGGTGCCGCTCACCTCGTTAGCGACGACCAGCAGCGGACGGCCGTTCGGGCTGGAGGCGGCGGAGATCACCATGAAGCCTTCGGGGCCGAGATCGCCGACGTCGCCGTTCTTGGGCTCGCCGGAGAAGTCGCGGCTATTGATGTAATCGACATAGCGCGGCGCGCGCGGATCGGAGATGTCGAACACCACGAAGCCGCTCATGCGCTCGAGACCGACGAAGGCGTAGGGCTTGCCCCACAGCGTCGCCACAGCCAAGCCCTCGGGCTCCGGGCCCTTGGCGGTGCTGCGCGAGTCGCGCTCGTTGCTCGTATGGCTGGCATTGAAGTTGGCCGGATAGCGCTCGGCGACGATGCGCTCGATGCGGTCGTCGGAGTTCCACACTTGGCGGCCGTTGGCGTCCCAGATCGAGAAGGAGCGGCCGCCGAAGGTGTAAAGGCGCTCATGCAAACCCTCGGCATTGAGGCCGAAGGAGCCCGAGGCGCGCAAGCGGCCGAGGTTTTCCGGCTTCTGCAACTCGGCGGCGTTGGGGAAGGCCTTGGGATCGAGCTTCAGGTCGGCGATACGCTTTTCGTCGCTCCAGCCTTTCCAATCGCGCGCGTCGCCTTCGTTGGCGGTGACGAGATAGGTGCGGCCGCCAGCCGTGTAGGACGCGATGCTGTCGGGCTGGTACATGCCCCACACCGGCCAGGTCTTGAGCGAGATCGCATTGTCGCGGTCGGACGCGTCGAACGGCACGCGGCTGTGATCGACGAAGCCGAGGCCGACGATGCGCGACACCTGGGCGCGTTCGAGATCGACGATGGCCAGGCCGTTATTGTCCTGCAGGGTGACGTAGGCCGTGCGCGAGTCGGCGCTGAAGGTGACATATTCCGGCTCGATATCCTGCGCCACGCTCGCGCCGGGCTTCAGGGCCTTGAAGCCGTCAGGCAACGGCTGGCCGTTGAAGCGGCGGAAATCGGCGGTGCGCACTTTGTTTTGGTTGACGGCGGCGAGACCGCCGCGCATGTCGATCACCGACAAGCTGCCTTCGGGGTCGACGGTGTATTCGTCGTTCGGCTCGCCCTCGTTGGCGACCACGAGCCAGCGCCCGTCGGGCGAGAAGGCGAGCATGTCGGGCAGCGCGCCGACCGTCACATGTTTGAGGTAGCGGCCCTCGGCGTTGAAGAACACCACCGCGCCCGGATCCGTCTTCACTTTGCCTTCGACGGCTGCGGCGATCACGCCGTCGCGCACGGCGACCGAATTGGCGGCGGCGCCCCAGGTCTGCAGTTCGATCTGGCCGACTCGCGTCGGCTGCTTCGGATCGCGGATGTCGAGGATGTCGATCACCCCGCCGGCGCCATTGACGACGAACAGCCGCTTGCTGCGCGAGTCATAAGCCGGAATTTCAGCGGCGCCTTTGTCGAACACGCCCGTCGCGTGCCGGCCGATGAAGTTGATCGAGATGTCCGCCTGAGCGGCGAGGGGCGACAGCGCCGTCAAAGCGGCAATGGCAGGAGCGAACCAGCGAGCGATCATGAAAAACTCCGCATAAGAGGATAATCCTGCGCGACTCCTAATCGGCCATCATGACAGTTTTGCGACAAAGCCGCATGCCTCATGAGCTTACGCCACGATAGGCGCGAGCAGGCTTTCATCGTCGTTGCGGAAATTGCCGACGGCGGGGCCGATCCGATAGGCGTCCATGACGAATGTCGGGCAGGGGGCAAGCAGACCGGGCGAGGGTGACGCGAGCCAGGCGTTCGCTGTTTCTTCGTCGGGGAAGATCACCGGCATGCGGTCGTGCACCGGACCCACCAGATCGTTGGCCGCCGTGGTGACGATGGCGAAGCTTTCGACGGCGGGCCCTTCGGCAGGCTGCCAAACGTCCCACAAGCCGGCCATGGCGAAGGCCTCGCCGTCTTGGCGCAGGAAACGCCAGGGAAGTTTATCTTTTCCGACCTTCTGCCACTCATAAAAGCCGTCGCTCAGCACCAGACAGCGCCGACGCTCGAGCGACTGCTTGAAGCTGGCCTTCTCGCCGAGCGTCTCGGCGCGGGCATTGATCAAGGGTGCGCCAGCGATCTCCTTCGCCCAACTCGGCACCAGCCCCCAGCGGAGTAGACTGATTTCACGCGCCCCCTCAGCGTCAAGACGCAACACGGGCGCCTCCTGCGTCGGCGCGATGTTGTAGCGCGGCTGCAAATTGCTTTTCGGCGCCCGCGCCTTGAAGCGCTTGGCCAATTCGGCAGGGGATTTGGTCTGGGAATAGCGGCTGCACATGAGAACATTATGAGAACATGGGGCGACACGGTCAACGCCTTAGCCGCATGCCAACGCATGGCAGCCATTCCAAAAACCTATCATCCCATAAGCATTTTCTAGGTTTCGCTGGGGGCTATCATCGGTTACGCCTATGCCCGCGCGGCCAGACCGCGTCATTGCCGGGACGCCTTCCTCTGCCTCGCCTGACGAATCGCCCGCCATCCGGGCCATTTCCCGCGAGTTTCCACTCAAGGACAGTACATGTACGTTGATACCTCGTTCCTCGTCTCTGCGGTCATCGCCATGGTGATCGCCGGCGCGTTCGCCGGCTTTTTGTCCGGCCTGCTCGGCGTCGGCGGCGGCATCGTCACCGTGCCGGTGATGTTTGAAATTTTCCGCATCATCGAGATCGATTCGGACGTCCGCATGCATGTCGCGGTCGCCACCTCGCTCGCGACGATCATCCCGACGTCGATCATGTCGGCGCGCTCGCATCACAAAAAGGGCGCCGTGGATTTCGGCATCCTCAAGCTCATCGGCCCCTCGGCCTTCGTCGGCGTGGTGCTTGGCGCCATCGTCGCCGGCCCGCTCAAGGGCGAAGCGCTGACCGCCATTTTCGGCACGGTCGCGCTGATCGTCGCGGGCTATATGTTCTTCCGTCGCGACAGTTGGCGTCTCGGTCCGGAATATCCGCGCGGCGCGCGCGGCGCGGCGATCGGCAGCGCCACCGGCTTTATCGCCACTTTGATGGGCATCGGCGGCGGCACGCTCGGCGTCCCGGCCATGACCCTGTTCGGCGTGCCGGTCCATCGCGCCGTCGGCACCGCATCCGCCCTCGGCCTGATCATCGGCGTGCCGGGCGCCATCGGCTACATCATCACCGGTTGGAACCATCCCGACCTGCCGCCCTTCAGCATCGGCTACGTCAATCTGCTGGCCTGCGTGCTGCTCCTGCCGACGATTCTCGCCGTCGTGCCCTACGGCGCGAAAGTGGCCCACAGCATCAGCAAGACGGCGCTGCAACGCGCCTTCGGCCTGTTCCTGTTGCTGACGGCGGCGCGCATGCTGACCAGCCTGCTTTAATGGCCCGCATGCTCGGTAAAGCGGTATATTGCGCGACGGCCCAGGATGAAAGTCCTGGGCCATTTGCTTTCGCGGCCCCGCTCCTTACAATGACTGGTCATCGCAAGGAGCAAGCCACGTGAGTAACCCCGAGGCCCCGACGCCGCCGCCAAGCCCCGAGGGGACGCCGCAAGGCGCCATCCAGCAGATGCACGCTGCCAGCCGGCCCGGATTTTTCGGTCGCTTGCGCACCTGGCTGTTCGCCGGCTTGCTCGTGACCGCGCCGATCGTCATCACCTTCTATCTCATCTGGTGGGTGATTCATTTCGTCGACGCCATCGTCACGCCGATGATTCCATTGGCCTACCAGCCGGAAACCTTGCTGCAGTTCGGCGTGCCGGGACTTGGCCTCGTCATCGTACTGATCGCGCTGACGTTCATCGGCGCGCTGACCACGAGCCTGCTCGGGCGCTATTTCCTAAGCCTCAACGATCGCGTGCTGGCGCGCATGCCCGTGGTGCGCGGCATCTACGGCGCGACCAAGCAGGTCTTCGAAACGATCTTCTCCAGCAAGGGCAACGCGTTTCGCAGCGTCGTGCTGATCGAGTTTCCGCGCCCCGGCGCTTGGGCGCTCGGCTTCATCACCGCCACGACGAGCGGCGAGATCGCCAGCCATGCGGCGGCGCCGCTGGTCAGCATCTTCGTGCCGACGACGCCAAATCCGACCTCTGGCTATCTCTTGTTCGTGCCAAAAAGCGAGGTCATCGAGTTACAGATGACGGTCGAGGAGGGGCTGAAGATGATCGTCTCCGGCGGCATCGTCACCCCGACCGACCGCAGCGCGTTGGCCAACAAGCGCGACTGGCGCTAGCCGGACCGCGCCGTCAACACCGCCGCATCGCGCTCGAACAGATAGAGCAGCACCCGCAAAGCTTCGCCGCGCGGGCCTTGCAATTGCGGGTCGAGCGCCATGATCAAGGCCGCATCATCGCGCGCCGCCGCCAGCAGTTCGCCATGCACCGACAGATCGGCGAGGCGGAAGCGCGGCAAGCCGCTCTGTTTGGTGCCGAGCAATTCGCCGGCGCCGCGTAAACGGAGATCCTCCTCGGCGATGACGAAGCCGTCGTCGGTTTCGCGCAGGATTTTGAGCCGCGCCTTGGCGGTCTGAGTCAGCGGCTTGGCGTAAAGCAACAGGCAGCTCGCCGTCTTGTCGCCGCGCCCGACCCGGCCCCGCAGTTGGTGGAGCTGTGCAAGGCCGAAACGCTCGGCATGTTCGATGACCATGACGGTGGCGGCCGGCACGTCGACGCCGACTTCGATCACCGTAGTGGCGACGAGCAACTGCGTGCGCGCCTCGACGAAGGCCATCATCGCCGCGTCCTTTTCCGCGGCTTTCATGCGGCCATGCACCAAGCCGACCCGGTCGCCGAAAATCTCCGCCAGCGCCTTGTGGCGGTCCTCGGCGGCGGCCATGTCGGACAGTTCCGATTCCTCGACCAGCGGACAGACCCAAAAGACCTGTTCGCCGGCATCGAGCGCCCGGCGCACGCCGACCACCACTTCGTCCATGCGATCAAGCGGCACGACGCGGGTATCGACCGCCTTGCGGCCGGCAGGCTTTTCGGTGAGGCGCGAAACGTCCAAGTCGCCATAGGCGGTCAGCGTCAGCGTGCGCGGGATCGGCGTCGCCGACATCACCAGCACATCGGTCGTCTTGCCCTTGGAAGTCAGCGCCAGGCGCTGATCGACGCCGAAACGGTGCTGTTCATCGACCACGACGAAGGCGAGGTCTTTGAAGGCGACATCGTCTTGAATCAAGGCATGGGTGCCGATGATGACGTCGATGCGGCCCTCGGCGAGGTCTTCGAGCAGCTTGGCGCGCGGCGCGCCCTTGTCGCGGCCCGTCAACAGTCGCACTTGCAAGCCGGCGGCCTTGGCCAGCGGCTCGATGGTGGCGAAATGCTGCCGCGCGAGAATTTCCGTCGGCGCCAGCAGCGCCGATTGCGCGCCGGCCTCGACCGCCGCCGTCATCGCGAGGAAGGCGACCACCGTCTTGCCACTGCCGACATCGCCTTGCAGCAGGCGCAGCATGCGCGACGGGGCCGCCATGTCGGCGGTGATCTCCGACAGCGCCGTCTCTTGCGACTTCGTCAGCTTGAAGGGCAGGGCGGCCAGCACCTTGCGGCGCAGGTCGCCATTGCCTTGCGCGCCACCCCCTGAACCAAAAAGAGCACGGCCGCGCTGGCGGCGCATATGGGCGCGCGAAATGGCCAGCGCCAACTGATTGGCCAGCAGTTCGTCATAGGCCAAGCGCGTGCGCACAGCCGTATCGGCATTGAGGTCCATCGCGCGCTCGGGCGTATGGGCGGCGAGCAGCGAGTCCTTCCAGGCCATCCAGCCGTTCTTTTTCTTCCAGGCCGGGTCGTGCCATTCGGGCAGGGCGGGCGCGCGGTCGAGCGCCGCGCGCACCGCTTTGGCGACGACCTTGGGCGTCAGCCCGGCGCTCAGCGGATAGACCGGCTCGACGGCGGCCAAGCTGTCCTTGTTCTCCATGGTCGCCACATGGTCCGGGTGGCTCATCTGCGCTTCGCCGCGAAAGCGCTCGACCTTGCCGCTGATGATGCGCACGGCGCCGACCGGCAACAGCTTTTCCAGGTAGTCGGGCCGGGCGTGGAAAAACACCAGGGTGATCTCGCCGGTCTCGTCGGAGCAATGCACCCGATAAGGCAAACGGCGGTTGGGCGAGGGGACATGCTTGTCGACCCGCACGGTCAGCGTGGCGATACCGCCTTCCGGCGCTTCGGCGACCTTGGGGGCGAAGCGGCGGTCGATCAGGCCGCTCGGCAGATGCCAGCACAGATCGACGACATGGGGGCCGGCCAGCTTCTCGACCAGCTTGCCGAGGCGCGGCCCCAGCCCCGGCAGGGCCGTGACTTCGGCGAATAGCGGATTGAGGACGTCCGGGCGCATCGGTCGGGCTGATACGTCAAAGGGTTAGCGGGCTGCTGACAGCGCCCTTGGAAGGACTTATACCCTACCAGCCTCCCGCCTGTCCGTCAGACCCTGTCCGTACGGCCGGCGGGTGTCCCGATTCGTGCCAAAGGCTCCATATGACCACCCCTGATCCTCATGAAATCCGCCGCAAGCGGCTGCTCTATCTCAGCCAGCACCGCGGCATGAAGGAGGCCGATATCCTGATCGGCCGCTTCGCCGCCGCCCATCTGCCGGCCATGGACCTGGCGCAGCTCGAGCGCTTCGAGCGTTTGCTCGACGAGGAAGATGCCGACCTGATGGATTGGCTGATGGGCAAATATCCGGTGCCGGACGACATCAAAAGCGACGTCTTCAGCCTCCTGCAACAGTTTAAGTTAGCCTAGTTAGTCGATTGAAAAACCTTATTGAGTTACTAAAGTCATCCGGCCCTGTGACGGTCGGCGGCGCGCCGCAAGGCGCCGATGCCCTGCTGCTCGCCCGCCTTCTGCCGGACCTGGCCAAACTCACGGAAGGCCAAGCCGCCGATCTGGTCCATATCTCGACCGACGACGCCGCCATGGCGCGCATGGTTGAGGCGCTGGCCTTCTTCCTGCCCGAGATCGAGATCGTCGGCCTGCCGGCCTGGGACTGCTTGCCCTACGACCGTGTCTCGCCCAACAGCCAGATCGTCAGCCGACGCATCGACAGCCTCATCAAGCTGGCAGAGCCGCGCAGCGGGCAGGGGCCGCGCATCGTCATCACCACGGTTAACGCGCTTCTCCAGCGCGTGCCTGTGCCGGCGCTGCTGCAGGGCGCGCGCTTCGCCGCCAAGACCGGCGAAACGGTCGACCTCGACAAACTGACCGCCTTCTTGGAAGCCAACGGCTATGGCCGCACCGACACCGTCATGGAGCCGGGCGAATATGCCCTGCGCGGCGGCATCATCGACGTCTATCCGGCCGGCAACCGCGAGCCGCTGCGCCTCGACCTATTCGGCGACACGCTCGAACGCATCCGCAGCTTCGACGCGATGAGCCAGCGTTCGACCGGCGACATGGTCAGCTTCGATCTCAAGCCGGTCAGCGAAGTGCTGCTCAACCCCGAGTCCATCGCGCGCTTCCGCTCGGGCTACCGCGACGTCTTCAGCACCTCCGGCGACAACGATCCCCTCTACGAGGCGATCAGCGCCGGCCGCCGCCATGTCGGCATGGAACATTGGCTACCGCTGTTCCAGCCCGAGCTGGCGACGATCTTCGACTATGTCCCCGGCGTACAGGTGACGATGGATGCCCGCGTGCCGGAAACGCGCGACGCGCGCCTGGCGCAGATCGGCGAATTCTACGAAGCGCGCCGCGACATGAAGAAGCCGCGCCAGGGCGGCGAGCAGACTCACGGCGAGATCTACAATCCGCTGCCGCCTGACGGTCTCTACCTCACAAGCGATGAATGGTCTGCGGGCCTCGACCCGCGCGCCGTCGTGCAATTCTCGCCCTTCGCGGCACCCGCCGGCGAGCGCAGCTTGGATGCCGGCGGCCGTGTCGGCGTCAATTTCTCTGCCGCCCGCCACCAGATGGGCGGCGACGTCTTCGTCACCTTGGCCGCCGCCATCCAGGCGGCGCGCGAGACCAAACGGCGTATCATGTTCGCCGCCTATAGCAAGGGCTCGCGCGAGCGCATGGCCCATCTGTTCGGCGATCACAATATTCATAGCCTGACTGCCGTCGAAGGCTGGCCGGACGTCGCCAAGCTGCCGCCTGAGAGCGCGGCCATGGCGGTGCTCGGCCTGGAACAGGGCTTCGCGCTTCCCGACTTGATGGTGGTGAGCGAGCAGGACGTGTTCGGCGAACGGCTGGCGCGTCCGCCGCGCCGCACGACGCGCCGCTCCGACGCTTTCCTCCGCGAAGTCACCAGCATCGAAGAGGGCGATCTCGTCGTCCATGTCGATCACGGCATCGGCCGCTATGACGGGCTGATCACGCTGGAAATCGCCGGCGCGCCGCACGACTGCCTGCGCATCCTCTATGACGGCAGCGACAAGCTGTTCGTGCCGGTCGAGAACATCGACGTGCTCAGCCGCTACGGCGAGGATCAAGGCACCGTCGCGCTCGACAAGCTCGGCGGCGCGGCCTGGCAGGCGCGCAAGGCCAAGCTCAAGAACCGCATCCGCGACATGGCCGAGCAACTGCTGAAAGTG
>CAZVLU010000061.1:0-16372 GCA_964628235.1 uncultured Rhizobium sp. | reverse complement strand
GGCGGGGGCGGCGGCTTCGGTCGCGGTTTCGGCGGCGGCGGTTTTCGCGTCCCCATCGGTGGCGGGCGCCTTGGGGGTAGAGGGCGGGGCGGCGGGCTCAGCATCGGCGTCATCGTCGTCGTCGGCTTGATCGCCTGGGCGCTCGGCTTCAATCCCTTGGCTTTGCTGGCAACCGGCGAGCTGGTGCCGCTCAACCAGGAACGTCCGACCGAACAAGCCTCGGGTCCCGCCGCCGATGACGAAATGAGCCGCTTCGTGCGCGTCGTGCTGGCCGAGACCGAAGACACCTGGAGCACGTTGTTCGTCGCCCAAAACAGCGTCTATAGCGAGCCGGTGCTGGTACTGTTCTCGGGCGGCGTGCGCTCGGCTTGCGGCTTCGCCTCGGCGGCGAGCGGGCCGTTCTATTGCCCAGGCGATCGCAAGCTCTATATCGATCTCAGTTTCTATGAGGAATTGCGCCGCCGCTTCGCGGCGCCCGGCGATTTCGCGCAAGCCTATGTCATCGCCCATGAGGTCGGCCATCACGTGCAGAACCTGCTCGGCATTTTGCCGAAGTTCGCTGCGCTGCGCCAAAGCCTGAGCCCGGCGGAGGCCAACGCCATGTCGGTGCGCGTCGAATTGCAGGCCGATTGTTTCGCCGGCATCTGGGGACGCGACGCCGCCGACAAGGGCTTGCTCGAAGAAGGCGATCTCGACGAAGCGCTCAACGCCGCGACGCAGATCGGCGACGACGCCATCCAGAAGCGCAACCAGGGCTATGTCGTGCCTGAAAGCTTCAACCACGGCACCAGCGCCCAGCGCGCCCGTTGGTTCAAGCGCGGCTATGACGCGAAATCCCCCGTCGATTTTGCGGCCGCCTGCGACACCTTCCAGGCACAACAGCTCTAGTCGATCCGCCGGCGCTCGCCCTGCCGCAATTGCCTTATTTAACAGGGCTTTTAATCGTAGGGTGGCGCGCAGGGAATCTCCGGCTCGCCCGTTTATCCTTCTGAAGCCCCGGCGCGGATGATGATCCCGCCGCCCCCCATCGCCCATTCGGCCGGCTCGCCGCGGGCGGCTTTAGGAGATCCCGATGAAGAAGTTCATTCCCGTGACCGCCGCCATCGCGCTGATCGGCGGCATCGCCGCCGGCACGGCGTTCGCTTTCCCGCCGGCGCCGCCGGCCATGCCGTCCGGCATCGAGCGTGTCGCCTTCGGTCCTGGCGAGCGCGGCCCCGGCGGTCCTGGTCCCCATCGCGCAGGTCCGGGCCGCGACCATGGCCCGCGCCACGAGATGCATCAGCGCGGCCCGCGCGGCGGGCAGTTCGGCAATATCGAACAGCGCGCCGAGCGCATGAAGGAACGCCTGCAGATCACCGACGCGCAGAAGCCGCAGTGGGACGCCCTGGTCGGCGTCATGCAGAAGCAGCAGCGCGCCTTCGCCGCGTCGCAGGCCGAGGTGTGGCAGAAGCGCGCCAACGGCGAAACACCGAAGACGCTGACCGCGCCCGAACGCATGACTGAGCGCAACAAAGCGATGGAAACGCGCCTCAATAGCCAGCGCGAGTTCACCGGCGCGTTCACTGCCCTCTACAACACGATGACCGCCGAACAGAAGAAAATCGCCGACGATTTTCTGTCTGGCCGTCGCCATCGGGGCTAATCTCCACCCGGGATTGGCTGTCCGGTCGGCCGCGTCGGAATTTTCCCGGCGCGGCCGATGGGCTGCTTCCCCGTTATACGAACGGGCCTCTGGTCCGATATACGAGAGGGACCAAGGATGCTGCGAGCCGTGATTGCCGGCGGACTGGCGTCCCAGGTCGTTGAACGGCCGACGGGGCGGATGCAGGACGCAAGCGACGAAGAACTGGTGGCGCTGATTGGTGGTGGGGATCGCCGCGCCTATCATGTCCTAGTCGAGCGTCATGGCCGCCGGGTGCTCGGGTTGGCGCGTCGCATGATGCGCAATCTGGCCGAGGCCGAGGACGTCTCGCAGGAAGCGTTCTTGCGCGTTTGGCAGAAGGCCGGCGAATGGCAGCCGCGCGGCGCGCGCTTCACCACCTGGCTCTATCGCGTGGTGGTGAATCTCTGTCTCGACCGCCGACGCAAGCCGACGATGGCGCCGATCGAAGCGGCGGGCGACCCCGCCGACACGCGGCCCGACGCCGAGCAAACGCTGGCCACAGTGCAGCGCGAGCGCCAAGTGGCGTCGGCGCTGCAAGCCTTGCCCGAGCGCCAGCGCGCCGCCTTGGTGTTGAGTTACTACGAGGGATTGAGCAACGTCGAGGCTGCAGGGGCTTTGGAACTGTCTGTTTCCGCGTTGGAATCTTTGCTGGTGCGCGCGCGCCGCGCGTTGCGCCAAGAACTGGAAAGCCGCGGCGTCGCGACCGCGGTGAAGGAGAAGCCATGAATATCGAGCGTTTGACGCAGATTCTCGCCGCTTACGGCGCCGCGCCGCAGCGTTGGCCCGAGAGCGAGCGCGCCGCCGCGCAAGCTTTGCTTGCCCGCATCGAGGCGTTCGGCTCGGCGCCGGAGCGCGCCGCGTTGCAGGCGGCGCTCGACGAGGCGAATGGTCTCGACGGCGCGCTGGCCGGCTTCGCCGCACCGGTACCTGACGATGCGATGGCGCGGTTGACCGCAGCGGTGGCCTTTCCGCCGCCGCGAACCCAGGCGCGTGGTTTTGCACTGTTCGATCTGTTGCGCGTCGTCTTCAGGCCGGCGGCGGCGGTCGGCGCGACCATGGCGGCGCTCGGCCTGTTCGTCGGCCTGTCGGTCGATCCGGCCTACTCGAGCGGCGACGGCAGCGATTACACCGTGTCGCAGAATGTCGATGCGAACTTCGACGCGCTCGACAACGGGGATATCGCGCCATGAGCGGCGAAGGGGAGAGCGGCATGCGGCGCTATAGTTGGATGACGGGCTGGAATTGGAAGCGTATCGCCATCGTCGCATCGGTCGCGCTCAATTTGTTTTTCATCGGCCTGCTTGGCGCTTGGCAGGGCCGCATCCTCTTCGGCGGCCCGCCGCCCGGCCCGCCGATCCCGCAAATGATGCGCGGCGCGTTGCGTGAACTGCCCGAGGACGACCGCCATCTGTTGGAACAAACCTTTCAGCAGCGGCGCATGGAAATCTCGCGGCTTGCCGAAGGGCTGCGCGCCTCGCGCAATGCCATGAGCCGCTCGTTGCGCCAGAACGAATTCAACCCGGCCGATTTCGACGCCAAGGCGATGGAAGCGCGGCAAGCCCGCTCGCGGCTCGATGCCGCGCTGCATCGCGTCTATCGCGACGCGGCGACCGGCATGACGCCGCAAGGGCGGGAGAAATTGGGCCGCGCGCGCCGGCCCGGATAAGGCGCGGCTTGAATTAGCGCCGTTTGGCGATATCGCCAATCAATCGTTCCAGCGCGTCGCCGCCGATTCCGTCCGCCGTGACGCCGGCTTGGCGCGCCTCTTTGAGGAAGGCCGGATCTTGCGTCATGGCGTCGAAGGCGGCGCGTAGCGCGGCCAGCCGCTCGGGGGGAACGCCGGGCGGCGCGACGAACGGCAAGCCCAGCTGCTGATTCACGAACAAGCGTTCGAGGGCCGCGCGCTCGGTGTCGTTCGCAGCCAGCGTCTCTGCCAGCGGCACGTCGTTTAGCCAGGGCAGCGCGCGCGGACCGAGCTGCAAGAGCGCGAAAGCGCTGCCCGCTTGCAGCCAACCGATCAGCCAAGGTTTTGCGTCGTCGGCGTTGCCGGCGATATAGCCCGACACTTCGCCGCGTTCGATTGCCTGATGCAGCGCGCCGCTGCCGCGATAGCCGCCGATGACGCGCAGCTTGGTGCCGAGAATTGCGTTGAGGCCGCGCGCCAAGCGCACCGACTCGTCCTGCGGCAAGGTGCCGCCGATCACCAATTCACGCTCACGCAGTTCGCTGGCAGCGGCAAATCCGGCGTCGCGCCGCACGATGAGCAATCCGGTGTCGGGACCCAACGCGCCGATCCAGCCGTAGGCGCTGGCAGGAACGGCGACTGCCAGGCCGCGCTCAAGCGCGCCGATGACGCTGCCGTCGCGCGCGGCAGCTTCGGCGACATGGCGCGCCGCGCGCAGACCGCTCGCGCCCGGCAGGGTGACGACGGAGATTCGCGGCGTTCCAGGCAGATGGCGGCCGAGGTGGCGGGCGGCGAGACGCGACGGGGCGTCGCGCCCCGGGCCGGGCGCTGCGGCCTCGTCGCGCGAGACGATCGTCATGCCGGAAAAGATGCGTTCCTGCTGCTCGTCGCCGCCATCCGGCGTCGCGCCGTTGATGAGGGTGATCGTGCGGCCCTTGTAGAAGGCTTCGACGCTTGCCAAATCGGCGGCGTAGCCGCTCGGCGCCCAGAGGAACAGCGGTATGGCGAGAAGCGGCTTCAAGAGATGAGATAACGGAGCGGGCAGTCGTTCCTCCTCGCGCGAATGTCCGTTACAATAGCGCCATCTATCGTTCCCCCGTCAAATCACGGTCATTGCCATGAGTCTCGCCGAGGGCGCCTCTACCCGGCAGCCCAATCCCGTCGATCCCGCGCATTCAAGCCAAGGCGGCTCTAATTTCGGCGGCCCCGAGATTCCCCGCAAAGGACTCGCGCGCCGGCTCGATCTGCATGTGCTGCGCGCCCTCATGCCGTTCCTGTGGACCGCCAATTCCCTCGAATTGCGTTTGCGTGTCATCGCGGCGCTGGCGCTGCTCTGCGTCTCGACGATCGCCACCGTCTATGTGCCGATGATTTATAAAATGGCGATCGACGCTTTGACAGCGAAGACCGACGTGCCGCTCGCCATTTCGCTGCCGGTCGGCATCATCGTCGGCTATGGCATGCTGCGCTTCCTCGCCGCCGCGTCGGGCGAATTGCGCGACGCGCTGTTCGTCAAGGTCACGCAACGCGCCGTGCGCCGCGTCGCCTTTCGGGTGTTCGAGCATCTACACGCGTTGTCGCTGCGCTTCCATCTCGACCGCCAGACCGGCGGCTTGAACCGCGTCATCGAGCGCGGCATCAAGGGCATCGAGTTCACGCTCGCCTTCATGCTGTTCAACATCGTGCCGACGGTGCTGGAGATTCTCATCGTCTGCGGCATCATGTGGGCGCTTTACGACATCCGCTACGCCGCCGTCACGTTTTTCACTATCGGCTCTTACATCGTATTCACCCTGACGGTGACCGAATGGCGGCTGAAGTTTCGCCGCGAGATGAACGAGGTCGATAGCCTCGCCAACACCCGCGCCATCGACAGCCTGATCAATTTCGAGACGGTGAAGTACTTCAATAACGAAGGCCACGAAGCCCGGCGCTACGACGAAGCCATGGCGCGCTATGAGCGCGCCGCGACCTGGAACAAGACGTCGCTGTCCTATCTCAATATGGGCCAAGCGGGCATCATCGCCGCCGGCCTGATCGCCATCATGCTGATGGCCGGGCGCGGCGTCGCCGATGGGACCATGAGCGTCGGCGATTTCGTGCTGGTGAACACCTATCTGATCCAGCTTTATCTGCCGCTCGATTTCCTCGGATACGTCTACCGCGAAGTGAAGCAGTCTCTCACCGACATGGAATCGATGTTCAAGCTGCTCGGCATCGACCGCGAGGTGAAGGACGCGCCGGACGCCAAGCCGCTTGCGGTGGCGGGCGGCGAAGTGGCGTTCAACCATGTCGATTTCGGCTATGACGCGGCGCGGCCGATCCTGAAGGACGTCGACTTCACCGTGCCGGCGGGCCGCACGGTGGCCATCGTCGGCCCGAGCGGCGCCGGCAAATCGACCATCTCGCGCCTGCTGTTCCGCTTCTATGACGTCAACGGCGGCCATGTCGCCATCGATGGCCAAGATGTCCGCACGGTGACGCAGGAGAGTCTCCGTCAATCGATCGGCATCGTGCCGCAGGACACCGTGCTGTTCAACGACACGGTCTATTACAACATCGCCTACGGCCGGCCGGGAGCGACGACACAAGAAGTCGAGGAGGCGGCCAAGCTCGCCGCCATCCACGATTTCATCATGTCGACGCCGCAGGGCTACGACACGCGCGTCGGCGAGCGCGGCCTGAAGCTGTCCGGTGGCGAGAAGCAGCGCGTCGCCATCGCCCGCACCATCTTGAAACGCCCGGCGATTTTGCTGTTCGACGAGGCGACCTCGGCGCTCGATTCGCACACCGAGAAGGAAATCCAGGCGGCGTTGCAGCAGGTATCGGCCAACCGCACGACGCTGATCATCGCCCATCGGCTATCGACCGTGATCCACGCCGACGAGATCATCGTGCTGGAGGCGGGGCGCATCGTCGAGCGCGGCCGTCATGCCGACTTGCTGGCGCGCGGCGGCAAATATGCCGGCATGTGGACGCGCCAGCTCGAAGCTGCGCAATTGCGCGACACCTTGGCGGTCGATCTCGGCGCCGAAAAGGCGGCCGACGAAATGGCGAGCGAAGGTCTCGGCGCCAAGCTTTAATATCTTTGGGAACTCTCGCCGATTTATCAACGTTAACAAGCCTCCGGTCCGTTCCGCGTGACCGCAAAGGACAATAAGCCTAATCTTCATGCCAATTTCCTCTGCCGCATCCAGCTTTTCCGCGATGGTCAGCATTTCCCATTTTCGATCTTTAGCGATAGGCGTGCTGCTGTGGTTGGCTTGTGCCGTGCCGGCGCTGGCGCAGCAGGCTGACGCTCCCCCCGCGCCGCTGAGCAACGCCTCGAGCGCCGATCTGGAAGCTTTGGCGCGCACGTTGGAAGACGATGCCGCGCGCCTTCGCTTCACCAATGAGTTGCGCGCGCTGATCGAAGCGCGCCGCCAGCTTGGCCAAACAAACGCTCCAGTGACGCAAACAGCGCCGGCTCCTGCGGCGGTTGAGCCGCCCGCACCGTCGCAGGAAGAGCTCGCCAAGACCAATCTCGGCGCGCGGCTGATTTTCACCGTTTCCAGCGGCGTGCGCCGCTTGAGCGAACAGGTGATGAGCGGGGTCGCCGTGCTGCGTGATCTGCCGCGCATCGCCGAGTGGTTCAAATCGCAAGCCGACAATCGCTCGGCGCGCGATTTCTGGCTCGGCTTATTGGGCAAGCTCGCTCTGGTGCTGGCGGCTGGCTACCTCGCCGAATGGTTGGTCGGTCGCGCGTTCGGCCAATTGCGCCGCCGCGTCGAATCCGATCCGGCGGCGAGCTTGGGGCAGCGCATTTTGCTCGGTCTCTCGCGCTTTTGCCTCGATCTATTGGCCATCTTCGCCTTCGCCGCAGCGGCGTACGGCGTCCTGGCGTTGGCCGAACCAGGCCCGCGCACGCGGCTCGTCATCCTCGCCATCGTCAATGCCCATATCGCGGTGCGGGCGCTGCTTGCGCTGACGCGCATTCTCTTTGCCCCTGCCGCGCCGCGGTTGCGCCTGTTGCGTATCGCCGACGAAACGGCGCATTATCTGTACATCTGGGTCCGCCGCGTCGCTTCCGTTGCGCTCTACGGCTACTTTGCCGCCGAAGCCTTGTTGCTGCTGCGCTTCGGGTCCGATGCGCATGATCTGGCCTTGAAGCTGGTCGGCTTGGTGACGGTCACAATGCTCGTCATCTTCGTGTTGCAGAACCGTGTGGCGGTCGCCGATTGGCTTCGCGCGCATGCCACGCGCGGCCCGGTCGGCTCGGTGCTCGGCCGTCTGGCGGATCTCTGGCATCTGCTGGCGGCGACGTATCTCGTGGCCGTCTATGCCGTCTGGATACTCGAAGTGCCGAACGGCTTCGCCTATCTCATGAAGGCGACGGCGCTCACTCTGGCGATCGGTTTGGTCGCGCGGCTCCTGGTCTCCGGGGCCGAGCGCTTGGTGTCGCGCGCGTTCCAAATCGGCCCCGATCTCCGGTTGCGCTATCCGGGCCTTGAGGCGCGAGCGAACCGCTATTTGCCCCTGCTGATCCGCGTTCTGCGCTTCGTCATTTATGCTGCAGCGCTGCTGTTCGTGCTGCAAGCTTGGGGCGTGCAATCGCTCGCTTGGCTCACCTCGACGGCCGGCACGCGCGTCGTCGGCACAGGGCTTTCGGTGCTGCTGGTGCTGGCGTTGGCGCTGGCCGCTTGGGAGGCGATCAGCGTCTCGCTCGAACGTTACGCCGCCAAACTCGACGCCGCCGATCCGCAAAGCGCCCGCGCCCGCACGATGTTGCCGCTGATCCGCACCTTCGTCAGCGTCATCTTGTTCGTCATGGTCGGCTTGATCGTGCTGTCGCAGGTCGGCATCGACATCACGCCGCTGCTCGCCGGCGCCGGCGTCATCGGCATCGCCATCGGCTTCGGTTCGCAAAAATTGGTGCAGGACGTCATCAACGGCCTGTTCATTCTCGCCGAGGACAGCATCTCGGTCGGCGACATCGTCGATCTCGACGGGCGCGGCGGCCAAGTCGAGGCCATGACGATCCGCCATATCCGATTGCGCGATTTCGACGGCAGCTTGCTCACGTTGCCGTTCAGCGAGGTCAAGGCGATCCTCAACCGCACCAAGAATTACTCGCGCTATGTCTTCGAGACCGAGGTCGCCTACAAAGAAGACGTCGATCGGGTCATCGCCGTGCTCAACGAGTTGGGCGAGGAAATGCGCAACGATCCCGACTACGGCCCGCTCATCACCGAGCCGTTGGAAGTCGCCGGTCTCGACAAATTCGCCGCCTCCGGCGTGGTCATCAAGTCGCGCATCACGACCTTGCCGATCAAGCAATGGGTGGTGGGGCGCGAGTTCAACCGTCGCCTCAAGCGGCGCTTCGACGAGATGGGCATCGAGATTCCCTTTCCGACGCGCACAGTCTATCACGTGCACAAGGGCGATCCGGACGGCGTCGCTCGCGTCAGCACGGGCGACGAGGACTTCGAGGATACGCCGCCGCCCGCGTCGCGCGGCAAAGCGACGCCTGCGCCATCGAAGCGGCCCGGCCCCGACGCGCCCGACGCCGACGACGCCAAATCAACCTAAGCGGTTAGCGCCTCAGTCCAACCTGGGCGCATCTTCGGCGTCGGCGTCAATGACGCTGCGCGCCACATTGTAAGAAAATCCACCGCGCGCCAGCGCCGCCATATCCTTCATGCGCAAATCGGCGCGGCTGTCGGCGGCGCGGTAAGGACCGATCCGTTTGCGCCGCGCCAGCCGCCAAGCGGCGAGCAGCTCGGCATCCTCGCCGTCTTCAGTCGCGTCGGCATCCGCCGCGCCGACCGCGTCGGCGATGCGCTCCGGGGCCACGCTTTTGGCCCGCAGCTTCTGGGCGATGACATTGCGGCTGGCGCCGCGCCGGCGCAGGGATTTCGCTTTGCCCGCCGCATAAGCGGCGTCGTCGAGCAGCCCGGAGGCGAGAAAGCGCGCGATCAGCTTGTCGACCATCTCGCGGCCGGCGACGGGATCGGTGTCATGCGCCTTGGCGGAGCGATCGACGCGGCGCAGCAGCAATTGGCGCAGATGGCCCGACGCGGCGCTGAAGCGCCCTAGGTAATAAAGCGCCGCGTTTTCGAGATATTGCGCTGTCACTTTGCGCACAGGGCGCGGTTCGCGCCGTGTCGGCCCTTGCGGCGGACCATCTGTCGGTTTGGCCGTCTTGCCGCGTTTCGCAAGGCCGCTCCGGCCCAAACCGCCCTGGCCAAAGCGCGCGCGCGGCTTCTTATCTCGGATGGGTTTCGTTTCGTCGTCGCTCATGGCGGCGATCCTGCATCGGTCTTGATCAAAATCATAGGCCGCGCCGCCGCGCTGGCGTTATAATCACGCAAACCCCGGCCATAAGCCGCCTTGCTTGCAGATCATGAATCATCCGTCTCCCGATCCGACGCCGGCGCCTGTCGCCGCCAGTTCCTCGCGCCCTGCGGCTTCGCCCGGAAGGCCTTTGCCGCCGCGCATCCGCCATATCGGCGCGGTCAATTGGGTCGGCTTGTGGTCGCTCTATCGCAAGGAAGTGTCGCGCTTTCTCAGCGTCTATAACCAGACTCTGGCAGCGCCTTTGGTCACCACCTTGCTGTTCCTCGCCATCTTCACGCTGGCCCTGGGGCGCGCCGCCACAGTGGTGGACGGCATGCCCTTCACCGTGTTCCTGGCGCCGGGCCTCATCATGATGTCGATGATCCAGAACGCCTTCGCCAACAGCTCGACGTCCATCGTGTCCTCGAAGATGCAGGGCAATATCATCGACGTCCTGATGGCGCCCTTGACGCCGTTCGAGCAGACGCTCGGCTACGCCATGGGCGGGCTCACGCGCGGGTTGCTGGTCGGCTTCACCGTCGCCGTCGCCATGGCGTTTTTCGTCGATCTGTCGATCCACAACCTCGGGATCATGCTGTTCTACGCGGTGGGCGCATCGCTCATGCTGTCGCTGCTCGGCGTCGCCGGCGGCGTCTGGTCGCAGAAACATGAGCAGATGTCGATCGTCAGCAACTTCGTCATCACGCCCTGCGCCTTTCTGTCGGGCACGTTCTATTCGATCGAGCGCCTGCCGGGCCTGTGGAATCTCGCCGCCCATCTCAATCCGTTTTTCTACATGATCGACGGTTTCCGCTACGGCATGACGGGCTTGAGCGAGGGCTCGCTCGCCATCGGCGCGGCAGTGGTCATTCTCGGCAATGCCGGGCTTTGGGCCTTGTGCCACTGGATGTTCGCCTCTGGCTATCGCCTGCGCGCCTAAATACGGGGGTAAGCCGCTGAAAAACCGGCGATTTTCAATGCCGGCCAGGCGTTGACAGCCCCCGCTCTTCCACAGATACTCTCCGGTTTCTCGCGGAACCCCTTGGACTTCCGCCGGCTCCGCCGGACGGAATGGAGTGTTATTTCGTGATTCCTGCCGTGATGCCCGTCTATTCGCGTCCCGAACTCGCTTTCGAGCGGGGCGAAGGTGCCTACCTGTTCTCGACCGACGGCAAGCGATATCTCGATTTTTGCTCCGGCATCGCCGTGACCGGGCTCGGCCACTCGCATCCGCATCTCGTAGACGCGTTGATCGAGCAGGGCCGCAAGCTGTGGCACACCTCGAACGTCTTTCGCATTCCGGGCCAGGAGCGCTTGGCGCAGCGGCTGGTCGACGCCAGCTTCGCCGATACGGTGTTCTTCACCAACTCGGGCGCCGAAGCGGTCGAGTGCGGCATCAAGGTCGTGCGCAAATATTACGACGAGATTGGCCAGCCGAACCGTTACCGCATCATCGCCTGCACCAACGCCTTCCATGGCCGGACCCTGGCGACCATCGCCGCCGGCGGCCAGGAGAAGCTGCTCAAGGGCTTCGATCCGGTGTTCGACGGATTCGATCACGTGCCGTTCGGCAACCTCAACGAGATGCGCAACGCGGTCGGTCCCGACACGGCGGGGATCTTGATCGAGCCGGTGCAGGGCGAGGGCGGCATCCGCGCCGCCGACCCCGATTACATGCGCGGCCTGCGCGCCATGTGCGATGAGTTCGGCCTGCTGCTGTTCCTCGACGAGGTTCAGTGCGGCATGGGCCGCACCGGCAAGCTGTTCGCCCATGAATGGTCGGGCGTGAAGCCCGACGTGGTGGCGACCGCCAAAGGCATCGGCGGCGGCTTCCCGCTCGGCGCTTGCCTGGCGACGGAAAAGGCCGCCATCGGCATGACCTACGGCACGCACGGCAGCACCTATGGCGGCAATCCGCTGGCGATGGCGGTCGGCAACGCGGCGCTCGACGTCATTCTCGGCGACGGCTTTCTCGCCAATGTCGTGCGCATGGGCGAGGTGCTGGAAAAACGCTTCAAGGCCGTCGCCGCCGCGCATCCCAAGGTGTTCGGCGGCGTGCGCGGCATGGGGCTGATTCGCGGCTTCGAGTGCAAGGTTCCCAATACCGACGTGGTCGTCGCGCTGCGCCGCCATGGCATGCTCGTGGTCGGCGGCGGCGATAACGTCATCCGCCTTCTGCCGCCGTTGATCCTCGACGAGAGCCACGTCGAGCATGCCGCCGAGATCCTCGATCTCGCCTGCCGCGAATTGGAGGCCTGACATGGCGCTCGCCAAGGCCATCATCGGGGCTAAGGATTCCTCGCGGGCGACCGCGAAGGGCAAGCCGCGCCATTTCCTTGACCTCAAGGACTTCGACGCGGCGACGCTGCGCCGCATGCTCGATTGGGGCAAAACCTATAAGGCCGGCGGCTTTCCGGCCGGCAACAAGCCGCTCGCCGGCAAGACCATCGCGCTGATCTTCGAGAAGCCCTCGACGCGCACGCGGGTATCGTTCGAGGTCGCCATGCGCCAGATGGGCGGCGACGTCGTGGTCCTCGGCCAGGCCGAGTCCCAACTCGGCCGCGGCGAGAGCATCGCCGATACGGCGCGCGTGTTGTCGCGCTACGTCGACGCCATCATGCTGCGCACGGTCAGCGAAAAGCACCTGATGGAAATGGCGACGCATGCCAGCGTGCCGGTGATCAACGGCCTGACCGACCACGGCCATCCCTGCCAGTTGATGGCCGACCTGATGACGCTGGAAGAGCGCCAGGGTCCGCTCGCCGGCAAGATCGTCGCCTGGCTCGGCGACGGCAACAATGTCGCCGAATCCTGGATCCATGCCGCGGCGCGCTTCGGCTTCACCTTGCGGCTCGCTTGCCCGCCGTCCTGCAAGCCGCCCGAGGCGGTGCTGGCTTGGGCGCGCAAGGAAAAGGCCGACATCCAGCTTGGCGACGACCCTCTGGCCGCCGCGCGCGGCGCCGATTGCCTGGTGACCGACACCTGGCTCTCGATGTCGAGCGGCAACGCGCCGGACCTTGATCGGGAAGCCCGGCTGGCGGCGCTAGCACCCTATCGGGTCGACGAGCGCGCCATGGCGGCAGCCAAGCCCGACGCGATTTTCATGCATTGCCTGCCGGCCAATCGCGAGCGCGAAGTGGCCGCTGCCGTGATCGACGGCCCGCAGTCCGCCGTGTGGGACGAGGCGGAAAACCGCATCCATGCCCAGAAGGGCATCTTGCATTGGTGCCTGGCTCAAAGCTGACAAGCTTGCAGACCCTTGAACTTTGAAGCCGCTCGCGCCATTTGCGCGCTTCCTTCCATTCGTCGCTTCAGGTTCCCATGACCCTCGCTCCGCCAATCGGCGATCTTATCCAGCCCTTCCAGGTCGAACGCTACGGTCTGCGCGGCCGCCTCGTGCGGCTTGGCGCGGTCGCCGACGACATCCTCGGGCGGCATGATTACCCCGAGCCGGTGGCGATGATGCTCGGCCAGATGATGGCGGTCGCTGCTTCGCTTGCCGGCGCGTTGAAATACGACGGCATCTTCACCCTGCAAATGCAAGGCAACGGACCGATCCGCCTGATGGTCGCCGACGTCACCAGCAGCGGCGACATGCGCGCCTACGCGCAGTTCGACGCCAAGGAAGTCGCCGATTTGCAGGCCACGGGCCAGGCCCGCGATTCGGTGCCGCAATGGCTTGGCGTCGGCCATCTCGCCTTCACGGTCGATCAGGGGCCGGACACCGAACGCTATCAGGGCATCGTCGATCTGTTCGGCATGACGCTCGCCGAGTGCATCCACCATTACTTCCGCCAGTCCGAGCAGATCGAGGCGGCGCTCAAGGTCGCGGTCGAGCATGATCCGAAGGCCGGTCGGGGCGCCGGCTGGCGCATCGGCGCGCTGATGATGCAGCGCGTCCCCAATCAAGGCGGCCTCGACGATGCGGGCGAACAGCAATCGGCCAACCTGACGCCCGACAGCTTCGACGCGGTGGAACGCGAGGAAAGCTGGCGCGAGGCCGTCATCCTCATGGGCAGCGCCACCAGCGCCGAGCTGACCAGCGACGCGTTGGGGCCGAACAGTTTGCTCTATCGGCTGTTCCATGAGCCCGGCGTGCGGGTGTTCAAGACCCTGCCGCTGCAGTCGGCTTGCCGCTGCTCGCAGGACCGCGTCACCGCCATGTTGATCTCCTTTCCCAAAGCCGAGATCGAGGACATGAAGGTCGACGGCAAGGTCGAGGTGAAGTGCGAGTTTTGCGGCCGCGATTACAGCTTCGATCAGCCGGCGCTCGACAAACTGTTCGAGGCTGCGCCGGGCGAGTGAGCGCGGACGCATTGCAGTTTCGCCGCCATCGCGCGAGAATAGCCGACCTTTGGGGCTGATCCTTCGGGCGTTGACGGAGCGCGTTTCATGACCATGACCATCCCTATGGTTGCTAAGTTGGCGCGCGGCGCCGTGATCGCCGCCGTCGCGGCGCTGATAACCGCCTGCGCGGCGCCGCCGCCGCAGCAGACTTATCCGGCGCTGACCTACGGGCATCACGGCGTCATCAATCTCGATGTCGCGCGCATCGAATTCACCAATGCCTATCAGCCGCCGCTGCGCGCGCCCAATGTCGAGCATGCCGCACCGGCCAACCCCAGCGTGGTGATGGAACGCTGGGTGCGCGACCGTCTGCGCGCCACCGGCGTGACAGGGGAGGCGCGCGTCGTGCTGCGCGACGCCAAGATCGTCGAGAGCCGGCTCGCCGTCCAAGGCGGCTTGCGCGGCGCTTTCACCACCGAGCAGGGCTATCGCTACGACGCCAACATCGAGGTCGAGATTCAATTGCGCGACGCCGGCGGCGTGCAACGCGCCTTCGCCAAGGCGCAAGCCTCGCGCTCGCGCACCACAGCCGAGGACGCGACCTTGGCCGAAAAGGACAAGGTGCTGTTCGATCTCGTCGAGGCGACGATGACCGAGATCAACGGCGAGTTCGAAAAGCAGATCCGCCAGTACCTCGGCCCTTACGTTCGTTAAGGGCGCCGCGCGCTGATCTAGTTCACATCCTCATCGTCATGCCCGGGCTTGGCCCGGGCATGACAAGGCAAAGTTTATGGCCGCCGCTGTGCCTAATGCCGCCAGAACCCGTCGCGCCGCAGGCGCGCGATCGCCAGTAACGGCCATGGTTCTGGCGGCTCAGTGCCGCCAGAACCATGGCGTCAGCACGACGATCAGCGCCATGAATTCCAGCCGGCCGAGCAGCATGCCGAAGGCCAGAAGCAGCTTGGCGCCGTCGGGAATGCTCGCGAAATTGCCGGCCGGGCCGACGATGTCGCCGAGGCCGGGGCCGACATTGCCGAGCGCGGTCGCCGCGCCCGATGCGGCGGTGACGAAATCGAGGCCGAACAGGCCGAGCGCCATTGTCAGCAGCGCGAACGACAGCATGTAGATGAATATGAAGGTGAGGACGGAGAGCGCTAGGCTTTCCGTCACTTCGCGGTTTTGATACATCGGGACGAAGACGCCATGCGGCTGGAGCAGCCGACGCAACTGCGATTTGGCGACGGCGTAGAGCACTTGAAAGCGAAAGATCTTGATGCCGCCGGTGGTCGATCCGGTGCAACCGCCGACGAAGGTCAGGAAGAAAAACACGGCGACAGGAAAGCCGCCCCATAGGCTGTAGTCGGCGGTGGCGAAGCCTGTCGTCGTGATAATGCTGACCACGCTGAAGATCACTTGGCGCAGTGCGGTAAGCGGTGCCATGTCGTTCATCAGCCATTGCCAGAGCGTCAGAGCGAGGACGACAGCGGCGATGAAACCGAAGAATCCGCGGATTTGCTCGCTTTGCCACAGCACGCTGATGCGCCCTTGCAATGCAGTGATGTAGAGCGGGAAGGTCAAGGCGCCGAGAACCATGAAGAAGGCTACCAGCATTTCGATCAACGGGCTGTTGAACTTGCCGATGGAGGAATCGGACGTCGAGAATCCGCCGGTCGAAATCGTCGCCATCATGTGGCAGACCGCGTCGAAGAAGCTCATGCCGGCCGCGAGATACGCGAGAGTGCAGATCACCGACAATCCGAGATAGACGTTCAGAATGGTGCTCGCGAACTCGGTCGCGCGCGGCATCACCTTGTCGGAACGGTCGGACGATTCCATGCGGAAAAGCTGCATGCCGCCGACGCGCAACATCGGCAGGATGGCGATGGCCATAGCGATGATGCCGATGCCGCCGAGCCAATGGAGGATGGCGCGCCACAGCAGAATGCCGGAAGGGCGCGTGTCGAGGCCGGAGATGACGGTCGAGCCCGTGGTGGTGAGGCCTGACACCGATTCGAAGAACGAATCGACGTAATCCATCTGCAGGCTTGAGAAGTAGAACGGCAAGGCGGCGAACAGGCAAATCCCGATCCAGCTCACGGCGGTGAGGAGGAATGCGTGGTGGATCGTCATCTTGACGTCGCGCGAGGTGCGCGTCGCCAGCATCAGGCAGGAGCCGAAAAAGCCGGTGACGCCGGCCGCGCCGGCGAAGACGGCCCAGTCGGGGTCGCTGTAGGCGGCGTCGACCAGGGCCGGGACGGCCATGGCCACAGCGAGGATCGACAGCAGCACGCCGAGGACGAAGAAGACGGGGCGGTAGTCGGTCACGGTTCGGCTATACGTTGGACAGCAAGGTGCCGCCCGGATTGCCGATCATGGCGAGAAATTCGCGGCGGGTCTTGTCGTCGGTGCGGAAGACGCCGAGC
>CAZVLU010000060.1:0-17770 GCA_964628235.1 uncultured Rhizobium sp. | reverse complement strand
TCCGGCTTGTCGGCGGCTTGGCTGCTGTCGCGGCGTTACGACGTCACGGTCTTCGAGCAGGCGGATTGGGTCGGCGGCCATAGCCACACGGTCGAGGTGCCCCGTGTCGGGAATGACCCGCTCGCGGTCGACACAGGCTTCATCGTTTATAACGCGCGCAACTATCCCAACTTGGTCAGCCTGTTCGACCATCTCGACGTGGCGACCCAGCCGACCGACATGTCCTTCGCCGTTTCGCTCGACGGCGGCCGGCTCGAGTATGGCAGCGACATGCCGCGCGGGCTGTTCGCGCAGCCGACCAATCTGCTGCGCCCGCGCTTTCTCATGATGCTGCGCGATATCGCGCGCTTCTATCGCACAGCGCCGCAAGCGCTGGCCGCGATGGAAAGCTCGGCCCGCGGATCAGCCATGGCCAGCCTCTCGCTCGGCGACTGGCTGGCGCAGGAAGGCTATGGCGTGCCGTTCGCGCGCGATCATCTCTTACCGATGGCTGCCGCCATCTGGTCGGCGCCGTCGCGCGACATGCTGGCCTTTCCCGCCGTCAGTTTGCTGCGCTTCTTCCACAACCACGGCCTGTTGCAGGCGACGTCGCGGCCGCAATGGCGCACGGTCGTCGGCGGCAGCCGCGCTTATGTCGCAAAATTGACCGCCGACTTTCGCGACCGCATCCACACGGGCCGCGCCGTCGTCGCGGCGCGGCGAAATGATGCCGGCGTTTCCTTGCGCTTGGCGGATGGCAGCGAAGCGCAGTTCGATCAAGTGGTCTTCGCCTGCCATGCCGACCAGACGCTCGCTCTGCTCGGCGACGCCGACGCCGAGGAGCGCCGCCTGCTCGGCGCGTTCTCCTATCAGGAGAATCGCGCAGTGCTGCACAGCGATGCGACGCTGATGCCGCGCCGCCGCGCCGCCTGGGCGAGCTGGAACTATCTCGCCGAGCGGGACGCGGAAGACGCGCCCAAGCTGTCGGTCAGCTATTGGATGAACCGGCTGCAGAACCTGCCCGATTCCGACCCGATGTTCGTCACGCTCAATCCGGCGCGCGAGCCGGACCCGTCTTCCGTCCACGGCGCGTTCGTCTATCATCACCCGATGTTCGACGCTCGCGCCATGACCGCGCAGCGCGCGCTCGCCAGCCTGCAAGGTCGCCGGGCGAGCTGGTTCTGCGGCAGCTATTTCGGTTTCGGTTTCCATGAGGACGGCCTCGTCTCCGGCCTCGCGGTCGCCGCGGCTCTCGGCGTGCCGGCGCCCTGGCGCGCGGCGGACTCTGGTTCGGCTAAGCTCGGGCTGGCCGTGCCGGTGGGGGCCTGATGCCTGCCGCCGAGCAAGACGGCTGTCTCTACCTCGGCCGCGTCATGCATGCGCGCTTTCGGCCCTGCGCGCATCGCTTCGTCTATCGCGTCTTCTCGTTCTATCTCGATATCGACCGCGTCGGCGACTTGGCGGCGCGGCTGAAATTGTTTTCGCAGGGCCGCTTCAACCTGTTCTCCTTCCATGCCAAGGATCACGGCCCTTGCGACGGCTCGCCCTTGCGCCCCTGGGTCGAGCGCCATCTCGCGGCCGCGAACATCGCGCTCGATGGCGGCGCGATCCGCTTGCTGTGTTTTCCGCGCATCCTCGGCTATGTCTTCAATCCGCTGAGCGTCTATTTCTGCCATGGCCCAACCGGCGATCTGCGCGCCGTGCTTTATGAAGTGCGCAACACCTTCGGCCAGAGCCACAGCTATCTCGTGCGCGTGCCAAGCGGTCTTGCCCCCGGCGCGGCGATCCGCCAAAGCGCCGAGAAATGCTTTCATGTCTCGCCCTTCCTCGGGCTTGCGGCGGACTATCGCTTTCGCCTGCGCGTGCCAGACGAGACGCTCTCGCTCGCCATCCACGAGCATGACGCCGAGGGCGAAATTCTATTGGCCACTCATGTCGGCAGCCGCGCGGCGCTCACCGATCGCGCCTTGCTCAACGCCTTCATCCGCCATCCCTTGATGACGATCAAGGTGGTGCTGGCGATTCATTGGCAAGCCTGGAAGCTGTGGCGCAAGGGCGCGGTGTTTCATCGCCTGCCACCGGCCCCGGCTTTGCCTGTCACCCTTGGGCATGACCTGACAGAGGTACCGCGATGACCTTTAACCGTGATGTCGGGCGCGATTCGAATGCCCGCGTGCGCGTGACGACCAATGTCAGCGCGCTGATGCGCGCTTTCCTCTCGCTCGCCGAATCGATCGCCTATGGCCGCCTCAGCATCGAATTGCCGAGCGGCGAGATCCTCCGTATCGCGGCCCCCAATCCGGGGCCCGAGGCCGCGCTCGTGATTCATGACGAGCGCGCCATCCGCCGCCTGTTCGCCGGCGGCAAGCTGGCCTTCGCCGAAGCCTATTTGGATGGCGACTGGTCGAGCGACAGCTTGGCCGCCTTGATCGAGCTGGGGGCGCGCAACGAGCATGTGCTGGCCCCAAGCTGGTCGGTGCGCACGGCGGTCGTGACCTGGCATGCCTTGCTCAACCGCGCGCGTCATTTGATCGCCAACCGCAATTCGCGGCGCGGCTCGAAGCGCAACATCGCCAGCCATTACGATCTCGGCAACGGCTTCTATCGCCAGTGGCTCGATCCGACCATGACCTATTCGTCGGCGCTGTTCGAGACGCCGGATCAGCCGTTGGAACAGGCGCAGATCGCCAAGTGGCGTCATATCGCCGACATGGCCGACTTGCGGCCGGGCCAGCGCCTGCTGGAAATCGGCTGCGGCTGGGGCGGCTTCGCGCGCTGGGCGGCGCGCGAGCGCGGCTGCGAGGTGGTCGGCTTGACGCTATCGCAAGCGCAACGCGACTGGGCGCTCGCCGAGATCGCCAAGGACGGCCTCGACGACAAGATCGAGATTCGCCTGCAGGATTACCGCGACGTCGATGGCACGTTCGACCGCATCGTCTCGATCGAAATGTTCGAGGCGGTCGGCGAAGCCTATTGGCCGGCCTTTTACGACACGCTGCGCGCGCGCCTGGCGCCAGGCGGCATCGCCGCCTTGCAGGTCATCACCATCGCCGACAGCGATTACGCCGAGTACCGCGAGTCGGTGGATTTCATTCAGCGCTACATCTTCCCCGGCGGCATGTTGCCGTCGCCGAAAATTCTCGGCGACCTCGCGGCGCGCGCCGGCCTCAAAGACCTCGGCCATCTCGCCTTCGGCATGGATTACGCGCGCACGCTGGAGCTTTGGCGCAACCGCTTCGAGGCGACTTGGGGCGCCGTCGCGCCGCTGGGTTTTGATGGCCGCTTCCGCCGCATGTGGCGCTATTACCTCGCCTATTGCGAAGGCGGCTTTCGCGCCGGCACCATCGACGTGCGCCAGCTCGCGCTGCAAAAGCTCTAGCGCAACAGTTTCTTCGTGACGGCGAAGAACAGCCCGTAGGGCAGGATGCGCAGCAATTTCATGATGAAGGCGAAGCGGCGCGGGAAGGCGATCTCGAAGCGCTCGCTCGCCAGGCCCGCGACGATGTAATCGGCGGCTTTCTCGGCGGAAATCATCATCGGCATGGGAAAATCGTTCTTCGCCGTCAGCGGCGTCTCGACGAAGCCGGGATTGATCACTTGCAGCGTGACGCCTTTGGCGGCGCAGTCCGGGCGCAGCGCCTCGCACATGGCGATGACGGCGGCCTTGCTGGCGCTATAGGCCGCCGCCGAAGGCAGGCCGCGATAGCCGGCGACCGACGAGACGACGGCGATGCGGCCGCCGCGCCGCGCCAGCATCCCCGGCAACATCGCTTCGAGCCCGTGCGCCGCGCCCATCAGGTTGACGGCGATCAATTTGCGCAAGGTGGCGCTTTTGAAATCGGCGGCGCCCATCGGAATATGGGTGCCGGCGTTGAGCACGGCTTGGGCCAGCGGGCCATGTTCGGCCTCGATTTTGGCCAGCGCCGCCGCGACGGCGCCCGGATCGGTGACGTCGAGCGCCAGGGGCACGACGCGGCCCGGCAGGCCGCGCGCGGCATTGGCCAGCACCCCCAAGGCAGCGCCATCGCGCGCTGAGGCGATCACCAGCCGACCCTGGCGGGCGAGCGCCAAAGCCAAGGCGCGGCCGATGCCGCTGCTGGCGCCGGTAATCCACACGGGGCCGAGGGTCTCTGTCGCCATGGGGAACGCTCCAGCTGGGTTGAAAATCAATCCGTTAGCGTACTTACGCAGGGCGGGCGCGAGGGGATGCCGGCCATTCGCCAGGTTCGCCGCAAACCGCAGCCCAGGATGCGGAATAGCGTCCTAGAGCGGTGAAATCCGCCATTGCCATCAGGGGCTGCTTTGCTTATGACACAGGCCGTCTCTCGCCGTTTTCCACATATGCGTTCGCGGTCCGTCCGGGCTGGCGAAACCCGCCGGAAACGGCGGTTTAGGAGGATATATTGCCGCAGGGTGAAGTCTTGGGAGCCCAAAACCCGTCCGTTGGGCACCAGGAGATGGCGAACGCCATCCGCGCGCTCGCCATGGACGCCGTCGAGGCCGCCAATTCCGGCCATCCGGGCATGCCCATGGGCATGGCCGACGTCGCCACGGTGCTGTTCACCCGCTTTTTGAAGTTCGACCCGGCCGACCCGGCCTGGCCCGACCGCGACCGCTTCGTGCTGTCGGCCGGCCACGGCTCGATGCTGCTCTATTCGCTGCTGCATCTGACCGGCTATCCCGACATGACGATGGCGGAGATCAAGAATTTCCGCCAGCTCGGCGCCAAGACCGCCGGCCACCCGGAATATGGCCATGCCCAAGGCATCGAGACGACCACCGGTCCGCTCGGCCAGGGCATCGCCAACGCCGTCGGCATGGCCATGGCGGAAAAGCTGCTCGCGGCGCGCTACGGTAAAGATGTCGTCGACCACTTCACCTATGTGATCGCCGGCGACGGCTGCCTGATGGAAGGCATCAGCCATGAAGCTATCTCGCTCGCGGGGCACCTCAAGCTCGGCAAGCTGATCGTCCTGTTCGACGACAACCACATCTCGATCGACGGCCCGACCTCGCTGTCGGTGTCGGACGACCAGATCGCCCGCTTCAAGGCCTCCGGCTGGGACGCCGTCGCGGTCGACGGCCATGACCCCGAAGCCGTCGCCGCCGCCATTGCCGCCGCGCAGAAGACCGCGACGCCGTCGATGATCGCTTGCCGCACCACCATCGGTTATGGCGCGCCCAAAAAGGGCGGCACCGCCGCGACCCACGGCGCGCCGTTGGGCGCCGAAGAGATCGCCGGCGCCCGCGCCAAGCTCGGCTGGAGCGCCGAGCCCTTCGTGATTCCGGCGCCGATCTTGGACGCCTGGCGCAAAGCCGGCGCGCGCGGCGCTGGCCCTCGCAAAGCCTGGGCCGAGCGCTTCGCGCAGATCGAGCCGGCCAAGCAGGTCGAGTTCAAGCGCACGCAGGCCGGCGAGCTGCCGAAGAACATCGAGCAGGTCGTCGCCGACTACAAGAAGACCCTCGCCGAGAAGCCGCCGACCTGGGCGACCCGCAAGTCGTCGCAAGAAGCGCTCGAAGTGCTGACCGCCGCCGTGCCGGAAATGATCGGCGGCTCGGCCGATCTCACCGGCTCGAACAACACCAAGTCGAAGGTGCAGGCGCCGATCGCGCCGGACGATTTCTCCGGCCGTTACGTTTACTATGGCGTGCGCGAGCACGGCATGGCGGCGGCGATGAACGGCATGGCGCTGCACGGCGGCCTCATCCCCTACGGCGGCACCTTCTTGGTCTTCACCGATTACTGCCGCGGCTCGATCCGCCTCTCGGCGCTGATGGGCCAGCGCGTGATCTATGTGATGACGCACGACTCCATCGGCCTCGGCGAAGACGGCCCGACGCATCAGCCGGTCGAGCATCTCGCGGCGCTGCGCATCATTCCGGGCCTGCTCACCTTCCGCCCGGCCGACGCGGTGGAATCCGCCGAATGCTGGCTTGCCGCCTTGCAAGCGAAGCAGCCGTCGGTGCTGGCGCTGTCGCGTCAGAATCTGCCGCCGGTGCGCACCACCCATGTCGCCGAGAATCTCTCGGCGCGCGGCGGCTATGTGCTGAAAGACGCCGAAGGGCCGCGCCGCGCGACGATCTTCGCCACCGGCTCGGAAGTCTCTCTGGCGCTCGCGGCGCGCGACAAATTGCAGGCCGAGGGCGTCGGCACCGCCGTCGTCTCGATGCCTTGCTGGGAACTTTTCGACGCGCAGGACGCTTCTTACCGGGCGCAAGTGCTCGGCGAGAATACCGTTCGCGTCGCCGTCGAAGCGGCCAGCGCCTTCGGCTGGGAGCGCTATGTCGGCGACAAGGGCGCGGTGGTCGGCATGACGAGCTTCGGCGCCTCGGCGCCGGCGGAAGCTCTCTATAAGCATTTCGGCATCACGGCGGACGCCGTGACGCAAAAGGTGCGCGAGCGCCTGAAATAGGTCACGTGACAGGGCCAGGCTAGGCCCGAAAGATGCAATCGGCGTTGGCTGCGGATCGATGACCCCTTCGCGGCGGCGTCACTGAAAAACTGGAGGACGGCTATGGCGGTGCGTGTGGCGATCAATGGTTTCGGCCGGATCGGTCGCCTGGTGTTGCGGGCGATTCACGAGCAGAACCGTAACGACATCGAAGTCGTCGCGATCAACGATCTCGGCTCGGTGTCCGACAACGCGCATTTGCTGCGCTACGACACGGCGCACGGCCGCTTCCCCGGCGAAGTGAAACTCACCGCCGACGGCATCGACATCGGCCGCGGCAATATCAAGGTGTTCGCCGAGAAGGACCCGGCCAAGCTGCCGTGGAAAGATCTCAAGATCGACGTGCTGGCCGAATGCACCGGCATCTTCACCGACCGCGCCTCGGCGACCAAGCACATCGAGGCCGGCGCCAAGCGCGTGCTGATCTCGGCTCCGGCGACCGGCGAAGACATCACCGTCGTCTACGGCGTCAACCACGACAAGCTCGACAAGAGCCACACCATCATCTCGAACGCCTCCTGCACCACGAACTGCCTCGCGCCGGTCGCCTACGTGCTGCACAACGCTATCGGCATCGAGCGCGCTTTCATGACGACGGTGCATTCCTACACCGGCGATCAGCGCCTGCAGGACACGCTGCACAAGGACCTGCGCCGCGCCCGCGCCGCATCCATGTCGATGATCCCGACCTCGACTGGCGCCGCCAAGGCCGTCGGCCTCGTGCTGCCCGATCTCAAGGGCAAGATCGACGGCACCTCGGTGCGCGTGCCGACCATCAACGTCTCGATGATCGACCTGGTGTTCGCCGCCAAGCGCGACGTCACCGTCGAGGAAGTCAACGCCGCCATCGCCGAAGCGGCGAACGGCAAGCTCAAGGGCGTCTTGAACGTCACCGACGAGCCGCTGGTTTCAAGCGACTTCAACCACGACCCGGCGAGTTCGACCTTCGACGCCAGAGAGACCCAGGTCGTCGACAAGCGCATGGTGCGCGTGCTGTCCTGGTACGACAACGAGTGGGGCTTCTCGAACCGCATGGTCGACGTCGCCGCCCTCGTCGGCAAGCTGGGCTAAGCCGCCCGTGCCGCTGTTCAACACCATTGATAGCGCCCCCGTCGCCGGCAAGCGCGTCGTCGTCCGCGTCGACCTCAACGTGCCGATGAAGAACGGCAAGGTGACCGACTACACGCGCATCGAGCGCCTCGCCTCGACGGTGAAGGAGCTCGCCGACAAGGGCGCGAAACTGGTGTTGATGTCGCACTTCGGCCGCCCGACCAAAGGCCCAGATCCCGAGCTGTCGCTCAAGCCGTTGGCCGAACCGCTGTCGCAGGCGCTCGGTCGTCCGGTCATCTTCGTGCCCGACTGCATCGGCCCGCAGGCCGAGGCGGTGGTGGCGAAGCTCAAGCCCGGCGAAGTGGCACTACTCGAGAACCTGCGCTTCCACGCCGAGGAAGAGGCCAACGACATGACCTTCGCCAAGGGCCTCGCGGCGCTCGGCGATCTCTATGTCGACGACGCCTTTTCGACGGCGCACCGCGCCCATGCCTCGATCGACGCCATCGCGGCGCTGCTGCCGGCCTATGCCGGCCGCCTGATGGAAGCCGAGCTGATCGCGCTCGGCAAGGCGCTGGAAAAGCCCGACCGTCCGCTCGCCGCCGTCGTCGGCGGCTCGAAGGTCTCCTCGAAGCTCGAACTGCTCGGCAATCTCTCGAAGAAGGTCGACCGCCTGATCATCGGCGGCGGCATGGCCAACACCTTCCTGTTCGCCATGGGCGCGCCGGTCGGCAAGTCGCTGTGCGAACGCGACATGGCGCCGACGGCGCTGGAGATCATGAAGACGGCGCGCGAGGGCGGCTGCGAATTCGTGCTGCCGATCGATGTCGTCGTGGCGCGCGAAGTGAAGGCGGGCGCGGCGCACGAAGTCGTGCCGGTCGGCCAGGTGCCGGAGGACGCGATGATCCTCGACATCGGTCCGGCCAGCATCAAGGCGCTCGACAAGATGTTCGGCGACTGCCGCACGGTGGTGTGGAACGGCCCGTTCGGCGTGTTCGAAGTGCCGCCGTTCGACGCCGGCACCAACGCGGTGGCCAACATCGTCGCCAAGCTGACCCACAAGGGCAAGCTGGTGAGCATCGCCGGCGGCGGCGACACCGTCTCGGCGCTGGGACACGCCGGCGTCACGGAGGCTTTCTCCTACGTCTCGACGGCGGGCGGCGCTTTCCTCGAATGGCTCGAAGGCAAGACCCTCCCCGGCGTGAAAGCGTTGGAGCGCGCGGCGGCGAAGGTCGTGGCGTAAGCCACGCATCTAAAGATCGTGGCGTAGCTCGCTGCGGCTGGACTAAAGCCAACCGAGATTTCTCAGCACTGACAGCAAGGCCAAGGTCCCCGCGCCGATCAGCACGGCGGCGAGGGTGTTGCGTTTGAGCAGGAACAGCGCAGCAAGGCCCACGGCGCAGCCGATCACGCGGTCGATCAGCGGCGTCGCCGCCAGCGGCCCTTCCGGCATCATCAGCATGCGCGCGACCAGCGCTGCCAGCATGGCGTAGGAGACGCAGGTGACCCAGCGCAGCATGGGGCTGTCGAGCGTCACGCGGCCCGACAGCCAAACGCCGAGCCCGCGCCACAGATAGGAGCCGAGGCCGGCGGCGACGATGACGGCGAACAGCCAGAGATCGCGCGAGTCTAAAAACGTCGCGGTCATGGCTCGGCGCTGTCCGGTTCGGCCGGCTTGCTCTTGCCGCCGAATGTTTCGCCGATGGCGAAGGCGATGCTGCCGCCGACCACGCCGCCGGCGAGCAGGCTCCAATCGGGCCACCAGGGATGCACGGCGAGACCGATGATGGCGCCGCCGATGATGGCGGAGATGTTCCCGGCGCCTTTCACGTCGGCGCTGAAGACGAGCAAGAAGAACAGCGGATTGAGAAAGACCAGCGCCAGCTTGAGGGCGACGGGCAATTGGCTCGCCGCGACATAGCCGCCGATGGTCGCCAGCAGCGAAATGCCGATGCAGGAGATGCCGAAGCCGTAGAGCCAGGGCATGCGCTGGGGCAAGGGCATAAACGGCATGACGCGCATGCTGCCGGTCCAGAAGGTCAGCGCCACGAATTGCCCGAGGCCGTAGAGCGCGGCTTTGCGCTTGAAGCCGCCGTCATGGCTGCCGAGATAGGCGAACAACGGCAGGGTCATCGGCAGGAAGCGCGCGTTGATCAGCGTGACGGCGATGACGATGGCGAGGAAATCGGCGCCGAGCGCCTGCATTTCGGCGAGCGCCATCTGGCCCGGCACCGCCCAGATCGTCACCGTCGAAAGCAAGGACAGCGGCAGGCTGAGGCCGAGCTCGCGGGCCAGCGCGCCGAAGCCGATGAAGCTGGCGATCAGCGCGAAGCCCGGCGCGCCGAGGCCGGCGATCAAGCCGGCGCGCCAGGCATCGAGGGGCGAAGCGCTGCCGGAGGGCAGATGATAGGTCATGCAGTGAATGTGCGTGCGACAGCCGGCGGGAGCGTCAGCTTAGCCCCGATGGCGCGGCGCGAGAACGGATAAGCGCAAGCGCGCTTAGGTCGCGTCCGGCTCGCTGTGATGCAGCCGGCGAGCCGGCAGGCGGACGGTGATCTTGGTGCCGACGCCGAGCTGGCTTTCCAGCTCCAGCTTGCCGCCGTGGAGCTCGACGAGCGCCACCGAGAGCGGCAGGCCGAGGCCGGTGCCTTCGTAGCGCCGGCTCAGGCTGCTTTCGACCTGGCCGAAGGCGGAGAACACCTTGTCGATGTCCTTCTGAGCGATGCCGATGCCGCTGTCCGAGACGATCAAGCGCAGATCGCCATTGGCCGGATCCACGTCGCTGCTAACGCGCACTTCGCCGCCGGGCAGGGTGAACTTGATGGCGTTCGACAGCAGGTTGAGCAGGATCTGCTTGATCTTGCGCCGGTCGGCCCATAGCGGCGGGGGAACGGCCGGCAGATCGGTCTTGAGCTTGAGGCCGACATCGGCGGCATGTTCGGAGAACAGCCGCATGGCGTCCTGCACTTCCTGACGCAGATCGACTTCCTCTTCGTAAAGCTGCAGCTTGCCGGCATCGGCTTTCGAGATGTCGAGGATGTCGTTGATGATGCCGAGCAGATGGCGGCTCGAATCGAGGATGTCCTTGGAATATTCGAGATAGCGGTCGTTGCCGATTTTGCCGAAGGTCTCGTTCCGCATGATCTCGGAGAAGCCGATGATGGCGTTGAGCGGCGTGCGCAGCTCATGGCTCATGTTGGCGAGGAACTCGCCCTTGAAGCGGTTGGCTTCCTCGGCCATCAGCTTGGCGCGCAGCAGCGCTTCTTCGCGCTGCTTCATTTCGGTGACGTCGCGCGCCGTGCCGCGATAGCCCTTGAAGACGCCGGTCTTGTCGTTGAACACCGGCAGGCCGCTGACCAGGCAGAGGCGCGGCTGGCCGTCGCCGTCGGCAATCTCATACATCACGTCGCGGAACGGCGAGCGCATCTCGGGCGTCGGCGCGGTGCCGCTGCCGATGTCCGCCTGGCTGACCTTGCCGAGTTCGAACAGGCTGAGAACGGCGAAATGGCGCGGGTGCAGCTTCAGCACCTCCATCACGCGCGGCGAGACATAGGTGAACTTGAAGTCGGCGTCGGTCTCCCAGATCCAGTCGGAGACGAGGCGGGAAATGTCCTGAAAGCGCTCGCGCGCCGCCAGGGTTTCGAGCCAGGCTTGCGCTTCGCGCGTCGCGTTCTGATAGATGCCGCCGACGGCGACGATCTTGCCGCCTTCGTCACGGATCGGGAAATGCTGAGAGCTGTAGAAGTCGGTGCCGCCGTCGGTCTCGATGACGTCCTCGCGCGCCACGGCGCCGCCCGAGACGGTGACGTCGCAGATGATTTCGTCGAGCGCGCAACGGCCGGCCCAATCGGGGTCGACGCCGCTCTTGCGGGCGCGCAATTCGAGCAAGCGCTGATAGGAGCCGTTGGCATAGGTCAGCTTGCCGTCGAGGCTGGCGACATACATCGGCGGGCCGTCGGCGAGCAGGGCAAGCGCTTCGTTGGGCAGCACGGCGGCGCCGCCCGCCACTTGGGCGAGCGCCGCGCGGGTCGCGCCGCGCAAGGTCTGGTCGGGCTGCGCGTCGTTGCCCCACAGGACGCCCTGCGGCGTATGAACGGCGAAGGCGCTCATCGGATCAGGTTCCATCGGTCGTATCGGAGGCTTCGAGCACGCGGATGGCGTTGAGGAAGCTGGCGTCGCGCTGCCATTTCTTCAGCATGCGCTGGCCGGTCTCGACGGTGACGCGGTCGTACAGTTCCAGCACGCGGCTCAGCTCGCGCGGGTTCATCACCCGCTCATGGGCGCGCGCCTTGCGCGTCAGCATGAAGATGCTGGCGAAATCGGCTTTCTCGATCTCGATGGCGCGGCAGACGATGGCGAGCGCTTCGCCGCCGGGCTCGAACATGATGCGGCGCAGCAGGCGCGGGCGCAGGCCCGAGAGCTTGCCGAACATGGCTTCGAACAGCGGCACTTCGCCCTGGCGCAGCACCTGCAGCAGCATGCGCGGATTGACCTTGCCCTCTTCGGCGAGCCGTTCGACCAGCTCGACATGCTTGGGCTGCTCGACGGCGCGGCCGTGATTGTCGATCACCGACTTGACGCTGTTCTCCAGCGTCTCGTCCAGCTCGGCCGGATCGATATTGAAATTCTTGATGATGTGCTGGCGCAGCGCGGCGGAGACCCACCAATACATGCGCTTGGCAAGATCAGGCTCGAGGTCGGGGCGCTTGAGCAGCGGGTTCTGGTAGGTGTCGACGCGCTTGGACTGGTCCACCAGATATTCCATGGTGCCCTTCGAGATGCGGGCGCTGGTGTTGTCGAGCATCGCCTTGATGACGTCTTCGTTGCCGGTCTCGACCAGGGCGTCGGTCACGCTCTCGTTGAGGTTCTTGCGCATGGCGATGACGAGCTGATGCTCCATCGTGCGCTGATGGATGATCTCCACCAGATCGACGTCATGCAGGATGTCGCTCTGCACCAGCACGCGGTGGGCGACTTCGATCTCGTCGTTGGCCAGCGTCAGGATCAGGTCGCGCGGCGCTTCATGGATGTCGGCCAGGCGTTCGGCCAATTCGCGACGCACCGACATTTCGACGTCATGGATGATCTGGCGCAGGATGTCGGTCATCAGCGCGCGTTCGCGGTCGCTGAGAACGTCCTGGTTGTTGAAGAACAGATCGCTGACGGCGTTGACCAGCGCTTTGCGGCCCGCGACGGTCTTGTCGCGCGCGAGCTTCATCAGCACTTCAAGATCGTCGTCCTGCAACGAGGACACTGCTTTGTCGGCCATGATCCGTTCTTAACTCTCGCGCCCCGGACTCGTCGCCCAAAGCCGCACTATCGGAATACAGCCGGCAGTCTTAAACAACGGTAAATCCGGCCGGCAGATTCGCGTGATTTGAGAAGGACTTGCCGGCGTCGGCCGGGGGCATTTGCGCCGCTTTCACGGCGTATTTGAAAAAATGTCGCGCGTTAAGGGGCTGTTAAGGCCACTCGGCATAATTTGCCGGTCATGCCGATCTCGCCCACAGGATCTCTGATCAACATCGTCGCCGGCCTGCCCGTTCAGGGGCCGGCCGCCAACGGTCCCGCCACGCCGGCCTCGCCGGCGGCCAAGGCCGCCGAAGCGGCGCTCGCCGCCCGCCAGGCCAAACAGCAGGCGCAAAGCCAGGCGCTGACGGTGCCGACCATGACCGCCGAAGCGCACAGGTCGGTCGCCAATCTGCCGCGCGGCAGCTTCCTCAATATCGTCGTCTAAGCGGCAGCTTCCTTAACATAGTCGTCTATTAATCGGCACGATTTTCACCGTGTCATGCCCGGGCTTGGCCCGGGTATCCACGCCTTTTTTGAATCCACACCGCAAGGCGTGGATGCCCGGACCAAGTCCGGGCATGACGAGTAAAGAAGGGCGATCCGAGCGTGCCCTAGCGCTCCAAGCCCATCAAGCCTCTGGCGAAGTCCCGCGCGGTGAAGGCGTCGAGGTCGTCGACGCCCTCGCCGATGCCGATGGCATGGACCGGCAGGGCGAATTTCTCCGCCAGGGCGACCAGCACGCCGCCGCGCGCCGTGCCGTCCAATTTGGTCACCACCAGGCCGCTGATGCGGCTTTTGAAGATGTCGACCTGCGACAGGGCGTTCTGGCCGGTGGTGGCGTCGAGCACCAGCACCGCGTCATGCGGCGCAGAGGGGTCGATCTTGCGGATGACGCGCAGGATCTTGTCGAGCTCGGCCATCAGATGCTCTTTGTTGTGCAGCCGGCCGGCGGTGTCGATCAGCAGCAGCTCGGTGCCGTCTTGCTTGGCGCGCGTCAGCGCGTCGAACGCGAGGCCCGCCGCGTCGCCCTTCTCGTTGGCGTAGAAGGCGGCGCCGCTGCGCTCGCTCCAAATCTTCAACTGCTCGACGGCGGCGGCGCGGAAGGTGTCGCCGGCGGCGACCATGACCGAAAGGCCGTCGCGGCGGTAGCGCGCCGCGAGCTTGCCGATGGTGGTGGTCTTGCCGGAGCCGTTGACGCCGACGACGAGGATGACATGCGGCTTGCGCGCGCGATCAATGACCAGCGGCTTGGCCAGCGGCTCCAAGATCGTCGCGATCGAGGCGGCGAGCGCTTCGCGCACTTCCGTTTCGTCGACGTCTTTGTCGAAGCGGCCCTTGGCCAATTGATCGGCCAGCTTGGCGGCGGTCGCCGGGCCGAGATCGGCGCCGATCAGCAAGTCTTCCAATTCGTCGAGCGCGGCGCGGTCGAGCTTGCGCTTGGTGAAGATGGCGCCGATGCCCTCGCCGAGTTTGGAAGAGGAGCGGGTGAGCCCCTCCTTCAGGCGGGCGAACCAGCCTTTCTTCGGCTTATCGTCGTCGCTCATAAACGGCCTGCGATCAACTGGCCGTTGTCCAGGCGCGCGATCGGCGTCTCGATGATGCTGCCGACCTCTTGCGGCATGGCGAATTCGACGGCGGCGAATTCTTCGCTGCGGCCCAGCGTCGGCGTTTCCATGAGGACGCGCACGGTGCGGCCGATGAAGCGCGCGAGATAAGCGTCGCGCGCCGTTTCGCCGCGCTGGCGCAGGCGGGCGGCGCGTTCGCGGCGCACCTCCATCGGCATCTGCGGCATACGCGCGGCGGGCGTCTTGCTACGCGCCGAGAAGGGAAAGACATGCAGATAGGCGAGATCGCAGTCCTCGACGAGGCGCAGGCTGTTCTCGAACATCTCGTCGGTCTCGGTCGGAAAACCCGCGATCAAATCCGCGCCGAAGGCCATGTCGGGCCGCAGCGCGCGGACTTTCTGGCAGAATTCGACGGCTTGCCCGCGCGAATGGCGGCGCTTCATGCGCTTGAGGATCATGTCGTCGCCGGCCTGCAACGACAGATGCAGATGCGGCATCAGGCGCGGCTCATGGGCGATCAATTCCATCAGGTCCTCATCCATCTCGATCTCGGCGACGTCGATCGAGGAGAGGCGCAGGCGCGGCAGATCGGGCACGTTGGCGAGCAGGCGGCGCACCAATTGGCCGAGTTTCGGCTGGCCCGGCAGATCGGGGCCGTAGCTGGTGATGTCGACGCCGGACAGCACGATCTCGTTGTAGCCGTTGGCGACGAGACGCTTGGTTTGATTGACGATGTCGCCCATCGGCAGCGAGCGCGAATTGCCGCGTCCGTAGGGGATGATGCAGAAAGTGCAGCGATGGTCGCAGCCCTGCTGCACCTCGATGAAGGCGCGGGCATGACCGGCGAAATCGTCGATCAGATGGCCGGCGGCTTCGCGCAGCTCCATGATGTCGGTGATCTGCAGGCGCGGCGGCGCGTCGGCGATCAGCGCGGCGTAGCTGTCGGCCTTCATCTTCTCGGCGTTGCCGAGCACATGATCGACTTCCGGCATGGCGCTGAACTTCGCCGGGTCGATCTGCGCGGCGCAGCCGGTGACGATGATCTTGGCGTCGGGATTCTCGCGGCGCTTCTTGCGGATGGTCTGGCGCGCCTGGCGCTCGGCTTCGGCGGTGACGGCGCAGGTGTTGATGATGATGGCGTCGCTCAAGCCGGCCTTAGCCGCCTCAGCGCGCATCACTTCCGATTCATAGGCGTTGAGGCGGCAGCCGAAGGTGACGACATCCGGCGCGCTCTTGACGATGCTCTTGGTTGCCATCAGCCGACCGCCAGCAGCGACGGATCGATCACGCCGCGCGCGGCGATGGCGACAGCGCCGGTCATCAGCACGTGGCCCCCTTGACCAGGAGTGGCGGACTCGCGCCATTCGATGGTCAGCGTGCCGCCGTCGAGCACCAGTTGCGCCTTGCGGTCGGCGAGGCCGCGCCGCACGGCGTTGACCAGCGTGGCGCAGGCGCCAGTGCCGCAGGCTTGCGTGATGCCGGCGCCGCGTTCCCACACGCGCATGCGGATGCGGTCGCGCGCCATGATCTGGCCGAAGCCGATGTTGGCGCGCTCGGGGAACAGCGGATCGAATTCCAGCTTCGGGCCGATGGCGGCGATGTCGAGCGCTTCGACGTCATCGACGAAGAAGGTGGCGTGCGGATTGCCCATCGAGCAGCCGGCCGGATCGCTGACCGGGCCGATGCTCAAGGGCAGATGCAGCGTGTCCATCTCGCGCGCCAGCGGCACTTCGTTCCACTTCAAGCGCGGCGCGCCGAAGTCGATGGTGACTTCGCCGCCGGGCGCCTTGTCGGCGAACAGATCGCCGGCTTCCGAGCCGATGACGACGCGGCTCTTGCCGCTCTCGTCCATCAGGAAGCCGCCGATGCAGCGCGTCGCATTGCCGCAGGCGGCCGAGGCGCTACCGTCGGCGTTGCGGATGCGCATGAACACATCCTGCGAACCCGGCGCCGCTTCGAGCACGATGATCTGGTCGCCGCCGATGCCGCGCCGCCGGTCGGCGATGGCGGCGGCTTGCGCGGCCGACAGGCTGAAGGGCGACGTCCGCGCGTCGATGACGACGAAGTCGTTGCCCAGCCCGTGCATCTTGAGGAAGCGAACCTGATCCATGGGCGTCTATATGGCCCCCGTGCCCGGTCGGGTCAAATGGAGTCCGGCCGGTTGCATCCCGCCGTGGCTCTGCGGCATCATCGGCAAAACAGCCTTGCAGAGGGATCGCCATGGAGCCAAACACATGACCGGCGGAACCGCGACGGCCGAACCGCTCATCGACCTCAGCTTGGACAATGCCAAGGCGGTCATCGCCCTGGCCGATCTTTACAAAGCCGACCTGACCGCCCGCCTCGGCGCCGCCCCGGCGGCGGACGCGGTGGAACGGGACGTTTTGGCCGGAAACGCCGCTGCCTTGCAGGCCCTGACCGGCAAAATCGCCGCTTTCAGCCGAGCCGAGCGCGCCGAATTGGTCGGTCTGCTGTGGCACGGCATGGACGAATACGAGACCTTCGCCGCGTCGCGCACCTTCGCCATCGCCACGGCGGACGTCGGAATCCCGCAATATCTGGCCAAAAAGGCCCTGACATTGCCCGGCCTGCTGCGGCATGGGCTGGAGAAGATGGGTTATCGGCTCTAACCCGGCCTTTTCTTGACTCCTTAAGCCGCCCAGCCTACCTTCCGCCCCGTTCAAGACCAGTTTTCTTGTCCCGCCAGCCCTAAGTACTTGAAAGCAAAGGGTCAGTGGCCACCAGTCCGCGAGTGTCGCGCACTGGTGTTTTGTCGTTTTGCGTAATTCGTCCTTTGAAACCAAGGGTTTAGCGGCTCAATGTTCGACGGCCTTTCCGGCAAGCTGACAGGGGTGTTCGACCGGCTGACCCGCCGGGGCGCTCTGCGCGAGTCCGACGTGGCGGAGGCCATGCGCGAAGTGCGCGTCGCCCTGCTCGAGGCCGACGTCGCCCTGCCGGTGGTCAAGGACTTCATCGCCAAGGTCAGCGAGAAGGCCGTCGGCGAAGCGGTGATCCGCTCGGTCACGCCGGGCCAGATGGTCATCAAGATCGTCCAAGACGAGCTGGCCACCATGCTCGGCTCCGACGCCGTGGCGCTCAACCTCACCGCGACGCCGCCGATCGCCTACATGATGGTCGGCCTGCAGGGCTCGGGCAAAACCACCAGCGCGGCCAAGATCGCGCTGCGTTTGCAGAGCAGGTCGAAGAAGAAGGTGCTGCTCGCCTCGCTCGACGTGCATCGCCCGGCCGCCCAGGACCAGCTCGCGCTGCTCGGCTTGCAAGCCAACGTCGCCACCTTGCCGATCGTCAAAGGCGAGCCGCCCGAGATGATCGCCGCGCGCGCCATGAGCACGGGCCGGCGCGAAGGCTTCGACGTCGTCATCCTCGACACCGCCGGCCGCCTGCATGTCGACGACGCGCTGATGAAAGAAG
>CAZVLU010000059.1:0-18237 GCA_964628235.1 uncultured Rhizobium sp. | reverse complement strand
AAAAACGCGGCAGTGGCCAAGGAAGAGACCTTCGGTCCGCTGGCGCCGTTGTTCAAGTTCAAGACCGAGGAAGAGGCCATCAAGATGGCCAACGACACCGAGTTCGGCTTGGCCTCGTACTTCTACTCGCGCGACATCGGCCGCGTCTGGCGCGTCGCCGAGGCGCTCGAATATGGCATCGTCGGCATCAACGAGGGCCTGACGTCGACCGAAGTCGCGCCGTTCGGCGGCATGAAGGAATCGGGCCAGGGCCGCGAAGGCTCGCTCTACGGCGCCGACGACTACCTGGAGATCAAGTATCTCTGCATGGGCGGCATCGGGGCCTGATCACGGCTCCATAGACGGCTCGAACGGGCGCCCCTTATTCTCAAGGCGGCGCCCGTTTCTTATGGGCGGCGACAAGCGGAGGGCGGCGATGCTCGATCTGTTCAAGAACCTGGCGTTCGGCGCGGGCATGGTCTGCCTGACCGTCGCCGTGCATTTCATAGGTCTGCTGCTGCTGACCCATCTGCTGCGGCGCAACGGGCCGCATTTTCACGCCCATGAGAGCCTATTCGGCCAGGGCGCTTTGATCGTTTCCGTGGTGCTCGGCCTGATCGGCATCCATACGGTGGAGATCTGGCTTTACGCCATGGCCTTCATCGCCGTCGGCGCGCTCAATGGGATCGAGCCGGCGCTCTATTTCTCCACCACGTCCTTTTCCTCGTTGGGCTACGGCGACATCGTGCTGAGCGAGTCCTGGCGTCTCGCCGGCGCCATCGAAGGCGTGAACGGCCTATTGCTGATCGCTTGGTCGACGGCGTTCCTGTTTTCCGTCACCACGCGTCTGCGCACGCTGGAGCATGATTGGCTGGAGCGGCGCGACTAGAGATTGATTTTATGAGGACAGGTTTCTTTCATCATTGGTGCGAGATTGGTCATATCTGCTGGGCTACGAGGTTCTTGAATGCAGAATCGATGCCTGTGCCGACCAAAAATTGATGAATGGCGGCAGACGCTGAAAGACGCTTAGTTTTCATTTTTAGATTATTTGAATGATCGAGAATCACGGGTTTATAGATTTTTAAAATCGATCCCACCCAGCCATTCATTATGGTGTGGTGGATCAAGTATCTCGATACCACCTTGCCCTGACCAAGTTACATCTCTGACGGTTTTTGCTTCGACCAAGTCAACTTGGCGCCACGGGTTGATGCGTGTGCGTTCGCCAATATGTTTGCGTTGTGTGGCGATATTGAATGCGAGGCTTGCAGCCCAGCGTGCGGCCTTCTCGCTCGGTGCCCGAACGATGACGGTGCCTTTATATGTGCTTGCTTCCCAATCGGGATCAGCCAGAGATTGAGGGGTGAGTTGGAATACGGGCAGTTCCTCGTCGGGCAGCAGCAGATCGACTCCGACTCCAAGCACGGAGGCAATACGCTGATAAACGATGGCGGCGGCAGTTTTGTTGCCGATCTCTATTTCCGACAGAAACGCTTGCGAAATATCAATGGTGTTAGCGAGTTTTTCCTGAGTAATACCTCGCCATTCGCGCAGCGCTTTCACCGGGTTGTCGCCAGCAAACAATCGCTCGGCAATAGCGCTAGGAATCATGGGATGGCCCGAGTTTTCCAATTCCGCGCGGGCAAGCAAAGCTAAATCCTCGGCTTCATCGTCATCCTCGCGTGCCTTGGGCGCCGTAGCGTCGAGGAAACGGATAGCCGCATCGCGTAGAGCCTGTGCGGCAGCGCGCGCTTCTTTTTCACGACGAATATCAGTCATTATATATATCTCCTCTTGGGCCGACGGCGATGACATCTAAGGTGATTTGATCGTCGGACCATTTCCAGATCACGCGAATATCGCCAACCCGAAGACGGTAATGACCCGGCCTTCCGGTGAGAGCCCTGACGTCAGCGGTTTCGCCAGTCGCTACGGCTTTGATTTTATCGATGATCCGTTGCCGTTGTTTCGGCTGAAGACGGATCAGATATTTCAAAGCAGTTTTGCTGTAGGCGATATTCTGCATAACCTATATATCGCTATAAGCGATAATTAATGCAATAAAAATAGCCTATAGTTATATTTACGTAAGAAAGGCTTACTATTTAAGGCGCCGTCTCGGCGATGAAGCTGCGGATGGCTTGGCCCAGTTCGTCTTCGGCCGTGTTCAGCACGGCGATGGTCGTGGTGTGGTTGTGGCCCTTCATCCAGAGGAAGGGCGGGGCCTTGCGCTTGGCAGCAGCGAGCTTGTGGGCCAGCTCGAAGCAATAGAGATCGATCAGCGGATTCTCGAACTCGGCGCAGGCGATGAAGGTCGGCAGGCTGTCTTTGTCGACATGGCTGACCGACGACATGTCGTCGAACTTCGAATTGTCATTGCCGTAATATTCCTCGACGCGCTTGGCGTTGGGGTTCTCCGGCAGATTGTCGGCGCGCACGCGGCCGCTCAGCACGATCAGGCCGGCGAGGCCATGGCCGAAGGTGGGCTGGCCGCGTTTGTCATATGCGTAGGTGCCGATATGGGCGCCGCCGGCCGAATGGCCCATCAGGAAAATCTTGTCCGCGCCGATGCCGAGTTTGGAGGCGTTATCGCGCGTCCAACGCACGACGCTGCCGATGTCCTCGCTGACGCCGGGAAACTGCACGCTGTCGGCCAGGCGATAGCCCATGTTGATGGCGAGGATGCCGTGGCGCGCGAGATAATAGCAGGCGTTGGCGTAAATCTCCGGCGTCTTGGTGCGGTTGCCTTCGGTGAAGGCGCCGCCATGGACGAAGATCACGGCCTGGCCCGTCGCGAGGCCCGGGGCCGGCGCATAGACGTCGAAATTCTGCCGCTCATGCGCGCCGTAAACGATGTCGCGTTGGACAGCGACGCCGTCGGTCGGCTGATCGGCCAGCAGCTTGCTGAATTCGGCGATCATCTGCTGGATATGGCCCTTGGTGTTGCTGCCCCATTTCGGGCCGATCTCGGCCATCAGCGCCCAAAGGCTGTCGGGAATCGCCGGCATCCGCGCGTCGGACGGGACGGGCAGGGCGGGCGAGCGGAGCGCAAGTTTCGTAGTCATGACGGCTCTTTCCAGGCGATGGATCGTCAGCGATGCATTAGTCTAGGCGTGCCGCGCGGCTTGACCAGAGCTTTGTGCGGCCCGGCGCTTTGTTCTCCGGAGTACGCTTTCGAGCAAGGCGGCGCGGCCGGTTGGCACCGAAGATGCACGACATTCTGCACCCACGCATATTGAGAGAGAAACATGTCTGAACCCATGACGACCCCCAAAGTGGCCCAGAAGGGCTCCTATCCCACCGCGCTCGAAGCCGGCAAAGACTATTACTGGTGCGCCTGCGGACTATCCGCAAAGCAGCCGTTCTGCGACGGCAGCCACAAGGGCAGCGGCATGACGCCGATGAAGTTCAGCGTACCGGAAGGCCGCACCGCCGGCCTCTGCGGCTGCAAGCAGTCGGCCAAGATGCCGTTCTGCGACGGCAGCCACAACAAACTGCCGTAAGCCATAGGACCGAAGCCATGGCCGATCCGCTCTTCACCATGATCGCCGGCGCGCCCACGCCGGTGGCGCCGTTCAGTCATGCGGTGGAGGCGGACGGCTGGGTTTTCATCACCGGCCAGATGCCGACTTGGCCCGACGACGACTCGCGGCCCTTGCCGGACGGCGTCGAGGCGCAGACGCAGCGGGTGATGGAGAATCTCATCATCGTGCTCAAGGGCGTCGGGCTCGAACTGCGCCATGTCGTCCAGGTCCGCATTTACCTGACCGACTTCAAGCGCGACTATGCGGCGATGAACGCGACCTATGCGTCGTACTTTCCCGAGAACCGCCGCCCGGCGCGTACCACCGTCGGCGTCACCGGCCTGGCGCGCGACGCCCTGGTCGAGATCGACATGATCGCCAAGCGCTTCTAAGCGCTGGCCTTTCCGGCGTACGTTGACGATGGCGCGGCCACCCGGCTAATGTATCGGCACCGATATAGTTGCGCGTAGGGAGCTGATCCATGACCTCGGCTGCGGACAACGAGCTGCTGACGCGCGTCGGCCCCGGCACGCCGATGGGCAATTTCATGCGCCAATTCTGGGTGCCGGCGATCATGTCGTCGGAACTGCTGCCCGATGCGGCGCCGACTCGCCTGATGATCCTCGGCGAGAAGCTCATCGCCTTTCGCGACTCGGGCGGCAAGGTCGGCGTGTTCGATCATCGCTGTCCGCACCGTTGCGCCTCGCTGTTCTTCGCGCGCAACGAAGCGGGCGGCTTGCGCTGCGCCTATCATGGCTGGAAATTCGACGCGACCGGCCAATGCATCGAGATGCCCAACGTGCCGGAGCGCTTGGGCTTCGCCGAAAAAATCAAAGCCAAAGTCTATCCAAGCGCCGAGCGCGGCGGGCTGATCTATATCTACATGGGCGACCGCAAGGCTCTGCCGCCCTTGCCGGAGATCGAACCGACGCTGTGCCCGCAAGACGACACAATGGTCGTCTGCCGGCAGCGCGAATGCAATTGGCTGCAGGCGATGGAGGGCGATCTAGACACCTCGCATTTCGGCTTCCTGCACGGCGGGCTTATCGACGCCGAGGATCTCGATCCGGCGACCATGGACCGCTTTCAGGTCAAGCATCGCGCGCCGGACTATCACGTGAAGGAAACGGCGTGGGGCGCCATGTATGCCGCGCACCGTCCGGCCGAAGCCGGCGAGACCTATTACCGCTTCGCGCAATTCGTGCTGCCGTTCTGGACGCTCTATCCCAACGGCGCGCTGACCCACAATGTCGCCGGCAATATCTGGGTGCCGATGGACGACACGCATACCATGGTGTTCAACGTCGGCTGGAAGCAGCGCGTGGCGCCATTGGCGTATTTCAAAGACGGCGCGCCGATCCCCGGCCTCGAACGCCGCGCCGAATATCTGCCCAACAGCGACGACTGGTTCGGTCGTTGGCGTTCGGCGGTCAACAAAGACAACGACTATATGATCGACCGCGACGTCCAGCGCGACAAGAGCTTCACCGGCATCTCCGGCGTCACCCATCAAGACATGGCGGTGACGGAGAGCATGGGGGAGATCGTCGATCGCACGATGGAGCATCTCGCGGTCAGCGACCGCATGATCATGCTGACGCGTCAGCGCTTGCTGGCCGCCGTTCAAGCGTTCGCCAAGGACGGCACGTTGCCCGGGCTCCTTGATCAGCCGTCGGTGGCGCGATATGCGCGCGGCGGCGACGCCATCGCGCCGGCGAGCCAGGATTGGCTCGATGTCTACGACCAGAACATGCGCCGCGCCGAAGGCCCGCTCGGCAAGGCCAGCGCGGCGGAGTAGGGGCGCACGGCGCTTCTAACTGCCTCATGCCCGCACTTGGTGCGGGCATCCACGCCTTGCGATGTTGGGAAAAGGGAAGGCGTGGATACCCGGGCCAAGCCCGGGTATGACGGTTTATTGGTGGATAGTGCCATGCCCTTACGGCAAAGCCCAATGCAGCGCGTCTTTGCCGGCGACGTAGTTGAGGCCCTGCTGCGCTGGGTTGCGGTTGATGAACTCGCGGCCATAGCCGGGATGCAGCAGGCTGCGCACTTCATGCTCCAGCTTGTAGAGCAGTCGGCCGTCCTCGGGATCGATCATGTCGATGAAGCGGTATTCGTGGGCGTTGGTCTCCATGCTGATGAGCCCGCGCGCCTTCATCTTCTCATAAGGCGCGCCGAATTCGCCGACATAAATCTGGATATGGTGGTTGTCGTAGTCGGGCAGCGGCGCGTCGGTCTCACGGAACAGCATCCATTGCTCGCCCATGGGCACGCGCGTCATCGCGCCCTCATTGGTCTCGGCATATTCGGCGGGTGCGACCATGATCTGCTGGTAAAAGCGGGCGATGCCGGCGGCGGTGCCGACCGGCACGTCGAACTCGACATAGGGCAGGCCGAGCTGGATGCCGCCGAAGCGTTCGCGGTCGGGGGTGTGGCAGCGCAAGCGGTTGCCCCACGGGCAATGGACCTCGACGAAGTCGTCGTGCTCGCGCACCAGAAATTTCGTGCCGGCGAGCTGTTTGGCGACGCGGGCGAGGCGCTCGAGCAATTCGGCGCGGTTCGGCAGCACCAGGCCGGTCCAACCGCGAATCACCTGCGGTTCGCCGGTCGGCAGATGGAATTGCTGACGCCCGACGTTGACCCACATCAGATTGGTGCTGACGTTGACGTAAGGATCACGCGTCAGGCCGAGGCCGGCGAGATAGAACAGCGTCGCCGGCCCCTGATCGGTGACGCGGGTGTTCACATGCTCTAACTTGACGATATTGCCGACGTTCGCGGCCGCGCGGTCGAAGGGCGCGTGCATGGCTGGCTCTCCGTTTTCGTTGTTGGGATCATAGCGCGCCAACGGAGCGCTTTCCAAACTATAAAGGTACCGATACTTTATTCGCGTAGCTTGTGGGCCGGCGGATTATGAGGGGAGAGTTGCGATGCTGCATATCGTCAAGGCGACGCCGGAAACGGTCCATTGGGGCTATTTCGACGCGACGCGGGCGCCGGCGCTGAAGGTCAAGAGCGGCGACTGCGTGCAGATCGAAGCGATCACCCATCATGCCGGCGACGCGCCCGACCTGATGATGGACGACGGCGTGAAGCGCATTTTCGCCGAGACGCCGGAATCCGACCGTTACCCCGGCGTGCATATCATGACCGGGCCGATTTACGTCGAAGGCGCCAAGCCCGGCGACATGCTCGAGGTGCATTATCTCGAAATGACGCCGCGCCTGCCCTATGGCTCGAACCTCGCCGCGAGCTGGGGTCATCTTTATAAAGAGATGGGCGAGAAGGAGCGCGTGACGATCTATCAGCTCGACGCCGCGAGCAACACGGCCTCGGCCGTCTTCGCCTACGACTTCCCCGGCAAGTACCTGATCCCCGGCACCATCACGCAGCCCGACGACTGTTGCCGCGAGCCGGCGCTCGAAGGCGTGCGGATTCCGGTGCGGCCGCATCTCGGCACCGCCGGCGTCGCGCCCGACGCCAAGGGCCGCGTCTCGACCGTGCCGCCCGGCGCCCATGGCGGCAACATCGACAATTGGCGCATCGGCGCCGGCGCCACGATGTATTACCCGGTGCAATGCGACGGCGGCTTGTTCTCGGTCGGCGATCCGCATATCTCGCAAGGCGACGGCGAACTGTCCGGCACCGCCATCGAATCGTCGCTCGACGTTCTCTTGCAGATTCGCCTGCGTAAAGATTTCAAGTTTCCGTCGCCGTTGCTCGAGACGCCGACCGATTGGATCGTGCATGGCTTCGACACCGATTTAAACGTCGCCATGCGCAACGCCTCGCTCGACATGCTCGGCCTGCTTACCGACCATCGCGGCTTGTCGCGCAATGATGCTTATTCGCTGATGAGCGTCGCGGCCGATTTCGCTGTCACGCAAGTGGTCGATGGCCGCCAAGGCATCCATGTGCGCATCCCGCGCGGCATCTTTCCGCCGCGCAAGGCGAAGTAGCAGCCTCGCCGATTGGGGACATTCTCAGAATTCGGCCAAATCCCTAGTGTGGCGGAGAAAAGCTAAATTTGACGCACCACAGCCATGCGTTGCGGACGGCTCCAGCGCGGGATAGGCTCAGCGCCATGAAGCTTTTCCGTTTTATGCCCGGCTTTGCCACTGTAGCGCGCGTCTTGATCGTCGCGCTGACCTTGGGCGCCGTTGTCGAGATCCTGCCGGTCCACGCGGTTCCGCCCTCGGGCTGCGCCGTAGCCAGCGATTGCTTGGCCTCGTCCGGCGATGATCCGCGCGAACGCGACGATGCGTCGCCCGCCATTGTCGTCGCTGCCATCGAGAGCGCGCAAGGCATCGCCGACGCCGAGGCCGTGCCGTCGGCGTTTGTCGAGCCGCTGGTTCCTCTGGCTGTTTCGCCGTTCGGCGAAGCCCGCGAATTGCGCGATGTTCGCGGTCCGCAAACGCTTCCCGACAAAACAGGTCCTCCGCGCGCGTGATCTCGCTTGGCCACCGGTCGTCCGGCGGCTTTTCAGACATCACGCACACAAAAGGACTTTTTGTCATGGATAAGAATCACAGCATCGCTGGCCGCGCCGTCGAAGACATTCCGGCCTCGCGTCCCGGCCCCATCGCCATCGTCGCGATGGTCATCGCCTTCGGCATCATCTTGACGGTGGATAACTGGAGCCTGATCAAGCGCTTGATCGACTAAGGCGATATAGAGCGCGCTTATGCCGTAAAAGGGCGGGGCCGAAAGGTTCCGCCCTTTTCGCAGTTGCGTAAGAAGCGGCGGCCTGCAGCCGCGCATTGCGGGCCGGCGACGCAGAGGTTAGGGTCTGCCCATGCTCGCTTTGCGCCAATTTTTAGTTTTAGGCACTATGTCCCGCGTCCTCACCCGCGTCCTGGTCGTCGCTTTCGGCTTGGGGTTCGGCTTGGGCGCCCCGATCGATGCCGTTCAAGCCGCCAGCTGCGCCGTTGTGGGCGAGTGCGCAGTGTTGCCTGCCGAGGAACCCCGCGAGAGCGAAAGTCTTTCACTGTCGCTGCTATTCGCCGGCCATGCCGCCGAGAAGCCGCAGCGCGCCGTTACGACGAAGCTCAAGGCCGCGCCGCCTGCCGCATTCCAGCCGCCCATCGATGCGTCACCATTGAGCGAGCTGCGCCATCTGCGCGGCAGGGAGCACCTTCCGGACAAGACGGGCCCGCCGTCCGCGTGATCGCATCTCTCGATGAACTTGGGTTGCCGGGATGATCCGGCAGCCTCGATCACATATATCTGCAAGGAGCTTTTACATGGACGGCAACGGCAATATCGCGAACCGTAAAACGGAAGAAATCCACGCGTCGCGTCCGGGTCCGGTCGCGATCTTCGTGTTGATCATCGCCTTCGGCATCATCTTCTCCGTCGGCAACTGGTCTATGCTGAAGCGCTTGTTCAGCTAAGCGCCGAACCAATCGTATCGAGAAGGGCGGGGCCGTCGGCCCCGCCCTTTTTCTTGTCTGCGGCAAGCGGATAGGCAGACGGCGCAAGACTGCCTAAATTAAGGGGCGAAGCCTTCAGGCTCCGCTTTAGTTTGCAGTTTCTCAGAGGTGACCATGCCGGCCTACGACTACGACCTTTTCGTCATCGGCGCCGGTTCGGGCGGCGTGCGCGCCGCCCGGCTGGCCGGCGCGCTCGGCAAGCGCGTGGCGGTCGCCGAGGACAATCGGCTGGGCGGCACTTGCGTCAACCGCGGCTGCATCCCGAAGAAGCTCTATTCCTATGCCGCGCATTACGCCGAGGATTTCGAGGACGCCGCCGGTTATGGCTGGACGGTCGGCGAACGCTCGTTCGATTGGTCGAAACTCGTCGCCGCCAAGGAGAAGGAACTGACGCGCCTCGGCGGCATCTACGGCAAGGTGCTGACCGAGAACAAGGTGACGGTGGTGCTCGGCCGCGCCAAGCTTGCCGACGCCCACACGGTGGTGGTCGCCGGCAAGAGCTATACGGCGGAAACGATTCTGGTCTGCACCGGCGGCAAGCCGTCGCACGGGCAATTCCCCGGCCATGAGCTGACCATCAGTTCCGACGAAGCCTTCGATCTGCCGGCGCTGCCCAAGCGCGTCGTCGTCGCCGGCGCCGGCTATATCGCCTTGGAATTCGCTTCGATCTTCAACGGCCTCGGCGTCGACACCACCGTGGTCTATCGCGGCAACGAATTGCTGCGCCATTTCGATGCCGACATCGGCAAGCTGGTGCATCAGGAGATGGCGAAGAAGGGCGTGAAATTCCGCCTGGAGACCGTCTTCGACAAAATCGAGAAGCAGCCCGACGGCTTGCATGTCACCACCAATCACGGCGATACGTTCGTCGTCGATCAGGTGATGATGGCGATCGGCCGCAAGCCGAACACCCATGGCATCGGTCTGTTGGAAGCCGGCGTCGAATGCAACCGCGACGGCGCCATCGTCGTCGGCGATCATTCGCAGACATCGGTGCCCAACATCTACGCCATCGGCGACGTCACCGACCGGCTGAACCTGACGCCGGTGGCGATCTATGAAGCCCATTGCCTGATCGAGACGCTTTATAAAAACAATCCGATGCGGCCGGATCATCGCGACGTGCCGACCGCCGTGTTCAGCAATCCGCAGGCGGCGAGCGTCGGCATGAGCGAGGCGGAGGCGCGCGAGGAATTCGGCGGCGTCGACATCTACCGTTCGACCTTCAAGCCGCTCAAGCACACGCTGTCGGGGCGCGACGAGCGCACCATGATCAAGCTCGTCGTCGAGAAGAAGACCGGCCGGGTGCGCGGCGCCCATATGGCCGGCGCGGATGCCGCCGAGATTATCCAAGGCTTCGCCGTGGCGGTGAAGGCGGGCCTGACCAAGGCGCAGTTCGACGCCACCATCGGCATCCATCCGACGGCGGCCGAGGAGTTCGTGCAATTGCGCTCGCCGGTTGCCTCCTGAGGCCGAGCGGGGGTGGCTTTGACGCCACGCTGAGCCGCAAAAACGGCCGATGGTAGCGGAATCCCTGGGGTTTCGCCTTGTCGCAGGGCTGGAAATGGCGGTCGCGAGAGCGTATATAAACTGCCCTATTGTGGATAAGTGCCGGCTTATTGCCGGTTTGAGGACGTCATGGCGCAGAAGTGGACGCCCGCCTCCTGGCGGTCGAAGCCGATCGAACAGCAGCCGGAATGGCCGGATTTGGCAGCCCTTGAGGCTGTCGAAACCAAGCTGCGCGCCTATCCCCCGCTGGTCTTCGCCGGCGAAGCGCGCCGCCTGAAGGACGATCTCGCCAAGGTCGCCGCCGGCAAAGCCTTCCTGCTGCAGGGCGGCGATTGCGCCGAGAGCTTCGCCGAATTCCACCCGGACAACATCCGCGACACCTTCCGCGTGCTGCTGCAGATGGCGATCGTGCTCACCTACGGCGCCAGCCTGCCGGTGGTGAAGGTCGGCCGTCTGGCCGGCCAGTTCGCCAAGCCGCGCTCGGCCCCGACCGAATCGCGCGACGGCGTCACCTTGCCGTCCTATCGCGGCGACATGGTCAACGGCATGGAGTTCACGCCGGACGCCCGCTTGCCCGATCCGCAGCGCCAGATGCAGGTCTATTTCCAGTCGGCCTCGACGCTCAATCTGCTGCGCGCCTTCGCGCAGGGCGGCTATGCCGACCTGCACCGCGTGCATCGCTGGAATCTCGGCTTCGTCGAGAAGAGCCCGGCAGGCCAGAAATACCGCGAGTTCGCCGATCGCTTGGACGAGACGCTGGGCTTCATGGAAGCCTGCGGCTTGACCTCCGAGACGACGCCGCAGATCCGCGAGACGGATTTTTACACCTCGCACGAGGCGTTGTTGCTCGGCTACGAGCAGGCCCTAACGCGCGTCGATAGCTTGACCGGCGACTGGTACGACTGCTCCGCCCATATGGTGTGGATCGGCGACCGCACGCGCCAGCCCGACCACGCCCAGGTCGAATTCCTGCGCGGCATCAAGAACCCGGTCGGCATGAAGGCCGGCCCGACGCTCGAGGTCGACAGCTTCCTGCGTCTGGTCGAAGCGCTCAATCCGGCCAACGAAGCCGGCCGCCTGACCATCATCGCTCGCATGGGCGCCGACAAGGTCGAGGACAAGCTGCCGTTGCTGCTGCGTGCCGCCAAGCGCGAAGGCCTCAACCTTGTCTGGTCGTGCGATCCGATGCACGCCAACACCGTGACGGCGTCGAACGGCTACAAGACTCGCCATGTCGACCGCATCCTCTCGGAAGTCAGCGGCTTCTTCGCCGCGCACCAGGCCGAAGGCACCTATGCCGGCGGCGTGCATATCGAGATGACCGGCCAGGACGTGACAGAATGCATGGGCGGCGCCCAGGCGATCAGCGAGTCGTCGCTCGGCGACCGCTATCACACCCATTGCGACCCGCGCTTGAACGCCAGCCAGGCGATCGAGCTCGCCTTCACCATCGCCGAGCGGCTGAAGACCGGCCGCTCGGCGCTGCAAAGCGCGCGAATCGCCGCCGTCTCCTGAGCCGACCCAGTCCGATGGGTCCGGCGAGGGAGACGCTCCGGCCCTTCGCCTCCCTCCGTCGAACTCGAACAGCGCTTTGGACATGACGTCGCCCACCAACGAAGACATCCCGCGTCTCACGGACAAATATTTCGTCCGCACGCGGCGCGTGGCCGAACGCTACGGCGACAAGCGCGTGACCTACGCGCTGTTTATGCGCCGTCCCGTCGCCTTCGCGCCGAAGCTGGCGCTCGGCTGGCTGGCGGAGATCGCCAAGGCGCGCGGCGTCGTCATCGCCATCGAGCCGCATTACCAGGAAGGCGAGTGGGTCGGCGCCGGCGAGCCGCTGGTCTATGTCACAGGGCCGCTCAGCCAGTTGGTCGAGCTCGAAACCATCCTGCTGCAGAAGCTGGGTGCTGCCTGCGTCGCGGCTTACAACGCCTACACCATGTGCCGCGATCTGCCGAAGGTCGCCTTTATGGCGTTCGACGCGCGCCATTGCGCCGGCACGGAAATGGCCGAGATGATGGCCTATGCCGCCTCGGTCGGCTCGGCGGCGGCCAAGCGCGAAGCGGGCGCTGTCGGCTTCGTCGGCAACGCCACCGACGCCACGGCGCATTACTTCGGCCGCGATGAGGGCATCGGCACCATGCCGCATGTGATGATCGGCTATGCCGGCTCGACGCTGCGCGCCGCCGAAATGTTCCATGAGACCTTTCCCGGCGAGCCGATGACGGTGCTGGTCGATTACTTCGGCCGCGAGATCGCCGACTCGCTCGAGGTTTGCCGGCGCTTTCCCGAGTTGGCGGCGAAGGGCGAGTTGTCGATGCGCTTGGACACGCACGGCGGGCGCTATGTCGAAGGGCTTGGCCCGCAGGAATCCTACGCCGTGCTGGAGCGCCATAATCCGGCGGCGATCCGCCGCTACCGCAACGAAGTCGAGCTGCGCCATCTGGTCGGCACCGGCGTGTCGGCGGCGGCGATTTTTCATCTGCGCGAGTCGCTCGACGGCGCCGGCTTTCCCAACGTGAAGATCGTCGGCACTTCGGGCTTCGGTCCGGCGAAATGCCGCGTCATGGCCGAAGCCGGCGCGCCGATCGATGTCATCGGCAGCGGCTCCTTCCTGCCCGACGACTGGCACGAAACCTACGCCACCGCCGACGTGATCGCCTATGACGGCGAACCGTCGGTCAAGATCGGCCGCGAATTCCTGTTGCGCAAATGACAGAACCCATCGTCATCGCGCTCGCCCAGAGCAAGCCGACCGTGGGCGACATCGCCGGCAACCTGGCCACGCTCGCCGCGGCGCAGGACGCCGCGGCGAGCGCCGGCGCGGATCTCATGGTCGCCAGCGAACTGGTCGTCTCGGGCTATCCGCCGGAAGACCTGGTGCTGCGTCCGGCCTTTCTCGCGCGCGTCAAAAGCGCGGTGGAAGAGTTCGCCCGTCACACGGCGAAAGGACCCGCCGTCGTGCTCGGCGCGCCCTGGTCGGACGAGACGGGCCTGCACAACGCCGTGCTGCTGCTCGACGGCGGCAAGATCGCCGCTGTGCGCTACAAGTGGGACCTGCCGAACTACGGCGTGTTCGACGAGAAGCGCGTGTTCAAGCCGGGCGCCTTGCCCGAGCCGGTGCCGTTCAAGGGCCGTAAGCTCGGCCTGCTGGTCTGCGAGGACATGTGGACGCCGACGGTGAGCAATCACCTCAAATCGCGCGGCGCCGATATCCTGATCGTGCCGAACGGCTCGCCCTTCGAGCTTGGCAAAGGCGCGCAGCGCGTCGAACTGGCGCGTGCCCGCGTCATCGAGACGGGATTGCCGCTGCTCTATGTCAATCAGGTCGGCGGCCAGGATGAATTGGTGTTCGACGGCGCGTCCTTCGCCGTCTCGGCCGATGGCGCGCTCGCGGCACGCCTGCCGTCCTTCAGCGAACATCTGACAACGGTGCGCTGGGAGGGCGCCACGCTGTCCGGCGGCGAAATGGCCGAAGCGCTCGACGATTTGGCGGCGGTCTATGGCGCCATGACGCTCGGCTTGCGCGACTATGTCGAAAAGAACGGCTTTCCCGGCGTGTTGTTGGGGCTTTCGGGTGGCATCGATTCCGCCATCTCGGCGGCGGTCGCGGTCGACGCGCTGGGGTCGGCGTGCGTCCATTGCGTGATGATGCCGTCGCCCTACACCTCGCGCGAAAGCCTCGATGATGCGGAAGCGGTGGCCCATGCGCTGAGCATCCGCTTGGACAGCATTTCGATCGAGCCGGCGATGCAAGCCTTCGGCGGCATGTTGGCGGCGAGCTTCGCCGGCACCCAGCCCAATATCACCGAGGAGAACATCCAGGCGCGCGCGCGCGGCCTCACGCTCATGGCGCTGTCCAACAAGTTCGGCCATATGGTGCTGTCGACCGGCAACAAGTCGGAGATGTCGGTCGGCTATGCCACGCTCTACGGCGACATGTGCGGCGGCTTCAACGTGCTGAAGGATGTTTATAAAACCCAGGTTTTCGCGCTGTCGCGCTGGCGCAACGAACATATGCTTGCGGACGCCAAAGGCCCGCACGGCGCGGTGATGCCCGAGCGCGTCATCACCAAGCCGCCGACCGCCGAGCTGCGCCCCAACCAGAAGGACGAAGACAGCTTGCCGCCTTACGAGACGCTCGACGCCATCCTGTATCACTTGGTGGAAGAGGATATGGGTATCGACGCGGTCGCCGCGCGCGGCTTCGACCGCGCCACCGTGGCGCGCGTTTGGCGCATGCTGACGCTCGCCGAATATAAGCGCCGCCAAGCGCCGCCTGGCGTCAAGATCACGCGCCGTACCTTGAGCCGCGAACGGCGTTATCCGATCACCAATCGCTTCGACGAGGCGGGATCGTGAGCGTCACCGTCCGTTTCGCGCCGTCGCCCACGGGCTATCTCCATGTCGGCAACGCCCGCGTGGCGCTGGTCAATTGGCTGTTCGCCCGCCATATGCAGGGCAAGTTCATCCTGCGCATCGACGACACCGATCGCGCGCGCTCGCAAGCCGAGTACGACGACGCCATCCGCGAGGACCTGACCTGGCTCGGTTTGACGTGGGACGATCTGCAGCGCCAGTCGGACCGCGATGCGCGCTATCACGCCGCGATGGCGACGCTGAAAGCGTCGGGCCGGCTTTATCCGGCTTACGAGACGCCGGAGGAATTGGACACGGCCCGTAAGCTGCGTCTCGCGCGCAAGTTGCCGCCGGTCTATGGTCGCGCCGCGCTGGCTTTGACCGATGTTGATCGCGCCAAATTGGAAGTCGAAGGCCGCAAGCCCCATTGGCGCTTCAAGCTGCAAGACGCCAAGGTCGCCTGGACCGATCTCGCCCATGGCCCGGCCGGTTTCGAGACCAAGCATCTGTCCGACCCCGTGCTGGTGCGCGAGGACGGTGCGCTGCTCTACACGCTGACCTCGGTGGTCGACGATATCGACATGGGCGTGACGCATGTCATCCGTGGCGACGACCATATGACCAACACCGCCGTGCAGATTCAGCTGTTCGAAGCCTTGGGCGGCCTCGCGCCGGACGGCGCGAAGATCAATTGGGGACCGACATTCGCCCATCTGCCGCTGATGACCGGCGCGAAAGGCGAGGGGTTGTCCAAGCGTGAAGGCGCGCTCAGCTTGCGCGACATGCGCGCCGAAGGCATCGAGCCGATGGCGGTCAACAGCTTGCTCGCGGCGCTCGGCACCTCCGATGCCGTGACGATGCACAAAAATTTGGATGAGCTGGTCGCGGCGTTCGATTGGGCCAAGTTCGGCCGCGCCTCGCCGAAGTTCGACAAGGCCGATCTCGACCGGTTGAACGCGCAGTTCATGCACGCCATGCCGTTCGAGGCAGCGAAGGCGCATGTCAACGTCGCGATGGACGAGCCGTTTTGGCTCGCCGTGCGCGGCAACCTGACCAAGCCGTCCGACGCCGCCGAATGGTGGAGCGTCTGCCGCGAGCCGTTGACGCCGGTGGTGCAGGCCGAAGACGGCGACTTCCTGAAGGCTGCCGCCGACTCGCTGCCCGACGCGATCGATACGGAGACTTGGCCGGTCTGGACAAAGGCGCTCGCCGCCGCGACGAGCCGCAAAGGCAAGGCGCTGTTTCAGCCGCTGCGCCTAGCGCTCACCGGGCGTGAACATGGACCGGAAATGAAGAATCTGTTACCCCTCATCGGGCCGGCGCGGGCGAAGGCGCGGCTCCTCGGAAAAACCGCTTAGAGACCAGAAAGACCAGAGGCCCGTCTTGTCGCTTGCGCTGCATAACACCCTGACCAAACGCAAAGAGGCGTTCAAGCCGCTCGATCCGGCGAACGTGCGCATGTATGTCTGCGGCCCGACGGTCTATGACCGCGCCCATATCGGCAACGCGCGCCCGGTCATCGTGTTCGACACCTTGTTCCGCCTGCTGCAGCGGAGCTATCCGAAGGTCACCTACGTCCGCAACATCACCGACGTCGACGACAAGATCATGGATGCCGCCAAGGCCAAGGGCATCGCCATCGACGAGGTGACGCGCACCACGACGCGCCTGTTCCACGAGGACATGGCGGCGCTGGGCGCGCTGCCGCCGACGGTCGAGCCGCGCGCGACCGACCATATCGCCCAGATGATCGCCATGATCGAGAAGCTGATCGCGGCGGATCATGCCTACGTCAACGACGGCCATGTGCTGTTCAACGTGCCGTCGATGCCGGAGTACGGCCGCTTGTCCAATCGCGACCGCAAGGAAATGATCGCCGGCGCGCGCGTCGAAGTGGCGCCCTACAAGAAGGACGCGGCCGACTTCGTGCTGTGGAAGCCGTCGGCCGAGGATCAGCCGGGTTGGCCGAGCCCGTGGGGTCGCGGCCGTCCGGGCTGGCATATCGAATGCTCCGCCATGTCGGAAGCGCATCTCGGCGAGAGCTTCGACATCCACGGCGGCGGACTCGATCTGGTGTTCCCGCACCATGAGAACGAGATCGCCCAGTCGGTTTGCGCCCATGGCGGCAAGCCATTCGTGACGACCTGGATGCACAACGGTTTCCTGTCGGTCAACGGCGAGAAGATGTCCAAATCCTTGGGCAACTTCTTCACGGTGGCGGAACTGCTGGAACAAGCGCCGGGCGAAGCGATCCGCTTCTATATGCTGGGCGCGCATTACCGCGCGCCGTTCGATTGGACGGCGGAGGGCTTGAAACAGGCCAAGCAAGGCCTCGACAAGATCTATCGCGCGCTGCTCGATGCCGGCGAGGGCGATGTGCCGGCGGGCGCTGCGCCGGCTGTGCTGCTCGACGCGCTCTATGACGATCTCAACACGCCGCTGGCGATCGCGCATCTTTACGAACTGGCCAAGAACCTCAACAAGCTGATCATGGCTGGCAAGGACGCGGCGCAGGCGAAGGCCGATCTGCTCGCCGCCGGCCATCTGCTCGGCGTGCTGCAGCAGGACCCGGCGGTTTGGCTGAAATGGACGCCGGCCAATTCCGGCGCGCTGCCCGACGCGGAGATCGACCAACTTGTCGCCGCCTGGGATGGCGCGCGCAAAGAGAAGGACTACGCCAAGGCTGACGGCCTTCGCGCGAAACTCACCGAACTGAAAGTGTCGGTCTCGGCCTCGCCGAGCGGCACCGTCTGGCGCAGGGCCGAATAGCATGTCGAACCGGGTTTATCTCTACGACACGACGCTGCGCGACGGCGCGCAGACGCAGGGCGTCGATTTCAACGTGGCGGACAAGACCGCCATCGCCGAAGCGCTCGACACGCTGGGCATCGACTATGTCGAGGGCGGCTGGCCTGGCGCGAACCCGACCGACGATGCCTTCTTCGCCAAGCCGCCGCGCCTCAAGCATGCCAAGTTCACCGCTTTCGGCATGACGCGCCGCGCCGGCCGCTCGGCCTCCAACGATCCGGCGCTGACCGCCCTGTTCGGGACCAAGGCGCGCGTCGGCACCATGGTCGGCAAGACCTGGGATTTCCAGGTGAAGGTCGCGCTCGGCATCGATCTCGCCGAGAACCTCGCCATGATCCGCGACAGCGTGAAGCTCGCCGCCGAAAAGATGGACGAAGCGATCTTCGACGCCGAGCATTTCTTCGACGGCTATAAGGACAATCCGGACTACGCCCTGTCGGCCGTCAAGGCGGCCTACGAGTCGGGCGCGCGCTGGGTGGTGCTGTGCGACACCAACGGCGGCACCTTGCCGCATGACATCGAGCGCGTCGTCGGCGAGGTCGCCAAGCATATCCCAGGCGACCATCTCGGCATCCATTGCCACAACGACACCGAGAACGCGGTGGCCAATTCGCTCGCCG
>CAZVLU010000058.1:0-18526 GCA_964628235.1 uncultured Rhizobium sp. | reverse complement strand
GGGCCGGCCCGACCACCCCCAGCCCGGCCTACCCCCCTCGTGGGGGACGGAGATGGTGTCGGCGGTGTCGACCCCTTCCCTCCCCCCTTGCGGGGGAGGGTTAGGGTGGGGGGCGCTTCAAGACGAAGCGCGTAAGACAAGCGGTTCAGCCGCCGCCTCACATATGGATCGCGCGGCCGGCGACCGAGAGCGCCGCTTCCTTGACGCTCTCCGACAGCGTCGGATGGGCATGGCAGGTGCGCGCGATGTCTTCGGCCGACGCGCCGAATTCCATGCCAACCGCGATCTCGGCGATCAGATGGCCGGCGTCGGCGCCGACGATATGGCAGCCGAGCACGCGGTCGCTCTTGGCGTCGGCGAGAATTTTCACGAAGCCATCCGTCGCGTTCATGGCGCGGGCGCGGCCATTCGCCATATAGGGGAACTTGCCGACCTTGTAGGCGACGCCGGCCGCCTTCAACTCTTCCTCGGTCTTGCCGATGGCGGCGACTTCCGGCGCGGTATAGACGACGCTCGGGATCGCGTCATAGTTCACATGGCCGGCCTGGCCGGCGAGGCGCTCGGCGAGCGCCACGCCCTCGTCCTCGGCCTTGTGCGCCAGCATGGCGCCGATGATGACGTCGCCGATGGCGTAGATGCCCGGCACGTTGGTCTTGAAATGGCCGTCGGTTTCGATGCGGCCGCGGGAATCCAGCTTCACGCCGGCCTTATCCAAGCCGAGGCCCTCGACGTAAGGCTTGCGGCCGACCGCCACCAGCACGACATCGGCTTCCAGCGTTTCGGCGCTGCCGCCAGCCGCCGCTTCGAGCGTCAACGTCACGCCATTCGCGCCGGCTTTCGCCGAGGTCACTTTGGTCGAGAGCTTGAAGGCCATGCCCTGCTTGGCGAGAATCTTCTGCATCGACTTGGACACTTCGCCGTCCATCGGCGGCAGGATGCGGTCGAGGAATTCGACGACCGTCACTTGCGCGCCGAGACGTTGCCACACCGAGCCCAGTTCGAGGCCGATGACGCCGCCGCCGATGACGACGAGGCGCTTGGGCACCGACGAGAGCGACAGCGCGCCGGTCGAGGAAATGATGGTCTTCTCGTCGATGGCGATGCCGGGCAGCGAGACGACGTCGGAGCCGGTGGCGAGCACGATATGTTTCGCCGTCAGCGTCGCGTAGCCGCCCGCGTTGAGCGCGGCATTCACCTTGCCGTCGCCGGCGAGCGAGGCGGCGCCCTTGAACCATTCGATCTTGTTCTTCTTCATCAGGAAGGCGACGCCGTCGACGTTCGACTTCACCGTCTTGTCCTTGTGCGCCATGAAGCCGGCGAAATCGAGTTCCGGCTTGCCGACCTTGACGCCGAAGGCGGCGAGATGATGGGCCGCTTCCTCGAACTTCTCGGAGGCTTGCAGCATCGCCTTCGACGGGATGCAGCCGACGTTGAGGCAGGTGCCGCCGAGCGTCTCGCGCTTTTCGACGATGGCGGTCTTGAGACCGAGCTGGGCGGCGCGCACGGCGCAGACATAGCCGCCGGGGCCGGAGCCGATGACGACGAGATCGAAGGAGGTGGGTTGGTCAGCCATGGGTGGCGATCCTAATCAGAGAGGGGCTTAAGACGACTGCGCCCCACCGATCGGCAGGGCGCAGATGTTCACGAACGCGGAGCCTTTAGACCTCGAGCAGCAGGCGGCTCGGGTCTTCGATGCAATCCTTCAAGCGCACCAGGAAGGTGACGGCCTCGCGGCCGTCGACGATGCGGTGATCGTAAGACAGCGCCAGATACATCATCGGGCGGATTTCGATCTTGCCGGCGACGACGATCGGCCGCTCTTGGATCTTGTGCATGCCGAGGATGCCCGACTGCGGCGTGTTCAGGATCGGCGTCGAGAGCAGCGAGCCGTAGATGCCGCCGTTCGAGATGGTGAAGGTGCCGCCGGTCATGTCGTCGATCGTCAGCTTGCCGTCGCGCGCCTTGCGGCCGAAGCCGGCGATGGTTTTCTCGACATCGGCGAGGCCCATCTGATCGGCATTGCGCAGCACCGGAACGACCAAGCCGTTCTCGGTGCCGACGGCGACGCCGACGTCGTAGTAGTTCTTATAGACGAGCTCGTCGCCCTGGATCTCGGCGTTGACCTCGGGGATGTCCTTGAGCGCGGCGATGGCCGCCTTCACGAAGAAGCTCATGAAACCGAGCTTGATGCCGTGGCGCTTCTCGAACTGGTCCTTATAGGCGTTGCGCAGCGCCATCACGTTCGTCATGTCCACCTCGTTGAAGGTGGTGAGCATGGCGGCGGTATTCTGGGCTTCCTTGAGGCGCTCGGCGATGCGGCGGCGCAGGCGGGTCATCTTGACGCGCTCTTCGCGCACGCCGGGCTGGGCCGGCGGCAAGCTGACGGCTGGAGCGGACGGCGCGAGTTTCGGCGCGGGGCTCGCGGCCGGCGCGGCGGCGGCCTTCTCTAGATGCGTCAGAACGTCTTCCTTGGTCAAACGACCGTCTTTGCCGCTCGCCTTGATCTTGGCCGGGTCGAGATTGTTCTCTTCGATCAGCTTGCGCACGGCGGGCGCCAGCGGCGCGTCTGCAGCAACGCTGGGCGCAGCGGCGACGGGGGCCGACGCGGCAGCAGCGGGCGCAGCGGCAGGCGCCGGCGCGGTGGCCGGCTTGGGCGCGGCCTTTGCGCCACCAGCACCCTCGGCGATGCGCCCGAGCACCGCGCCGACAGCGACTTCGCCGCCCGTCGGCACGAGGATTTCGTCGATCACGCCAGCAGCCTGGGCGTTGACCTCGACCGCAACCTTGTCGGTTTCGAGCTCGAGCAACGGCTCGTCGATCTCCACGCGGTCGCCCGCGGCCTTGTACCACTTCGCGACGGTCGCTTCGGTCACCGATTCGCCCAGGGTGGGCACGACGATATCAACAGCCATTGTCTCTTTCACCTGATGTGCGGGCGACACGCGAGACGCTTATCGTCCCTGTCGCCTGAGCTTTTCTTCCCTCGCGCCATATGCGCGGAGCGTTCAACAAAGCCGTCGAAAAGGCCGCTTTTACGGCGCTTTCGACGGGCCGAGATTATTTCACCGTCAGCGCTTCGTCCACCAGTTGCGCCTGTTCGCGATTGTGGCGGCGCAACAAACCGGTGGCCGGCGAGGCGGCTTCGGGGCGGCCGACATAGATCGGACGCTTGGCCGAGACCTTGAGGCCGGCCAGCGCAGCCTCGATGCGGCGGTCGACGAAGGTCCAAGCGCCCATGTTCTGAGGCTCTTCCTGGCACCACACGACTTCGGCGTTGGGATAGCGGCCGAGCTCGAGGGCCAGCGTGCCCGCCGGGAACGGATGGAGCTGTTCGACGCGGACGATGGCGACATCCTTCACGCCGCGATTCTCGCGTTCCTGCCACAGATCGTAATAGACCTTACCGCTGCAGAGCACGACGCGCTTCACCTGGGCGTCGGCGACCAAGGCGTTGGTTTCGCCGATGACGCGATGGAAGCTGGTGCCCGGACCGAAGTCGGCGAGCGTCGAGACGCAGAGCTTGTGACGCAGCAACGATTTCGGCGTCATGATGATGAGCGGCTTGCGGAAGTTGCGGCGCACTTGGCGGCGCAGCACGTGATAGTAGTTCGCCGGCGTCGAGCAATAGGCGACCTGCATGTTGTCTTCGGCGCAGGCCTGCAGATAGCGCTCAAGGCGGGCCGAGGAATGCTCCGGGCCTTGGCCTTCGTAGCCGTGCGGCAGCAACATCACCAGGCCGCTCATGCGCAGCCACTTGCTTTCCGACGACGAGATGAACTGGTCGACGATGACCTGCGCGCCGTTGGCGAAATCGCCGAATTGCGCCTCCCACAGCACCAGCGAATTGGGATCGGTGACCGAATAGCCGTATTCGAAACCGAGCACGCCGGCTTCCGACAGCGGACTATCGACAACTTCGAACTGCGCCTGCTTCGGATCGACATGCATCAAGGGAACGTAGCGGTCCTCGGTCTGCTGATCGACCAGCACCGAGTGGCGCTGCGAGAACGTGCCGCGGCCCGAGTCCTGGCCCGACAGACGCACCGGCGTGCCTTCGAGGACCAGCGTGCCGAACGCCAGCGCCTCGGCAGTCGCCCAGTCGAAGTCCTGACCGGTCTCGAACATCGTCGCTTTCTGCTGCAACTGGCGCTGAATGCGCGAATGCAGCTTGAACTCCGGCGGCACGCTGCTGATGACCTTGCCGACCTTCTTGAGGACGTCGGTTTCGACGGCGGTATTGCCCTTGCGGTCGTCGTTGCTGGCGCGCCCGAAGCCGCGCCAGGCGCCTTCGAACCAGTCAGCCTTGTTCGGCTTATAGGTTTTTGCCGCTTCGAACGCCTCGTCGAGGCGCTGATGCATGGCCTTCTGCGTCGCGGCGACTTCATCGGCGCTCATCACGCCTTCGGCGATCAGGCGCTTGGCGTAGATTTCCGGCGCCGTCGGGTGGCCGGCGATCTTGCGGTACATGATCGGCTGGGTGAACGAAGGCTCGTCGCCTTCGTTGTGGCCGTGGCGGCGATAGCAGAACAGATCGATCACCACGTCCTTCTTGAAGATGTGGCGATATTCGCTGGCGATGCGCGCGACATGGACGACCGCTTCGGGATCGTCGCCGTTGACGTGGAAGATCGGCGCCTGAAAGCCCTTGGCGACGTCCGACGGGTAGGGCGAGAAGCGCGAATAGGCCGGCGCGGTGGTGAAGCCGATCTGATTGTTGACGATCAGATGGATCGTGCCGCCCGAGCGGTAACCGCGCAAGCCGGCGAAGCACAGCGTTTCCGGCACTAGGCCCTGGCCGGCGAAAGCGGCGTCGCCGTGCATCAGCACGCCGATGACCTTTTCGCGCACCAGATCGCCGCGCTGCGCCTGCTTGGCGCGCACCTTGCCGACGACGACCGGATCGACCGCTTCGAGGTGCGACGGATTGGCGTTGAGCGAGAGATGCATCTTATGGCCGGCGATCTCGCGGTCGCCCGACGCGCCGAGATGATACTTCACGTCGCCCGATCCGACCGTCTCTTCCGGGGTCGAGGAGTTGCCCTGGAATTCCGAGAACAACGCGGTGAACGACTTGCCCATGATGTTGGTCAGCACGTTCAAGCGGCCGCGATGCGGCATGCCGAAGACGATTTCCTCGACACCCAAGCGTGCCGACGTGCTGATGATCTCTTCGAGCACGGGAATCATCGACTCGCCGCCGTCCAGGCCGAAGCGCTTGGTGCCGGTGAACTTGAGCTGGCAGTATTTTTCCAGGCCTTCGGCGCTCGTCAGATGGTTGAACACCGCCTTCTTTTCGTCGTTCGACAGGCCGGGGCGGTTGCGCGAGCGCTCGACGCGCTCTTGAATCCAAGCCTTTTCGGCCGGGTCCTGCATATGCAAGAACTCGACGCCGATCTTGCCGCAATAGGTCTCGCGCAGCACTTCGATGATCTTGCGCAGCGTCGCGGACTCGAGGCCGAGCACGTTGTCGATGAAGATCGGTCGGTCCCAGTCGGCATCGTTGAAGCCGTAGGACTTGGGATCCAATTCAGGATGCGCGGCGGGCGGCGTCAACCCCAAGGGATCGAGATCGGCGAGCAGATGGCCGCGCACGCGATAGGCGCGGATCAACATTAGGGCGCGGATCGAATCGAGCGTGGCGGCGCGCATTTGCGCGGCGCTGACGCCCGCGTCGGCCGGCGCTGCAGCGCCATTGGCTTTTGCCCCATCTTTACCAGCGGGCGCTTTCGCGCCCTTGGGGGGCGTCGGGTCGAGCCAGGGGGCGAAATCGTAGGCCGGGCCGTTCATGGCGGGGCGCTTGGTCTTCGGCGCCCAGCTCGCGCCGTAATGCTCTTTCAAGGCCGCATGGGCCTCGTCGCCGAGGCCGGCGAAGAACACGGCCCACTCGCCATCGACGGAACCGGGGTTCTCGGTCCAACGGGCGTAGAGGTCGGAGATGAAAGCGCTGTTGCCGCCGGAGAAGATGCTATCGGGTAGTTCGGTCGCCATCTTGCGTTCGCTTACCTTGGGGTTCCGCCTGAGAACCCGCCCTTGCTACGCTCCGGGGCGATTATCGCTCCGCGAGAGCGTCATGAGCGGGTCAGGGCCCGCCTGTTCCTGCGCGCGTCGCACAGGGCCGCCGCTTATTCGGCGCCGCCCCCTCATATGGGGTTAACCATAATGCGGGGCAATGCGCGACGCCGCATCCTGGGCCGACTATCGGCCCAGGATTGTTAACCAGGGCTTACTTGCCCGTCATCACTTTCAACATCGCGCTGCCGAGGCTGGCCGGCGAATCGGCGACGGTGATGCCGGCCGAACGCATGGCCTCCATCTTGTCGGCAGCGGTGCCTTTGCCGCCCGAGATGATCGCGCCGGCATGGCCCATGCGGCGGCCCGGCGGAGCCGTGACGCCGGCGATGAAGCCGACGACCGGCTTTTTCTTCTTCGACGCCTTGAGCATGTCTGCGGCTTCTTCTTCGGCCGAACCGCCGATTTCGCCGATCATGATGATGCCCTGGGTCTCGTCATCGCCGAGGAACATCTCCAGGCAATCGATGAAGTTGGTGCCGTTGATCGGATCGCCGCCGATGCCGATGCAGGTGGTCTGGCCGAGACCGGCCGCCGTGGTCTGGGCGACGGCTTCATAGGTCAGCGTGCCGGAGCGCGAGACGATGCCGATCTTGCCGCGATGGTGGATGTGGCCGGGCATGATGCCGATCTTGCATTCGTCGGGCGTGATGACGCCCGGGCAGTTCGGGCCGACCAGGCGCGTCTTGGAGCCGGCGAGCGCACGCTTCACGGCGATCATGTCGATCACCGGGATGCCCTCGGTGATGCAGACGACCAGCGGAATCTCCGCGTCGATCGCTTCGAGGATGGCGTCGGCCGCGAACGGCGGCGGCACATAGATGACGGAAGCGTTGGCGCCGGTCACATGCACGGCCTCTTCGACGGTGTTGAACACCGGCAGGTCGAGATGCTTGGTGCCGCCCTTCGACGGCGTCACGCCGCCGACCATCTTGGTGCCGTAAGCGATGGCCTGCTGCGAATGGAAAGTGCCTTGGGCGCCGGTGAAGCCTTGGCAAATGACCTTGGTGTTTTTGCCGACCAGAACGGACATTTACGCGGCCTCCTTCACGGCTTTGACAATCTTTTCGGCGGCGTCCGCCAGATTGTCGGCCGAGACGATCGGCAGGCCTGACTGTGTGAGAATTTTCTTGCCGAGCTCGACGTTGGTGCCTTCGAGGCGCACCACGAGCGGCACATGCAAGCTGACTTCGCGGGCCGCCGCGACGACGCCTTCGGCGATCACGTCGCAGCGCATGATTCCGCCGAAAATATTGACCAAAATGCCTTCGACGTTGGGGTCCGACAGGATCAGCTTGAAGGCCGTGGTGACGCGCTCGCGCGTCGCGCCGCCGCCGACGTCGAGGAAGTTCGACGGCTCGCCGCCATAGAGCTTGATGATGTCCATGGTCGCCATGGCGAGGCCGGCGCCGTTCACCATGCAGCCGATGTTGCCGTCGAGCTTCACGTAGTTGAGGTTGTGCTTCGAGGCTTCGAGCTCGGCCGGGTCTTCTTCATCTTCGTCGCGCAGCGCCGAGACTTCTGGCTGACGGAAGAGCGCGTTGTCGTCGAAGTTCATCTTGGCGTCGAGCGCGATCAGATCGCCGGCGCCGGTGACGACCAGCGGGTTGATCTCGACCTGCGAGGCGTCGAGCGCCATGAAGGCTTTGTAGAACGCGCTGAGGAATTTCACGCAGCTATTGACCTGCTTGCCTTCGAGGCCGAGGCCGAAGGCGATCTGGCGCGCGTGGTAGGCTTGCAAGCCGGCGACCGGATCGATCGCCACTTTGAGGATTTTTTCAGGGTTGTGCGCGGCGACCTCTTCGATCTCCATGCCGCCCTCGGTCGAGGCGATGACCGTCACTTCGCTGGTCGCGCGGTCGATGACGAGGCTGAGATACAGCTCGCGGGCGATGTCGCAGCCCTCCTCGATATAGACGCGCTTCACTTCCTTGCCTTGCGGGCCGGTCTGCGGCGTCACCAAGGTCATGCCGAGCATGTCCTTGAATTTCGCCACGACGTCGGCGGCGCTTTTCACCACCTTGACGCCGCCGGCTTTGCCGCGGCCGCCGGCATGGATCTGCGCCTTGACGACCCAGACGGGACCGCCGAGCTCAGCTGCGACCTTCTCGGCTTCTTGCGGTGTGTAAGCGACGCCGCCGCGCGGGACGGCAACGCCGAATTTCGCCAACAGGCTCTTGGCCTGGTACTCATGGATGTTCATGTTCGCCCGATGATTTGCAGATCTTGCTTCGGCAGGAGCGCCATCGACACGGTTATCGTGACGCGGCTCTCATAAAGACACGAAGCCCGGCGTTATCAGCGGCCGCCATTGGCCACCGACTTATCGCCGGGTACGGTGCGCGTAATCTATCACCCCAGCTTTTCGGATCAACCGCTAAGGCCCGGGCCTGCGCCATTTTCCGCCGTAAAGTCAGGCTCTTGTCGCCATTTTTGGCAACGCCATGACAGCCTAGACCCGACGCATCGGCGAGCCCGCTAACCCCATAGGATTTCACGAAGAGCCCCGATTTAACCGCACGGCAAAGGAGGTCCCGGACTAAGCCCGCCCTTCCTCATTAAACTTAATAAAAACAATGATATAGATGGATTTTTGGGCGCTTTTATCGGGCGCTGGTTGCGCGCCTATATATAAGTGCGTCCGCTCCCAGGGTCTGCCCGGCTTGCCGGTCCCTCGGAATTGCCAATCGCCAGTTTCCCGCTGCGGCCCGCAGCCGCCTGATGGAACGGCAAGCCTTGCGGTTCGCGCGCCGATCAGCCCAGCTTGGGCTCCGTCGTTGCCAGCATCGGATGGAGGCGCGTGCGGGCGTACCAGTCGGCGAGCTTGGGGTGCTTGTCGCGCCAGGTCTCATAGACCTTGTGCTGATCGATGAAGAACAACATGCAGGCGAAGGTGACGTGGGGGATGCCCAGTTCCGGCCCGATGTCGTCGAGCATGGCCTCGATCAGGGTGAGGCCGCGCCGCACCTTCTCATGCTGGCGCTCGAGCCAGGAGGCCGACTGCTTCTCCGGCGGATGCTCGCGCACCTCCATGCGGCAGGCGACGGCGGCGTCGAGCACGCCATGGCCGATCGCCTCGATCTGCAACATGCGCCGGCGCTCGGCGCCCGGCGCGCCATAGAGCGTCGGGCCGCTGCCGATCTCATCGAGATATTGGCAGATCAGCGGCGATTCGATCAGCGTCTCGCCGTCGTCGGTCGTGAAGGTCGGCACCTTGCTGAGCGGATTGAGCTCGCCGAGGTCGACGCCAATATCTTTCGCGCGGACCTGCTCGATTTTATCGCCAAGGCCTTTAAGCATGCCGACGACGGCGACCTTGCGGGCATAAGGAGAGATAGGCGAGATGAACAGCTGCATGATCCTCGATATCCTGGCGTGTTTGAAAGAGCTCGCCGGCGGGCGAAAGGCGAGAGGCGGCGTAATCCTTACTCTGCGGCAATCCCGCGGCTGGCGAAAACCCGTCGGCAGAAGCTCGGACCGTCTTCGTGTGGCTCGATTGCGGTTTCGATGCAGAGAAATTCGTCGAGGTATCTCTCCGGATGATCGCGCACGAGTCCGGGCGCCTCTTTGCCCTCCTGGACGTCCTTGATCGCGGCGAGCAGCGTCTTGGTCACCGCAGCGATCACGACATCGCTCGAGCCGAGATTTTCCTGGGTGCGGTCGCGAATGCCGCCCTGGGTTTCGATGGCGAAGGCGTCGTGCGCCGGGAAATATTTCCCCATGCCGGTGAATACGCCATCCTTCATGGACTGGCGGTCCTGCAGATAGCGGTTCTCCGGCCGGCGAATATAGCGCTTGTCCGGCGCGATGTTCTCCTCGCGGAATTTCAGCAGCGCTGGCTTATCGAGCGGCTCCGAGTGCCGATAGATGAATTCGAAGGTCGCATGACAATCGTCGTCGATCGGCACGTAGATACGGCCCTGGTATCCCGCTTTGCCCGTCCCGGTGGAGGGCATGGCGCCGTTTGGATAAGCATAATTGTTCACGCGCAAATACTTGCTGCCATCCCGGTTGGTATGCAGCGCGAAAATCCGCCGCCCGAAGTTCGTTGCCTCGCTGCTGACGTCGGGCGGCTCGCCGCCGCGCAGGCTGAGAACATCGTTGCCCGACCGGATGCTCGGGTTGCCGGGCGGCAAGCGATGCAGATAGGTCGTGTGCACGGGATCGATTGAGCTTTCGACGCCTTGCAGCCAATTGCACATCTGAATCGATCGGTAGGTCCAGCGGTTGGGCTCGGGCGCCGTCAGGAACTGGAAATCGGGGATCAAAGGCGGCTCGCCCTCTCCCATGTATGTCCAGATCGCGCCGCCCTTTTCCTGCACCGGATAGGACACGAGCTTCACCGAGTCGCAGAAGCTGCGCTTCTCGGCCGGCTGCTCCAAGCATTTGCCGTCCTTGTCGAACAGCCAGCCATGATAGAGGCAGCGGATGCCGCCGTTCTCGATGCGGCCATAGCTGAGATCGGTGCCGCGGTGCGGGCAATTGCGCTGGATGAGCCCCAAGCGGTCCTTGTCGTCGCGGAACAGCACGAGGTCCTCGCTCATGATGCGGATCGGCAAAGGATCGCCGCCCGGCGGAATCTCTTGCGACGCCGCAATCGGCTGCCAATAGCTGCGCAGAAGTTTCCCGCAGGGCGTGCCGGGACCGGTTTGGGTGAGTAGGTCGTTTTGCTCTTTAGTCAGCATGGCTGAAGGCTCCTCATTCGCAGCAATCGCTGCGGCTATTTTTTCGGTTCGTCCTTCACCTTGTAGCTGCCCGACTTGATCGCATGCCGGGCCAGGGCGATGGATTCGTCGGACGACGCGTAGATGTCCTTCAGCAGCGCTTCGATCTCCACGCCGGATTTCGGGTCGGTGATCTCGAGTTTGCGTTTCGCCGCGTCAGCGAGAAATTCCGGATCCTTCGTCATCGCATCGAAGGCGCGCTGCACTTCAGCCACTCGAGCGGCAGGCGTGCCGGGCGGCATGACGAAAGGTCGGCCGAGAGATTGATTGGCGAAAATGATCTTGAGCGCCGCTTTGTCCTTATCGCTTTTGGCGAGGTCCATGATCAGCGGCACGCTGTCGGGAATTTCCGCGTTCTTCTGCAGCCCGATCTGCATGAGGAGCGCGATCTTGCCGCTTTGCAGCCACTCCATGCTGGTGAATTTCAGGCTGGACCAGGACCAGCCGATCCGGCCTTCGATCTCGCCGCGTTCGAGCGCCAAGTTCTGGTTCGCATCCGAGCCGTAGCAGCAGACCTGCTGGAATTTCGTGTCGAGAATGCTGTTCAGCACCCGGGCGCCGATGCCGCCCTGGGCGCCGGCCATGCCGACGATCGTCGGCCGGCTCAGCGTTTCTTCCCAGGATTTGACGCCTGTGGTGTGCCACACTGCGGCGACGCCGACCTCGGTGTTGAGGCTGCCGATCCACCGGAATTCCGAAGGGTTCTTGAAGGGCGCGATGGAATCGGAGCCGTACAGGATGGGCTCGACCGGGACGTTGCGGTCGATCGCGCCCCAGGCCGTCCCGTCCTTATTCGCCACCTGCTGGATATAAGTCATGGCGCGCATGCTGCTGGCGCCCGTCATGTTGCGGACGATGACGTTCGGTTTGCCGGCGATGAAGCGGTTGACATGCTCGCCGAGCAATCGGGCATAGAGGTCGTATGTGGAGCCGGCGTCGTAGCCGACATAGAGATCGATCGCCTTGCCCGCGTAGAAATTGCCGTCTTGCGCCGCAGCTGGGGATCCCCAACCAGCCATAATTCCCGCCATAGCGAAGCAAGCGGCAAGCGAGCCGACGCGGCCCGGGTTTTTTCCAAGTTTCTTGGTGTCGCGCATCGTCCGTGCCCTCCCTAGGCGATTGGATGCTATTTGGCTGTGGCGCTTGGCGCCCCGGAGCCTTGACGAACCCGTAGCAGGGTCGACCAGCTCTCATTGTTCAGCGAAGCTATACTGAATTAATTAGGCGATAAATTTCAATATGAGTTGAATCCATTATTTGCAGGCTTGCGCGAGCGCTATGCCGGGAGACAAAGGCTTTTAGCCGAAGGGGTCGGCAGCGCAAAACTGGCAAAGGCTCGTCGCGTCCCGCCCCATAGCGCGCGGGATCAGCCTAATTTGGCCGCGGTATTTGAATTCACGCTTATCCCCGCGATGAGCGTGGCATAAAAAATCTATGCAGCGGAACATGCGGACATTTTGGATGTCCGGCGAGGCCATGAGGGGCTGGGGGCGGGTTGAGGAAGGCCGGTCGCGACGGCGAGTCGCCAACGGAGCTGGCCAAAAACTAAGCCCGAAACGTGCCCGCCCCGTCCATCGCATCAGCAATGGACGGGGCGGGTCAGGAAGGCTGGTCCGGGAACCGAGTCACGCCGAAGCGGATCGGTTGTCCCGGACCATAGTCAAACTAGTTTCGTTAGAAACTACTTCTTCTTGGCGGCCTTCTTCTTCGCCTTCTTGGCAACCTTCTTCTTGGCAACTTTCTTCTTCGCGGGCTTCTTAACCATTTTTCTGCTCTCTTCGTTAGTTTGTTGAAATTCCGCTACGTTTTTACGCTTTGGTCTGCCCTGATTTAGGCCGGCTTGTTTTGTAAGGACTTGGCCGCCGTGATCAGCCCTTCCACGGCCGCAACGGATTTATCAAACATGGCCTTCTCGTCCTTACTCAAAGGAATCTCGATGATGCGCTCTACCCCGCCGGCGCCGATGACGACGGGCACGCCCACATAGACTCCATTGACCCCATATTCCCCTTGCAGATAGGCGGCGCAGGGCAAAACCCGCTTCTGGTCCTTCAAAAAGGACTCCGCCATCTGGATCGCCGCCGAAGCCGGGGCGTAAAACGCCGAACCGGTCTTCAAAAGTGCCACGATCTCAGCGCCACCGTCTCGGGTGCGCTGCACAATCTCTTCGATGCGCTTGTCCGTGCTCCAACCCATCTTCACCAGGTCGGGAATCGGCAAGCCGCCGACGCTCGAGTAGCGGATCAGCGGCACCATGGTGTCGCCGTGGCCGCCGAGAACGTAGGCCTGGACATCCTCGACCGCGACTTTGAACTCTTCGGCGAGGAAATAACGGAAGCGCGCGGCGTCGAGGACGCCGGCCATGCCGACCACCCGCTCCGCGGGCAGGCCGGAGGCTTCCTTCATGATCAAGACCATCACATCCAGCGGATTGGTGATGACGATGACGAAGGCGCCGGGGCAATGCTCTTTGATCGCTGCGCCGACGGTGGAGACGACCTTGGTGTTGATGCCGATCAGGTCGTCACGGCTCATGCCCGGCTTGCGGGCGACGCCGGCGGTGACGATGACCACGTCAGCGCCCTTGATGGCGGAATAATCATTCGCGCCCGTGACGGAAGCGTTGAAACCCTCAATCGCCGAAGATTCGGCCAAATCCAGGGCTTTACCCTGGGGCAGACCGTCAACGATATCGAACAAAACGACGTCGCCCAATTCCTTCAGCGCAGCCAGGTGGGCCAAGGTGCCACCGATATTGCCGCCGCCGATCAGGGCGATTTTCTTACGAGCCATCAACTCTCCTAGATCTTCACGTCACGAACGGAACTAAATCTTCAACACGACGCTGCGGCCCGACATTGTCTTCCAAGCTGCAAAGCGTAGCGCTTTGTCGAATACCGTCCGCGATCTCGCCGTGATCTCCGAAGCCCGTCGCAACATTCATGGCTTCGGATGGAAGCGCGTCTCGCGTCATCTCTCGGCTGTCTCACTCGTCGTCTTCGCCGATCGATCATGCGGCACTCGTCACCGCCGGAAAGTCCGTAAGCCAGACTCTCGACGCGCATAATTATCCAAAAATGAATCGTAGAAAATAAAAAAATGAGTTGCGGACACGATTCGTGTCGTTTTTTTCGTCTCGCGCGACTCATTCGACACGCGATTCGATCCTTCGAAGAGGATTTTTGATTCGATTTTCGATGTGCGAGCGCACTGCGGCGAGACGATCGCCGTGCGCGCGTCGCGCGAAAACGTCCCGGTCAAGAACCGTAGTCGAGACCGATATCCACTGCCGGCGCAGACTGCGTCATGCGTCCGACGGAGACGAAATCGACGCCGCTCAAGGCTTTCTCGCGGATGGTTTCGAGCGTAATGCCGCCCGAAGCTTCGAGCACGGCGCGGCCCTGCGCGATCTTCACCGCCTCTTTCAGCTCGGCCACGCCCATGTTGTCGAGCAGGATCATGCCGGCGCCGGCAGCGACCGCTTCGCGCACCTGATCGAGGGTGTCGCACTCCACTTCGACCACGGTGAGCGCCGGCGTCTGCCGTTTGGCGCGCTGAACGGCCGCCGTCAGGCCGCCGCAGACCGCAATATGGTTGTCTTTGATCAAAACGCCGTCGTCCAAGCGGATGCGGTGGTTGCGCGCGCCGCCGACATAACTGGCGTATTTCGCGAGATTGCGCAGCGTCGGGATGGTTTTGCGCGTGTCGATCAGCGTGGCGCCGGTGCCCTGCACGAGCTCGGCATAGCGGCGCGTCAGCGTCGAAATGCCCGAGAGATGCTGCACGATGTTGAGCGCCGTGCGCTCGGCGGTGAGGATTGCGCGGGCCTCGCCCTCGATTTCGGCCATCACGGTCTTGGGGCCGATCTTGTCGCCGTCCTTCACCGCGGATTTGAATTCGAGCTGAGCCGACACCCGCTTGAACACCGCCATGGCGATGCCGATGCCGCAGACCACCAAGTCTTGACGGGCCACCATGACAGCCTTGAACTGCGTGCTTTTGGGAATGGTGACATAGCTCGTCAGGTCGCCACGCCCGACATCCTCGCCTAGCGCGCGGTCGATGAATTGCTGAATTTCCGCCCGGTTCAACTGCATCATACTGTCCTGTCGAATGAAGAAGCGGCGGCCACGTTACCGTAGGCCGCCGCGTCCGTTGATAAAAAAACGGCGGCCAGAACGGCCGCCGCAGGAAAAGGTTAACGAACTGTCGCTGGCGCGCTCTCCACAGGCGCCGGGATCGACGCCGACATGGCGAGCATCCGCTCGAGCGGCAATTGCGCCGCCTGACGCAGCGGCTCGGGCAATTCCAGCCGCGGCGTCATGTCACGCAACGCCAGGTAAAGTTTTTCGACCGTATTGAGCGCCATGAAGGGGCAAGCGTTGCAAGCGCAAGGCCCTTCCGTGCCGGCGATCGGGATGAAGCGCTTGTGCGGCGCTTGCTTGCGCATCTGATGGATGATGCCGGCATCGGTGCCGATAATGAACTCGTCGGCCGGCGCTTTCAGGACATATTCCAGAATCGAGCGCGTCGAGCCGACATGATCGGCGCCCGCAAGGACTGCCGGCGCGCTTTCCGGGTGCGCTGCAACCAACGCCTTGGGATGGCGCGCTTTCAGCTTGGCCAACTCGCGCTCGGCGAAGCTTTCATGGACGATGCAGGTGCCCGGCCACAAGGTCATCTCGCGCCCCGTCACCTTGGCGAGATAGGCGCCGAGATTGCGGTCCGGCGCGAACAGGATCGGCTTGTCGGCGGGGATCTGGCGGATGATCGCTTCGGCGTTCGACGAGGTGACGATGATGTCGGAGAGCGCCTTCACCTCGGCCGAGCAATTGATATAGGTGACGGCGACATGCTCGGGGTGGGCGTCGCGGAACGCTTTGAACGGCCCGGGCTTGCAGGAGTCTTCCAGCGAGCAGCCGGCGGCCATATCGGGCAGCAGCACGGTTTTCGACGGCGACAGGATCTTCGCCACCTCGGCCATGAACTTCACGCCGCAGAACAGGATGACGTCGGCATCGGTGCTCGCCGCCTTGCGCGACAGGTCGAGCGAATCGCCGACGAAGTCGGCCAAGTCCTGTATCTCGCCGTCTTGATAATAGTGCGCCAGGATCACGGCCTTGCGCTCGCGGCGCAGACGGTTGATCTCGGCGACCAGATCGAGACGCGGATCGACCGGCGCGCGGGCGGCGGACGGAGCGAGCAGGCTGTCAGTCATCGGCGAAGCGAACCTCGGTTCCGACCCGCGCCAGTCAAACGGCGCAGGCAGTGACGGAATGTCCCCCGGCAATCGGGGTACGGAGCGGCCCGATGCCGCCCCTGGAACAGTGACGCTTGTTCCTTAAGAAATAAGGGGCCCTGTTGGTACTGCAAGGCTTAATGCGTGACAAGGCGGCGCAAGAGCCGACTGTGGCATTTTCGCCACCCAAAGCCGGAAAAACCCCGAGAAGGCATGAACTAGGTCAAATGCGGAGCTTGGCGATAGCCGTCGGTCTGCATTTCGAGAATGCGCGAGACGGTGCGCTCGAATTCGAAGGCGAACTCGCCGTCGGTATAAAGCGCCCGCGGCGCGACCGCCGCCGAGGCGATCAGATTGACCTTATGCTCGTAAAGCGCGTCGATCAGCGTGGTGAAGCGGAAGGCTTCGTTGCGCTTTTCCGGCCCGAGCGCCGGAATGTCCGAGAGGATCAGCGTGTGGAAATGCGTCACCAGCGCGATGTAGTCCGCCGCGCCGAGCGCGCGGGCGCAAAGCTCCGAGAAAGCGAAGCGCGCCACGCCCTTGGCGGCGAGCGGCACCGGCAGCTTGCGGCCCTGCACCATCAGCACCGTGGGCGCTTCGGGCGCGGCCGGCGCCAGCTTGAAGCCGGCTTGGCGCTCCTGAACCGACAATGGCCTCTCGGCCTCCTCATCTTGAGTCAGCAACTCGAAGGCTTCGTCGAGCGCCGCGCTGGCGGCGGGGCCGAGCGGCGAATGCCATAGCGGCATGCCCTTCAAGCGCAGCAGGCGGTAATCCTGGCCGCCGTCCAATTCGACGACGTCGAGCTTCTCCTTCATCAGCGCGATGAAGGGCAGGAACAATTCGCGCTGCAGGCCGCCTTTATAAAGCTCGTCGGGCGCGCGATTGGAGGTCGCCACCATGACGATGCCGTTGGCGAACAGCGCGGTGAACAGCCGCCCGAGAATGGCGGCATCGGCGATGTTGGTGACTTGAAACTCGTCGAAACAGAGCAGCCAAGTCTGGCCCGCGATCTCCTCGGCGAGCTTGGGTACCGGATCGGCCTCGGCCCCTTTGGTGCGCAGGCGCCAGGCATGCAGGCGCTGATGCACCTCGATCATGAAAGCGTGGAAATGCACGCGGCGTTTGTGGTGCTTGGCGACCGGCGCTGTCTCGTAAAACAGATCCATCAACATGGACTTGCCGCGCCCGACCGCGCCGAAGATGTAAAGGCCCTGCGGCGGCGTCTCGTCGCGCCGCGCCAGGCCGAGGCGCGACTTCCAATGGCTGAGCGCGCTCATAAAGCCGCCGCCCTCGTCGACCGGCCGGTACGCCTTCAGCGCGTGATGCAGCTCTTGCAGTTTTTCGGCGGCGAGGTCTTGCGCCGGATCGACCTTGAGCGCGCCCGAACGGCGGCGCTCGCGGAGCGCCGCGACGGGACCTAACAATGACGTATCGTCGGCGGACGGGGACATGGAGGCCAAACCGGTGAGACCGCGCGGAGAGTAGTCCACCCCGCCCCGCCCCGTCCACCTGACCCAGCAGCTTAACGGCGCAACTCTGCCCTGTGTTTTGCAGGACCAACGGATAGACTGCGGCCCATGAAGCGCATCGCCTCCGCCGCCAATCCGCTCTATGCCGACCTCAAGCGGCAAACCGCCGAGCCGCGTATCCGGCGCAAGGACGCCATCGCCATTCTCGATGGCGCGCATCTGCTGGGCGCGGCGCTCGATGCCGGCCGCGTCCCCGATCTCGTCGCCGTCGGCGAGAGCCGCAGCGCGGCGACGGAAATCGCCGCCCTGCTCGCCCGCCTGCCCGAGCGCGCCGTGATGATCCTGCCCGACGCCTTGGCCGACGCGCTCTCCACCGTCGAGACGCCGACCGGCCTGATCGCGCGCCTCGCCATACCCGCAGCACAACAAACCACCGGCGCAGCGATAATGCTCGACGGCGTGCAGGACCCCGGCAATGTGGGCACGATGCTGCGCACGGCGGCGGCGGCCGGCCTCACGGCCGCCTATCTCTCGGCCGGCTGCGCCGAAGCCTGGTCACCCAAGGCGCTGCGCGCCGGCATGGGCGCGCAATTTGCCCTCGCCATCCACGAACATGCGGATCTCAAAACGCGCATCGCCGCCGATCCGGCGCGCGTGCTGGCGACCGATCTTGCGGCGGCGCGATCGCTCTATGATGTGGCGCTGCCCGCCGACTGCCATTTCCTGTTCGGCAACGAAGGCGCCGGCCTGCCGCCCGAACTGTCCGCAGCGGCCGGCCTGCGCGTCCGCATCCCGATGCCAGGCAGCGCCGAATCGCTCAACGTCGCGGCGTCCGCGGCGGTCTGCCTGTTCGAATGGGTGCGGCAGCGGACGCGCTGACATATCGGTCATCACCCCCACCCCGGCCCTCCCCCATCGAAGGGGGAGGGAGAAGAAGCGCACCGCTATTCCTCATCGAACACAGATCAGAGAGGGAATCGCGGCTTCATTCCCTCCCCCCTTGCGGGGGAGGGCTAGGGTGGGGG
>CAZVLU010000057.1:0-19067 GCA_964628235.1 uncultured Rhizobium sp. | reverse complement strand
GGCGACCAGGGCATCATGTTCGGCTACGCCTGCAACGAGACGCCCGAGCTGATGCCGGCGCCGCTGCAGTACTCGCACAACATTCTCAGCGCGCTCGCCGCCGCGCGTCACTCGGGCAAAGAGAAGATGCTCGAGCCCGACGCCAAGAGCCAGGTGACGCTGCGTTACGAAAACGGCAAGCCGGTCGGCTGCACCGCTGTCGTCGTCTCGACCCAACACAACGCCAAGGTCGATCAGGACGACGTGCGCGAGATCGTGCGTCCCTATGTCGAGAAAGTTCTGCCGAAAGGCTGGATGCCTGCCAATGAGCATTTCTACGTCAACCCGACCGGCAACTTCGTCATCGGCGGTCCCGACGGCGACACCGGCCTGACGGGCCGCAAGATCATCGTCGATACCTACGGCGGCGCGGCGCCGCACGGCGGCGGCGCGTTCTCCGGCAAGGATCCGACCAAGGTCGATCGCTCGGCCGCTTACGCCGCGCGCTATCTGGCGAAGAACGTCGTGGCCGCCGGCTTGGCCGACCGTTGCCTGATCCAGCTCGCTTATGCCATCGGCGTGGCTTACCCGCTGTCGGTCTATGTCGACACCTTCGGCACCGGCAAGGTCGATGAAGCCAAGCTCGCCAAGATCTTGCCCGAGCTGATGTCGCTCAGCCCGCGCGGCATCCGCGAGCATCTCGGCCTCAACAAGCCGATCTACGCCCGTACCACGGCTTACGGCCATTTCGGCCGCGCGCCCGACAGCAAGGGCGGCTTCTCTTGGGAGAAGACCGACCTGGTGAAAGAGCTCAAGCGCGCGTTCTAACGCCGCCTTTCGCGTCGATCAGAACGGCCGGTCGCCTTGCGACCGGCCGTTCGTTTATTCTGAAGCCATGCCGCATAAACCTTCTGGCTCCCAGCCACTCGATCACCCCGCCGTCGATCAGCGCGTCTATGGCCGCCGTCTCGGCCGGCCGCTGCGTGCCGGCCGCCAGTCGGCGGTCGATGCCTGGTTGCCGCGCATCGGCGTCACGGTACCAAGTGAAGCGGCGGCGCTCGATCCAGTGTCGCTGTTCGAGTCACCGGTCACGGAAGCTTGGCTCGAAGTCGGCTTCGGCGGCGGCGAGCATTTGTTGGCGCAGGCGGCGGCCAATCCCCAGGCCGGCCTGATCGGTTGCGAGCCCTTCATCAACGGCATGGCGGCCCTGCTGCGCGCCATCGAGGATGAGCCGGCGCGCGCCGCCAATATCCGCGTGCTGATGGACGACGCCCGTCCCCTGATCGCCAGCCTCAAAGACGCCAGCCTTGCCAAGGCGTTCATCCTGTTTCCCGACCCCTGGCCCAAGGCGCGCCATCACAAGCGCCGCTTTGTCGCCAAGGCCAACCTCGACCAGCTCGCCCGCGTCCTGAAAGACGGAGCGGATTTGCGGCTGGCGACCGACGATCCGGGCTATTTGCGCTGGATGCTGGTGGAAATGACCGATCATCCGGCGTTTGCCTGGACGGCGCGCCGCCCGGCCGACTGGCGTCAGAGACCTGTCGATTCTCCAAAAACACGCTACGAAGACAAGGGGTTAGCTGGGGCAGACCCAGCGTTTATGACCTGGCGCCGGGTTCCCCGAACCTAACGCCCGGAGCGCCTCTCGGACCCTCCAAACGGTCGTGTCGCCGCTCGCGACAGCCCAAAAACCTTGTGGAAATCGCCTAGATGGCTATATTTCCCCTGCCTTGACATAAGGTCTCCTTCACATCGGTCGAGTTCGGGAACGGGTGGCCGGCGGTCCGCTCCTGTGGCCGCTTGATTTGCCGTTGGCGTTGTCGCCGAACCGGCCGACATGACGACGTAAGATTTCGAGAAGCATGGATATCGCAGAGCGCATCGCTGGCATGATCGAACCCGCCCTCACGGACATGGGTTACGGTCTCGTGCGCGTGCAGCTCTCGGGCGCCTCGCGCCTCACCTTGCAGATCATGGCCGAGCGCGCCGACGGCGAGAACATGACGGTCGACGATTGCGCCGACATCAGCCGCGCCGTTTCGGCGCTGCTCGACGTCGAAGACCCGATCGACGCCGCCTACAGCCTGGAGGTCTCCTCGCCGGGCATCGACCGCCCGCTGGTCAAGCCGGCCGACTACGAACGCTGGGCCGGCTTCGAAGCGCGCATCGAGACGGTGCAGCCGGTCGACGGCCGCAAGCGTTTCCGCGGCCGCCTTATCGGGCTGGCCGGCGACCAAGTGAAATTGCGCCTCGACGACGGCGCCGATGCGGCCGTGCCGCTCGCCGTCATCTCTCGCGCCAAGCTCATGCTGACCGACGACCTCATCGAAGCCGCGCAAAGCGGCAAGACCATCTGAAGCCAAACGCCTTGACCAAAGGCATCTAAAGGACGCACCGACATTATGGCGATCGACACGACACTGGGCCTCGCCCGTCCCGAATTGATCCAGGTGGCCGACACGGTCGCCCGCGAGAAGAGCATCGACCGCGAGGAAGTGCTGGTCGCGATGGAGCAGGCCATTCAGAAGGCGGGCCGCTCCAAATACGGCCATGAGCACGACATCCGCGCCGACATCAATCGCAAGACCGGCGAGATCATGCTCGCCAAGTACACCGAGATCGTCGAAAACGTCGAAAACGAATCGACGCAGATCGATCTCAAGAACGGCTTGCGCAAGAAGCCCGACGCGCAGCTCGGCGACTTCATCGTCGAGACGCTGCCGCCGATCGACTTCGGCCGCATCGCCGCGCAGACCGCCAAGCAGGTCATCGTGCAAAAGGTGCGCGATGCCGAGCGTCAGCGCCAGTTCCGCGAATACAAGGACCGCGTCGGCGAGGTCATCAACGGCCTGGTCAAGCGCGTCGAGTACGGCAACATCACCGTCGATCTGGGCCGCGCCGAAGCCGTGCTGCGCCGCGACGAGAGCCTGCCGCGCGAAAATCTTCGCCAGTCCGACCGCGTACGCGCCTACATCTTCGAAGTGCGCGAAGAGCCTCGCGGCCCGCAGATTTTCCTGTCGCGCACCCGCCCGGAATTCATGGCCAAGCTGTTCGCCCAGGAAGTGCCGGAAATCTATGACGGCATCATCGAGATCAAGTCGGTCGCCCGCGACCCCGGCAGCCGCGCCAAGATCGCCGTGCTGTCGAACGATTCGAGCATCGATCCGGTCGGCGCTTGCGTCGGCATGCGCGGCTCGCGCGTGCAGGCCGTCGTGCAGGAGCTGCAGGGCGAGAAGATCGACATCATCCAATGGTCGCAAGATCCCGCGACCTTCGTGGTGAACGCCCTGGCGCCCGCCGAAGTCACCAAGGTCGTGCTCGACGAAGAGCAGAACCGCATCGAAGTGGTGGTGCCCGACGATCAGTTGTCGCTCGCCATCGGCCGTCGCGGCCAGAACGTGCGTCTCGCCTCGCAGCTCACCGGCTGGGACATCGCGATCCTGACCGAAGCGCAAGAATCCGAGCGCCGTCAGGCCGAATTCCATTCGCGCTCGCAGATGTTCATCGATGCGCTCGATGTCGACGACGTCATCGCGCATCTGCTGGTCACCGAAGGCTTCTCCTCGGTCGAGGAAGTCGCCTTCGTGCCGGTCGAAGACTTGGCGGACATCGAAGGCTTCGAAGAGAGCATCGCCGAAGAGCTGCGCAACCGCGCCCAGGCGTTCCTCGCCGATCAGGAAGAAAAGATGACGGCCCGCCGCAAGGAATTGGGCGTCGACGACGCGCTCACCGAGATCGAGGCGCTCACCGCCGCCGATCTGGTGAAGCTCGGCGAGAAGGGCGTGAAAACCCTCGACGACCTCGGCGATCTGGCCAGCGACGAGCTGATCGAGATCGTCGAGCGCAAGCTGTCCGCTGACGACGCCAACGCGGTCATTATGGCCGCGCGCGCCCACTGGTTTGCCGACGAGCCTGCCGCTTCTGATGAAGCCGGCACGCCCACCGGGCAGGCTTGATGTAACAGCGCCGCGAGGGAACCAGATGGGCCCCGCGATCAAGAACAAGGCGAAAGCGCCGTCCCCCAAAGCGGGCGACGGCGAAGCCTTGCCGGTCGCTGCCGAAGCGCAGGCGCGTGATGAGACCGCGCCGAAGAAGCGAAAAGACATCGCCAGCGGCGAGGCGGGCGACCGTGAGACCATGGTGCGGTTCGTCATCTCGCCCGATGGCGTCGTGGTGCCCGATCTCGAAGGCAAGCTGCCGGGCCGTGGCCTGTGGCTAGCGGCCAACCGCGATGTGCTGCAAGGCGCGCGTCTGGCGCCGCTGTTCAGCCGCGCCGCGCGCGAAAAAGTTTCGGTGCCGGACGATCTGGCGGACCGGCTCGAAGCGCTGCTCGCCAGTCGCTGCCAGAACCTCATGGGCTTGGCGCGGCGCGCCAGCATGATGGTGGCGGGCTATGAGCAGGTGCGCAGCGCGTTGCGAGCCGGCCGCGCCGCCGTGCTGATCGCCGCGTCGGATGGCGCGGCCGACGGACGCGACAAGGTGCGCCACTTGGCGCCGGATCTGCCGCTGATCGATTGCCTGACTTCGGCCGAGATCGGCGCGTCGGTCGGCGCTGGAGCGATGGTCCATGCGGCCTTGAGCGACGGGCGTCTCGCCCGCGAGATATTGATGACCGCCGACAAGCTCGGCGCCCTTCGCCGCGGCGCGCACGCGGCGTAAGTTTCAACTAGATTGCGATTGATCGTTAGGAAAGTCGAAAGAGCATGACGGACGCTACCAAAGACGAGAAAAAGCCGCTGACCTTGGCGCGGCCGGGCAAGCTCGAATTGAAGAAGACTGTCGAAACCGGCCAGATTCGCCAGAGCTTCTCGCACGGCCGCACCAAGGCCGTGACCGTCGAAGTGCGCAAGAAGCGCACCTTCACGGCGGGCGAAGGCGGCAACATGGCCGAGGTGAAGCCCGGCCTGAAAGAAATGGCCGCTGCCGCCGAAGCGCAGATCGCTGCAGCGCCCCCGGCGCTCGAGCCGCGCGCGCCTGAGCCGCCGCGCCCCGCCACCCCGGGTGGCCGCCTGCTGACCAACGACGAACGCGCCAGCCGCGCCCGCGCCCTGCAGGGCGCGTTGAGCGCCGCCGAGATCGCGCGCCGCGAAGCCGAAGAGGCCGCGCGCCTCAAGGCAGAGGAGGATGCCCGCCGCAAGATCGAGGAGGATGCCCGCAAGGCCGATGATGCGCGCCTCGCCGCCGAGGCTGCTTTCCGCGGCGAGCCGACGCCGGCGCCGACCGCCGCGCCCGCTCAGACCAAGCCGGCTGTCACGGCGCCTGCGGCCCCGTCCGCGCCGAAGGCCAAGCTTGTCGCCCCGGCGCCCAAGGTCAACGAAGCCGAAGACGACGATGACGGCAAGAAGCGTGGCGCGCCTGGCGCCAAGCCGGCGCCGCGCCGCCCGGGCCTGACCCCGGCCAAGGGCGTCGCCGATCGCAATCGCGGCAAGCTCACCATCAGCCGCGCGCTCGACGACAACGCCGGCGACCGCATGCGCAGCTTGGCGTCCGTCCGCCGCGCCCGCGAGCGCGAGAAGCGCTTGCTGCAGGGCTCCGGCCAAGCCGTCGAAAAATTCGCGCGCGACGTGGTGATTCCCGAAGTCATCACCGTGCAGGAGCTGTCTAACCGCATGGCCGAGCGTTCGACCGACGTCATCAAGGCGCTGATGCGCATGGGCGTCATGGCGACGATCAACCAGAGCATCGACGCCGACACCGCCGAGCTGGTGGTGGCCGAGTTCGGCCATAAGGGCAAGCGCGTCAGCGCCGCCGACGTCGAACAGGGCCTCAAGGGCGAGGTCGACATCGACGGCGCGCTGGAGTCGCGTCCGCCGGTCGTCACCGTCATGGGCCACGTCGACCACGGCAAAACCTCGCTGCTCGACGCGCTGCGCAAAACCGACGTCGCGGCCCATGAAGCAGGCGGCATCACCCAGCATATCGGCGCCTATCAGGTGCATATGAAGTCGGGCGCGGCGATCACCTTCCTCGACACGCCGGGCCACGAAGCCTTCACCGCCATGCGCGCGCGCGGCGCCCAGGCCACCGACATCGTCGTGCTGGTCGTCGCCGCCGACGACGGCATCATGCCGCAGACCATCGAGGCGATTCACCACGCCAAGGCGGCCGGCGTGCCGATCGTCGTCGCCATCAACAAGATCGACAAGCCGGATGCCAACCCAGCGCGCGTGCGCCAGGAATTGCTCCAGCATGAGATCGTCGTCGAAGACATGGGCGGCGACGTGATGGCGGTCGAAGTCTCGGCCAAGTCGGGCGAGAATCTCGAAAAGCTCGAAGAAGCCATCCTGCTGCAGGCCGAAGTGCTTGAACTGAAAGCCAACCCCAACCGCGCCGCCGAAGGCGTCGTCATCGAAGCCAAGATGGAGCGCGGCCGGGGCAGCATCGCGACCGTGCTCGTCCAGCGCGGCAGCTTGAACGTGGGCGACATCTTCGTCGCCGGCGCCGAATGGGGCCGCGTGCGCGCCCTGATCGACGACCATGGCAAGAAGGTCAAGACCGCCGGCCCGTCGGCCCCTGTCGAAGTGCTCGGCCTCAACGGCACGCCGTCCGCCGGCGACGATTTCTCCGTCGTCGACAGCGAACAGCGCGCCCGCGAAGTCACCGAATTCCGCCAGCGCCGCGCCCGCGACGTGCGCACCTCGGTCTCGTCGCGCGGCACGGTCGAGCAGATGCTGTCGGCCATCGCCGCCGGCACCGCCAAGGAACTGTTCGTCGTCATCAAGGGCGACGTGCAAGGCTCGGTCGAAGCCATTGTCGGCAGCTTGGAAAAGCTCAATACCAGCGAAGTCGCCGTGCGCGTGCTGCACTCGGCGGTCGGCGGCATCAACGAGTCCGACATCACGCTGGCGCGCGCGTCCAACGCCGTCATCATCGGCTTTAACGTCCGCGCCAATCCGCAGGCGCGCGATCTCGCCAAGCGCGATGGTTTGGAAATCCGCTACTACTCGATCATCTATGACCTGACGAACGACATCAAAGCCGGCCTGTCGGGCATGCTGTCGCCGACGCGCCGCGAGAACTTCCTCGGCAACGCGACGATCCGCGAGATCTTCAACATCACCAAGACCGGCAAGGTCGCCGGCTGCATGGTCACCGAAGGCACCGTCAAGCGCGGCGCCAAGGTCCGTCTGCTGCGCGACAACGTCGTGATCCACGAAGGCATGCTCAAGACGCTCCGCCGCTTCAAGGACGAAGTCCGCGAAGTGAAGGAAGGCTACGAGTGCGGCATGGCGTTCGAGAACTACACGGACATCCAGGCCAACGACGTCATCGAGTGCTTCGAGATCGAGGAGGTCGCGCGCACGCTGTAAGGCGCCGCGCGATCTTCGCTCTCAGGAACAGCGGGAAAGCCGCATGAAATCTCGCGATTCCGCCGGCCCGGACAAGATCGGCCCGACCCAGCGCCAATTGCGCGTCGGCGAAGAGTTGCGCCATGCCTTGGTGCAGACGATCGACCGCGCCCATTTCCGCGACCCGGAATTGATGGGCGTGTCGATCACGATCACCGAAGTGCGCGTCAGCCCCGATCTGAAGAACGCCACCGCCTACGTGACGCGGCTCGGCGGCGAGAATGTCGACAGCCTTGTGGCGGCGCTCAGGCGCGCCGGGCCTTATCTGCGCGGCCAAATCGCCAAGGCGGTGAAACTGCGCGTCGTGCCGATGTTGAGCTTCGAGGCCGACCTGTCGTTCGACTATGCCTCCACCATCAACAACATCCTGCACAGACCCGATGTGGCGCGCGACTTGGCCGCGGATGGCGAGCCGGATGAAGACGGCGACGACGTCGCTGAAAAGTCCTGAGCAAAAACGAAACCGGTTCCGGTCCAAGCGGCTGGCTGGTGATCGACAAGCCGCTCGGCCTGTCGTCCTTTCAGGTCGTCGCCAAAGTCCGCCGGGCGCTGGGCACCCGCAAAGTCGGCCACGGCGGCACGCTCGATCCGCTGGCCTCCGGCGTGTTGCCGATCGCCGTCGGCGAAGCGACCAAGACCGTCGCCTATGCCATGGACGGGCGGAAGGTCTATCGCTTCGCCGTGCAATGGGGCGAGGCCCGCAATACCGACGATGCCGAAGGCGAAGTGACGGGGACCAGCGCTGTCCGCCCCGATCGCGCCGCCATTTTGGCCGCGCTGGCGGCCTTCGTCGGGACCATCGACCAGGTGCCGCCGGCCTTTTCCGCCATCAAAATCGATGGCGAGCGGGCCTATAAGCTGGCGCGCGCCGGCGAGGACGTCGTGATGGTGTCGCGCCAAGTGACGGTCAAACGCCTGGAATTGCTCGAAGACACACCAGATTTAGCGCGGTTCGAGGTCGAGTGTGGCAAGGGCTTGTATGTCCGCGCGCTCGGACGCGACCTTGCCAAGGCTTTGGGAACATTGGGATTTATTGCAGAATTGCGGCGCACCCGGGTCGGCCCGTTCGGCGAAAATACCGCGATTTCCCTGGATAAGCTGGAGGCCCTCGGGCATAGTGCCGCCGCTTCAGAGACCCTGCTGCCAATCGAGACCGTGCTGGACGACATCCCGGCCCTGGCCTTGAGCGACACCGATGCGGCCCGATTAAGACAGGGCCAGCCCGTGCAGGTTCTCGGTACCGGCTTCCCGGCGTATCGGCTTCCCGAAGATGGCGTGATCGCGCTCGCGACCGCCAACGGCAAGCCCGTTGCGCTGGCCCGCATCGAGCGGGGCATGTTGCGGCCGGTGCGAGTCTTGAACCTCTAAACGTCAGGAGATTGACGATGTCGATTACGGCCGAGCGCAAGACTGTGCTCATTGGTGAATACGCCACGCAGCAGGGCGACACGGGGTCGCCCGAGGTCCAGATCGCGATTCTCAGCGAGAGAATCAACAATCTGACCGAACATATGAAAACGCATAACCACGACTATCACTCGCGGCGCGGTTTGCTGGCCATGGTCAGCAAGCGCCGCCGGCTGCTCGACTACCTCAAGGGCAAAAATGTCGCCCGTTACAACGAGGTCGTTCAGCGTCTCGGCCTGCGTCGCTGAGCCTATAGGGGCTCTAGCAAAGGTCGATTGATTCCGCGGGCTTCGGCCCGCGGGACGCCCCGCCGAGGCGGCGGGTGCGTCGTGGAAGGTTGGAAGGAAGATCCATGTTTAATATCGTGAAGAAAGAAATCACCTGGGCCGGCCGCAAGCTGACCTTGGAAACCGGCCGCGTCGCCCGTCAGGCCGACGGCGCCGTCCTCGTCACTTACGGCGAGACCGTGGTGCTCTGCACCGCCGTCGCCGCCCGCGAACCGAAAGCCGGAATCGACTTCTTCCCGCTGACGGTCAACTACCAAGAGAAGGCTTTCGCCGCCGGAAAAATTCCCGGCGGCTTTTTCAAGCGCGAAGGTCGCCCGACCGAGAAGGAAGTTCTGTCTTCCCGTCTCATCGACCGCCCGATCCGCCCGCTGTTCCACCCGCTGTTCCGCAACGAGACGCAGGTCGTCACCACGGTCATCTCGCATGACCTCGAGAACGATCCCGATATCGTCGCGATGATCGGCGCCTCCGCCGCGCTCACGCTCTCCGGCGTACCCTTCATGGGCCCGATCGGCGCCGCGCGCGTCGGCATGATCGACGGCGAGTTCGTCCTGAACCCGCAGCTCGACAAGATGAAAGACACCGATCTCGATCTCGTCGTCGCCGGCACCAAGGACGGCGTGCTGATGGTCGAGTCCGAAGCGAAAGAGCTGAGCGAAGAGCAGATGCTCTCGGCTGTCATGTTCGGCCATCGCGGCTTCCAGCCGGTGATCGACATGATCATCGCGCTCGCCGAAAAGGCCGCCAAGGAGCCGCGCGATCTGCCGACGGTTCCGGAAGCGACAACGGTCGTCGAAGCCCGCCTCAAGGCACTGGCCGAAGCCGATCTGCGCAAGGCTTACGCCATCGTCGACAAGACCAGCCGCCGCAACGCCGTCGACGACGTGAAGGCCAAGGCCCTCGCCGCGCTGAAGGCCGAAGAGCTCGATGCCGATCTCGGTAAGAAGCTGTTCAAGGAGTTGGAGAAGGACGTCGTCCGCAACAACATCCTCGACACCAAGCTGCGCATCGACGGCCGCGACGGCAAGACCGTGCGTCCGATCGTCGCCGAAGTCGGCGTGCTGCCGCGTGCTCACGGCTCTGCCCTGTTCACCCGCGGCGAGACGCAGGGCCTGGTGGTCGCCACGCTCGGCACCGGCCAGGACGAGCAGGTCATCGACGCGCTCGACGGCGATTACCGCGAACACTTCATGCTGCACTACAACTTCCCTCCGTACTCGGTCGGTGAAGTCGGCCGCATGGGCAGCCCGGGCCGCCGCGAAGTCGGCCACGGCAAGCTCGCCTGGCGCGCCATTCGTCCGCTGCTGCCGCCCAAGGACAAGTTCCCCTACACGATCCGCATCGTCTCCGAGATCACCGAGTCGAACGGCTCGTCGTCGATGGCGACGGTTTGCGGCTCGTCGCTCTCGCTGATGGACGCGGGCGTGCCGCTGATCCGTCCGGTCGCGGGCATCGCCATGGGCCTGATCAAGGAAGGCGACCGCTTCGCCGTCCTGTCGGACATCCTCGGCGACGAAGATCATCTCGGCGACATGGACTTCAAGGTCGCGGGCACCGAGAAGGGCATCACCTCGCTCCAGATGGACATCAAGATCACGTCCATCACGGAAGACATCATGAAGATCGCCCTGGAGCAGGCTCAAGGCGGCCGTCTCCACATCCTCGGTGAGATGTCGAAGGGCTTGGCGGGCGCCCGCGAAGGCGTGTCGTCGAACGCGCCGCGCATCACCACCTTCTCGATCCCCAAGGAAAAAATCCGCGAAGTGATCGGCACCGGCGGCAAGGTGATTCGCGAGATCACCGAGATGACTGGCGCCAAGATCGACATCGAAGACGACGGCACCATCAAGGTCGCCGCCGTCGACAGCGAAGCGGCCGACAAGGCCATCGCGTGGATCAAGGGCATCGTGGCGGAGCCGGAGATCGGCGTCGTCTACACCGGCAAGGTCGTGAAGGTCGTCGACTTCGGCGCGTTCGTGAACTTCCTGGGCTCGAAGGACGGCCTCGTCCATATCAGCGAGCTGGCCGCCAAGCGCGTCGCCAAAGTGAGCGACGTGGTCAACGAAGGCGATGCCGTGAAAGTGAAAGTGCTCGGCGTCGACGAGCGCGGCAAGGTCCGCCTGTCGATGAAGGCCGTCAATCAGGAGACCGGCGAAGAGCTGGCCGCCGAAAAGAGCGTGCCGGCCGAGTAGGCCTAGCGTTTATCTCGGTCTTTTGAACCGATCGAAAAGGGGAGGGCAACCTCCCCTTTTTCATGCCCGCGATCAGCCCTAGCCGCTTGGAATGCCTGACAAAAGGCTGCGCCGCAGCATTAGAAAAGCCTTTGTCGGACAAATTTATTAAGGTATCTCTCGGCGGCTTGGCCTTTGGGCTGGGCATCCACATATAGCTAGGGCGGGGTTGTCCTGGCGGGACAGCATGAGGTTGGGCCGGCGCGTCAGCGCCCCCGGTAATTTTCGGACATTTACAGGGTTGGGACCGGCGTGAAGACGCTCAAGACGTTGCTTATTTCCGGACGCGAAGCGCTGCCTCTCGTCGAGGGCGGCAAGGGCATCGCCGTCTCCAATGGCGAGTCCTCGGGCGCTTGGGCGAGCGCCGGCGGCGTCGGCACCTTTTCCGGCGTCAATGCCGATTCCTACGACGCCAACGGCGACATCATCCCGGTGATCTACAAAGGCCGCACGCGTCGCGAGCGCCACGAAGAATTGATCGCCTACGCGATCCAAGGCGGCATCACCCAGGCGCGCATCGCGCACCAGATGGCCGGCGGCGCCGGCCCGATCCACATGAACATCCTGTGGGAGATGGGCGGCTCTGAACGCATCCTCAAAGGCGTGCTCGAAGGCGCCAAAGGCCTGATTCAAGGCGTCACCTGCGGCGCCGGCATGCCCTACAAGATGGCGGAGATCTGCTCGAGCTACGGCGTCCATTACTACCCGATCGTCTCGTCGGCGCGCGCCTTCCGCGCGCTGTGGAAGCGCGCTTATCACAAGTTTTCCGATTGGCTCGGCGGCGTCGTCTATGAAGACCCCTGGCTTGCCGGCGGCCATAACGGCTTGTCGAACAGCGAAGATCCGTTGCGTCCCGAGAACCCCTATCCGCGCGTCGCCGAGCTGCGCACGCTGATGCGCGAAGTGGGCCTCAATGAGACGCCGATCGTCATGGCCGGCGGCGTCTGGAATCTGCGCGAATGGGAGCATTGGCTCGACAATCCGGAGATCGGCCCGGTCGCCTTCCAATTCGGCACGCGGCCGCTGTTGACCAAAGAGAGCCCGATCTCCGAGGAGTGGAAGCAGCGCTTGATGACGCTCGAAGAGGGCGACATCTATCTCAACAAGTTCAGCCCGACCGGCTTCTATTCGTCGGCGGTGAAGAACGATTTCCTCAACGACCTGCGCGGCCGCAGCGACCGCCAGGTGGCTTACAGCCATGAAGCGGTCGGCGAGCATGACACGTCGTTCCCGGTCGGCGCGCGCGGCCGCGAAGTGTTCCTCACCGCGCATGACGCCGAAAAGGCGCGGGGCTGGGTTGCCGAAGGCTACGATATGCCGCTGCGCACGCCCGACTCGACGCTGATCTTCGTCACCATGAGCGACGCGCGCCAAATCCGCACCGACCAGATCGAATGCATGGGCTGCCTGTCGCACTGCCATTTCTCCAATTGGGCGCAGAACGAGGAAGGCACCACAGGCCGGACGCCGGACCCGCGCTCCTTCTGCATCCAAAAGACGCTACAGGCGATCAGCCATGGCAGCCGGGTGAAGGACCAGCTCATGTTCGCCGGTCATAACGCCTACCGCTTCAAGACCGACCCGTTTTACGCCAATGGCTTTGTGCCGAGCGTGCGCGAGCTCGTCGAGCGGCTGCAGACGGGCGATTAAAGCCGACCGGCCTGGGATTTCCGTCATATTGGACGGGAAAGCCCTGCGAACTCAAGGTGTTGGAACCTGCAAGAGCTCCTTTGAGCGGTTCCAGAACACACCCAAGGCCCCTGTTTCTTTTGGCTTTAATTTAATCGTCCACAGCCCTATATAGAGTCTGTAGAGGCGTCGCGCGGCTTATGCGGTCGTCTCCTGAATGATGTAGGAAGTGTGTCATGACCAGCATGGAACGGCCTTTCAGCCGCGTGCTTGATCGCCTCAAGGATGCGGGCCTGCGCCCGACCCGTCAGCGTTTGGCCCTGGCCAAATTGCTCGCGGAAGCGGGCGACTGCCATATGACCGCCGAACAGTTGCACGCCCAGTCGCAGGGCGCCGGCATCCGCGTGTCGCTCGCCACCGTCTACAACACGCTGCACCAGTTCACCGAAGCAGGCATCTTGCGCGAGATCGTCGTCGATGCCGGCCGCTCCTACTTCGACACCAACGTCAGCGACCATCACCATTTCTTCTTTGAAGATTCGAGCCACTTGCAGGACATCGACGGCGCGTCGGTGACCATCTCGAGCCTGCCGACGCCGCCTGCTGGCACCGCTGTGCGCCGCGTCGACGTGGTCATCCGCGTTAAAGCGCAATAGGCTGGCGAGACGCGCTCTGCGCGCGGCGAGGTATTCTCCTCGTCTATTTCTCAAGCGATAGTACGATAGTTTAGATATATTCTAAACTGTTGACGGATGCTGCGCGTTCCGCCATAACAGGCGTCAGGCCGCCGTCGGAAAACCCATCTGCGCGTCCTGCCATCGCCGCGTCGTCACGCGCGACCGATGATCCCAAGATTTTAGAACCGGCGCGATCGTCACAGGGCGCGTCATAACTCAGGAGAGAGAGCCATGGCCAATTTGAAGGGCAGCAAGACCGAACAGAGCCTGAAGGAAGCCTTCGCCGGCGAATCGCAGGCCAATCGTCGTTATCTGTATTTCGCTCAGAAGGCCGACGTCGAAGGCTTCAACGACGTCTCCGCCGTGTTCCGCTCGACCGCGGAAGGCGAGACCGGCCACGCCCACGGCCATCTCGAATTCCTCGAGGCCGTCGGCGACCCGGCGACCGGCAAGCCGATCGGCGACACCAAGCTGAACCTCGCCGCCTCCATTGCCGGCGAAACGCACGAATACACCGACATGTATCCGGGCATGGCGAAGACCGCGCGCGAAGAAGGCTTCGACGAAATCGCCGACTGGTTCGAGACCTTGGCCAAGGCCGAGAAGTCGCACGCCGGCCGTTTCCAGAAGGCCCTCGACTCCATCTAAGTCGATCGAAGTGAGCCGTTCCGGCCCGCCGTCCGTACATTTCAGATGAACGGGCGGCGCCGGACGGCGTCGCTGACTGTCCGCGCGCTGGGGCACTGCGCGCCAATAAACCGCTGCATGAAGGATCCGGTCGATGGCCGAAGGTAGTCTGGGGGCGCCGACGCGCCATGCGCTCGATTGGAACAATCCCGATTTCTATGACGAAGCGAAGCTCGACGCCGAGATGCGGCGCGCCTTCGACATCTGTCATGGCTGCCGCCGCTGCTTCAATCTCTGCGACAGCTTTCCGCGCCTGTTCGATCTGATCGACGCCGGCGAGTCCGGCGAGTTGGAATCGGTCGAGAGCAAGGACTTCAAGCCCGTCGTCGACGCCTGCACGCTGTGCGACATGTGCTTCATGACGAAGTGCCCCTACGTGCCGCCGCACGAATTCAATCTCGATTTCCCGCATTTGATGCTGCGCTACCGCGCCGTCGAGAAGAAGAAGGGCGAAATTCCCTTCGCCGTCACCCAACTCACAGAAACCGACCGCAACGGCAAGCTCGCGGGCATCGCGGCCCCGCTCGCCAACTGGGCGTCCGACAGCCACAACGGCGCGACGCGCTCGGTGCTGCAGACGGCGGCCGGGGTGCATAAAGAGGTCGAGCTACCGAAATTCCACGGCAAGACCTTCACGGCGCGCGCCAAGACGAGCAAGCCGGCGCGCGACATCGCGGCTCCCGCCGCGGCGCGCAAGGTCGCGGTCTATGCCACCTGCTTCGTGAACTACAATAATCCCTCGATCGGCGACGCGGCCCTGGCCGTGCTGGCCAAGAACGGCGTCGAGACGGAAGTGGTCTATCCGGGCTGCTGCGGCATGCCGCAGCTCGAGAACGGCGACATCGCCCGCGTGGCCGAAGCGGCCAAGCGCACGGCGGCTGCCTTCAAGCCGTGGATCGAGAAGGGCTATGACGTGGCGGCGCTGACGCCGTCTTGCGCCTTGATGCTCAAGTTCGAATGGCCGCTGATTCTGCCCGACGATGCGGATGTGAAGCTATTGTCGCAATCGGTGTGGGACATCAGCGAGCTGGTCGTCGACATCGCCAAGACCGAGGGCCTGGCGCCCGGCTTGGCCCCGGTCGATGGCGGCGTCACGCTGCATTTCGCCTGCCATTCGCGGGCGCAGAACATGGGCAACAAGGCGGCCGAGATGCTACGCCTGATTCCGCAAGCCGATGTCGCGGTGATCGAGCGTTGCTCAGGCCATGGCGGCTCGTGGGGCATCCGCGAGGAGAACTTCCCGGTGGCGCTCAAGGTCGGCAAGCCGGTGGCGCGCACGGCGATCGAGCAGAAGAAGGCGTATGTCGCATCGGAATGCCCGCTCGCCGGCAAGCATGTCGTGCAAGGCATGAAAAAGCTCGGTGGCGACGCTGTGTCGATCGATGCCTCGACCCATCCGATCGAGATTTTCGCCAAAGCCTATGGCGTGACGAAGCCGACGACCTGACATCGCGTAGAGACTATCCGAGGGGGGACCATCAACCCGAGGAGACGGAGAATGCTGAGCATGGCCAAGCACGACATCACGGCTGCCGACATCGACATGACGAATTACGCGGCCGAGCGCAAGGAGCGCCGGACACGCATTTCAGCCTATAAGCGCGACCGCCGCGTCGAAGTCGGGCCGTTTATCTGCTTCTATTTCGAGAGCTACGACACGATGCTGCATCAAATCCACGAGATGCTCTACATCGAGCGCGGCGGCGATCCGCAGATGGTCGATGAATTGGCGGCTTACAATCCGCTGGTGCCCAAAGGCCATGAGCTGGTGGCCACCATGATGATCGAAATTGCCGACGCCGACCGCCGTCAGCGCGAGCTGTTCCGTCTTGGCCATGTCGAGGACGCCATCAGCATCAGCATCGAAGGCGAAGAAGTGAAGGCGGTGCTGGAAGGCGACCAGGACCGCACCGACGAGCGCGGCAAAACGTCATCGGTGCATTTCCTGCGTTTCCCGCTCACCGAGTCGCAGGCCAAAGCGTTGAAGACGCCGGGCACCAAGGCGATCCTCAACATCGCCCATGCCAATTACGCGCACATGGCCATGATTTCGGAAACGACGCGGGCCGCCTTGGCGCAGGATTTGGATTAGGCGAGCTTCGTATCAACCAACAAGCGTCGTCATGGCCGACCTTCGGTCGGACGCCAAGCCCGGGCATGACGATTAAAAGCATCAGCTTTTAATCGTCACTTGATCCGCTCATCCGCCTTCACGCCCCACAGGCCCTTGCGTGGCAGCCAGCCGCGAAAGCCGTGCGCCTCCAGGCGGCACCAAGGGCCGTCGCATTCGAGAATGTTCACCAGCACGCCCGCCTCCAGCTTGGCGACGGCGGCGGCATCGCCTTCGGCGGCGCGGCGCAGGATCTGCGTGCTGTTCGCTCCGCCGATGGTCAGCGCGGTGCGTTTGCCGGACAGCATCGAGCGATGGACCCAGCCTTCTGCCCCTTGCTCGTCGCGGATTTTGCGCCAAGTGCCGAACTCGGCGACGATCTCGATCGGCAGGGCGCGGCGATGGAACACCCAGTCGATCGGATAGCGCACGCCCGGACCGGTGCGCATGTTCACTTCGTTGGCGCGCAAGGATGCGAAGCGCGGCAACGGTAGGTTCGATTGGCCGCTCGGCATGCCGCCGCGCGGGGTTTCGTCGGATTCGGTCGGGGCTTCGTTGTCGCGCGTGCCCGATTCGGGATCGACCGCCGGCGCGCCGCGATTGGCCGGGGCGCGCTCGTTGGGCAAGCCTTGCGCACTTGCCAGCGTCCAGACGGGGACGAGAGCAAGCCAGCAGACAGTCAGGACGGCAAGCCGCGACGGGAAGCGATCGTTCATGGGCGGCATTAAGCGAAGCCTCGAGGCGAACCGTCAAGAGGAGAAGGCGCTTGCGCCGACGGGCCGAGCAAGGCGGCCAGATCGGTCCAATGATAGGCCGCTTCGGCGAGATCGACGCCGTCGCGCCGCTCGATGCGCTCGCCGGCAAGTGTCCCGCCCATGCGCTCATAAAAGGCGCGGGCCTGCGCGTTCGCGCCCAGCACCCAAAGCCCGAGGCTCAAGCGGTCCGACATCATCGATTTGAGGGCGAGGTGCGCCGCGAGACTTTGCAGCAGCGCCCGCCCCAAGCCTTGGCGCTGCGCCGCGGCGCGCAGATAGATGGCATAGACTTCTTGGACGGTGCCGAGTTGCGTGCCGCGTGTCGGCCCGCCGGACGCGAAACCCAGCAACGCGCCGTCCACCGCTTCAGCGACGATCACCTGGACGTCGGCCCGCCGCTCCAGCGCCCGCTGCCATTGGACGCTGCGGTCGGCGACCGTCATGCTGTCAATCAGCGCGTCGGGCAGCAGGCCGCGATAGGTTTCCGCCCAGCAGGCGACATGGAGTGCGGCGATGGTTTGGCTGTCGTCCGGCGTGGCGGCGCGCAGCTGCGGCGCGAGGGCGTTATCTGTCGGTGGCGCGGCGTTCATATGAACAGCGATTTGCCGCTCGGCGAAGCGTCGGCGAGGAAGGTGACGATGCCGCCCTCGTCGTAGGGGATATCGTCGCGCAGGTCGCTCTTGGTCAGGCCGGCGGCGCGCAGGCCCATCTCGCAGACGAGAAACTTCACCTTGAAGGCGACGCAGGCGTCGAGCAATTCCTCGAAACCGGCGAGACCCTTGGCGGTCATGCTGCCGTCTTGATCGCCGCCGTTTTCGCCAGGCGCAAGATCGCCAGCGGGCAGTTTGCGCCAGCCTTCATGTCGGGCGAGCGCGCGGATCGCTGCCATGGTGAAGAACAGCGTGACCGGCTTGTTCATCGCCGCCGCCGCGCTCGCCATGGCCAGCGCGTAATGCACGCGGCCATAATCGCCGCTATAGACGACGATCGAGAGCTTGTCGGGGCCGGCGTTGTCCGCCATCAGGGGTTCGCGCAGACGTCGGCGGGCGCGGCTTGCCTGTGCGACGACAGATCATGGATCGTCGCATGGTCGCCGCACAGCGGGCAGGCCGGGTCGCGCTTCACCTTGACCTTGCGGAAGTTGGTGCCGAGCGCGTCGTAGATCAGCAGCGAGCCGGCCAAGCTGTCGCCGATGCTGGCCAGCTCTTTGAGCACTTCGGTCGCTTGCAGTGAGCCGAGCGCGCCAGCCACCGCGCCGAGCACGCCGCCTTCCGAGCAGGTCGGGATCAGACCGGCGGGCGGCGCTTCATGGAAGATGCAGCGATAGCAGGGGCTCCTGCCGTCATGGGCTTTGAAGGTGGCGAGCTGGCCCTCGAAGCGCAGGATCGCCGCCGAGACGAGCGGCTTCTTGGCGAAATAAGCCGCGTCGTTGATCAGGAAGCGCGTCGGGAAATTGTCGCTGCCGTCGGCCACCAGATCGTAGCGCGAGATCAAGTCGATGGCGTTGTCGGCGGTCAGCCGCATGCGGTGGGCTTCGAGCCTCACCTCGGGGTTGACGCGCGCGACGGCGGCCTTGGCGCTCTCGACCTTCGCAACGCCGATCATGTCGGTATCGTGGATGACCTGGCGCTGCAGGTTCGACAGTTCGACGACATCGTCGTCGATTACGCCGATACGCCCGACGCCAGCCGCTGCAAGGTAGAGCAGCAATGGCGCGCCGAGCCCGCCGGCGCCGACCACCAGCACGCTGGCATTCATCAGCTTGGCTTGGCCGACGCCGCCCAGCTCCGGCAGGATGATATGCCGGGCGTAGCGTTGCAGTTGGGCGTCGGTGAAATCGGTCATGGGGTATCTTACTCCGGTCATCGCGGCACTCGCACCCCCCACCCTAACCCTCCCCCGCAAGGGGGGAGGGAATCTAGCAGCAGCGTTTATCCCCCTCCCCCTTGATGGGGG
>CAZVLU010000056.1:0-19252 GCA_964628235.1 uncultured Rhizobium sp. | reverse complement strand
CGCAGATCGCCACGGTCAGCCCGGCGATGGCGCCCTTGCGCCGCCGGATGGTGAGCGCGTCGAGCAGCGCCTGGGTCGGATGTTCGTGCGAGCCGTCGCCGGCATTGATCACCGAGCAGCCGAGCTTCTGCGCCAGCAGATGCGGCGCGCCGCTATTGGGGTGGCGGATGATCAGCACGTCGGGATGCATGGCTTGCAGGGTGAGCGCCGTGTCGATCAGCGTCTCGCCCTTTTTCACCGACGAGGTGGCGACCGCCATGTTGATGACGTCGGCGCCGAGCCGCTGGGCGGCCAGCTCGAACGAGGTGCGCGTGCGGGTGGATTCCTCAAAGAAGAGGTTCATCACCGTGCGGCCGCGCAGCGTGCCGAGCTTCTCTTTGCGGGTGGCGACGTCGATATAGCCCTCGGCGAGATCGAGCAGAGCGCCGATCTCCACGGGCGACAACCCCTCGATGCCGAGGATGTGCCTGTGCGGAAAGCGCGAGGGTGCGGACGCGGTCATTAAAGGCGCAGTTTATAGGACGAAGGCGGACATGGGGCAAGGGGCCGCTTCATGTGGCGTTTTAACGCCGAGCAGTTTTTCCTACGCAGTGGCAAAGGAGCCTAGCTGATGTGGGCAGTCTGCTTGCCGGTCGCCGTCAGCTGATCCTCGGCTGCAGCACGTCCGCCAGGCGCAGCAGCAGGTCCACCATGGCCTGGTAATCCTCGACGCAGTGGGCCGATGGGCGGACGAGTTTCTTACGGCTGTCATCCGCCGCGCCGTCGAGGATGAAATAGCCGGCGTGGATCGCCGCGTTGATGATCTTGCGCGCCGTGTCCTTCGAGCACATCACGTCGCGGATGCATTCGTTGAGGGCGACCGGGCGGTTGGCGTAATGGCCTTCCATCACAGCCATCCAGATCGTCGTGTGGGGCCGGCTCTGGCGGAAGAAGCGGACGCTCTTGCGCTTGGGCGCCGCGCGATGGCTGGCGACGCGCCATTGGGCATAAGCGCGATACCATTTCGCGGCATCGGCGTGCGGCGCATGCAGCACCAGGCTGACATGCCGGATCATGCTGTCGAGGTCGCGGTGGTCGAGCAGGTCGGCAAGGCGCAGGAAGATGCCGACCATCTCCTGATATTCGGCGACGCAGAGCGCGGTCGGCGCGACCCGCCGCTTGCGACTGTCGCTGGGATCGCTGACGAAGCGGAAATAGCCCTTGGCCTCCGCCGTGGTGATGATGCCGCGCGCGGTGCCGGTCGAGCAGAGGCTCGCCGCGATGCAGTCCTGCAGGCTCGGCGGCGCCCCGTCGTAATAGCCGCGCATGACCATGAACCAGATCAGCGAGCGGTGGTGGCTATTGCGAAAAAAGGTGACGCTCTCGTGACGCAAATGGGCGATGCGCCATTGCGTATAGGCGAGATACCAATTGCGCCGGTCGCCGGTTTCCTTCGCCGCCTCATCGACATGCGGCGCGCTGCTCGAAGAGACTGGCGGTATGCGGCGATGGGGCAGACGCGGCATGGCAGACTCCAGGCTTTCCCCAGCTTGCCGGGCGTCTTCGAGAGAAATCAACCTTTCATCCATAGCCGCTTTGGGACAGCTATTTTACGATCTCGCGCGCGGCCGCCACGATATCCGCCGGCGCGCCGTAGATATCGCCGACGAGCTTCGCCGCCTCGGGGCCCGATACCGGGCTGATCGGCATGTCGAGCTTCTTCGCCTCGGCGAGGAAGGCCGCATCCGCCATGGTCGCATCGAAGGCGCTGCGAAGAATTTTCAATCGATCTGCCGGCACCGCGAGCGAGGCGACGTAGGGGCGGCCGACTTCGCCGGACGCGAGGAGGAAGTCGAGGATCTTCCTGTCCTTGTCGTTGGTCACGTAATCCATGATGTAGGGCATGGCCGGCATGCCGGGCGTGCCTTGCGCGGCGAAGCGCACCAGCGGCACGATCTTGTTGTCGCGCAGCCAGTCCTGCGGTGTGCTCGCCCACGAGCCGCAATCGCCGTCCAACTCGCCGCGCTCGATGGCGATGCGCTTTTCGGAACTGCCGGGATAGCCCATGATGATATGGGCGTTGGTGTTGAACATGTTCTTGAGGATCGCCGCCGCGTTATAGACGTTCGATCCCGGCGCCGAGACGCCGACATTGAAGCGTTTGCTCTTGTTCAGCAGATCGCTCCAACTGTTTATGCCGGCGGCGTGCCAGGAGAAGCAGACGGCGTCTTCGCGCGTGATGCTGCCGACCCAGGCGACCTTCGAGAGGTCGAGCTTCATCTTTTCCGGGTCGAGCAACGACAGCAGGATGATGCCATTGCCGAAGGTGGCGATCACCGTGCCGTCGCGCGCCGCGCCCTGGTCGAGATACATGACCGGCTTCGCGCTGGCGGCGCCCGGCATGTTCTGCACGATGATGGTCGGCGTGCCGGGAATGTGGCGGCCCATGTGGCGCGCCAGCAGGCGGGCGTTCAGGTCGTTGCCGCCGCCCGGGGTGAAGCCGACGGCGAATGAGACGGTTTTGCCGGCATAGAAATTGTTGCTCTGCGCGAACGCCGGCGTGGCGGAGCCGAGTAGCAACCCGGCCGTGGCGGCGATGACGGTTGCCGTGATGGTCGCGCCGGCCGTCTTGCCTGGCCGCGTGAAGCCGCTCGTCGTCATGTCGTTCTCTCCCCAGACAGTCTCTTTTTGCGCTCCGACCTTCGGCCGGACCGATTTCCTAGGAAGATGCCCGTGGATTGGAGCGCGACAGCGATTGGATTGCTGCTGATTCGGCGCTTATGTCCGCTCGCGGCGCTTGTTTTTGTTATGCGAAGCGCGCGTTCGAGCCGTCTCCCTGATTTGAGATTAGAGGGCGAGGGGGGGAATGAAAGTTCAAAATATAGGTATATTTTTCCAACATCGTATTGGCCAAGATATGCCGTTTTGCGTTGGCCGAGGGGTCGCTCGGCGGCATCGCTCAAGCGCGGATACCTCCAAAATTTCGTATTTCTTTACCTGGCCTGCTTTGCAAATGTCCTGGGGCGCGGCGGTTGGTTCGCCCGCATGTTTTGCGCCGCAAGTTTGGAGCCTCCAATGCCGACGATCGATTCCGATGCCCACGTGCTCGAATGCATGGCGACCTGGGACTATCTCACGCCTGCCGAGGGGCCCTTCACCCCGATGATCGTCGAGCGCAAGGAGGGCGGCACCCAAGAGCGCAACACCGACGGTCTGCTCAAGAAGGAATATTGGGTCGTCGATGGCCGCTTGCATGAGAAAGACCAGAACGTCAGCAAGGATATCTCCGACGATTCGCGCGAAATGCGCGACGTCAGCGCGCGCATCCGCCATATGGATGAGCTCGAGATCGACATGCAGATTCTTTACCCGACGCTGATGCTGCGGCCGATCGCCGCGCATGCGCCGCTCGATGTCGCGCTCTGCCGCAGCTACAACCGCTGGCTTGCCGACATTTGGAAAAAGGGCGACGGTCGGCTGCGCTGGGTCGCGGCGCCGCCGCTGATGGCGATGGACAAGGTGCGCGACGAGATGAAGTTCGCCAAGGACAACGGCGCCTGCGGCATCTTCATGCGCGGCTTGGAATGCGAATTGCCGTTGTCCGATCCCTATTTCTATCCGCTCTACGAGCTGGCCGGCGAGCTGGACATGGCGATCTGCGTTCATCTCGGCAATGGCAGCTTCACTGTCCACGATTTTTACAACCGCGACACGACCTTCACGAAATTCAAGCTGCCGACCGTCGGTTGCTTCCATTCGTTGATCATGTCCGGCACGCCGGCGATGTTCCCCAAAGTGCGCTGGGGCATCGTCGAGGTCAGCGCCAATTGGCTGCCCTATGTCGTCAACGATTTGCGTATGCGCTTCCGGCGTCGCGGCAAGCGGTTGCCGGATAACATCTTGAAAGCGAACAACATCTATATCGCCTGCGAAGTGACGGACGATTTGCCCAACGTGCTCAAGGTTGCGGGAGAGGACAACCTGGTGATCGGCACCGATTACGGCCATTCCGACTCGTCGACCGAGATCGAGGCGCTCCGCCTGCTGCGAGACAACCAATCCGTCGGCGCGGCGGCGGTCGACAAGATACTATGGGACAATCCCAAGACCCTTTACGGCCTTTAAACGCCGCGGGCATCGCATCGGGTGGGAGCGCGTTCGTTGCAAGAGTATGATTACGTGATCGTCGGCGCCGGCTCGGCGGGCTGCGTGTTGGCCGACCGCTTGACCGCCGACGGCAGGTTGCGGGTGCTGCTGCTCGAAGCGGGCGGCATGGACCGCGATCCGCTCATCCACATTCCGCTCGGCATGGGACGCCTGCACGAGACTCGCCGTCACGATTGGGGTTACGACAGCGAGCCTGAGCCGGGCCTCGGCGGGCGCGTGGTCGACGCCATGCGCGGCAAGGTTCTCGGCGGATCGTCGTCGATCAACCATATGGCCCATGTGCGCGGCAATCGCGGCGACTATGACCGCTGGGCGACGCGCTACGGTTTGACTGATTGGTCCTATGCGAAGGTGCTACCCTATTTTCGCCGCAGCGAAAGCTGGGAGAAGGGGGCGGACGCCTATCGCGGCGGCGACGGCCCGCTAAAAGTGACTTTCGCCCGCGCGCCCGATCCGCTGTTCGAGGGGTTCCTCAAGGCGGCCGAGGCGCAGGGCATCCCGTATAACGAGGATTACAACGGCGCGAGCCAGGAGGGCATCAGCCGCGGCCAGTCGACGATTTATCGCGGCCGGCGGCAGAGCGGCGCCACTGCGTATCTGCATCCCGCGCTGAAGCGGCCCGGCCTCGTTCTCTGCACGGGGGCCCACGCCACGCGGGTGATCATGGAAGGCGCTCGCGCTTGCGGCGTCGAATATCTTCACCGGGGAGAATTGCAGAAAGCCCATGCGGCCCGCGAAGTCATCCTCGCTGGCGGAGCGTTCAACACGCCGCAACTTCTCATGCTGTCCGGCATCGGCCCCGCCGATCATTTGCGCGCCCATGGCATCACGACGGTGATCGACGCGCCTGGCGTCGGCGCCAATTTGCAGGATCATGTCGGCACCACGGTATCGGGGACGCGGCCGGTGGCCGGGCCGTTCCGCCATGAAATGCGGTTCGACCGCATGGCGGTCAGCATGCTGCGGGCGCATTTTTTCGGCACGGGTCCGGCGACCATCCTGCCTGGCGGGCTTTACGGCTTCATCAAGACCGACAGCGGGCTCGACGCGCCGGACTTCCAATTTGTCTTTCGCGGCGTCAATTCGAAGCCGCATTTGTGGTTTCCCGGCATCCGCAAGCCCTATGCCGACCGCTGCGGCGTGCGGTCTATTCTGCTGCATCCGAAAAGCTGCGGGCAGCTGCGCCTGCGGTCGGCCGACCCGACGGCGCCGGTGCAGATCTTTCAAAATTTCTTCGCGGACGAGAGCGATATCCATGCCTTGCGCCAGGGCATCCGCTTCGCCCGCGAGATGCTCGCGGACAAGGCGCTCGACGGCTTTCGCGGCCGGGAAACCGCGCCGGGGCCGGAGGCCGCGAGCGACGCAGACATCGACCGCTGGATTCGCAAAACCGTGGTCACGGCTCATCATCCGTCCGGCACTTGCGCCATGGGCGCAGACCCGTCGTCATCCGTGCTCACGCCGGATTTGCGTCTGCGCGGCGCCGAGGGGCTGCGCGTCGTCGACGCGTCGGCGATGCCCGACTTGACCTCGGGCAACATCAACGCCTGCGTCGTGATGATCGCGGAGAAGGCGAGCGACGCTATCCTTGGCCGCCCGCCGCTTCCGCCGTCCGCGGTGTAAGAGAATTGCCGGCGCGCGCGCCGGCAATGAATCCTCTCCCCTTATTCCCCCGCACCCATCACCTTCTTCGCCCGTTCGATCACGGACGGCGAGGCGTTGACCGTCGCTTGGACGATCTTGGCCACTTCGTCGCCCGTCAGCGGGATGACGGTGAGGCGTTGCTTGTCGGCGTCTGCCGTGAAGGCCGGGTCGTTGACGGTCGCGTCGAACGCCTTGCGCAGCAGCGCGACGCGCTCGGCCGGCAGGCCCGGCGGGGCGAGGAAGGGGCGGCCGATGTTGATCGCGCCGCCGATCAGGTTCAGCACGGCGCGGTCCTCGTCGGTCTTGGCCAGTTCGGTCCACAGCGGCGCGTCGGGGATCAGCGGGTCGCGCCTGGTGCCGATCTGCAGCAGGAAGACCACCGTCTTGTCCTTGATCCACTCCGGATTCTCGGTGACGTAGGAGCCGAGGCTGGTCGCCTGGGCGTTGACCTCGCCGCGCTGGAGTGCCACGCGGATCTCGTCGGTCGATTTATAGCCCTTGATGATCTTGATCTTGGTGCCGAACACGTTGTTGATCGCCGTCGGGTAGCGGAAGCCGCTGGAGCCTTCGCCGGTCGCCCCGGCGATCACTTCCTTGGTCTTCAGTTCCTCGAAGCTCTTGATGCCGGTGGTGTGCCAGACGGCGAAGGTCTGGTTGCGGTCGATCAGCGCGCCGATCCAGTTGAACTTGGCGGCGTCATAGCGCGCGCCGCGGCCGTCGAGCACCTGATGGGTCGGCACGCTCTGGTTGACCGTGGCGATCATCGTGCCGTCTTTCGGCGCGACGTTATACATGTGGTTGGTGGCGAGCATATGGCCGCCGCCCGGCATGTTCTGGATGATGACGTTGGGCTTGCCCGGCAGATGGTTGGGCAGATGGCGCGCCAGGGTGCGGGCGCTGAAGTCGTAAGTGCCGCCCTCGCCGGTCGAGGTGATGATGGTGATCGTCTTGCCGGCGTAGAAATTATCCTGCGCGGCGGCAGGCGCTGCGGCGATGGCGACGACGGTGGCGGACGCGAGGCAGAATAAGGCTGTGGCGGCGCTTGAAATGCGCATGGGTAACTCCCTGTTGTGAAATGCGGCTTTGGGCCGCTTGCGGGAATTATCCGATGCTGAGGCGATGCCTGTCAAATCGCGCGGCCCGATTGATCTCAACGCGGCTCGGCGCGGGCGGCTCAGCGCGCCGTGGCGCGCTCGCGCAGAAAGGCGACGATGTCGTTCGCCGCCAAGCCCATCGTGCTGTTGTGGTCGCCGTCATATTCGACATAACGGCTCGCCGGGTGGGGCGGCATGATGTTGAAGGTCGAGCGCTTGGCGTTGTCGATGGGGTCCTTGCGGCCGACGCCCCAGAAGACCGCATGGACGTTCTTCGCCAAGCCCTGGCGCGAGCTGGGAAAGCGGGCGACGTCGTGGAATGAGAGAAAGACCGCCGGCGTCGTTTCATAAATTTCTTGAATCTGCTTCGTGCCGACGACGTTGTTGCTGACGAAGCGCGCCGTCTCCTGGCCCTTGCCGGCGGCTTCCATATCGCGCGCCAGGCGCATCGGGCCTTCGACGGTCTTCCACCAGGCGTTGCTCGGCGGAATCAGGTCGAGCAGGCCGCCGGGGCTGGTCAGCACTTTGGCGATCACGGCGGGCGGCGCGTCGGTGGGCCGCCAGCCGATGGTGAAGGTCGCGCCCATGCTCTGGCCGCCGACCGCGACCTTGCGCGGCGTGCCGTCCGGCCCTTGAGCGGCGACCGCGACCAAGGCGTCGAGCGCCGAGAGGCCGTCGGCGGCGGTGCCGTTCCAATTGCGGCTCCACGGCATGAGCGGCAGATAGACCTCGATGCCGCCGGCGGCGAGGCGCTTGGCGAAGTCGATGAGGAACGGCGCGCGATGGGTGCCGTTCTTGCCATGCATGAAAATTAGCCTTACCGGAGCGATGACGCCGTCCGGCTGATAGACGTCATAGACCAGGCGATAGCCGCTCGGTGCCGTCAGCGTCTCGGCGCGGGCGGGAACGGCCAGCGCCAAGCCCAGGAAGGTCAACCCGAGCGCGGTCAACCCCAAGGCGATCAGCCGTCTCATTGCGCGCGCGCCTTCGCCCATTTCACCATCGCCGGCAGCGCGTCGCGCATGATGGAATTGTGGTCGCCGTCGATCTCCGAATAGACGTTCGCCGGGTTCGCCGGCAGGCGGTCGTAGCTCGGGCGTTTGCCGCCGCCCGCCGGGTCGCGCGAGCCGACGCCCCAATAGACCGGCAGCTTGGTCTGCGGCAGCGCCTTGCGCAGGCTTGGATAGACCTCGGGATCGTGGAAGGCGGCATAGACGACCGGGCGCGTTTCATAGACCTCGACGACCACGGTGGTGCCGGTGGTGTTGGAGCTTTCGAAGCGCGTGATCTCTTCGCCCTTGCCGGCGGCGATCAGCGCCTTGGCCTTGTCGAGCGACGGCGTGATGGTTTTCCAGAAGCCGGCGTTGGGCGGAAAAAGATCGAGCATATGGCCCGGGCTGGTCAGCAGCTTGCCGACGACGCTGGGGGGCGGATCGGCAGGCCGCCAGCCGAGCGAGAAGGACGCGCCCATGCTTTGGCCGCCGACGATGACCTTGCGGCCGTTTTGCGCCGCGACGGCGACCACGGCATCGACCACGGCGGCGGCGTCGACCGCCGTGCCGTTCCAGCTTTTGCTCCAGGGCATCGCGGGCAAATAGACCGTGATGCCCTCGTTGGCGAAGGCGCGCGCGAAGGTCCGCATGGCGGGCGATTGGTGCGAGCCGTTCTTGCCGTGCAGGAACACGAGCGCGAGCGGCAAGGCCGCGCCATCGGGCGCATAGACGTCATATTGCGTTTGATAGCCGGTGGCGGCGGTCAGGGCCTCGGCCTTGGCCGGGCGGGCGACCAGGACGAAGAGGGCGAGCAGCAAGGCGATGAGATAGACGGCGACCAGCATGGCGCCGAGCAGGCGGCGCATGGCGCTGCGGTCATCCCATAAGTCGCCCATGGCCGATCCCCCGATTGCGCTTGTCGGGGAAGATTCTAAGGGATTCGGCGGGCCGCCGCCAGAGCCGCCTAGAACGAATAGGACAGCGTCAGGCCGGTGCGGATCTGGTTGGCCGAGCCTTCGGCGTCGACGATCTGCGCGTCGGCAGCGTCGCCGAGCAGGCGTTTGTAGCCGACGAAGCCGCCGAGCGCCCAATTCTCGGTCAAGCCGTAAGTCATGCCGAAGCTCAGGCCGATATCCTTGAGGCCCGCGTCGGCCTGTTGGGCGGCATAGCCGCTGCGCGCAGCTTGCGCCGGGGTGACGCCGAAGAAGCTTTGCATGTAATCGTCGTCGGCATAGGCCATCGAGGCCGAGAGGCGGCCGCCGAGGCGCGGCGTGAAGCGCATGCCGTAGCCGCCCTCCAATTGGGCGACCAATCCGTCATGGCCATCGGCGACGTCTTGCAAGACCGACAATTCCGCCGACCAGGGGCCGACGCCGTAGCCGACGAAACCGCCGAGCTCGACGCTGCCGTCGACGTCGCCGAGGTCGCGCAGGGCCGCGTTGTCATCCTGGTCGCGGCCGAAGGCGTAGCGGACGCGCGGGCCGAAGCGCCAGGCGCTGGCCGGGTCGATGGCGCGCATGGCGTTGTAGCTCAAGCTGGTGTTTTTCAGCAGGAGCGAGTCGCGGTAATTGATCTCGATGTCGGGGATCGGCGTGATGTCATAATCGTCCGAGCCTTCGTAATCGGGGCCGAGCATCGCACCCGCGCCGATTTTGAAACGCCAATCCTGCGGCGCTGGGGCTTGTGCTGCGGCGAGAGAAACGGCGCCGCACCACAAAACAGCGCTGGCGATCAAGACACGCGGGACAATATTCATAACAATCCTTTGATTGGACTCTGACTTCAACGCCCTGCACTTAGATGAGTTCCGGAGCGGTATTTATCAACGCCAAACGCTTAAAAAAATGCCATATTACCCGCTCACAGAGGAGTTGACCCTTCTATGAAGAAATCCCGTTCGATCAAGCTCGCCCTGCTGGGCAGCGCCAGCATGGCGTTGGTGGCTTGCGGCGACGACACGCCGCCCGACGCGCAGTTCTTTGCCGAGACCAAGGAATGCGCCGCCGTCTATGGCGACGCGCCCTGCGGCGACGCGGCGCTCAAGGCCGAGGAGACGCATCTCACCCAGGCGCCGAAATACGCGCGCCAGGATGAATGCGAGGCCGAATTCGGCGCCGGCAATTGCGAGACCCGCCAAGCGGCCGGCGGCAGCAGCTATTTCATGCCGCTGCTGATGGGCTACATGATGGGCAACATGCTGGGCGGCAACCGCTTCAGCCAGCCGGTCTATCGCGGCCGCGACGGCGGCGCCGTGATGAACAATGGCGGTCGTCTGTTCAACGTCGGCAATTTCGGCGGCACGACGGCGGCGGGCCGCACGGCAAGCTTCCGTCCGGCGCAAATGAGCCCCGTCTCGCGCGGCGGCTTCGGCGGCTCGTCGGCGGCCTTCAACAGCGGCGCGGCCAGCTAAGTTGCAGCGCGAAAGAGTCGCGTCGCGGCCCGACTGGCGCGCCCATGTCGAGCGCGATCTCGGATTCCAGTTTCACACCATCGACGGCGCGCTCTATTGGGACGAGACGGCCTGCTACCGCTTCACCGCGGCGCAGATCGACGAACTCGAAGAGGCGACCGCCGAACTGGAGCAGATGAGCCTGGCGCTGGTCGATCGCGTGATCGACAGCGGCGAGGAGGCGTTCGAGCGCTTGCGCATCCCGCGCGTCGCCTGGGACGCCATCGCCGGCAGTTGGGCGGCGCAGGAAAAGAATCTCTACGGCCGCTTCGATCTCGCCTATGACGGGACCTCGCCGCCGCGCCTGCTCGAATATAACGCCGACACGCCGACCGCCTTGTTCGAGGCGGCGGTGGTGCAGTGGGACTGGCTGCAGGCGACCTCGCCCGAGCGCGATCAGTTCAATTCGATTCACGAGAAGCTGATCGAGGCTTGGTCGAACTTCGATCTCGGCGGCGAGCGGCTTTATTTCTCCGCCGTCAAAGCCCATGTCGAAGACAACGGCACCACGGAATATCTGCGCGATACGGCCGTGCAGGCGGGGCTGATGACCGACCGCATCGCCATCGAGGACATCGGCTGGGACGGCCGGCAGTTCGTCGATCTCGATAATCAGCCGATCCGCGCCCTGTTCAAGCTCTATCCCTGGGAATGGCTCGCCCAGGAAGAGTTCGGCGCGCATCTGTTGAGCGGCGTCGCCAAGGTCATCGAGCCGGCTTGGAAGATGGTGCTGTCGAACAAGGCGGCGCTGGCGCTGCTGTGGGAGATGGCGCCCAACCATCCGAACCTGCTTGCCGCCGCGCTCGATCCTGGCGCGCTCGCCGGCAAGCAAGTGCGCAAGCCGATCTACAGCCGCGAAGGCGCCAATGTGCAGCTGCTCGACGGCGCCAGCGTCGTCGCCGAGACGCCCGGCGCGTACGGCGCCGAAGGCTTCGTCTATCAGGCCTACACGCCGATTCCGAACTTCGACGGCAACCATGCCGTCATCGGCTCCTGGGTGATCGCCAGCCAGCCGGCCGGCATCGGCGTCCGCGAGGACGTCAGCGCCATCACGCGCGATACCAGCCGCTTCGTGCCGCATTCTTTCGATTAGGGGGACACAATGACCATCATGATGTCGCTGCAGACCGTCGGCAGCTTCGCGCTCTACTTTGGCGCCGCGCTCGTCGCCGTCGGCTTGTTCCTGCTCGCCTATATGGCGATCACGTCGCACCATGAAGTCGACTTGATCAAGAAGGGCAATACGGCGGCGGCAATCAGCCTCGGCGGCGCGCTCATCGGCTTCACCCTGCCGCTCGCCAGCGTCATCGAGCATAGCGTCTCGCTGGTCGACATGGCGGTGTGGAGCGTCATCGCGCTCGTCGTGCAGATCGTCGTGCTCAAGATCGTCGATGTCGCGCTGCGCGAAGTGTCGCGCCATATCGAAGAAGGCAACGTCGCCGCCGGCGTCACGCTGGCCGCCGCCTCGATCGCGCTCGGCATCGTCAACGCTGCCTGCATGAGCTACTAAGCGGCGGTTTTTATCCAGGTATAAAACGGCGTTTATCCTGGTATGATCTTGCCATGCGACGCCCCAGTTTTCAGAGCGCCGAAGCGCGCCGCCAGGCGCTCGGCGATTTCCTGCGCGCCCAACGCGAGCGCCTGACGCCCGCTGAAGCGGGCCTCGGCGCGGGCGGCCCGACGTCTTCAAATGGCGGCGCCACACGCCGCCGGCGCACTCCGGGCCTGCGCCGCGAGGAAGTGGCGCAACTGAGCGGCGTCTCGGCCACCTGGTACACCTGGATCGAGCAGGGCCGCGAAGTTTCGGCGTCGGCCACTGCGCTGGCACGACTCGCCGAAGCCTTGCGCCTGTCGCCGGCCGAACGCGGCTATTTGTTCGAGCTGGCCGGCAAGCGCGATCCCGAATCCGATGAGCCGGCGCCAGCAGCGGAACCGCCGGTCGATCTGCAAACCGTCGTCGATATGATCGGCTGCCCGGCCTACGCCATGGACCGGCTCGGCACCGCGCGTGCTTGGAACAAGCAGGCAGCGTACCTCTTCGTCGGCTGGCTCGACAAGAAGCCCGGCAAAGCCGAGCGCAATCTGCTGCGCTACGTGTTCTTGGAGCCGGCGGCGCGCAAATTGATCCATGGGTGGAAAGAGCGCGCCAGCCGCGTGCTCGCCGAATTTCGCGCCGACGCCGGCGCGCATCTGACCGACGACGCCGTCAAAGCGATGATCGAAGAGCTGCGCGCCAAAAGCGCGCTGTTCGCCCGTCTGTGGGACGCCCAAGAGGTGCTGGGCCGCGAAGGCGGCGAGCGCACTTTCGACCATCCCGACGACGGCTTCCTGCGCTACCGCCAGATCGGCTTCGCGCTCGCGGCGCGGCCGGATTTGAAACTGGTGATGCTGGTACCGGAGGCGTGACGTCAATTATAAGAAAAAAAGACGGCGCCCGGATCGGCTCCGGGCGCCGTAAAAGCCTCGCGTCAGGGCAGACCGAGGGGTGGAACTAGTTCGTCAGCTTGAGCGCCGGATCGGTGACGATCAGGATCTTGCTGCGCTCGCCGGTGATGCCGAAGTCGTCGTCGTTGATCAGCAGCATGCGGCCATCGTTCAAGAAGGCGATGCCTTCGATCTTCACCGGCATTTCCGAATGGTTGTTGCTGTCGAGGCGCAGGGTCTTGGGCGTCGGCACGATGCCGATGGCGGCGGCGTCCTTGCTCTGTTCGAGCGACGGCAGCGTGGCGAGGTCGTCCCACTTGGTGCCGAGGATGTTGGTAGCGCCGACCAGCGTGATCTCGTTGAAGCGCGTGACTTTATCGGTGCGCTCCAGAACCAAGAGGCGATCGGTGCCCATCGCCGCCATTTCGCTGATGCGGCCGGCGTTCATCGCCTTCGAGCCGTCCTTGTAGACGCTGAAGTCGTCGAGCGCATAAACGTATTCGCCGACCAGAGTCTCGCTCGCGCGGTCCATTTTATAAAGGCGGGTGTGGGCCGCGTCGCGGTAGGCAGCGCCGTCCGGGTTGGCGAGCGGGTTCTGCACGATGAAGTAGATGAAGCGCTCGTCGGGCGACATGGTGATCGATTCGATGCCGCGGTTGTTCTGGCGCTTGACCAGGATGGCCGGCAGCTTGCCTTCGACCGGATAATTGGCTTTGGCGAAATCGCCTTCCGAGCCGGCCGGCACCAGGCGCTTGATCACCTTGCCGTCGGCGGCGACGTGAATGAGGCCGGGCGCGTTCTCGTCGGACACCCAATAGGTGCCGTCGGTGAGCTTGATGATGCCTTCGAGATCGACGCCGTTCGGGTCCTGCGCCAGCCTGTTGCCCTTGCCGTCGAACGGAATTTCGGTCGTAGCCTTGGTCAAGGGATTGACGATGCCGGTGAGCGGCTTGCCGTCGCGATCCTTGAGCGGGATGGTCGCGGCGATACGGAATTGATTGCCGGCCTGCAGCTCGATGCGGAAGATCGACGGTGTGTAGTTCGGCAACGGATAGACGCGGCCGCCTTTGGTCGCGCCGCACATCTGCTCAGGTGTTAGGCCGCTGATCGACTGGCCCTCTTCGTCGCAGGTGAAATTCGCGCCGCGGTCGCTCACGGTGTAGATGACCGTGTCGGGATCTTTCGGGGAATGGAAGGCGCTGCTGCCGATGCCGTTGGTCAGCTTCAAGGTCTTGCCGCCCGCGAAGGCGAAATCGCCGAGGCTGAGCTGCGGGTCGGTGCTGTTGTAAACCTCGACTTTCACTTGAGCCTGGGCGGTCGAAACGAAAGCGCTGAAGGCGAAGGCGGCAATAGCGGCGGTCTTGCAGGCGGCCATGGGGAACCCCGGAAAGGTGACGGATGGCTTAGTGAAGCGCAGCCGTATGACAGCATCGCCGCAGGGTTCATGACAGGCGTGAGACTCCGCAGGTGGATAACCCGGATTAGCGGCAAATATTGAAGCCGCCGAGATCCATATGGAAATGATTGGCGTGGGCGGCGTTGAAGTTGGGTCCCAGGACGGTCGGGAAGATGCCGCAGGCGCGCTTTTGCAGATCGCGCAGAAAGCCGGCCTCATTGTCGTCATTCGCCGCGCCCGGCTTGGTGCAGTCGCGCAGCAGGTTGATCGTCTTGCCGTCTTTCAGGCGAAAGGCGGCGAGGTCGATGGCGTTGGCCGAGGCGTGCTGGCTGCGCCGCCCGGTCTCGCGGTTGTTGACGTTGCGGCAGGCGTAAGTGCCGAGATGGGTGACGGAGGTCACCGGCTGGCCGAAGGCCGCGTCAGCGGCCGGCTGCAGGGCGTGCCGCTCGAACAGCGCGATGCCGACGGCGAGCGGGCAGGTGGCGACGAAACCGTTGTTGTACGCGACGCTGGATGAATTGACGCGCACGACATTGCGGTATTGGCATTGCAGATCGAGCGTGCGGTCGGCTTGCGGCGTGAAGCGCATCGGCATGTTCGATAGCGTCGCGAGGCATTGCTGCGGGTCGCCGGCCAGCCGCTTCAGCTTGTATTTGCTCAGGAGATTGGGCGCGTCGTCGATGTTGAGCGGCCCCCACGGATTGAAGCGGTCGGGCAGGCTCACAAGGCCGCTGGCGAACAAGCCGAGCGCCGTTACGAACAAGAAAGCGGTTACGCTGAAGATAGCTGAGGCGATTCGCATCATCTGATGGGATTGTTGCCGATCATTGGGGCATAACGAACGGCTTTGGCGCAATGTTCCCGCGCGTATCTTGATTGGCCGCCGTCTCGCGCTTAAGTGACCGCGACACCCGGGCGCGCCCTGCGCCGTCACATATCGCGAGTATCTCATGCCCACGTTGTTCGATCCGCTGCGCGTCGGCGCGCTGAACCTGCCCAACCGCGTCGTCATGGCGCCGCTGACGCGTCAGCGCGCCGGAGAGGCACGCCTGCCCAATGCCCTGATGGCCGACTATTACCGCCAGCGCGCCGGCTTTGGCCTCATCCTCACCGAAGCGACGTCGGTGACGCCGATGGGCGTCGGCTATGCCGACACGCCAGGCATCTGGTCCGACGAACAGGTCGAAGGCTGGAAGCTGACGACCAAGGCGGTCCATGAGTCGGGCGGCCGCATCGTCATGCAGCTTTGGCATGTCGGGCGCATTTCCGATCCCGTGTTTCTCGATGGCGCGCTGCCGGTCGCGCCGAGCGCCATCGCCGCCAAAGGGCACGTCAGCCTCGCGCGTCCCGAACGCCCCTATGCGACGCCGCGGGCCCTCGGGCGCGATGAGCTTGCCGGCGTGGTCGCCGCTTACCGCAAGGGCGCGGAGAACGCGGCGCGGGCCGGTTTCGACGGCGTCGAACTGCATGGCGCCAACGGCTATCTGCTCGATCAATTTCTGCAGGACGGCGTCAACAAGCGCGACGACGATTACGGCGGCAGCGTCGAGAACCGCGCGCGCCTGATGATCGAGGCGGTCGACGCGGCGATTGCGGTGTGGGGCGCCGATCGCGTCGGCCTGCATCTCGCGCCGCGCGGCGACAGCCACGACATGAGCGACAGCGACCCTGCCGCCACCTTCACCCATGTCGCGCGCGAGATGGCCGCGCGCAAGCTGGCCTTCATCATGGCGCGCGAATACGTGGGGCCGGACAGCCTCGGCCCGCAGATCAAGGCGGCGTTCGGCGGCGTCTATATCGCCAATGAGAGGTTCGATTACGCCAAGGCGACGGCGGCGTTGAAGGAGGGGCGTGCCGACGCGGTCGGCTTCGGCAAGCTCGCGATCGCCAATCCGGACCTCGTCGCGCGCTTCGCCCGGCAGGCCAAGCTCAATGAATGGGATGCCTCGACCTTCTACCAGCCGGGACCCAAGGGCTACACCGACTATCCGGCGTTGGCGACCGTCTAGCCTTACAGGCCCAATCGCGGACAAAGAAAAAGCCCGGCGGATGAACCGCCGGGCTTCGTCTCGTCGTGTCGAGTGATTACTCGGCGCGGAGGTTAGCGGCGGCGTCCTTGCCGCGCTCGTTGACCACGTCGTAGCTGATCGACTGGCCTTCGTTCAGGCCCGAGAGGCCCGCACGCTCAACGGCGCTGATGTGGACGAAAACGTCCTTGCCGCCGCCGGCCGGCTGGATGAAGCCGAAACCCTTTTGCGCGTTAAACCACTTCACGGTACCGGTTGCCATTTTGAGGCTCCTTAGAAAGACGCACGAATGCGTGTTTGGTCGCGCCACAGCGGTGCGGCCAATCCGAGTTCAGCATTGTCTTGTAAGGACCCCGAGGGGCTAACAGCAAGAAAGCTAGAATATCGAATGCTCTGATACTTCGGCACGAATCGAAATAAAGCAAGCAAATAAGCAAAAAGGCGATATTTCCCAATAATATCAGTGGGCAGCGGCGATTACCCGACGATCTTCTCCGCTTTCAGAGCGGCGATATCGTCGTCGCGCAGGTCCAAAAGTTCGCGCAAAACCTCGTCGCTATGTTGGCCGAGGGTGGGCGGCGGCAGCCGATAGCTCGTCGGCGTTTCGGACAATTTGATCGGGTTGGCGACCGTCGGCAGCGGGTTATCGCCAGCGAAGGGGTGGGCCATGGGTGCCACCATCTGGCGGGCGATCACCTGCGGATCCGCGAAGACTTGCTCGAGGCTGTTGATCGGTCCGCAGGGCACGGCGCAATCGTCGAGCCCATCGACCCAATGGGCGCTGGTTTGTGTCGCTGAGATCTCTCCCAGCAACGGCGTGATGATGGCGCGGTTCTTCAAGCGGGCGCCGCTTGTGGCGAAGCGCGGGTCGGCGGCGACGTCAGGCCGGCCGGCAAAGTCGCAGAAGCGCTGAAACTGCCCGTCGTTGCCGACGGCGAGAATGATGTGGCCGTCCATTGTGGGAAAGACGTCGTAGGGCACGATGTTGGGATGGCTGTTGCCGAGCCGCGGCGGGCTCTTGCCCGTGAGCAGCGTCGATTGCGCGAGATAGCTCATCCAGGCGACTTGGGTGTCGAGCAGCGCCATATCGACCATTTGACCATGGCCCGTGGCGTCGCGATGGCGCAGAGCGGCGAGGATGCCGACGCCGGCATACATGCCGCACATCAGATCGACGATGCCGACGGCGACCTTCAGAGGCTGGCCGTCCTTCTCGCCCGTCAGGCTCATGAGGCCGCCCATGCCTTGCACGACGAAATCATAGCCGGCGCGGTGCGCGTAGGGGCCGGTCTGGCCGAAGCCGGTGACAGAGCAATAGATGAGGCGCGGCAAGGCGGCCTTGAGGCTCGGATAGTCGAGCCCATGCTTCTTGAGCGAGCCGACCTTGAAGTTCTCGGTGACGACGTCGCATTTGGCGATCAACTCGCGCGCCAGCTTGGCACCCTTCTCGGTGGTGAAGTCGAGGGCGAGCGAGCGCTTGTTGCGATTGGCTGAGAGGTAATACGCGCTCTCGCTGGTGTCGCGGCCGTCAGGGTCTTGCAGGAAAGGCGGCCCCCATTTGCGCGTGTCGTCGCCCGAGCCGGGGCGTTCGATCTTGATCACATCGGCGCCGAGGTCGCCAAGCATTTGGGTGCAACTTGGCCCCGCGAGAACGCGGGTGATGTCAAAAATGCGGATGCCCGATAGGGGGCTGTTGTTCGTGCTCATGGGGCGTTGCGCTTCGCATAAGAGAGATGATCGAGGAAGCCTTGCAGGATGATGGCGGCGGCCATCTTGTCTACGACTTCGGCTTGACGTTTGCGCGACAAGTCGGCGTCGATCATGACGCGATGGGCGGCGACGGTGGACAATCGCTCGTCCCAGAAGGTGATGTCGATGTCTTGAGCCGCGAGGAGATTGGCGGCGAATTGGCGCACGGATTGGCAGCGTGGGCCTTCGCTGCCGTCCATGTTGAGCGGCAGGCCGAGCACGAGGGCGCCGACGTCATGCTGCTTCACCATGGCGAGCAGCTTTTTCGAATCGTCCATGAACTTGCCGCGTCGCAGAGTCTCGGTCGGCGTGGCGATCATGCCGAGCACGTCCGACAGCGCGAGACCGATGGTTTTCGTGCCGATATCGAGGCCGAGAAAACGCCGTCCGCTGGCGCTTTGGCCGGCCAGGTCCGCGGGGTTGCGAAGGGGCATGATCGGGTGTTAACGTGCCGACTCTGGCGGCCAGAGCCCTAAATTTTCCCAGATTTTTCCGGTACTTGAGAGCCGCCTTCTCATCCGGTCGGAGACACTTAAACAGATGTCGTTGGACAAAGCCACCGTCGCGCGTATCGCGCGCCTCGCCCGCATTCGCGTGGGCGAAGAGGAACAGGAATCGCTCGCCGGCGAGCTCAACCAAATCATGACCTGGATCGAGCAACTCAACGAGGTGAAGACCGCAGGCGTCGAGCCGATGGTCAGCGTCGGCGCGATCAAGTTGCCGTTGCGCGACGACGTGGTGACGGATGGCGCTTATCCGGAGAAGGTGCTGGCCAACGCGCCGGACGGCAAAGACGGCTTCTTCACCGTGCCGAAGGTGGTCGAGTAATGTCCAGTTTGACCACGCTCACGCTGGCCGCCGCGCGCGACGGCATCAAGGCCAAGAAATTTTCCGCGATCGAACTGACCCAGGCCCACGTGAAGGCCATGGAGCAGACGCGCGCGCTCAATGCCTACATCACCGAGACGCCGGAACTGGCGCTCAAGCAGGCCGCCGCGTCCGACGCCAAAATTGCCAAGGGCGAGTCGGGCGCGCTCGAAGGTTTGCCGCTCGGCATCAAAGACCTGTTCTGCACCGAGGGCGTGCGCACCACAGCGGCGTCGAAGATTCTCAGCAACTTCGTGCCGCAGTATGAATCGACCATCACGTCGAAACTGCTGAAGGCCGGCGCGGTCATGGTCGGCAAGACCAACCTCGACGAATTCGCCATGGGCTCGTCGAACATGACGAGCCATTTCGGCCCGGTCGAGAATCCCTGGCGGCGCGCCGGCGACAATCGTCCGCTGGTGCCGGGCGGCTCGTCGGGCGGTTCGGCGGCGGCGGTTGCCGCG
>CAZVLU010000055.1:0-20978 GCA_964628235.1 uncultured Rhizobium sp. | reverse complement strand
CCGGTCGAGCCGCGCCAAGCGCGCATAAGGCCGCCAGGCGCGCGGCAGCCAGCGCAGCAGGCCGGGGGCGGTGCTGTCCGGCGTCAGAGCCTGGCTGTCGGGGGCGGGGTTCATGCTATAGGCTGGGCCACGGAGTCATCGTCGCACCATGCCAGAAAACGCCCCCGTCGAAAATGTCCCCGCCGAAAAGGTTGGAGCGCCGTCCCAGAAAGACGGCAGCTATCAACCGCGCGTACGGCTTTATGTCGAGGCGGCCCTCGCCGCCGGGGCGGCCGTCGACCTGTCGACGGCGCAAGCGCATTACTTGACCAACGTCATGCGCCTGAAGGCCGGCGACGCCGTCTGCCTGTTCAATGGCCGCGACGGCGAATGGCGCGCGACGATCACGGATGCAAGCCGCAAGAGCTGCAGGCTCATCGCCGACAGCCTGTTGCGCCCGCAGCGTGCCGAAGCGAACCTCTGGCTGCTGTTCGCGCCATTGAAAAAAGCGCGCACCGATTATCTCGCCGAGAAGGCGACCGAGCTTGGCGCGTCGATGCTCTGGCCGGTCTATACGCGGCGCACCGTGGCCGACCGCGTCAATCTCGACCGCCTGCGCGCCAACGCCATCGAAGCGGCGGAACAAAGCGAGCGCCTCACCATCCCCGAATTGCGCGAGCCGGCCAAGCTGATCGACGCGCTGCAAGGCTGGCCGGCCGACCGCCGTTTGATTTTGTGCGACGAAAGCGGCACGGCGAAACCGATATCACAAGCGCTTACCGGCATGAAACTTGGTGAGCCCTGCGCGCTTTTGATCGGCCCCGAGGGTGGTTTCTCGGCGGACGAGCTTGACGCCTTGCGCAAACTTCCCTTTGTTACGCCGGTGGGATTGGGGCCGCGCGTGTTGCGCGCCGATACCGCCGCGCTGGCCGCCCTCGCTTGTCTGCAAGCATTGGTCGGCGACTGGCGCCAAACTCGCTCTTAATGGTCGCCCGCGACTGACATCGTTCTTCGCTATTTTTTCTCTCCCCGTTTCGAGTATTCGCCATGTCCGGACCGTCGCAACCCTCGGCCGAGCCGATCACCGACAAGCGCCAGCTCGTCGATTACATCGAGTCGGGCAACAAGCCGCGCGAGCAATGGCGCGTCGGCACCGAACATGAAAAGTTCGCTTACGATCTCGATACGCACCGGCCCTTGACCTACGAGGGCGCGAACGGCATCGGCGAGATTCTCAAGCGCCTGACCAAGTTCGGCTGGCAGCCGGTCAAAGAGGGCGGCAACGTCATCGCCCTGACGCAGAACGGCGCCTCGATCACGCTGGAGCCGGGTGGACAGTTCGAATTGTCGGGCGCGCCGCTCGAGAACATCCATCAGACCTGCGAAGAAGTGCATGAGCATCTCGATCAGGTGAAGGGCATCGGCGCCGAGTTGGGCACCGGCATGCTCGGCCTCGGCTTCAATCCGCTGTGGAAGCGGTCGGACATTCCCTGGATGCCGAAGGGCCGCTACGCCATCATGCGGGCCTATATGCCGAAGGTCGGCTCGCTCGGCCTCGACATGATGCTGCGCACCTGCACCATCCAGGCGAATCTCGATTACGACTCCGAAGCCGACATGGCGAAGAAATTTCGCGTCGGCTTGGCGTTGCAGCCGATCGCCACGGCGCTGTTCGCCAATTCGCCGTTCGTCGAGGGCAAGCCGAGCGGTTATCTCAGCTATCGCAGCCATGTCTGGACCGACACCGACGCGGCGCGCACCGGCGATTTGCCCTTCGTCTTCGAGCAAGGGTTCGGCTTCGAGCAGTATGTCGATTACCTGCTCGACGTGCCGATGTACTTCGTCTATCGCGACGGCAAATATATCGACGCCTCGGGCCAATCGTTCCGCGATTTCATGGCCGGAAAATTGCCGGCGATGCCAGGCCATGTCCCGACCATGGGCGACTGGGTCGATCATCTGACCACCGCCTTCCCAGAAGTGCGGCTCAAGAAATTTCTCGAAATGCGCGGCGCCGACGGCGGGCCGTGGCGGCGCATCTGCGCCGTGCCGGCGCTATGGACCGGCCTCCTCTACGACACGGCGGCGCTCGACGCCGCTTGGGACCTGGTCAAGGATTGGACCGACGAGGAGCGCGCCTTTTTGCGGCGCGAAGTGCCGAAGACCGGCCTCGCCACGACCTTCCGCGGCAAGCCGTTGAAAATTCTCGCGCGCCAGACCGTCGCCATCGCCCGCCAGGGTCTTGCATCGCGCAAACGCTATGACTATCTCGGTCGCGACGAGGGGCGGTTCCTTGACGAATTGAGCGAGATCGCCGAGCGCGGCCGTACCCCGGCGGACGAATTGCTCGACAAATATTACGGCGATTGGCTGGGCGAAGTCGATCCCGTGTTCAAGGACTATGCCTATTGAGTTGGGGAACTCGGCTTCGGTCGAGTCGTTCCCTAACGATTGGCTTTTAAGGACCCTCTCGATGAGCGACATCCGCAAGGCCCCCGACGAGTGCGCCAATATGGTCGACGTGCGCAAAGAGATCGACCGGCTCGACCGCCTGATCGTCGATTATCTGGTCGAGCGCTCCGCCTATGTGGCGCGCGCCTCCGAAATCAAGCGCCTCAAGTCCGAGATCGTCGATAAGCCGCGCATCGAAGACGTCATCGCCAAAGTGCGCGCCCACGCCGTCAACATGGGCGCCGATCCCGAACTGCTCGAAGCGATCTACCGCTCGATGATCGCCGCCTTCATCGCCTTCGAAGAGCGCAGCTTCGAGCTCAAGGGCCGGAATTAGCGGTTCAGCGATGGCCCAGGCTCGTGGTGAAACAGACGGAGCGATGAACATGGCGTACGACGAGATCGTTCGCGTGCTGCAAGACTATTTCGACGGCTTGTATGAATGTGACGTCGAAAAGTTGGGGCGCGTTTTTCACCCGCGCGCCATCTATGCCACGGCGGACGAGACGCCATTCCTCTATCGGACGATGGACGAGTATCTTCCGGTCGTCGCCGCGAGGCAGTCGCCGGCCTCTCGGGGGGAGGAGCGTCGCGATCATATCGACTCGATCGATGTCGCCGGCGAGAACACCGCGCTGGCGCGCGTGCGCTGTTCGATCGGCGCGCGCGATTTCGTCGATCTTCTCACCTTTGTCCGCGTCGACGGCGCTTGGCGAATCATCGCCAAGGTTTTTCAGATCATCGAGCGGCCATAACCGAGCGCCGTCTCGTCGGCTTATGCCGGCCCGTCGCCCCGCTTGCGATACATCTCCGCTTCGGCCTCGATCAAGCCGGGCGCGTCCAGCCTCACAACCAGATCCACCAGACGGCCACGGCGACGATCGCGATCCAGATGACGATGACCGCGATCAGGCCGCCGCGCATCAGCGCGCGCGGCGCGGCGAGGCGCGCGTCGGCGCGCGCGCGGCAATCGGCCATCACCTCGTCGGGAATCAACTTCACCGCGAGCCAAATCATGCCGGGCAGCAGGATCGCGTCGTCGACGAAGCCGAGCACCGGGATGAAGTCGGGGATGAGGTCGATCGGGCTGACGGCGTAGGCCACCGTGGCGATGGCGAGCGCCTTGGCGAGGCAGGGCGTGCGCGGGTCGCGAATCGCCAACGTCAGCGCGAAGCCGTCGCGCTTGAGCCGCTTGGCCCAGGCTTTGATCCGGCGGATCAGGGTGGCTTAAGCCTGCGTGCCGCCGACCGTGAGGCCGGCGATCTTCAGCGTCGGTTGGCCGACGCCGACCGGCACGCCCTGGCCGTCCTTGCCGCAGGTGCCGATGCCGTCGTCGAGCTTCATGTCGTTGCCGATCATGCTGACCTTGGTCAGCACGTCGGCGCCGCTGCCGATCAGCGTGGCGCCTTTCACGGCGGGGCCGATCTTGCCGTTCTCGATCAGATAGGCTTCGGTGGCGGAGAAGACGAACTTGCCCGAGGTGATGTCGACCTGGCCGCCGCCGAACTGCACGGCATAGAGGCCCTTCTTCACCGATTTGACGATCTCTTGAGGATCATGGCTGCCGCCGAGCATCACCGTGTTGGTCATGCGCGGCATCGGCCGGTGGGCGTAGCTTTCGCGCCGGCCGTTGCCGGTGGGCGCGACGCCCATCAGGCGGGCGTTCATGCGGTCCTGCATGTAGCCCTTCAAGATGCCATCCTCGATCAGCACGGTGCGATGGCCCGGCGTACCCTCGTCGTCGATGGTGATCGAGCCGCGGCGGTCGGGCAGGGTGCCGTCGTCGACCACCGTGACGCCGGGCGCGGCGATGCGCTGGCCCATCAGGCCGGCAAACGCAGACGTCTTCTTGCGGTTGAAGTCGCCCTCGAGGCCGTGGCCGATGGCTTCGTGCAGCAGGATGCCGGGCCAGCCGTTGCCGAGCACGACATCCATCTCGCCGGCCGGGGCCGGGATCGAGTCGAGGTTGACCAGGGCCTGGCGCAGCGCCTCGTCGACCTGCGCTTGCCAGCGCTCGGGCGAAATCCAGCCGTCATAGAGGGCGCGGCCGCCGACGCCGGCGCTACCCGATTCCTGGCGGTCGCCGTCGCCGGCCACGACCGAGACGTTGAGCCGCACCAGCGGGCGCACGTCGGCGGCGCGTTCGCCGCCAGCCCGGATGATCTCGATGACGCGCCATTCGCCGGTCAGCGACACCGAAACCTGACGCACGCGCGGGTCTTTGGCGCGCGCATAAGCGTCGATATCGGCCAGAAGCTTCACTTTGGCGGCGAAATCGAGGGCCGAAAGCGGGTTGGCGTCGGTGTAAAGCAGCCGATTGGTGCCGCTGGGCGGGGCGGCGAGGGTGCCGCCATGGCCTTTGGCGACGGTTTTGACCGTCTCGCCGGCCCGTGCGATGGCGGCTTCCGACAATTCGCTGGCATGGGCGTAGCCGGTCGCTTCGCCGGCGATGGCGCGCAGACCGAAGCCCTGGGAACTGTCGAAATTGGCGGTTTTAAGCCGTCCGTCGTCGAAGCCGAAGGCCTCGGAGACCCGATATTCCAGGTAAAGCTCGCCGTCGTCGGCGCCTTTGAGGGCATCGTCGGCCAAGGCCTGGACTTTGGGCCGCGACAGGCCGGCCTTGTCGAAAAACAGGCTGTCGGCGGTGGCCAAGGCATTGAGCGAGGCGGCTGAAACGGGCGAGGACATGCGGCGGCTCCTGAACTGTGCCTGATGAAGATAGGCATTCGCAGGGGCGGTATCCAGCCGCGTCAGCTTATTTCGCTGCGGTTTCGGCCAAAGCCTCGTCGAGATCGTCCAATTCCTCGCAACCGGTGGGGCAGACCGCTGCGAGGCGCGCGCGCAGCCGTTCCGCGCCGGCGCGGTCGCCGGCTTGGAGGTGCCATTCGCCGTAATATTCCAGCGCGCCCTTGTGGTCGGGCGCCAGGGTCAGGGCGCGTTCGTAATGGACGCGCGAAATCGCCAGGTCGCCGCTTTTGCGATAAGCGAAGCCCAACATGCTGTGGGCGTCGGCATTGTCGGCGTCGGAGGCCAAAACCCGCTGCAACAGCCCGATCGCGGCGTCATATTGCCCGGCTTTTGCCGCCTGCGTGCCGGCGACAAGATCGGCGTCGCGCATGGCGCGTTCGGCCGAATCGTCGATCGGCGCGGCTACGGCTTGGGCGACGAGCGCCAGTCCGAACGCGAATGAGAGGCGGAAGCCTCTGATCGGCATGTTAAATTCCTTCCCAAGCGGTCGCCGCGAGATTACACATAATCCGTAAATTCCGCGTCAATTCCATGACGGGCTGGACCGGTGTTTCGGCGCGCGTCGAACTGCGTCGCCGGCGCATCCAGCGGCTCGGTTTCTTCGTAAAAAACCTATAGGTTTCACGAAGATATTGCATGGACCCTTAGCTCTGGCGCTGCGCCCCGCCGTGGTCTATAAGGCCGCGCGAATGTTCCTTCGGCCACCCGCGACAGGATCTCGAGGATGAAGTTGAGTCAGGTTTTCGCCAATATCGCCACCAAGGTCTTCGGCGCCGTCGCTTTTGCCGCCGCCCTCTTCCTTCCGGCCCTCGCCGCCGCTGCCCTGCCGCAGCCCTGGACCTTCGGCTTCCAAGAAGCCGCCACGCCGGTGATGCGCGACATTCAAGACCTGCACAGCTTGCTGCTGATCATCATCACGGTGATCACGCTCTTCGTCCTGGCGCTGCTGGTCTACGTGATCGTCCGCTTCAACGCCAAGCGCAACCCGACGCCGTCGCGCACGTCGCACAACACGCTCGTCGAAGTGCTGTGGACCGTCCTGCCGGTGCTGATCCTTGTCGTCATCGCCGTGCCGTCGTTCAAGCTGCTCTACTTCATGGACCGCATCGACAAGCCCGAGATGACCCTCAAGGTGATCGGCAATCAGTGGTATTGGTCCTATCAGTATCAGGACAACGGCGACTTCATGTTCGACAGCCTGATGGTGCAGACCGATCAGCTTAAGCCGGGCCAGACCCGTCTGCTCGAAGTCGATAACCAGGTCGTCTTGCCGATCAACACCAACATCCGCGTGCTCGTCACCTCCCAAGACGTGCTGCACGCCTGGGCCGTGCCGGCCTTCGGCGTCAAGATCGACACCGTGCCGGGCCGCCTGAACGAGACTTGGATGCGCATCGAGCGTCCGGGCACGTACTACGGCCAGTGTTCCGAGCTATGCGGCGTCAATCACGGCTTCATGCCGATCGCCGTCAAGGCGGTCTCCAAGGAAGAATTCCAGGTTTGGGTCGAGGACGCGAAGAAGAAGTTCGCCGCTATCGAGCCCGCCAAAGATACGCAGCTCGCCGTCGTCGCCCGATAAACGCCGAGCCGCAGACAGTTCGAGAGAAGAGGTCAGGTCATGAGTCACACCCACAACCACGATCAAGCCCACGATCACGGGCGCGACCATAGACACGAGGGCCATGATCACGAGGATCACGGTTACGTCGGCGGCTGGAAGCGCTGGCTGTTCTCGACCAACCACAAAGACATCGGCACGCTCTACATCATCTTCGCGATCCTCGCGGGTTTGATCGGCACGGCCTTCTCGATCGTCATGCGCATGGAGTTGCAGGATCCGGGCGACCAGATTCTCGGCGGCGACTATCAGTTCTTCAACGTGCTGATCACCGCGCACGCCTTCCTGATGATTTTCTTCATGGTCATGCCGGCCCTCATCGGCGGCTTCGGCAACTGGTTCGTGCCGATCATGATCGGCGCGCCCGACATGGCCTTCCCGCGCATGAACAACATCAGCTTCTGGCTGCTCGTGCCCGCCATCCTGCTGCTCCTCGCGTCGTCGATGGTCGCCGGCGGCGTCGGCACAGGCTGGACGGCCTATCCGCCGCTGTCCTCGGTCGTCGGCCATCCGGGCGCTGCTGTCGATCTCGCCATCTTGAGCCTGCATATCGCCGGCGCCTCGTCGATCCTCGGCGCCATCAACTTCATCACGACGATCTTCAACATGCGCGCGCCGGGCATGACGCTGCACCGCATGCCGCTGTTCGTCTGGTCGGTGCTAATCACCGCCTTCCTGCTGCTGCTGTCGCTGCCGGTGCTCGCCGGCGCGATCACCATGCTGCTGACCGACCGCAATTTCGGCACCGCTTTCTTCGATGCGACCAAGGGCGGCGACCCGGTGCTCTACCAGCACCTGTTTTGGTTCTTCGGCCATCCGGAAGTCTACATTCTGATTCTGCCGGGCTTCGGCATCATCAGCCAGGTCGTCTCGACCTTCTCCAAAAAGCCGGTGTTCGGCTATCTCGGCATGGCCTACGCCATGACGGCGATCGGCGTCGTCGGCTTCGTCGTCTGGGCGCACCATATGTTCACGGTCGGCTTGAGCGTGAACACCCGCGCTTACTTCGTCGCCGCGACGATGGTCATCGCCGTGCCGACCGGCATCAAGATATTCTCGTGGATCGCCACCATGTGGGGCGGCTCGATCACCTTCAAGACGCCGATGCTGTTCGCCATCGGCTTCATCTTCCTGTTCACCGTCGGCGGCGTCACCGGCGTGGTGCTGGCCAACGCCGGCGTCGATATCGCCCTGCACGACACCTACTACGTGGTGGCGCACTTCCACTACGTGCTTTCGCTCGGCGCCGTGTTCGCCATCTTCGCCGGCTTCTACTACTGGTTCGGCAAGATGTCGGGCCGCCAATATCCCGAATGGATGGGCAAGCTGCACTTCTGGCTGTTCTTCGTCGGCGTCAACTTGACCTTCTTCCCGATGCACTTCCTCGGCCTGCAGGGCATGCCGCGCCGCATTCCGGACTATCCGGACGCCTTCCACGGCTGGAACTACGTCGCCTCGATCGGCTCCTACATCTCGGCTTTCAGCGTTCTGGTCTTCCTGTTCCTCGTGTTCCGCACGCTGACCGCAGGCGCGAAGGTGCCGGCCAATCCGTGGGGCGAGGGCGCCACGACGCTGGAATGGACGGTCCCGTCGCCGCCGGCGTTCCACACCTTCGAAGAAATTCCCAAGATCGAGCCCGCCAAGCACCACTAACGGCTCGGACGACCCAGGCGGCCCCCCCCCCCCACACACAAGGCGGAGCCGCCGACCGCTTGAGAGAGGATTGACGTGAGCGACGCCGCCGTGCAGATGCGCCCCGCGCTTCAGGCTGATGCTGCCGAGACTTCGGCTGCGTCGCCGCGCGTCGGCGACTTCGTGGCGCTGCTTAAGCCGCGCGTCATGTCGCTCGTGGTGTTCAGCGGCCTCGCCGGCCTGCTGATTGCGCCGGGCCAGATCCATCCGCTGATCGCCGCCGTCGCCATCTTCTGCATCGCCATCGGCTCGGGCGCGTCGGGCGCCATCAACATGTGGTACGAGCGCGACATCGACGCGCTGATGACCCGCACCAAGACCCGGCCGCTGCCGGCGGGCCGCATGGCGCCGGACACCGCCATCGCTTTCGGCATCACGCTGGCCGTCGCCGCCGTCTTGCTGATGGGCCTGATCGTCAATTGGACGGCCGGCTTGTTGCTCGCCATGGCCGAAGCCTTCTACGTCTTCGTCTACACCGTCTGGCTCAAGCGCCGCACGCCGCAGAACATCGTCATCGGCGGCGCCGCTGGCGCGTTCCCGCCGATGATCGGCTGGGCCGCCGTCACCGGCGATGTCGCGCTGCTGCCGGTGCTGCTGTTCGCCATCATCTTCATGTGGACGCCGCCGCACTTCTGGGCGCTGGCGCTTTATCGCTCTGGCGATTACGCGCGCGCCGGCGTGCCGATGCTGCCGGTGGTCGCCGGCCCGAAGGCGACGCGCCGCCAGATCCTGCTCTATTCGCTGCTGCTGGCCCCGTTGACCCTGGCGCCTTGGGCGCTGCAACTCACCGGCGCCGTCTACGGCTTTTCTGCTGCGGCGCTCGGCGCGGTGTTCGTCGCTTGCGCTGTCGCCGTGCAGTTCGATGAGAGCGAACGCGCGCCACGTCGATTGTTCGCCTATTCGATCCTCTATCTCTTCTTGCTGCTGACCGCCGTCGTCGCCGATTCGCTGCTCGGCTTGGCGCCGGCCGCCGCCGCTTGGAGCTTGCACCTGTGATGGCCGGTCAAGACAAGAACCTGCGCAAGCGCAATCTGGCGCTGCTCGTCGTCCTCGCGGGCCTCGTCGCGCTGTTCTATGCCGTGACTATCGTCAAGATCGCGGGGAACATCGGATGAGCGATCTGCACAGCCGCAACCGCTTCACCGCGTTCGCCGCCATCGGTCTCGTCGCCGGCATGGTCGGCATGAGTTACGCCGCCGTGCCGCTCTACAAGCTGTTCTGCCAGGTCACCGGCTTCGGCGGCACGACGCAGCGCGCCGACGCGGCGCCGCAGGAGGTGCTGAACCGCGATGTCACCGTGCGCCTGAACGCCGATGTCGGGAATGGCCTCACCTGGAAATTCCAGCCGCTGCAGCGCGACGTCACGCTGAAAGTCGGCGAAGAGGCGCTGGCCTTCTACCGGGCGACCAATATTTCGGACAAGTCGGTCGTCGGCATGGCGACGTTCAACGTGACGCCCGACAAGGCCGGCCAGTATTTTAACAAGATCGCCTGCTTCTGCTTCACCGAGCAGCGCCTCGAGCCTGGGCAGTCGATCGACATGCCGGTTAGCTTCTTCGTCGATCCGCGCATCGCCCAAGACCGCAACATGGACGACGTCAGCGACATCACGCTTTCCTACACCTTCTTTCCGGTCGAGAAGCCGGCCGCCCGCGATGCTGCGGCGGCGCCGGCCCCGTCGAACCGGAGCGTCAACTAAGTCAAAGCGCCTCAGCGAGAGCGCCTAAGTTAGAGCAAGGGACCGCGACATGAGCACTGCCCACGATAGCCACGAGGCCAAGCACCCGTATCATCTGGTCGATCCGAGCCCGTGGCCGCTGCTCGGCTCCATCGCCGCCGGCGCGCTCGCGGTCGGCGCCGTGCTTTACATGCACAATTCGGGCCCGTGGCTGATGATCGTCGGCTTCCTGTCGGTGATCTTCGTCATGGCCATGTGGTGGCGCGACGTGGTGCGCGAAGGCGAGTTCGGCGGCTACCACACGCAGGTCGTGCAGATCGGCCTGCGCTACGGCATGGCCTTGTTCATCGCGTCCGAAGTGATGTTCTTCGCCGCCTTCTTCTGGGCCTATTTCAACAGCGCGCTTTATCCGACCGAAGCGATCGGCAGCGTTTGGCCGCCGGCCGACATCGCCACTTTCAATCCGTGGGATCTGCCGTTCCTCAACACTCTGATCCTGCTGACGTCGGGCGTGTCGCTGACCTGGGCGCACCACGCGCTGATCGACAATAACCGCAAGGACGCGATCCGCGGTCTCGCCATCACCGTGGCCTTGGGCCTGATCTTCACTGCCGTCCAGGCTTACGAATATAGCCACGCCGCCTTCGGCTTCGCCGACGGCATCTATCCGTCGGTCTTCTACATGGCGACGGGGTTCCACGGCTTCCATGTCATCGTCGGCACCACCTTCTTGATCGTCTGCCTCGTGCGCTTGATGAAGGGCCACTTCAAGCCTGATCATCACGTCGGCTTCGAGGCCGCTGCCTGGTACTGGCATTTCGTCGATGTGGTCTGGCTGTTCCTCTTCGCCGCCATCTATTGGTGGGGCGCAGGCTCCAACATCGCCGGACAGTAACGGGCAAATGGCCGCCGGAACCTTCCAGCGGCCATTTCCGTTTTGGAGATAGGTCCATTGTCTGATTCGGCCGTATCGCCCTGGCGCGCGGGCCCGTTGTGTCGCTGCCCGCGCTGCGGCGAGGGGCCTTTGTTCGCCGGCCTCTTGACCGTCGCGCCGCTCTGCAAGATTTGCGACCTTGATCTCGCGGCGCAGGATTCCGGCGACGGCCCGGCGGTGTTCGTCATCCTCGTGCTCGGCGCCATCGTCGTCGGCCTGGCGCTTGCCGTCGAACTGCTCGCCGCGCCGCCGCTCTGGCTGCATATGGTCTTGTGGCCGCCGGTCATCCTCGTCGGCGCCATCGCGTTGCTCAGGCCCTTCAAGGCGACGTTGATCGCCTTCCAATATCGCTATCGCCTCGGGCTCGGCGCATGAGCTCTGGCGGTATGACGGGCTTGCGCTTCAAGCCGCGCCTGATTCCGACGCTGATCGCCGTGCCGTTGTTTCTCACGTTGCTCGGCCTCGGCACTTGGCAGATGGAACGGCGCGACTGGAAAACCGCGCTGATCGCCGACATGGAGGCGCGTCTCGCGCTGCCGCCGGCCGCGCTTACTGAATTGCTGCCGCTCGGGCCCGCCGCCAATTACCGTCCGGTCTATGCCGTCGGCATCTATCGCCACGACCTCGAGATGCATCTGCAGGCGCGCACCCATGAAGGCCGCATCGGCGTGCAGGTGGTGACGCCGCTGCAACTGACGGAGGAGCGCAGCGCCGAGGATGCCGCCAGTGGCGTGCGTCAGTCGGTCGAGAACGTCCTCGTCAATCGCGGCTGGGTGCCGCTCGAGGCGCGCGATCCGGGCCGGCGCGGCGACGGCCAGATCTCCGGCGAGATCGTGGTCACCGGCATCCTGCGCTGGCCGGCGGCGCCGGGCTGGTTCACGCCGAAGAACAATCCGGCGCTCAAGCCGGGCAGCGGCGGCCGGGAAAACGGCCGGGGAGAGTGGTACTGGACCGAGGTGCCGGCCATGGCCCAGGCGTCCGATCTGTCCCCCATGGCCCCGGCGGTGATCGAGATCGGCCCCAACAGGGCCGACCCGGAGGCCCTGCCGATCGGCGGCCAGACCATCGTCAGCCTGCCCAACAACCATTTGCAGTACGCCATCACCTGGTACGCCCTGGCGGCGGCGCTGCTGGCCACCTACATTCTATCTCAGCGGCGTCGCCCGGACGCCTGAGCCTGTTCTCGCCCCACAGCCGTTCAACCGAAAGCTTGGCCCATGATGGACGCCGATCGCGCCGAGTCCCCGCTGTTGCAGCACAGCCAGCCCTATGACGAACTGGAGAAGCGCTTTAGCCGCATCAACCAGCTCGGCGACATCGCCGGGATGCTGCAATGGGACATGGCGACGATGATGCCGGCGGGCGGCGCGGAAACCCGGGGCAATCAGCTCGCCACACTTAAAGTCATGGCGCACGAGCTGCTGATCGACCCCTTCACCGCCGACTTGCTGGATGCCGCCGAGCATGATTGGGCCGACGCGCTCGATCCCTGGCAGAGCGGCAACTTGCGCGAAATGCGCCGCGCCCAGCGCCGCGCCACCGCCGTGCCGGCCGATCTCGTCTCGGCGCTGTCGCTCGCCGCCTCGCGCTGCGAACAAATCTGGCGCAAAGCGCGCGCCGACAGCGATTTCAATATGGTGCTGCCGTCGCTGAAAGAGCAGCTCAAGCTGGTGCGCGAACAGGCGACGATCCTGTCCGGCGCGTTGAAACTGTCGCCGTACGACGCGTTGCTCGACGGCTACGAGCCGGACGGCCGTTCGGCGGAGATCGATGTCGTGTTCGACGATCTCGCCGTCTTCTTGCCGGATTTCGTCGGCCGCGCGCTTGATCATCAGGCGTCGAAAGACGCGCCGCTCAAGCCCAAAGGGCCGTTCTCGGTCGAGGCGCAGCGTCAGCTCGGTTTGAAATTGATGGGCATCGTCGGCTTCGATTTCGAGCATGGCCGCCTGGATACCAGCCATCATCCGTTCTGCGGCGGCGTGCCCGACGACGTGCGCATCACGACGCGCTACGACAAGGCCGACTTCATGCGCTCGCTGATGGGCGTTTTGCACGAAACCGGCCATGCGCTCTACGAGCAGGGCTTGCCGGCGCGTTGGCGCGGCCAGCCGGTCGGCTATGCGCGCGGCATGAGCACGCATGAAAGCCAGTCGCTGCTCATGGAGATGCAGGCTTGCCGCTCCAAGGAGTTTATTTCCTTCGCCGCGCCGCTGATGCGCGAAGCCTTCAACAAGAACGGCCCGGAGTGGGAGGCGGACAATCTGCATCGCCTCTATGCCCGCGTCGAACGCGGCTTCATCCGCGTCGATGCCGACGAGGCGACCTATCCGGCCCATGTCATCCTGCGCTACCGCTTGGAGAAGGCGATGATCGCCGGCGATCTTGAGCCGATCGATCTGCCGGGCGCTTGGTATGCCGGCATGGAGAAGCTGCTCGGCATCCGCCCGCCCGACGACGCGCAGGGCTGCCTGCAGGACATCCATTGGTACGACGGCGCTTGGGGCTATTTCCCGACTTACACGCTCGGCGCCATGACGGCGGCGCAACTGTTCGCGGCGGCGGAAGCCGAACTGCCGACGATCCGCGAGGATCTGTCGCGGGGCGATTTCGCGCCGCTGGTCGGCTGGCTGCGGCGCAACGTGCATGGCAAGGCGTCGGCCGTCAGCGCCAAAGACATCTTGGTGCAAGCCACCGGCAGGCCATTGGACGCGGCCGTCTTCAAGGCCCATCTGGAACGCCGTTACCTCTCTTAACCCATTGGTATAGCTAGGAAAGCCAGAGCCTTGCCGGTCTAGGCAGGGGCCTTTAGTCTCGGCTGTCCCATTCAGGAGTGCGCGTTGCGCTACATCAGCACCCGGGGAGCGGCGACGCCGCTCCGCTTCGATGACGTTCTGCTCGCCGGCCTCGCCCGCGACGGCGGCCTCTATGTGCCGGAATCCTGGCCGCGCTTTTCGCCGGCGGATATCCGCGCCATGGCCGGCTTGCCCTATCACGAGATCGCCACTCGCGTGATGGCGCCCTTCGTCGAAGGCGCCATCGATCAGGACGTATTCAAGCGCATTGTCGCAGAAACTTACGCCGGCTTCGGCCATAGCGCGGTCGCGCCCTTGAAGCAGCTCTCGCCCAACGAATGGGTGATGGAGCTGTTCCATGGGCCGACCCTGGCGTTCAAAGACTATGCCATGCAACTGCTCGGCCGGCTGTTCGACCATGTGCTGGCGGAACGCGGCGAGCGCGTCACCATCGTCGGCGCGACCTCCGGCGACACCGGATCGGCCGCCATCGAAGCTTGCCGCGGCCGCGACGCCATCGACATCGTGATCTTGCATCCGAAGGGCCGTACCTCCGAGGTGCAGCGCCGCCAGATGACGACGGTGATGGCCGACAACGTGCACAATGTCGCCATCGCCGGCACCTTCGACGATTGCCAGGATTTGCTGAAGGGCCTGTTCAACGACATTCCGTTCCGCGACGAGGTTTCGCTCAGCGGCGTCAATTCGATCAACTGGGCGCGCATTCTCGGCCAGATCGCTTATTACTTCGTGGCGGCGGTCGCCCTCGGCGCGCCCGAGCGCAAGCTGCGCTTCGCCGTGCCGACCGGCAATTTCGGCAATATCTACGCCGGCTATGTCGCCCGCGCGATGGGCCTGCCGATCGAGCAATTGGTGCTGGTGACCAACAGCAACGACATCCTGGCGCGCACCCTGACGAGCGGCGACATGCGCATCGGCACGGTCAACCCGTCGCTCAGCCCGAGCATGGACATCCAGGTGGCGAGCAATTTCGAGCGCTTGCTGTTCGACCTCTATGGCCGCGACGGCAAGAAGCTCGCCGCCGACATGGAAAGCTTCCGCAAGACCGGCGCCCTGGCGCTCGGCCCCAATCTGCTCGACGAGGCGCGCCGCGTCTTCGCCGCCGCGCGCGTCGATGACGGTCAAACCATCGCCGCCATCGCCGAGACCTTCAAGGCGACCGGCGAGGTGCTCGATCCGCACACGGCGGTGGGCTTGGCCGGCGGCCGCGCCGCGGCGCATGACGGGCATAACCCGACCGTGGTGCTGGCGACCGCTCATCCGGCGAAATTCCCCGAGGCGGTGGAAAAGGCCATCGGCCTCAAGCCCGCCTTGCCGCCGCGCCTCGCCAACCTGATGACGCTGCCGGAACGCATGACCGATCTGCCCAACGACATCGCGCCGCTCAAGGACTTCGTGCGCAAACATGCACGCGCCGCGCAGCGGAGTGTCGCATGAGCGTCCGCATCACCACGCTGCCGAGCGGCCTGCGCGTCGTCAGCGACCATATCCCGCATGTCGAATCGGCGGCGGTCGGCGTCTGGGTCGATGTCGGGGCGCGCCATGAGGCAGCCGAGGTCAACGGCGTCGCCCATCTGCTCGAACATATGGCCTTCAAAGGCACGGCGACGCGTAGCGCCCAGCGCATCGCCGAAGAAATCGAGGCGGTCGGCGGCAGCGTCAACGCCTATACCTCGCGCGAGAACACGGCATACTACGCCCGCGTGCTGAAAGCCGACGTGCCGCTCGCCGTCGATATCCTGTCCGACATTCTGCAGCATTCGATTTTCGAAGAGAGCGAGCTGGAGCGCGAGCGCGCCGTCATCATCCAAGAGATCGGCCAGAGTTTCGACACGCCGGAAGACTTGATCTTCGATCAGATGCAGGAAGTGCTCTATCCCGACCAGCCGCTCGGCCGGCCGATCCTCGGCACCGAAGCGCTGATCAAGACGATCCCGCGCGCCGACATCGCCGGCTATATGAAGCGCAACTACACGGCGTCCGGCATGGTGCTGGCGGCGGCCGGCAACATCGATCACGCGGCGCTGGTGGCGCAGGCCGAGACGGCGTTCGCCGAAATCGGCCAGGGCCTGCCGCCCGAAGCCGCCCCGGCGCGCTATGCCGGCGGCGAGCGTTACGAGAACCGCGATCTCGAGCAGGTGCATTTCACCCTCGGCTTCGACGGCGTCCCCTACGGCGATCCCGACTATTACGCCGCCAACGTGTTCTCTTACCTGCTAGGCGGCGGCATGTCGTCGCGCCTGTTTCAGGAAATCCGCGAAAAGCGCGGCCTGGTCTACAGCATCTACAGCTTCACCTCGCCGTACCGCGACGGCGGCAATTTCGGCATCTATGCCGGCACCGGCGAAACGGAAGTCGACGAACTGGTGCCGGTGCTGTGCGACGAACTGCAGAAGGTGACGGCGAAGATCGACGCCGAGGAACTGGCGCGCACCAAGGCGCAGATGCGGGCCGGGCTGCTCATGTCGCTCGAAAGCACCTCGTCGCGCTGCGAGCGGCTGGCGCAGAACATGCTGATCCACGGCCGCGTCTTCAGCTATCAAGAGATCATCGACAAGATCGACGCGGTGGACGCCTCCGCCGTGATGCAGGTCGCGCAGCGCATGCTGCGCACCAAGCCGACCGTCGCCGCCTTGGGCCCGGTCGGCCGTTTGGAGCGCATGGCGCCGATTTCGGCGCGCTTCTCCTGAGCGGAGACGCGCTGGCGGCGGCATTTGAGGAGACTGCGACGGCATGTTCGCCTGGTTGCGCCGCATCGCCCCGATGCCCGACGTCCGCCTGACCGGCGGCGGCTTGCTGTTGCGTCCGCCGCGCGACGGCGATTACGCGCAATGGGCCGAGCTGCGCCGCGTCTCGCGCGATTTCCTGGTGCCATGGGAGCCGACCTGGCCGCGCGACGCGCTGACGCGCGGCTGCTGGCGTCGCCGCTTGCGCCACTACGGCGAGGAGTGGCATCTCGGCGCCAGCTACAGCTTCATGATTTTCCGCCTCAACGATCTCGCTTTGATGGGCGGCATCACGCTCAGCAACGTGCGCCACGGCGTGGCCCAGGCCGGCACCATCGGCTATTGGGTCGGCCAACCGTTCGCGCGCCAAGGCGTCATGACTGGGGCGGTCGGCTTGGCCTTGCGCTTCGCTTATGAGGATTTGGGTCTGCATCGCGTCGAGGCGGCCTGCCTGCCGCACAACGCGGCGAGCCGCGCGCTCTTGCGCAAATGCGGTTTTCAGGAAGAGGGCTATGCGCCGCAGTACCTGAAGATCGACGGCGCCTGGCGCGACCATGTGCTGTTCGCCAAGCTGGAACCGACAGCCCAAACAGGGCGCGCGCTAAACCCTCAAGCGTGGCCGGCGTCGCCCGACAGTTTGGAGCCATCGACCCCGAGCTTGGCCAACGCCCGATCCCATTTGGTGTCGAGGTCGTGATCGAAGATCAGGTCCACGTCGGCGGAGACGTTGAGCCAACCGTTGGCCTGGATCTCGGCATCGAGCTGGCCGGGGCCCCAGCCGGCATAGCCGAGCATGAGAAGTTTGTGACGCGGGCCGCCGCCGCCGGCGATATCTCTGAGAATGTCGAGCGTGGCTGTCAGCCCGACCTCGTGATCGACCAGCAGCGTCGCGTCCTGCAGATAGTCGGCGGTATGCAGCACGAAACCACGTCCAGTCTCGACCGGGCCGCCGAACAGCACGTTGATCGGGTCGGCATTCTCGACCGGCTCGATCTTGAGCTGCTTCAAAAGGTCGGGAAAGGTCGGCTTTTCGACGCCTTTGTTAAGCACCAGCCCCATCGCGCCGTCGGAATTATGGGCGCAGATATAGATCACCGCGTGGGCGAAGCGCGGGTCGGTCATCTGCGGCATGGCGATCAGCAACTGCCCCGTCAGGTAGCCGCTTTCGAGTGTGGGCGTGGGCTTCATCATAAGCCAAAGGTGGGGCGGAACTTTCTCCAAGGCAAGCAGGACTTGCCTGACAAAGACGTGATGTCTTTTGACAGGCTTGCCTTGCGGCGCTCCAGTAGAGTGCCGGCCAGAATGGACCGAACATTGGGAAAATCGACCGTGCGCGGCAGTCTCGCGGCCCTGATGCTGGCGCTTGGACTTCTGGCGGCGGCTCCGGCCGAGGCGCAGCGCGCCCGCTCGACGCCGATCGAGCCGGGCGGGGCGGGGCCAAGCTTCAGCATCACCCCAGGCTCGGCGCTGCCGGCCAGCCCCAAAACCTCCGTGCAGGTCATGTCGATCGCCGAGTCCGATTGGGCGCGCAACGATCATGCCGAGGCGCGGCTGATCTCTGCCGTCACCACGGCGGGCGACGGCGCTCTTGCCGCCATTCCGCTCGGCCTCGAATTCAAGCTGGCCAAAGATTGGAAGCTCTATTGGCGCACGCCGGGAGACGCCGGCTATCCGCCGCGCATCGACTGGTCCGGGTCGGATAATCTCGCCCAGGCGGAGTTCTCCTGGCCGGTGCCGGAGCGCTACACGATCTTCGGCCTGACGACCTACGTCTATCAGGGCGCGGTGGTGTTGCCGCTCGCCGTCACGCCGGCGCGGCCCGGCGAGCCGGTGATGCTGCGCGGCAAGCTCGAATATCTGTTGTGCGACAAGATCTGCATTCCCTACGAGGGCACGCTGGCGCTCGATCTGCCGGCGGGCGCGGCGGCGCCGACCGATCACGCCAAAGCCATCGCCGCCTTCGCCGCCAAGGTGCCGCGCGTGATCGACGATGCGGCGCAGGACGCGCCGCTGCGCATCGAACATGCGGCGCTGATGCAGGAAGCCGGCGGCGTCATGCTCGAAGTGCTGGCGCGGGCGGGCGTAGGGCAAGAGGGGCAGCCGTTCGCCAAGCCCGATCTAATCGTCGAAGGCCCGAGCGCGCTGAGTTTCGGCGCGCCGCAGGAGATCACCCTGTCGGAAGGCGGCCGCCTAGCGCTGTTCCGCTTGCCGGTCTCTGTTCTCGGCAAGCCGGGGGCCCCCGGCGAAGCCTTGCCCGACAACCCCGCGCTGACGCTCACGCTGTTCGATGGCGCGCGCGCCATCGAGCAGGATGTCGCCGCACCCTTGTCGGACGCCCGTGCGCCCGCGCGTCTGTTGGCGATTCTGGCGCTGGCCTTGCTCGGCGGCCTGCTGCTCAACCTGATGCCCTGCGTGCTCCCGGTGCTGTCGTTGAAACTCATGGGCGCGGTGAAGGCTGCGAGCTACCAAACGCGCGATCTGCGTTTGAGCTTCCTCGCCACGGCGGCGGGCATTCTCACGGCCTTTCTGGCGCTCGCGGGAGCCGCCATCGCGCTGAAGGCGACCGGCATGGCGGTCGGCTGGGGCATTCAATTCCAGCAGCCGATCTTCCTTGCGGTCATGGGTCTGGTGCTGACGCTGTTCGCTTGCAGCTTGTGGGGCGTTTTCGCCTTTCGTCTGCCGGGCGGCATCATGGACGCCGCCAACAAAGCCTTGGACAAACAAGAAATGAGCGGCAAGGCGCTGGCCGGCGCGTTCTTCACCGGCGTCTTCGCCACGCTGTTGGCCACGCCTTGTTCCGCGCCATTCCTCGGCACGGCGGTCGGCTTCGCGCTGACCCGCGGCCCCGGCGAGATCGTTGCCGTCTTCGCCGCCCTCGGCGTTGGCTTGGCGGCGCCCTATCTGCTCGTCGCCGCCGTGCCGCGCCTGGCGCGCCTGTTACCGAAGCCGGGCCCCTGGATGGCCTGGTTCTGCCGCGCCCTGGCTGTCATTCTTGCCGCGACCGCCTTTTGGCTGCTCACGGTGCTGGCGGCGCAAGCCGGCACCGCGATTGCAGTCGTCTGCGGCCTGTTACTGGTCGGCGTCTCCGCCGTCTTGACCATCGGTTGCAGCGCGCGTGACGGCTCGCTGCTGCGCCGTGCCGCTTGGCCGGCGGTGGCCGCGCTCTCGCTGGTCCTCGTCATCGCCGCGCTTGCCGCCAAGCCTGAGACCGGCCGTGCCGCCATCGCCGATCTCAATTGGCAGACATTCGACCGCGTGCAGATCATCAACGCCGTCGCCACCGGGAAGACGGTGCTGGTCGATGTCACCGCCGATTGGTGCGCCACCTGCCAGGTGAACAAGAAGCTGGTGCTGAACCGCGGCGACGTGCGCGCCGCCATCGCCAGCGGCGCGGTGATCGCCATGCGGGCCGACTGGACCCGGCCCGATGCGGCCATCGCGCGCTATCTCGCCGGCTTCGGGCGCTATGGCATCCCGTTTAACGTCGTTTACGGCCCGGCGGCGCCCTCCGGCTTGGTGCTGTCGGAATTTTTGAGCGAGGACGAGGTGTTGGCGGCCTTCAAGGCGGCGGGCGGCACAGGCGTGGCGAGCAAATGACGCAACACAACTATGTCTTGGGGGTGAAGAGGCAACTGCTCCCTGCGGAATATGCTTTGCTCACAGCCTTAGTGCGCGCCGCAAGCATGGATAAATTTTTAGATCAGCTAAGCGCAGCTTTCGTGCAATCCATGAATGACGGTGGCATGGGAAGTCTGAGACTCGCTGGCGCTTCCGGTTGCCGATTTGGTGGCAAGGTCGCTGAAGCGGAATTCAAAGATCAGGATGGAGTGCTTGTCTTAGCGACTTTGTATGTCGATCAATCTGGCGATCTGTTTGAGCTAGACATATTCAAGGGCGACTTTAGCCGCCTGATTTCCATTCCATCTGTTGAAAATATGACGATTCGTAGGATTTAGCTGGGTCACCCCCGAAAACCCTACAGTCCACAGGCCTTTTCTCATCCATCTGCGACCTTCGCTCAATTTGACCCGCCCGTCCGTCTCCCGCACAATGGGCCATCACCCAGCAACCCCCAATCGGCAACCAGGAGAGAACCCCCATGACCATTAAAGTGGGCGACAAGATTCCGTCCGTCACCTTGCAGCAGAAGACCGCCGACGGCGTTTCGCCTGTCACCACCGACGAGCTGTTCAAGGGCAAGCGCGTCGTGCTGTTCGCGGTGCCCGGCGCTTTCACGCCGACCTGCTCGGCCAAGCATCTGCCGAGCTTCGTGCAGAAGGCCGGCGACCTGAAGGGCAAGGGCGTCGACACCGTCGCCTGCGTCTCGGTCAACGACGCC
>CAZVLU010000054.1:0-21279 GCA_964628235.1 uncultured Rhizobium sp. | reverse complement strand
TGGGTCAGGCGGTCGGCGTAGAACAGCGGGCTCGGATGGCCGGCGTAATGCTCGAGGTAATAGGCGAGCTCCTTGCCATAGGCCGGGTCGGCCTTGGCCGCCGTGTAGGCCTTCTCCAATTCGAGGATCAGCGGCATCAGCGTCTCGGCGACGTAGCGGCCGCCGAAGATGCCGAAATGGCCGTGCTCGTCCGGGCCGCCGCGATAGCTGTTGCGGCCCTCAGGAAGTTTGGACGCGATGGGGGACTGGCTCATGGCTTCAGGTGGTAGCTCGTGCCCAGGGCCTTGGCAAGAGGGGGTTTTCCACATGAGATCAAGCGTTTGTCGGCTGCTTACCCCCCACCCTAACCCTCCCCCGCAAGGGGGGAGGGAATCGCAGCGATGGTCACTCCCTCCCCCCTTGCGGGGGAGGGCCGGGGTGGGGGGCCTTCAGGCTTACAGCGACTTGGCGGCGGCCAGGAAGGCGGCGATCTTGGCCGGGTCCTTGAGGCCAGGGCGAACCTCGACGCCGGAGGAGACGTCGACCAGCCGGGCCCCGGTGGCGCGCACCGCCTCGGGCAGGTTTTCCGGGGTCAGGCCGCCCGATAGGAACCAGGGCGTTTTCCATTCGGTGCCGGCCAGCAAGGTCCAGTCGAAGCGCAGGGCATTGCCGCCGGGCAGCGCGCCGGCCAGATCGGCCGGCGGCATGGCGTCGAACATCAGATAATCGGCATGGCCTTCGAAGGCGCGCGCCTTGGTCACGTCGTCCGGCGAACCGATCTTGATCGCCTTGATGACCGGCAGGCGGAAGATGATGCGCAGGTCGTCGATGTTGCGCGGGCTCTCGGTGCCGTGAAATTGCAGCACGTCGAGCGGCGTCTCGAGCATGACGCCGTCGATCTCGTCGGGATCGGCGTCGACGAAGACGCCGACTTTCTTGATATGCGGCGGGACCAGCTTGGCGAGCTGGCCGGCGTCTTCCGGCGCGATGTAGCGGGGGCTCGGCGGATAGAAGATGAAGCCGATGAAGTCCGCGCCGCCAGCGACGGCGGCTTCGAGCGCCGCGCGCGAATTGATGCCGCAGATTTTCGCCCCAATAGGCATGATCAAAGCCCAGACATCCCTAGCCGGCCATCTCTTGCGCGATGGCGCGCGCAGCAATGGCGGGGTTTTCTGCGCCGGTGATCGGCCGACCGACGACGAGATCGCTGGCGCCGGCCTGGATCGCCTCATAGGGCCCCATGACGCGCTTCTGGTCGCCGACGTCTGCTCCCTTGGGGCGAATCCCGGGCACGACGAGGCGGAAGTCGGGGCCGCACAAAGCCCGCAAAACCGCGGCTTCATGGGCCGAACAGACGACGCCGTCGAGTCCCGCCGATTGCGTCAAGGCGGCGAGGCGCTTGACCTGATCGGCAGCGGGCGGCGTTTGGCCGACGGCGGCAAGATCATTGTCGTCGAGGCTGGTGAGCACGGTGACGGCGATGAGCAAGGGCCGCGCGATGCCGCGCTTGGCGGCTTCGTCATCGGCGGCTTCTTTGGCGGCGCGCAGCATGGCCGGGCCGCCAGCAGCGTGGACGTTGAGCATGTAAGGTGCGACGGCGAGGGCGGCGCGCACGGCGGAGGCGACCGTGTTGGGAATGTCATGAAATTTGAGATCGAGGAACAGGCGCGAGTCCGGCGCTTTCGCCTTCACCTTGAGGGCGCCGGCGGGGCCATGCGCCGAGAAGAACTCAAGGCCGAGCTTCAGGCTCGCCCCGGCCGGCGCGATGGCGGCGGCGAGCTGTTCGGCGCGCGCCAGGTCTTGCGTGTCGAGGGCGACGTAAAGGCGCTGCGCCATAGACGCGGTATCGGGGCTCATCGAGAAAATCCGTGGCTGCTATTCGTAGGTCGCGACGGTCATGCGGCGCGGGTCGGGGGCTTGGCCATGTGTGGGGCCATGCGCTTGAGATGACGCCGTCGCCTGGGCCAGTTCGCCGCGCAGGCGGGCGTCTTCCGTCTCGAGGTCGCGTACGCGGCGGGCGAGGCGGCGGGCTTCGGCGCGGTGGCGCAGGCTGTCGATCCAGGCGATCAGGCCGCCGACCAGCAGGCCGAAGAACAGCGTGATGGTGATGGCGGCATAAAGCGGCATCTCGACGCTGTTGACCAGCGGCCACAGCCGCAAGCTCACGCTCTGCGGGTTGGAGACGCCGAACGACATGGCGACGGCGAGCGCGGGAACCGCGACGATCCAGAAGAGGAATTTCATGGGCTGCTTATAGCGCGAATCACCGGCAAAGGTGAAACGAGAGGGGCGTTAGACCGCGCGCAACACCGCGCGGAGCGGGCGACCTAATCGGGGCAGCCTAGTCGTTGTCGTCGCCGCCGGTCGGCTTTTCGCCATTGAGACGTTCGCGCAACTGCTTACCGGTCTTGAAGAAGGGCACGGCCTTTTCGGCCACCTGCACGGCGCTGCCGGTGCGCGGGTTGCGGCCGACCCGCGAATCGCGCTTTTTCACCGAAAACGCGCCGAAACCGCGCAGTTCCACGCGATCGCCGCGCCCCAGGGCCGTGGTGATCTCGTCGAAAATCGCCGTCACGATCCGCTCAACGTCGCGGTGATAGAGGTGCGGGTTAAGCTCAGCGAGACGCAAGATCAATTCAGACTTGGTCATCGGTCCCCTCGTTCCTTCCCGGTCGTTTCGCCGGTTTTTTGCCGGCGCCGGGCCTTAGCGCAAGTCAGGGTGCCAAAGGGAAACCAGTCCGTCAAGGGTAAGCCGTTCAGAAAACAGCGCTTTTCCGGCTGCCTTGCCCAAAAAGCGGGGCAGGCTCTCCTCCGGCCGCTCGATTTTCAGCTCGCGGACCGGGGTGCTGCGGGCGACGCCCTTGGCTTCGGCGAGCCAATCGCGGGCTTCCGCCTCGCCGCCGATGGCGTCCACCAGCTTGTTTTCGACCGCCTGGCGGCCGGTATAGACCCGACCGTCGCCGAGCGTCTGGGCGACGTCGCGGGCGAGATTGCGGCGCTCGGCGACCATGCCGACGAACATGTCATACATGTCCATCACCACCTCGCGGGTCGCCTCGCGGCCCTCTGGGGTCAGCTTTTCGAACGGCGAGGGCACCGCCTTGAGGGGCGCGCTCTTGATCGCCTCGGCTTCGATGCCGAGCTTGTCCATCAGGCCGGTGAATTCGGTGGTCTGCATGACGACGCCGATCGAGCCGGTGACGGTGCCATTGCGCGCCAGGATGTAATCGGCGCCGATGGCAGTCATGTAGCCGCCGGAGGCCGCCAGCGTGCCGAGCGTGGCGACGACCGGCTTCTTGGCGGCGATCTCGCGCAGGCGGGTGTAGAGATTCTCGCCGCCGACCACGGTGCCGCCCGGGCTGTCGATATAGACGATCAGCGCCTTGACGTTGGGATCGTTCATCGCCGCCTTGAGCGCCTCGTCGCGCGCGCGGTCGTCCGTGATCACGCCTTCGACGCTGAGGCGCGCGACATGGCTTTTGGCCCACGGCGTTTCGCCGCGCTTGCCGACGGCGACGAGCGCCACGGCGAGCAACGCCAGAACGGCGACGACGCGCCAGACGGTGAGACGGCGCTTGAGGCGGCGGCGGTCGATCAGCGCATCGGTGTCGAGCGACATGGCGGAACCCTCAGGATCGTTGATTGCAAAATTCTACGCTGAAAAGCAAAACGCCGCACCGGTTTCCCGATGCGGCGTTTTTCACGTTCATAACGTGCGAGACGATTACTTCTTCTCGCCGTCCTTGGCGCGGTTGAGCGCGGCGCCGAGGATGTCGCCCAGGCTGGCGCCCGAGTCCGACGAGCCGTACTGCGCCATCGCCTGCTTCTCGTCGGCGATTTCGTGCGCCTTGATCGACAGGGTCAGCTTGCGGCTGACGCGGTCCATCGTGAGCACTTGCGCATCGAGCTTCTCGCCGACGGCGAAACGCTCAGGACGCTGACCGTCGCGCTCTTTGGCGAGGTCGGCCTTGCGGATGAAGCCCGGCGCGCCGCTTTCGAGCTCGACGTCGAGACCCTTGTCGCTGACGGCGGTGACGGTGCAGGTGACCATCTCGCCCTTCTTCAGCTCGGAGGTCTGGCCTTCGAACGGATCGGCGCCGAGCTGCTTGATGCCGAGCGAGATGCGCTCTTTCTCCGAGTCGATGTCGAGCACCTTCACCTTCACCATGTCGCCCTTCTTGTAGTCGGCGATGGCTTCGTCGCCGGCGCGCTTCCAGTCCAGGTCGGACAGGTGAACCATGCCGTCGATGTCGCCGGGCAGACCCACGAACAGGCCGAACTCGGTGATGTTGCGGATTTCGCCTTCGATCTCGGTGCCGGGCGGATACTTGTCGGCGAAGGTCGCCCACGGGTTATCCATGCACTGCTTAAGGCCGAGCGAGATGCGGCGCTTCACCGGATCGACGTCGAGGATCTGGACTTCGACTTCCTGGCTGGTGGAGACGATCTTGCCCGGATGGACGTTCTTCTTGGTCCAGCTCATCTCGGAGACGTGGACGAGAGCTTCGACGCCCGGCTCCAGCTCCACGAAGGCGCCGTAGTCGGTGATGTTGGTGACGCGGCCGGTGAACTTCGTGCCGCTCGGGTACTTGGCGGCGATGCCGTCCCACGGATCGGCTTCGAGCTGCTTCATGCCGAGCGAGATGCGCTGCGTTTCCGGGTTGAAGCGGATGACCTGGACCTTCACGGTTTGGCCGATATGCAGAGCTTCCGTCGGGTGGTTGATGCGCTTCCACGAGATGTCGGTGATGTGGAGCAGGCCGTCCACGCCGCCGAGATCGATGAAGGCGCCGTAGTCGGTGATGTTCTTGACCACGCCCTCGAGGATCTGGCCTTCCTTGAGGTTGGCGACCAGCTCGGTGCGGGCTTCGGCGCGGCTCTCTTCGAGCACGGCGCGGCGCGAGACGACGATGTTGCCGCGCGCGCGGTCCATCTTGAGGATCTGGAACGGCTGCGGGCTACCCATCAGCGGGGTGACGTCGCGCACCGGGCGGATGTCGACCTGGCTGCCGGGCAGGAAGGCGACGGCGCCGGAGAGGTCGACCGTGAAGCCGCCTTTGACGCGGCCGAAGATCACGCCGTTGACGCGCTGGGCGTCCTTGAACGAACGCTCGAGCAGGGTCCAGGCTTCTTCGCGCTTGGCCTTCTCGCGCGAGAGCATCGCCTCGCCGTTGCGGTCTTCATAGCGCTCGAGATAGACGTCGACCTTGTCGCCGACCTTCACGTCGGCCTTCATGCCGGGGGCGGCGAATTCTTTCAACTCGACGCGGCCAGCGGACTTGAGGCCGACATCGATGACAGCGACATCGTTTTCGATGGCGATGACGGTGCCTTGCAGCACCGAGCCCTCGACGGGCTCGTCGGCGCGGAAGACTTCGTTCAGCAGGTCGGCGAAAATTTCGCCGGTCGAGTAATTCTCGATGGCGGTCTCGGCGTATTGTCTAGCAGCCATATGTTCGGTTCACTTTCTTGCCGACAGCAATCCGTCTGGAGGCCGGCGGCGGGGGCTCCCTCGTTCCGTTCCTATCCCGGCTGCAAGGCCCCGCTGTGCGGAGGCGATTTGCGGCGCGGTGCCGTTCACAGGAACGGCCGGACCGAGGACCAGGCTTACGCTTGGATTTTTTCCAATCAGCGCGATGAACTGATGATCGACAACGCGGCGGCGAACACCTGATCCGCCGTCATGTCGCTGGTGTCCAACATGTGGGCATCGGGCGACGGGCGAAGCGGGGAATTCGTCCGCTGGGTATCCAAGGCATCGCGCTCCAGGATGTCCCGTAGGACGGCGGCATATATAGCCTCCGCGCCCCGACTCTGCAACTGCCCGACGCGCCGTTTGGCCCGTATTTCCGGGGCTGCCGTGACGAAGAGCTTGTGGCGGGCAGTGGGGCAGACGACAGTTCCGATGTCGCGCCCGTCGATCACCGCGCCGGATTTATTCCCAGGCGGGCGGGCGGCGAAGTCATGCTGAAAGGCCAGCAAGGCGGCGCGGACCGGTTTGAGGGCAGAGACCTTGGAGGCCATCAGGCCGGTGGCCTCCTCGTACAGGTGGGGGCTATTGAGGTCGTCATCCCCCAAATGCTGCGCCGCTTCGGCGGCCTGGGCCTCTGTGGGGGCGCTCAGGCCGGCCGCCAGCAGCTTGGCCGCGACGGCGCGGTAGAGCCGGCCTGTCTCGAGATGGGCATAGTCGAAATGGGCCGCTAGGCGCTCCGACAGGGTTCCTTTGCCGGACGCGGCAGGGCCGTCGATCGCGATGATGACCGGTGTCATCAGGCCGAGATTTTTGCGCCGAGGCCGGCCATCAGGGCCTCGAAGTCGGGGAAACTGGTGGCGATGGGGCCGCCGTCGTCGACGGTGACGGGTTTATCGGCGGCGAGGCCGAGCACCAGAAAGGCCATAGCGATGCGGTGATCGAGGCGCGTGGCGATGCTGCCGCCGCCGGCGATCTGGCCGCTATTGCCATGCACCGTCAGCGTGTCGTCCGCGACCTCGGCTTTGACGCCGCAGGCGGCGAGGCCTTCGGCGATGGCGGTCAGGCGGTCGCTTTCCTTGACGCGCAATTCGGCGAGGCCGCGCATGATCGTGGTGCCGCTGGCGCAGGCGGCGGCGATGGCGAGGATGGGATATTCGTCGATCATCGACGGCGCGCGGTTGGCCGGCACGTCGACGCCTTTGAGCGCGCTGTGCGAGATCACCAGATCGGCGACCGGCTCGCCGGCTTCGTCGCGCATGTTCTCGTATGTGATGTCGGCGCCCATCTCCATCAGCGTGCGATAGAGGCCGTCGCGCAAGGGGTTCAGCCCGACATGGCGCAAGGTGACGCGCGAGCCGGGCACGATGAGGGCTGCGACAGCGGGGAAGGCGGCCGACGACGGATCGCCGGCGACGCGCACCTCGCGCCCCAGCAGTTCGGGCTGGCCGGTGAGGTCGATGCGGCGCGATCCGTCGGCTTGATCTTCTACCGTCAGTTCAGCGCCAAAGTGGCGCAGCATCAGTTCGGAATGGTCGCGCGTCGGTTCGGGCTCGATCACTGTGGTGATACCCGGCGCGCAGAGGCCGGCGAACAGAATCGCCGATTTCACTTGGGCCGACGGCACCGGCAGCTTGTAAGTGATGGGCATCGGATCGCGCGTGCCGATCACCGTCATCGGCAGCTTGCCGCCGTCGCGCGTGATGAAGCGCGCGCCGAAACCTTCGAGCGGCTTGGTCACGCGCGCCATCGGCCGCGAGCGCAGCGAGGCGTCGCCGGTGAATTGCGCGGTGACCGGATGGCCGGCGACGAGGCCCGAAAGCAGGCGCGCGCCGGTGCCGCTATTGCCCATGTCGATGACCTCGTCCGGCTCTTTGAGCGCGCCGAGGCCGACGCCCTGGACATGCCAGACGCCGTCCGCATCGCGATTCACTGTGGCGCCGAGCGCCGCCATGGCTTTTGCCGTGTTGAGCACGTCCTCGCCTTCGAGCAGGCCGTGGATCGTCGTCTCGCCGACCGCCACCGCGCCGATCATCAAGGCGCGATGCGAGATCGATTTGTCGCCCGGCACGCGGGCGGCGCCATTGAGCGCTGCGGCCTTGGCGGCGGTCAAAGGGCGGGCCGCGCCGTGGCCTTTGGCGGACGGGAGGGACGCGCTGGAGGTCGCCATAGGAATCGCTCTTTTGTAAAACCGGGGCCGCAGCGGCGCAGAAGCTGCGCAAGAGCGGCCATTTGCCGCTGGACGGAACGCGTTATCGCACGGCGCGGCTGGCGGCGAAAATTACTTTTGACAGGGGCTGGCGATCATGGCAATTGGCACCGCTGCCGCCGCCCACGGGCGCGCGCGGCAGTTTGTAAGGCTTACGGCCGCTTCGCGCGTTCTGCGGGCGGTGACAATCGGACGGTGGAGATCGATCGCATGGTGAAGCCTGAGTTGGGCGTGAAGCGCGTCTGCGGCAGTTGCAGCGCTAAGTTCTACGACCTCAACCGCGATCCCATCCTGTGCCCCAAGTGCGGCGCCGTGTTCGACGTGCAGGCCGCGATGAAGCCGCGCCGCGCCAAGGCGGTGGTCGAGGACAAGCCGGTGAAGCCCAAGAAGGTCGCCGCCGTGGTCGATCCTGACGCGGCGGACTTGCCCGATGACGTGATCGACGACGAGGACACCGACGACGAGGAGGAAGAGGGCGTCATCGAAGACACCTCCGAACTCGGCGAGGACGACGACGACGTGGCCGAAGTCATCGAGAAGGTCGACGACGAGGGCGACCGCTAACAACCGGGCTTTTTCGCCAAACCATTGGCGGACCGGGCTTTTCCTTCAATCTAGAGGGCCTGTTTTTCCGCTGGACGAGCGCCCGGCGGACTCTCTATGTTCTCCGCCCATCGCGCCGCCAACCGCCGATCCCGCTCGGCGAAACAAAACAAGGCGTCGCACACCCGCGTTTCGGGGCCATAGCTCAGCTGGGAGAGCGCTACAATGGCATTGTAGAGGTCAGCGGTTCGATCCCGCTTGGCTCCACCAAACAAGACAAGGGCTCGGTCAGAAATGACCGAGCCCTTTGTTGTCGAACTCGATTGCGCGACTCTCATAGCTGCCGCCGTTTAACGCGCACGGCATTCAATCGATGAAGAAATCGAAGCGTGCGGATGCAAGATCGCGAGATCGATCGATCTTCAGAAGCAGCCGTTCATCGAAGATGTTGTCGCGACGGTTCTGCGGCTCATCGGGAAAATACAGCTGCGTGGTTAAGGTCTGACCGTTTGGTCTTTGAACCTTCACATGATAGTGCCGCGTCCGACCGGGATACAGCGCCGGCACGATCGTCGAGAATTGCCATCGCCCCATCTCGTCCGTGAACTGGTGGCCTCTCAGTTTAAAACCGTCATTGTCGTAGCGGCCGTTGTCGTCCGCGTGCCATAGCTCGATCAGGCTGCGCGGCAACGGCCGACAGGCTGCATTGAATACAAAGCCGGAGAGAATGATTTTTGGGCCATGCGGAGCGTCATCGGCGAGGTTGCTTCGCAACGGCGAATTCGATTTGAAGAACGGACCTTCTGTTTGAGGCCGCGTGGGTTGAGGAGCATTGCCACAGGAGGGCGTTAGCTCCGCCGTTGCGGAGGGCGACTGAGAGAAAGCTGATGTGGCCGCGAGGGTCGAACTCGCGACTAAAGCGGTCAGAACAGCTCGCCTTGATGCCACTTTCATTTGTCCTCATCCCTTTCGAAACGACAAGATTGATGATCGGCCTGGGTGCTTTTTCTGAACGAGGAGTGTGCAGGACTCAGTCGCTTATTTGAAGCGAACGCGACTCCGTTTCCCGAAAGATCAAGGCTTTGTGAGAAGCATGGCGCTTGGCCGGGACGCCCATAACGTCTGGGCGGAGTGGGGTTGCCCATCATGCCTCATGCCGAGCATTTGACGGCCGCACGTTTTTTGCGAGAGTGTTGAAGAACGCGCCCAGCGCCTCGATGAACGTTTAAGGGAACGCCAGCAGAAGATCCCTTCAAGCGTCTTGCGCGGTTTGATCTCGCGCCACATGGGCTGCGTAAAGGAGAATGGAAACCCGCTGCGCGAGAGCGGTTTCCGGCCGGTGACGGGGCTTTTTTAGCCTGTGCTGCGGCCCCTTGTTCGCCGGCGCGGCGTTTCCTACATATGGAAGCGACGGTGCCGCTGGGCGGGCCGTCCGGCCGCAAGGCCCGATCTGCGGCGTCACGAGGCGCGCGGGTTTGGCTATGGGTCCCGTGTCTCGCTCATGCTGAGGAGTCGCCGATGTCTCGTCTCTCGTTGTTCAACAGCCCGCTGGTGCTGGGCTTCGACCATTTCGAGCGCGTCCTTGATCGCGTCTCGCGCAGCGCCGCCGACGGCTATCCGCCCTACAACGTCGAGCAGACCGGCGACAACCGGCTGCGCATCACCTTGGCGGTCGCCGGCTTCACGCTCGACGAATTGGCGGTCGGCGTCGAAGACAACGAGCTTGTCGTGCGCGGCAAGCAGATCGACGACGAGAACCGCGTCTATCTCCATCGCGGCATCGCCGCGCGCCAGTTCCAACGCCGTTTCGTGCTCGCCGAGGGCATCGAAGTGACCGGCGCTTCGCTCGCCAACGGGCTGCTTAGCATTGATCTGATGCGCCCGGAGCCCGAAGTGCGTTCGCGCAACGTGGAAATCCGCAACGGCGAAAGCCGCGGCAATAACGGCGCTGCCGACCATGGCGCCGTGCGCGTCGATCAGGCGCCGCGCAAGTCCTAAGGCGAGAGATGCCCCGGGGACCCCGGGCTGATGAACTTAACCGGCTCTAAGTCGTTCTACTTACAGCCAGATGCCGCTTTAAGGCCCGCTTAAGCAATGGCGGCTTATCCTGCGGGGGCATCCAGGAAGGAGGCAGTTATGAATACCGCACAACAGTCTTCGCCGATCATGTCCGATCGCGATCTTGCGGCGCTCGGTTTGCAAGAAGTGGCCTACATGAAGCCGGTGAAGGTCGAAGGCAGCAGCGTCTTCGGCGTTTACGCGGCCGACGGCACGGAAATCGCCATACTCGCCGACCGCGAGATCGCCATGGCGGCGATCCTGCAGCACGACTTGGCTCCCGTCAGCGTCCACTAACGTCTGCGCGCGGCCTCGCGCGCGGCGGCTGAACCTGACGCCTGAAACGCAGCGGGCGCGTCCTCCAATCGAGGCCGCGCCCGCTTTGCGTTTATGGCTCGGCTGGTTTAATCGTCGTCACGCCGCGTGGCTTGTCCCGGCGCGGCGTTAAGCCGCGTGACTGGTGGACGTGTCGGTCAACAGCGCGTAAATCGCGTCGCCGGTGTCGGAGCCGCGCAGCTTTTCGCACATCTCGCGGTCGCGCAGCAGGCGCGAGACGCGGGCGAGCGCCTTGAGATGATCCGCGCCGGCCGATTCGGGGGCCAAGAGCAGGAAGATCAGGTCGACAGGCTGCTCATCGACCGATTCGAAATCGATCGGCGTCTCGAGCCGCGCGAACACGCCATAGAGATGCTTGAGGCTGGCCAGCTTGCCATGCGGGATGGCGACGCCGGCGCCGACGCCGGTGGTGCCCAACCGCTCGCGCTCCAGCAGCACTTCGAAGATGGCCCGTTCCTGCTCGCCGGTAAGAGTGGCGGCAAAGCGCGCGAGTTCCTGCAACGCCTGTTTCTTGCTCGTGACGCGCAAGTTGGCGATCACGCTTTTTGGGGTAATCAAGTCGACAATCTCCATGCCCGCCCCTGGCGTCCGTTAATCTTCCGCCACTTCCTTCGCGCCGTCGGCGCGATGGTGGTCGCGCAGCTTGCGCTTGTGGCGTCGTAGTTGCTTGGCCGTATGTTCCAGGGCGATGTCGAAAGCGGCGTAGGGGGCGTCCGCTGTGCCGTGGCCTTGGAAGTGGATATCGCGGCCGGCATTCACTTTGATGTCGGTGCGAAACAGATGCGCCTCGCGGGAGAACACGACGTTCCCCTCGATGGCGTTGCCGAAATATTTTTCGACGGAGGTTGAGAGGTGCTCTTCGACATGAGTGCGCAGAGCGTCACCGATATCGATCTGCTGGCCTGAAACGGATATTTGCATGGTCCCCGCGATGAAAGTCCGACTGAACTGCGAGCGTTCCCGCCGGCACATGCAGGGGCGGGAATGAGAGGGGATTTCAAGATGGCCGCACCATAAAACCGCCCCCCTACCAAGTCAACGAAAAGCGCTCGCCGGCGTTCCTGGAAAGGACTTAAGTCATTATAATAACGACATCTTTTCGCGGCGGCGCTGGACCGAAGAGGGGATGCGCATGGCCTCGCGGTACTTCGCCACGGTGCGCCTTGCGATGTCGATTCCCTGGCCGTTGAGAATTTCGACGATGCGATCGTCGGACAGCACTTCGGTCGGCTGCTCGGCGTCGATCAGCTCCTTGATGCGCGAGCGCACCGCCTCGGCCGAATGGGCGTCGCCGCCGCCGACCGAATTGGCGATCGCCGAGGTGAAGAAGTACTTCATCTCGTAGATGCCGCGCGGCGTCGCCATGTACTTGTTGGTGGTGACGCGGCTGACCGTGCTTTCGTGCATGTCGATCACTGCGGCGATATCGCGCAGCGTCAGCGGACGCAGATGCTGCACGCCATGCTGGAAGAAGGCTTCTTGGCGCCGCACGATCTCGCTCGCCACTTTCAAGATGGTGGTGGCGCGCTGATGCAGCGAACGGACCAGCCAGTTGGCCGATTGCAGGCGGTCGGCGATGTAATCCTTGTCCTGCTTGGAGCGGATGTCCTTGGTGACCTTGGCGTAATAGGTCTGGTTGACCAGCACGCGCGGCAAGGTCTCGGCGTTGAGCTCGACTTGCCAGCCGCCCTTGGGATGCGGCTTGACCAGCACGTCCGGCGTCACCGGCTGCGCCACCTGGGCGTCGAAGGCGAGGCCCGGTTTGGGGTCGAGCGCGCGGATCTCCTCGATCATCTGCGTCAGGTCCTCGGCATCGACGTTGCAAATTTTGCGCAGCGCCGCGAGATCGCGTTTGGCCAAGAGATCGAGATTGTCGAGCAGGGCCTGGATCGCCGGGTCGAGCCGGTTGATCTCGCGCAGTTGCAGCCCGAGACATTCGGAGAGCGAGCGGGCGAAGACGCCGGGCGGATCGAATGTCTGCAGCTTCGCCAAGGTGCGTTCGACCAGGCCGATGTCGCAGCCGAGCCGGTCGGCCAGTTCGGCCAATTCGCCGGAGAGATAGCCGGCGTCATCAAGCATCTCGATCAGGTCGATGCCGATCAGCCGGTCGGCGGGATCGTCGAGCTCGATGTTGATCTGCGCCAGCAGATGGTCGCGTAGGCTGATCTCTTTCGACAGCGTATGTTCGAGGTTGTATTCGCCCTCTTCGAAATCGCCGCCGCGACTGCCGCCGCCGGCGCTGCCGCCGCTCCAATTGGCGAAGGCTTCCGGATCGCCCGCGGCGCCGTCCTCGCTCCAGACATTGCCGAAGTCGGTGTCGAGCGGGCCTTCGCCCTCGCTCGGCAACGACTCGTTACTTGCCATGTCGGCGGTGTCGCGCACTTCGCCGGCCTCTTCGCCGACGCTGGCTTTGGTGTCGCCCTCGCCGTTGTCAGCGCGCACCACTTCCTCGCGCTCGGAGTCTTCGCGCTCGAGCAGCGGGTTCTGTTCGAGTTCCTGCTCGACGTAAGTCGACAGTTCGAGATTGGAGAGTTGCAGCAGCTTGATCGCTTGCTGCAATTGGGGCGTCATGACGAGCGAAGTCGTCTGCCGCAGGGTCAGTTTGGGGCCCATCGCCATGGCAGGCCCTACAGGCTAAACCGTTCCCCGAGATAGACCCGGCGCACGTCTTCGTGCGCCACGATCTCCGAGGGGGCGCCTTCCATCAGCACGCGGCCGTCGTGCAGGATGTAGGCGCGATCGACGATGTCGAGGGTTTCGCGAACATTGTGGTCGGTGATCAGCACGCCGATGCCGCGATCCTTCAGATGCAGCACCAGGTCGCGGATGTCGCCGATGGCGATCGGGTCGATGCCGGCCAGCGGCTCGTCGAGCAGCATGAACTGCGGCCGCGAGGCGAGCGCGCGCGCGATCTCGACGCGGCGGCGTTCGCCGCCCGACAAGGCGAGGGCCGGGGTGCGCGCCAGATGGCTGATGGAGAATTCGGCGAGCAGCTCTTCGAGCTCGGCTTCGCGCTTCTCGGCGGCCGGCTCGACGGCTTCGAGCACGGCGCGGATGTTGTTGGCCACCGTCATGCCGCGAAAGATCGAGGCTTCCTGCGGCAAATAGCCGACGCCCATGCGGGCGCGGCGGTACATCGGCAGATCGGTGACGTCGACGCCGTCGATCGTGATGGTGCCGTACTCGGCCGGGATCAGCCCGGTCATGATGTAGAAGCAGGTCGTCTTGCCGGCGCCGTTGGGACCCAAGAGGCCGACGACTTCGCCGCGCTGCACATGGATCGAGACGTCGCGCAGCACCGGGCGTTTCTTGAACCGTTTGCCGAGGTTGTGGGCGGCGAGCCCCTTGTTGTCGCGCACCAGTTGCGGGCCGGAGCGCTCGTGGCTCTGGCCGCCGGCGTCGGGCGCGGCAATGAGGAAGGAAGGTGCGGCCATCAGCGGCTCACCGGCGCGGCGCGTTGGAGGGCGTGGAATCGGCGGGAGCAGAGCTCTCTTCACGCTTTTCAGGCACCAGCAGCGCGCGCACCGGCCCGCTGTTGCGGCCTGGCTGATTGAGCATCCGGCTGACTCCCGTGCGCAAATTCACTTCCGCCGCGTCTCCGTTCAACTGATTTTGGCCGCGCGTGATTTTAACCGATCCGGTCAAGGTGGCGATACCCGAATCCTCGAAGTAGACGCCGCGCTCGCCGCGCGCCACTTCTTCGGGCGTGGTGATGACGACATTGCCGACCGCATCCATGCGGTCGAGCCGCGAATCGCCGCGCGGCTGACGGTTCGCGGCGTTCTTATTTTGCGCCGCGCTGTTGCCCGCGACGCGCGTGGGGGCCGGCGCGGGCTTGGCCGCGCCCTCTTGCTGATTCTTGGGCGGCTTGAACAGCGCCGTCAGCGTGTCGGCCCGGATGCGCCGGCCGTCCTCGGTGACGGTGAGCGCGTCGCCGCGCGCCACCGCGAGATTCTTTTTGTCCCAATATTCCAGACGCTCGCGCGCGGTGATGGTCTCGCGCGGCGTGACCAGCTTGAGATTGCCGCCGGTCATGATCAGCGCGCCATCGTCGATGGTGTAGACGGCTTTCTCCCCGTAGGCGGTTTCCTCGGTGGAGACGATGCGCACGTTGCCATTCGCTTCGACCTTCCACACTTCCGAGCCGCCGCTCGTCCCGCCAGTCGCAGCGCCAGCGGCCGCCGCTTTGCGGTAATGCGCGACGAGCACGTCGGCGTAAACCGTGGTGGCGCCTTTGATCGCCTTGGCGTTGCCGCGCGCGATATAGGTGTTGTCGTTCTGGCGCCACTCGATGCCGTTGTCGGCATAAACCTCGAGCGGCACGTCGTCGTTGCCGCCGAGGCCCAAGCCTTGGGCCCAGGCGTTGGGCGAGGCCATGGCGGTGATGAGCGCGAAGCCGGCGGCGAACAAGCGTTTCATGGGCGGGCGCCCGCGCTTGGCCGCGCGGCGGATTGCCCCGATGCCGGCTGGGGCGAAGCGTCTTTTTCGGTATAGAGCACGATCTTCGCTTTGCCGGTGAAGACGATGGTTTTGCCTTTGTCGAGCAGCCGGAAGCCTTCGCCTTCGGCTTCGCCGAACGGGCCGTGGCCGGTGATGCGTTCGTTGCCCTCGGCGACGCCTTTGACGAGATCGATGCGGGCCGTCGGGCTGGTGAATTCGTAGCCCGAATCGTGGAACAGGTTCACGCCGCCCGAGAGATCGAGCAGTTGCGACTTCTGGCCGTAATTGCCGAGCGGCGCTTCGATGGCGATCCAGGTGCCGTCCGACAGCGTCATGTCGGCTTTGGGCTTCTCCAGGCCGATGTCGTCGGCTTTGGGCGAGTCCTGGTTGGCGGCTTCGGCGGTGACTTCGTACGGCAATTGGTTTTGGTCGAGGCCGGTGTAGCGCGGATTGACCATGCGCAGCCGTTCGGCGTCGCCGATGCGCAAGTCGGCGAAGCCCAAGGTGAACCCGCCGTCGCGCGATTGCAGTTGCGGCCAGACCAGCACGGCGGCGATCAGCGCCACGGCGACGGTGGGCAGCACCAGCTTGGCCAGCGTGACGAAGCGCGAATAGCCGCGCCGCGGCGTCTCGCGACGGCGCGCCCGATGCACGGCGCGCGCGGTCTCGCCGATCTCCCCGCTGGGGAGCCGTTCGGCGGACTCGCTGTTGGCGTCGTGGAGGGTCATGCGGATCTCTAGGCGCTGAGCATCAAGCGATGCCGGAACGCAAGCAGTCGTGGATATGCAGGATGCCGACGGTCTTGCCTTTGTCGACGACGAAAATCGTGGTGATGCTGCGCGCGTTCATCAGGCCGAGCGCCTCGTCGGCGAGCGCTTGCGGACGGATCGTGACGGGCGAGGCGGTCATCACGTCGCCGGCGGCCTGGCCGAGCAGTTTCGGCGACATGTTGCGGCGCAAGTCGCCGTCGGTGACGACGCCGAGCAATTTGTTCTTGGCGTCGACGACGCCGACGCAGCCGAAATGTTTGGCGGTCATCTCGATCAGCGCTTTGTCCATCGTCAACTTCGGCGAGACGAGCGGCAATTCGCTGCCGACATGCATGATGTCGGACACTTTGAGAAGCTGGCGGCCGAGCTTGCCGCCCGGATGGCGCAGTTGGAACTCGTCGGCGGTGAAGCCGCGCCGTTCCATCAAGGCGACCGCGATGGCGTCGCCGAGCGCCAGCGTCATGGCGGTCGAAGTGGTCGGCGCCAAGCCCATCGGGCAGGCTTCGGCGGCGGCGGGCAGCACCAACGCGACGTCGGCATTGTCGGCGAGCGAGCTGGGCTTGCGGCCGGTGATGGCGACGAGCGGGATGCGGAAGCGCCGGGTGTGTGCGACCAGGTCGGACAATTCGGCGGTCTCGCCGGAGTTCGAGAGCGCCAGCACGACGTCGCCGCGCGCGATCATGCCGAGGTCGCCATGGCTCGCTTCGGCGGGATGCACGAAGAAGGCCGGCGTGCCGGTCGAGGCGAGCGTCGCGGCGATCTTGTGCGCGACATGCCCGCTCTTGCCCATGCCGGACACGATGACGCGGCCTTGGCAGGCCATGATCAGGTCGAGGGCGCGCGAAAAGTCGGCGTTCAACGTGCGCGCCAAAGCGGCGATGCCTTCGGCCTCCAGGCTGAAGACGCGCTGGGCGGCGGCCATGTCGCCGTGCTTCTTCGAGGCGGCGCGCAACGGGCGGCGCGATTTCATCGAGATGACCTTGCCGGTCATCTCTTTGGCCGTGCGGGATTTGGCCGTCCGAGCTTTCATGTCGTCTCGCGAGGCGGTCATAGGGGTCGCGGGGCCGGCGGAGCCGAGGCCCGCAGGCTGGACGCTATATGTGTTTACTCCCTTCGCCTCGATCAATCAAAGAATTGCGGCGAGGGAAATGGCGTAAAATGGCGGAATCCTTAGAGATTCCGCCGAGATCGCGCGCCTGCGCGGCTCGGCCGCGCAAAACGGCCTTAGTGGGCGAAGATGTCGTCGTCGGCCCAGCCGCCGATATCGAGGGTGGCGCGCGCCGGCAGGAAGCGGAAGCAGGCTTCGGCCAGTTCCATGCGGCCTTCGCGCAGCAGCATGGCGTCGAGCTTCGCCTTGATGGCATGCAGGTAGAGCACGTCCGAGGCGGCGTAATCGAGCTGCTCGGGCGTCAGCTTGGCGGCGCCCCAATCGGAGCTTTGCTGCTGCTTGGACAGATCGGTGCCGGTCAGCTCGCGGCAGAGATCTTTCAGCGAATGACGGTCGGTGAAGGTGCGCACCAGACGCGAGGCGATCTTGGTGCAATAGACCGGCGTGCAGTCGACGCCGAGGTAATATTTGACCGCCGCGACGTCGAAGCGCGCGAAATGAAAGATTTTCGTGACGTCCGGGTTGGCCATCAAAGCCGCCAAATTGGGCGCTTTATAAGGCCGTTCGGCGATCGGCCCGGGGAATTGCACGAGATGGCAGTCGCCGTCGCCGGCCGAGAGTTGCACCAGGCAGAGACGGTCGCGCAAGTGCCGCAGACCCATGGTCTCGCTATCGACGGCGACGCTCGAGCCGAAGCTGAGGCCGTCGGGCAGGTCGTTCTGATGCAGAAAATTGGCCAATGCGTCCGTCCTTTTGTCGCGCCGTCAGCGGCGAGAGAGTGGTGCCCAGGAGAAGACTCGAACTTCCACGAGCTTGCGCCCGCTAGCACCTGAAGCTAGTGCGTCTACCAATTCCGCCACCTGGGCACACAGGCTCGGACACGCGGCGGCAGGTAGGGTCCGCCGCGAGCCGGTTTGGATAGACGGCGGCGGGGCGAAAGTCAACCGGCGCTTGCGCCTTTGAGCCTCTAGAACGGACCTTGGCGGATGGCAAAAAGCCCTTTTGCGGAAGGGTTTGGCTGCGGCCCAGTTGACGCCTCCCGCGCCAGCGCATATTGACCGCCTATCAGTTCAGCGGCGGCTCCGCTCCGGGCGAGCGGGGGCCGATTAGGGGAAATGTCATGGCGATCAAGCGCGTCACGGTATTCGGCGGCTCCGGCTTCATCGGCCGCCATTTGGTGCAGCGCCTGGCCCGCGCCGGGGTGCGCGTCACCGTCGCCGTGCGCTCGCCGCGCCATGCCGATTTCCTGCGTCCGCGCGGCGATGTCGGCCAAATCGCCCCGGTCGCCGCCGATATCCTCGACGAAGCGGCGGTTGCCGCCGCCGTGGCGGGGGCCGACGGCGTCGTGAACCTTGTCGGCATCCTCTATGCGCGCGGCCGCTACGGCTTCGACGCGGTGCATGCCGAGGGCGCCGAGATCGTCGCCAAGGCGGCCGCTGCGGCCGGCGCGGCGCGACTGGTGCAGGTGTCGGCGATCGGCGCCGACGACAAGTCGCCCTCGGCCTATGCGCGCTCCAAGGCGGCCGGCGAGGCCGCCGTGCGCGCCGCCTTCCCGCAGGCGACGATCCTGCGCCCGAGCGTGCTGTTCGGCCCCGAGGACGATTTCTTCAACCGCTTCGCCGCCATGGCGCGGCTGTCGCCGGCGATGCCGCTGTTCGGCGGCGGCGAAACCAAGTTCCAGCCGGTGTATGTCGGCGATGTCGCGGACGCCATCGTCAAAAGCCTGACCGATCCTGCCGCTGCCGGCCGCACCTTCGAGCTCGGCGGGCCGACGGTCTACAGCTTCGAAGAGTTGATGCGTCTGGTGCTGGCCGTGACTGAGCGCGAGGCCGTTCTTCTGCCGCTGCCGTTCTTCGCCGCCGACGTCATCGGCACCTTCGCGCCGCTGGTTCCGCTCGGCGCGCCGTTGCTGACGCGCGATCAGGCCAAGCTGCTGCGCATCGACAATGTGGTGCATGAGGGCGCGGCCGGCTTTGCGCAACTCGGCATCGTGCCGACGGCGGCGGAAGCGATTTTGCCGAGCTATCTCGCGCGATTCCGCAAGGGCGGCGGCGTTTACTCCAGTTAGTGGATCGGCCCCGTAAACTGCGGGCCGCCAAAGCCATAGACCCAAATCAGCAGGCCGATGCCGAGCGCCACGCGGTAAACCACGAACGGCGTGAAGCTCGCTGTGCGCAGCCAGTTCATCAGGAAGGCCACGGTGGCGAGCGAGGCGATGAAGGCGCCGCCGGCGGCGAAGGCCGCGTCGTGCAGATTCGCGCCGCCATCGGCGCCCTTGGAAATTTCATAGACGCCCAGCAGTCCGGCGCCGAGCGTGATCGGCAATGAGACGAGGAACGAGAAGCGCGCCGCGTCGCGCCGCTCGAAGCCCATGGCGCGGCCGGCGGTCATGGTGATGCCCGAGCGGCTGGTGCCCGGGATCAGCGCCAGGCATTGGGCGAGGCCGACGATCAGCGCCGCCTGCCAGGTCATATGCTCGACCTTCTTGACGCGCACCCCCCAGCGGTCGGCGACGAACAGCAGGATGCCGAAGAAGGTCGCCGTCCAGCCGATGATCGCGACCGAGCGCAAGGCCGTTTCGGCATAGTCCTTGATCAAAATGCCGCAGATCAGGGCGGGGATGGTGGCGATGACCACGAATCCCATCAGTTTGGCCCCCGGCGTCACTTTGCCGCGCAGCAGATTGAGCAGGCCGACCAGCATCGCCAGGCAGTCGCGCCAGAAATACAGGGCGATGGCGCAGAAGGTGCCGAGGTGGAGCGAGGCGTCGACCATCAGGCCCTGGTCGGGCCAGCCGGTGATGACCGGCACCAGGATCAGGTGAGCCGAGGAGCTGATGGGCAGAAGTTCTGTCAGGCCCTGCAGCAGGGCGAGGACGATGATGTTGAGAACGCTCACGATGACTCCGACCTTCCGCCAGGCTTGCTCAGCATGCCGGCGCAAAGCGCCTTACAGCCTTGAATTTACGCCAAATCTTGGCCCAAACCGGCTTATAGCACTCGCCTCCAACGGCACGAATCATAAAATTAGGTCCGATGCGTGACCAATTTATGAGGGGATTGGCGAGCCTACAGGCGGGATTTTGTTGAAGAATCTTCTTTCGCCAGCCATATAGGTCACATATATTGACCTTCTTTCGAGATTCCTCTCGCCTGGGCAGGGAAACTGTCTTAAGAGGGGCAAAAGGCCAGGATCGCTCAGTTTCGACATCCGGAAGGCCGCGTCGCGTCGATCAAGTCGGCGGATTGTCGCAAACCGTCCCCAGGATGGAGGCGGATCAGATTGAAGACCAGGGAGGGTGCGTCGGGGCTAGGTGCTCGTCGACAGCCCTAAGTTTGCTGCCCCGTTTCGGCGGTATCCACGACCACGCCCGTGTAAGACCAAGCAACGAGAGAGACCGCGTCATGTCGCAGCACATGCTGAAGTTCGTCAAAATCGGCAACCACATGCCCGACAAGCGCGTGGCGGCCGAGCGCAAACGCGACTTCGACGAAATCTACGGCAATTTCGCTGATCCGGAGGCCGCGACGCAGGCGAGCCGCTGCTCGCAATGCGGCGTGCCGTTTTGCCAGGTCCATTGCCCGGTCAACAACAACATCCCCGATTGGCTGAAGCTGACGGCCGAAGGGCGCCTGGAAGAGGCCTATGAGGTCTCGTCGGCGACCAACAACTTCCCCGAGATCTGCGGCCGCATCTGCCCGCAGGATCGTCTGTGCGAAGGCAACTGCGTGCTCGAACAGTCGGGCCATTCGACCGTCACCATCGGCTCGATCGAGAAATACATCACCGACACCGCCTTCGAGCAGGGCTGGGTCAAGCCGGTGAAGCCGAAGCGCGAGCGCGGCCAGTCGGTCGCCATCATCGGCGCGGGGCCCGGCGGCATGGCCGCCGCCATGCAGCTGCGCGCCAAGGGCTACAGCGTTCACATTTATGACCGCTACGACCGCGTCGGCGGCCTGATGATCTACGGCATCCCCAGCTTCAAGCTGGAGAAGGAAGTCGTCGCGCGTCGTGCCGAGTTGATGAAGCAATCGGGCATCGAACTGCATCTCGGCTTCGAAGTGGGCCGCGACGCCTCGCTCGACGCCTTGCGCCAGAAGCATGACGCGCTGCTGATCGCCACCGGCGTTTATAAAGCGCGCGACGCCGCCATGCCGGGCGCCGGCCTTGCCAACATCCTGCCGGCGATGGATTACCTGACCGCGTCGAACCGCAAGGGCCTCGGCGACACAGTGCCCTCCTTCGAGGACGGCACCCTGGACGCCGCCGGCAAGGATGTCGTCGTCATTGGCTGCGGCGACACCGCCATGGTCTGCGTGCGCACCGCCGTGCGTCAGGGCGCGAAATCCGTGAAGTGCCTCTATCG
>CAZVLU010000053.1:0-21512 GCA_964628235.1 uncultured Rhizobium sp. | reverse complement strand
CGCGGGCAGGCGCATCACATGCAACAGGTAATGCGCCTGCTCCTCGCGCGGCACGGCAACGGCGCCGGGGCCGTGATCCTCGGCGACGAAAAGCCGCACTTTCGGGCGTTGCGCGTGGGCTGGCATCTTGCGAGTGTGCCGGCCCATGTCCGATGGTCAAGTCCGCGTCGAGGCCCAAGACGGAGATCGCACCGACATCCCCGTCGGCGGTTGGGTCGATCGCCTGCTGCCCGTCTGGGCGCGGCCCTACGCGCGGCTCGCCCGGCTCGACCGCCTGAAGCCCATGTGGCTGCTGCTGTGGCCGTGCTGGTGGTCGATCGCGCTGGCGACGCCGGAGGGAAGCTGGCCGGACTGGCGCCTGCTGGCGCTGTTCGCCATCGGCGCGGTGGCCATGCGCGGCGCCGGCTGCACGGTGAACGACATCGCCGATCGCGACTTCGACGGCCGCGTCGCGCGTACCCGCACCCGGCCGATTCCGTCCGGCCAGGTCAGCCTGCGCCAGGCCCTCGCCTTCCTGTTCTTCCAGGCCTGCATCGGCTTCGCCGTGCTGGTCACCTTCAACCGCGTGGCGATCGCGCTGGGCGCCTTGTCGCTGATCCTGCTGGTCACCTATCCGTTCATGAAGCGCATCACCTGGTGGCCGCAGTTCTTCCTCGGCCTCGCGTTCAACTGGGGCGCGCTGCTCGGCTACGCGGCGGAGCTCGGCAGGCTCGATCTCGCGCCCGTGGTGCTCTATGCCGCCGGCATCCTGTGGACGCTCGGCTACGACACGATCTACGCCCATCAGGACAAGGACGACGACGCGCTGATCGGCGTGAAATCCACCGCCCTGAAATTCGCCGCCGACACGCGACCCTGGCTGTTCGGCTTTTACAGCGCGACGATTCTGCTCGCCGCCCTTGCCGGCGCGCTCGCAGGGCTCGCTTGGCCGTTCTACGCGCTGCTCGCCGCTTGCGCGGCGCAGTTGGCTTGGCAAGCCGCCCGCGTGAACATCGACGATCCTGCCGATTGCCTCGCCAAATTCCGCGCCAACCGCTGGTTCGGCTGGCTGCTGCTGGCGGCGCTGATTGCGGGACAGGTTTTTTAGAGTTTGTGCCGCGCGCTGTTGATGAGCGCACGGCGCGCCTTACGGTTGGACGATTAAGTATCGCGCCTTACGGCTGGACGATTAAGTATCGCGCCTTACGGCGCTTGGCGGGCGAGCGGGCCGAGCCGTGCGGTGAACAGCGTGAAGGGGTCGTTGGTGCGGATCAACGCGGCGATCTTGTCCGCCTCGGCGGTGATCAGCAGATCGGGAAATTCCTTTTCCCCGCCCCGGATCTTGCCGTGCAGCGCGCCGTTGTGAATCAGTTCGTAGAACCGTTTTTCGTCGAGAAAATGCAGCACCAGGCTGTTGTCGCCGCCGAAGCGGTACGTCGCGAAGCGCCATGTCCGCTCGGCCGGCGTGCCATCCTCGCGCAGCACGGCGACGACGCGCCGACCGGCGACATCGTAAAAGCGCAAACGGGCGCGCAGGTCGCGGCGATGCGCGCCGCGCGTCGTCCGCCAATTTTCTTCGATGCCGGCGATCAGATCGAGCGGCTCGGCCGGATCGGTGCGCACGGTGGCGGCGATCTCGGTGCCCTGCAAGGGGCCGGGCTCGTTGCCGACGCGCCACAGGCCGACGAAGCGCGCTTCGGGGGCGACGCGGAAATCCTCCGGCAGGCCGTTTTTCGATTCGGGCGTGCAGGCGGCGAGGCCGGCGAGCGCGACCGAGAGAATGGCGATGATGTGACGAAACGTTGGGCGCACGCTATCCTCGACTGGCCCCCTAGATCCGAAAGGTCAGGCGGGCGCGAGGATTATTCAGCGCGCGGGCAACAGGAGCAAGCGCGGCGCTTAAGCCGCCGACTTGTCGCCGTTCTGCGGCGCCTCATCTTTCACGATCGTGAAGCGATGGTGGCAACTGTCCACATTGGCCCAAGACTGGGCCTGCCATGCCGCTTTCGCCTGTTCGTAGGTCTCGAACGGGCCGAAGCGCAGGGGGCCGTTGCCGTTGGCCATATCGCGGAAATCGGTGGTTTTATATTCACCGCCGATGACCCAATAACGCGGCATCGTCTCTCTCCGGGTGGCTGACATGGTCTGCATGTAAGTCTCGAAATCTCAGATGCAAGTAAAGCAAAAGCCGGGCCAGACGGGCCAGCGTTGTTTGATCATGCCAGCCCCGCATTACCGAAACGTGAAGGAAGCTCGCAACGGTTCGCGCGATCACAAACCCTTGTGGAATAAGGACTCTTTGCCCCATGGCTGCGTGGCGGGGCTTGCCCGATGCGGCGCGCCGTGGCATTGCTGAGCGATGCCCTTCGACTCGCTCCGCGATTTTATCGACCATTTGGAACGCCGCGAGCGCTTGGCGCGCGTGTCCGCGCCGGTCGCCGCCGCGTTGGAAATCACCGAAATCCAGACCCGCCTGCTCGCCGAGGGCGGCCCCGCCGTGCTGTTCGACAACGTGACCGACGCCGCCGGCCAGCGCTATGCCATGCCGGTCGCCGCCAACCTGTTCGGCACCGTCGAGCGCGTCGCCTGGGGCATGGGCCGCGAGCCGCAGGAGCTGCGCCAGCTCGGCGAGATGCTGGCTTGGCTCGCCCATCCCGAGCCGCCGGCCAATCTGCGCGAAGCCTTCGCTTTGCTGCCGATGCTGAAAACCGCGCTGGCGCGCAAGCCCAAGACCGTCTCCAGCGCGCCCTGCCAGGAGATCGTGCTCAAAGGCGGCGACATCGATCTCGCCAAACTGCCGATCCAGACCTGCTGGCCGGGCGAGCCGGCGCCGCTGATCAGCTTTCCGTTGGTGACGACGCGCGGTCCGGATGTCGGCGGAAAGCCCGGCAGCGACAATGTCGGCATCTACCGCATGCAGGTTACGGGCAAAAATACCGCGCTGATGCGCTGGCTGCACACGCGCGGCGGCGCGCTGCATTACGCCGCGTGGAAGGCGACACATGCCGAGCCGATGCCGGCGGCAGTGACGATCGGCGCCGATCCCGCCGTGCTGCTCGCCGCCGTGACGCCGGTGCCCGAGGGCCTGTCGGAATACGAGTTCGCCGGGCTGCTGCGCGGCAAGCGCGTCAAGCTGGTCGATTGCAAGACCGTGCCGCTGAAAGTGCCAGCAAGCGCCGAGATCGTCATCGAGGGCCATGTCTCGTTGAACGAGACCGGCGCCGAAGGCCCTTACGGCGACCACACCGGCTATTACAATTCGGTGGAGCGCTTCCCGGTCTTCACCGCCAGCGCCATCACCATGCGGCAGACTCCGATTTATCTCTCGACCTTCACGGGGCGGCCGCCCGACGAGCCGTCGGTGCTCGGCCTGGCGCTCAACGACGTGTTCCTGCCGATGTTCGCGCGGCAATTTCCCGAGGTGGTGGACTTCTATCTGCCGCCCGAAGCCTGCTCCTACCGCATCGCCGTCGTCAGCATCCGCAAGCAATATCCGGGACACGCCAAGCGCGCGATGATGGCGGTGTGGTCTTACTTGCGCCAATTCCTCTACACCAAGATGGTCATCGTGGTGGACGAGGACATCGACGCGCGCGACTGGAAGGACGTCATGTGGGCGCTGGCGACGCGCTTCGATCCGTCGCGCGACGTCACGATCATCGACAACACGCCGATCGACTATCTCGACTTCGCCTCGCCCGAGCCGGAGCTGGGCGGCAAGATCGGCTTGGACGCCACCAACAAGATCGGCAGCGAAACCAGCCGCGAATGGGGCAAGCCGATCCGCATGTCCGACGACATCATCGACGCCGTGACCAAGAAATGGCCGGGCCTCGGCCTGCCCGGATCGGGCAAGCCGATCTGGAAGAGGTAGCGTGGCGATTGCGTTGTGCCGGCGCTGCTAACGCCGAGGTGAAACTCGGTTTCGCCGACCATGCCAAAACGGGCATCCCCGTCGCCTTGATCAGCATGGCCGTCGCCGCCATATGGTTATGGATGACCGGGGCGCTGCCTTTCTGAGCCGTTCCGCTTTACACTGCGCCGCCTATTCCCAGTCCGGAGCCTCCCATGACCACCGCGCCGCTCGACGCCGACAACCTGCTGGCCGACCTCCTGAAACAGGCCAAGGCCGCTGGGGCCGACGCCGCCGACGGTTTGGTGGCCGAGGGCGTGTCGCTGTCGCTGTCGCGGCGCTTGGGCAAGTCGGAGGGCGTCGAACGCGCCGAGGGCCGCGACCTCGGTTTGCGCGTCATCATCGGCAAGCGCCAGGCCATCGTCGCGGCCAGCGACTTCTCGCCCGCCGCGATGAAGGAACTGGTGGCGCGCGCCGTCGCCATGGCCAAGGCGGTGCCGGAAGATAAATTCTGCGGCATCGCCGAGCCCGAGCAGATCGCCCGCAGCTATCCCGATCTCGACACTTGCGACCTGCGCGAGCCGTCGCCGGCCGACATGGATCAAGCCGCCGCCGCCGCCGAAGACGCGGCGCGCGCCGTCAAGGGCGTGACGAACTCGGAAGGCGCCGAGGCCGGCTGGTCGCTGTCGCGCGTGCATCTCGCCATCAGCAACGGATTCGCCGGCAGCTACGGCGTGTCGCGCCATTCGCTGTCCGTCTCGGTGCTGGCCGGCGAAGGCACCGCCATGGAAACCGATTACGATTATGCCACCGGCATCTCCACCGCCGACCTCACCGATCCGCGCGAGATCGGCCGCAGCGCCGGCGAACGCGCCGTGAAAAAGCTCAACCCGCGCAAGGCGAAAACCGCGCAAGTGCCGGTGGTTTACGATCCGCGCGTGTCGGGCGGCCTGGTCGGCAGCCTGGCCGGCGCGGTCAACGGCGCCTCGATCGCGCGCGGCACCAGCTTCTTGAAGAGCAGCATGGGCAAGGCCGTGTTCGCCAAGGGCGTCAGCATCGTCGACGATCCGCTGCGCCAGCGCGGCCTGCGCTCCAAGCCATTCGACGGCGAAGGCTTCGCCACCGCCCGGCGCGTCATCATCGACGACGGCGTGCTGCAGACCTGGTTTCTCGATCTCTCGACCGGGCGTCAGCTCGGCTTGCCCAGCACCGGCAACGCCTCGCGCGGCACCGGCTCGCCGCCCTCGCCGTCGCCGACCAATCTCTATCTCGCCGCGGGATCGCTGCCGCCGAACGAGTTGATCGCCGACATCAAGCAAGGCTTCTACGTCACGCAATTGATGGGCATGGGCACCAACCTGATCACCGGCGATTATTCGCGCGGCGCCAGCGGCTTTTGGATCGAGAACGGCGAGATCGCCTATCCGGTCAGCGAAGTGACCGTCGCCGGCAACCTGCGCGACATGTTCTTGAATCTGACGCCGGCCAATGACCTGACCTTCCGCTACGGCACCGACGCGCCGACCCTGCGCATCGAGGGCATGACGGTGGCCGGCGCGTAAAACCCCTGCGCTGGCAGGCCGAGCCGCTCCCGTGCTAAGGTCCGGCCCGCCATGACCTTGCCTAACCCCTTGCCAATGCTGGAAAACTTCACCGCCATGGACGGCCGTTCATGGCACGGCTGAAGACCTTTCTGCGCCATCCTGGCGCGCAAGCCGCGATCTGCGCCGTCGCCGCCGGCTATATCTGGCTGGTGCGCGCCACCTCGCGCCTGCAGATCGTCGGGGCCGAACATCCGCAGCGCCTATGGGACGCCGATACGCCTTTCATCCTCGCCTTTTGGCATGGCCGCCTCTTGATGATGCCCTATAGCTGGCCGCGCCCGCGGCCGATGCGCGTGCTGATCTCGCAGCATATCGACGGCCGGCTGATCTCCGGTACGCTGCGCCACTTCGCCATCGACAATATCGCCGGCTCGAGCAACCGCGGCGGCGCGGCGGCGCTGGTCGCCATCGTCAAAAGCCTCAAGCGCGAGCGCGTCTCGGTCGCCATCTCGCCCGACGGGCCGCGCGGTCCCCGCATGCGCGTCAGCCTCGGCATCATTCAAGCGGCGCGGCTGTCCGGCGCGCCGATCCTGCCCTGCATGCACGCCACCAGCCGGCGCAAGCGGTTGAACAGTTGGGACCGGTTCATTCTGTCCTTGCCCTTCGCGCGTAGCGTCTTCGTGTGGGGCGAACCGATCTATATTCCGCGCGAGGCCGACGACGCCCAGCTTGAGGCGCTGCGCGCCGATCTCGAAGCGCGCATGAACGCCATCGCCGATCAGGCCGACGCGTTGTGCGGCGTCGAAACCACCCAGCCTGCTCAGGCGGCCGCATGAGCGCGCTTTATAAAACCGCGCGCGGCCTCTATCGCAGCGCGACCTTCCTCGCCGGCCCGGCGGTGACGCTGTATTTGCGCCGTCGCCTAGCGCGCGGCAAGGAAGACCCGGCGCGTTTCCAAGAGCGCTTCGGCCAGGCCAGCCGGCCGCGCCTGCCCGGTCCCTTGGTCTGGCTCCATGCCGCCAGCATCGGCGAAGCCTTCTCGGTGCTGCGCCTGATCGACAAGCTGCTCGCCGACCATCCGCGCCTGCAGGCGCTGGTGACAACCGGCACAGTCAGCTCGGCGCAATTGCTCGGCGAACGCTTGCCGGCGCGCGCCATCCACCAATTCATCCCGGTCGACCGGATGGCTTGGGTGCGGCCGTTCCTCGATCATTGGCGGCCCGACGCGGCGCTGTGGGTCGAATCGGAGATCTGGCCCAACCTGATCAGCGAGACGACGGCGCGCGGCATCCCGCTGCTGCTGGTCAACGCCCGCATGTCGCCGAAAAGTTTCGCTAGCTGGCAGCGCTGGCCGTCCATCGCCGCGCCGTTGTTCGGCGGATTCGCGCGCTGTCTGGCGCCCGACGAGGCCGAGGCCGAACGGCTGCGGGCACTCGGCGCGAAAGACGTGCGCGTCACCGGCAATCTGAAGAACGCCGCCGAGCCGCTCCCTGCCGACGCGGCAGCGCTCGCCGAGTTGCGCGCCATGATCGGCAGCCGCCCAGTATGGGTCGCGGCCAGCACCCATGACGGCGAGGAAAGCTTCGTCGCCGACGCGCACAAGCGAATCGCCGCCGCGCATCCCGATCTCTTGACCATTCTCGCGCCGCGCCATCCGCCGCGCGGGCCCGACATAGCGGCGCAGTTGCGCGCGCAGGGCCTCTCTGTGGCAAGGCGCAGCGCCGGCGAGCCTGTCGTGTCCGCCACCGCCATCTATCTCGCCGACACGCTGGGCGAACTGGGTTTGCTCTACAGCGCCGCCCCCATCGCCTTCATCGGCGGATCGCTGGTGCCGCGCGGCGGCCAGAACATGCTGGAGCCGGCCCGGCTCGACGCCGCCATCATCGCCGGCCCCCATGTCGAGAATTTCCGCGTCATCGCCGAGGCGATGGACGCCAGCGACGCCTGGCTGCGCGTGAGCGACGCCGCCACGCTGGCCGCCGCCGTCGAGCGGCTGCTCGCCGACGGCATCCTGCGCGAACGCCTGATCATGGCGGCGCAACGCGTCGCCACGACGCAGGACGACGTGCTGCAGCGCGTCGCCGCCGAGATCGCGCCGTTTCTTCCAGCCGGGGCGTCAAATGCGCGCGCCTGACTTCTGGCAAAGCGGCGGCGCGCTGGCGCTGGCGCTCGCCCCCGCAGGCTGTCTCTATGCCTGGGGCGGCCGCCTGCGCCATAGCCTCGCCACGCCGCAGTCGGCGGCCATGCCGGTGATCTGCGTCGGCAATCTCACGGCGGGCGGCGCCGGCAAAACCCCGGTCGTCCTGGCGCTCGCCGCCAAGCTCGCGGCGCGCCCGGCGTTGGCGGGCCGCGTCCATGCCATCACGCGCGGCTATGGCGGCGAACTGTCCGGACCTGTGCGCGTCGATCCCGTCGTCCATGACGCCTGGAAAGTCGGCGACGAACCCCTGCTGCTGGCCCGCGCGCTGCCGACCTGGGTGGCGCGCGACCGCGTGGCGGGCGCCGCAGCAGCCGTCTCGGCCGGCGCAAATTTGTTGATACTCGACGACGGCCTGCAGAATCCGTCGCTGATCAAAGACCTGTCCTTCGTGGTGATCGACGGCGGCGCCGGCTTCGGCAACGGCCGCGTCATCCCGGCCGGGCCTTTGCGCGAACCGGTCGTCGATGGCTTGAGCCGCGCCGACGCGGCGATCATCGTCGGCGACGACCGCATGAACATCGCCGCAACGCTCGCCAAGCGCGCGCCCGACTTGCCGATCCTGCGCGCGCGCCTTGTCCCGGTTGCTCAATCCGCCGCAATGCTCGCCGGCCAGCCGCTCGTCGCTTTCGCCGGCATCGGCCGGCCGGAAAAATTCTACGAGTCGTTGCGCGCCCTCGGCTGCGACGTGAAAGCCACGCGCAGCTTCGCCGATCATCATCCCTATGGCGCGAAAGATGTGGCCGCCTTGCGCCAGCTTGCCGCGCAACATGACGCGAAACTCGTCACCACCGCCAAGGACTTGACGCGCTGGCCCGGCGACGCCGAACGGAAACCTTTGACGCTGGACATCGAGATCGCCTGGGACGACGAGGCGGCCCTCGATCTGCTGCTCGCCGCCAAGCTGGCGCGCCAACTGCCGGAAGCCTGGCCGTGACCCGCGTGATCAGCGCCGTGGCGCGCGGAGTCTATTGGCTGCTGTTCCATCTGTTCGCCGCGCTGCCGCTCGATGCCGCTTCGGCGGTCGGCGGCTGGCTCGGCCGGGCCATCGGGCCCAGGCTCGGCGTGCGCAAGATCGCCCAGCGCAATCTCGTCGCCGCGTTCCCTGAGAAATCGACAGCCGAGATCGACGCGATCATGACCGAGATGTGGGACAACCTCGGCCGCGTCATGGCCGAATTCCCCCATATCGGCCGCATGGACATCTACGGCGATCCGCGCTTCGAGGTCAGCGGCGTCGAACATGCCGACGCCATGCGCGACGACGGCAAGCCCGGCATCTTCCTCACGCCGCATCTCGGCAATTGGGAATTGTCGGCCCATGCGGTGATCCAGCGCGGGCCGTGGGCGACGCCGCTCGCCATCGTCTATCGCGCCGCCAACGATCCCGCCGCCGAGTGGCTGCTGCGCTACGGACGGAGAGGCCTGAAGGCCGAGATGATCGCCAAGGGTCCGGCGGGCGCGCGGCGCATCGTCGAGCTGCTGCGCGCCGGCGGCCATATCGGCATGTTGCCCGACCAGAAAATGAACGACGGCATCAGCGTGCCCTTCTTCGGCCGCCCGGCGATGACGGCCTCGGCCATCGCCCAACTCGCGCTGAAATATGATTGCCGCATCATGCCGGGCTATGTCGAGCGCGTGAAGGGCGCGCGCTTCCGCCTCCACATGCTGCCGCCGATCCCGCTGCCCGACAGCGGCGACCGCAAGGCCGACATCGTCGCGCTGACCACAGATATCAATCTGCGCGTGGAAGAGTGGATCCGCCGCCGCCCCGGCCAATGGCTTTGGGTGCATCGCCGCTGGCCGGATTAGGCTAACTCCGAAATCGACTACCCCTTGTTCGTCATGGCCGGACTTGGTCCGGCCATCCACGCCTTAAACTTTATCCGCATCGTAAGGCGTGGATGCCCGGGCCAAGCCCGGGCATGACGATGAAGGAACGGCGAAGACTTCACCGCTGCACCATCGGGCCGACGAGCAATTGCGGGTCGATGGATTGGCCGGCGACATTGGCGCCCCAATGCAGATGCGGGCCGGTGACGCGGCCCGTCGCGCCGACCTTGCCGATCGGCTCGCCGATATTGACGCGCTGGCCCTTTTGCACCGTGATCTCGTCGAGATGGACATAGACGGTGCTGAGGCTCAAGCCGTGATCGACGATCACGACGTTGCCGTTGAAGAACAGGTCCTTCTGCGCCAGCGTGACGACGCCCCGGCTGGCGGCGACCACCGTCGAGCCGCGCCCGGCGGCGATATCGACGCCGTTGTGCGGCGCGCGCGGCTGGCCGTTGAAGATGCGCTGGCTGCCGAACACGCCGCTGATCGGCCCTTCGACCGGCCAGATGAAGCCGGCTTCGAAATCGGCGGCGTCGGCGGCGCGCGTCCGCGCCTCGGCAATGACCCGGCGCTCCTCGGCGATGCGCTTGAGGTCTTCCGGCGGCGGCTCGACATATTTCTGGGCAACGCCGGTGATGCTTTGGATATCGAAGACGCGGGGCAGCACCGGGATGCTGCGCGTTTCGGTCGAGGACTGGTCCGGCGCGGTGACGGCGACCTCGATGAAGGTCCTGTCGTAATCGCGTCCGAAGCCGATCAGGAAGGCGCCGTTCGAGGCGACCTGCAGATCGAGACCGTTGGCGCGCACGCGGCTGTTCGGCTTGGTCTTGCCGATCAGCAGGCCGCCTTGCGTCGCCTTGCCGGTCAGGCTGAAGCTGAGGCCGCCATAGTCGTTGACCTCGCGGATGTCCTGCGCCGAAGCCGGCAGCGCCAGGCAAAGCAACAGGGCGAGCAACCAGCGCTTCACAGCAAACTGCCCTGATTGCCGCCGCCGGAGGGCGGCTTGGGCTTGGCGGGCTTGACCGCGACAGGCACTTTCGTCTCGCCAGCCGCGTTGATCACGGCGGCGCGTTCGCCATCATGGAAGCGCAAGGCGACGGCATCGCCGGCTTGCGCCTGGGCCGCCGAGCCGACGAGACGGCCATCGGCGCCGACCACCAGCGCGAAACCGCGCTCCAGCACGGACTTGTGCGAGTAACTTTCCAGCAGCTTGCCGAGCTGCGCCACATGGCGCTCGGCATCGATCAGGCTGCGACCGCCGGCGACGGCCAAACGCCCGCCGAGACCGGCGAGGCGCTCTTCGCGCTGTTCGATCAAGGCTTGCAAGCGCTGCGGGCGCAACGCGGCGGCGGCCGTGGCGATAATGGAAGCGAAGCGGCCGAGCATGCCGTCGCCGGCCAAGCGCAAGCGCTCCCAACGATCGTCCAAGCGCTGCGCGAAATCTTCCAGCATGCGCTGCGGATCGCCCATCACGCGGGCCAGCGCGCTCAAGCGCTCGGCGCGGTCGCCGATCATGCGGCTGTAGCCGCGCAGCAGGCGGGCACCATCGTCCATCACCTGTCCGAGCAGTTCGGCGCGCACCGGCACGGCCATCTCGGCGGCAGCGGTCGGCGTCGGCGCACGGCGGTCGGAGGCGAAGTCGATCAAGGTCGTGTCGGTTTCATGGCCGACCGCCGAGATCAGCGGAATTTGCGACTCGGCGGCGGCGCGGATGACGACCTCTTCGTTGAAGGCCATCAGATCTTCCAAGCTGCCGCCGCCGCGCGCGACGATCAGCAGGTCCGGGCGCGGCACGGCGCCCCCCGGCTCTAAAGCGTTGAAGCCGCGAATGGCCCGCGCCACCTGTTCGGCGGCGCCGTCGCCCTGCACCAGCACCGGCCACAGCAGCACATGGCGCGGGAAGCGGTCGGCCAAGCGATGCAAGATGTCGCGGATCACGGCCCCAGTCGGCGAGGTGACGACGCCGATCACCTCGGGCAGGAAGGGCAGATCGCGTTTACGGTCGGCGTCGAACAGACCTTCGGCTTCCAACCGCTTGCGGCGGTCCTCGATCAATTTCAGCAGCGCGCCCTGGCCAGCGAGCTCCACTGTGTCGACGATGATCTGATATTGCGAGCGGCCCGGATAAGTGGTGACGCGCCCGGTAGCGATCACCTCCATGCCGTCTTCCGGCTTGATCGTCAGCTTGCCGGCCGAGCCGCGAAACAGCACCGCTTCGATGGCGGCGTCCATGTCCTTGAGGCGGAAATAGCAATGGCCCGAGGTGTGGCGCTTGAAGCCGGAGATCTCGCCGCGCAGCCGCACCCGCCCGAAGGCGTCCTCGACCGTACGCTTGAGCGCGAAAGCGAGCTCGCCGACCGTCAGAATCGGCATATTCCCCGATGTATCCACAGGCGCGAGATCGTCGAACGGAGGCGTGCTGGCCAAGGGGAAAATCCGGCGTTTTCTTTGGTTGGAGGCGGCCCCTATGCTATCAAGACGCCGCCGCCGCAGCTAGGGCGGCGACGGATTTCTCGGGACAAGGCACGTCATTCCATGAAGGTTCTCGTTGTCGGCGGCGGCGGTCGCGAACATGCGCTGTGCTGGGCGATTTCCGCCTCGGCGCTGTGCGACAAGCTCTATTGCGCGCCGGGCAACGCCGGCATCGCCGCAGTCGCGGAGTGCGTTCCGGTGGCCGCCGAAGATGTCGAGGCCCAGGTGAAGCTGGCTCAGGACAAAGGCATCGACTTCGTCGTCGTCGGCCCCGAAGGGCCGCTGGTGAAGGGCCTGGTCGACAAGCTGGAAGCCGCCGGCATTGCCGCTTTCGGGCCGAGCGCCGCCGCAGCAGCGCTCGAAGGCTCCAAAGGCTTCACCAAGGACATGTGCGCCAAATACGGCATTCCGACCGCCGCCTATGGCCGCTTCACGGCGATCGAACCGGCGCTGGCCTTCTTGGCCAAACAAAAGCTGCCGATCGTGGTGAAAGCCGACGGCTTGGCGGCCGGCAAAGGCGTGGTGATCGCCGAGACAATGAGCGACGCCGAAGCCGCCGTGCGCGAGATGCTATCGGGCGCGTTCGGCGAAGCCGGCGCGTCGCTGGTGATCGAAGAATTCTTGAACGGCGAGGAAGCCAGCTTCTTCGCCTTGGTCGACGGCAAGACCGCTCTGCCGCTCGCCTCGGCGCAGGATCATAAGCGCGTCGGCGACGGCGACACGGGCCTCAACACCGGCGGCATGGGCGCTTATTCCCCCGCCCCCGTGGTGACCGAGGCGATGGCGGCGCGCGTCATGCGCGAGATCATCGAGCCGACCGTCGCGGCGATGACCGACATGGGCCGGCCTTTCAAAGGCGTGCTGTTCGCCGGCCTGATGATCGACAAGGGCGAGCCCAAGCTTTTGGAATACAACACGCGCTTCGGCGACCCGGAATGCCAGGTGCTGATGACGCGCCTCAAATCCGACCTGCTGCCCGCCCTGATGGCGTCGCGCGACGGCAATCTCGCCGACGTCGACCTGCGCTGGCGCGACGAGACGGCGCTCACGGTCGTCATGGCCGCCAAGGGCTATCCCGGCGCTTATGACAAGGGATCGGAAATTCGCGGCCTCGATGCCGCGAACGCCATGCCGGACGCCAATGTGTTTCACGCCGGCACTGCGTTGCAGGGCGGCAAGATCGTCGCCACCGGCGGCCGCGTGCTCGCCGTCACCGCCACCGGCGCGACAGCTCTTGAGGCGCAGACCAAGGCCTATGCGGCGATCGACAAGATCGATTGGCCCGGCGGCTTCTGCCGCCGCGACATCGGCTGGCGCGCGGTGAAGCGGTAGCCAGAAAAACGCACTAATCGGGCTCCAAGACAGCCAGATCTTTCAATCGCTCAACATCCATTAGATGAAGAATTTGGTCAAAACCAATCGTTGTCAGGCATAAGCACTCATCCTCAGGGCGCGCTTCGGGCGACATCAATGAAATCATGCCCGCCTTAAGCATGTCTCGGCCAACCCCGTTTTCGATAGCGTAAGGCTTGCCCTGCATCACAAATATGCGCGGCAATATGCTGCCTGGTTTTAGAATTTGATTCGTAGCCGCCGCAGCCGCTATCAAGGCTTTGGCCATGCGTTCTGTCGGCATGCGGCTACTTGGATGTGGCGTTAGCGGTACGAGTTTTCGAGCGCCTAACGGCTTGATCGGCACCGAATCTTGTTTGCCGCCGATCGAATTGAAAAACTCGTTGATCGCACGACGTTCCGGATCTTCCGCATCGCCCCCCAAAGTCGCGGCACGCCTGTCACGACTTTCCTGGGACGGGTTCGATGTCCCCTCACCGCCATCAGTTTGGTTCGTCAAGGGACCCGTCCGCAAGTCGTGACGGCCCAACGTCAAGATCAGCGTTCGCTCACGCTCATGAGCCTCGATTTCCGTCTCAAAAAAACCCTCGATCACATAACCGACCTTCAGGCCCTTCTTGTGCAAGGCGCGTATCAGATTGAGCTTATGCGACTTTGTCGGCAGGTTTCGAGCATCCGCCTCGTGGCAAAAAACGCGATTCGCCACCCCTTTTCCAACGTAAAATGGTTCACCATTCGGGCGGCATAACACATAGACATAAAAACGGTGCGGCGATTGGCGAATGCTATCGCGCACCCCTGCCAGATCGAATATCGGTGCATACATCGCTCCCCCCAAGCTGTGTTCACCCCGCGCCCGCGTCGTCCTCGGCGTCTTTCGGCGCGACGAATTTGAGATTGGCTTCGCGAATCTTCGCCGCCGCGTCGTCATACAAGAATGGCAGGAAGGCGTAGCGTTTGCCGGACGTGACCGGCAGCGCCTCATGCAGCAGCGAGCAGGCGAACACCACAGCGCCGCCCGTCGGCGCGCGGTAGCTGCGCGGGCCGAATTCAGGGAAGCGCAAGTCGCCGCCTTCGTAATCCTCGGCATTCAAATTGATCGTGACGGCGAAGCGGCGATGGGCGGTGCCCTTCGTCGTGTTGTCGCGGTGAGGCCGGAAATGCCCGCCGTTCGTCCCATCGTAACAAGAGACGATGTAACGCTCCATGCGCGTGACCTCGAACTGGAAGGCTTTGGCGATTTCCGGGATGAGGCGGCGCTGCACGCGCAAGCGCAGCGCGCCTTGTAACGTCTCGTCATCGATATGGTAATCGGCGCGCCGTTTGTGGCTATGGTCGAGCATCAGTGTCGTCTTGCCGTCGATGTCGCGCATGAAACCAGAATCATGCGTTTCGCCGGACTCGTAGCGCGCGATCAAGTCGCGGCACAGCTCCGGCTCCAATACGCGCGGCAGCACCAAGACGGGCGCGTGGGCCTGACCTTGCGACTCGAGCGGCGGCAAAGCGGCGATCTCGCCTAGCAAGTCGGCGGTCGCCGTGATCGGCACGCTGCGCAACACCCGCAACATGGGATCGAGCAGCAACCAGAACGAGCGGTAGATCAGCTTGGGGCCCTGCACAGCATCGAGCGGCGTCGCGCCATAGAGCTTGCTGACGGCCAAGTCGAAGTCCCAAAAATAGCGGATGCCCGGCAGGCTTTGTTGCAAGCGGCTCTCCGCCTCGTCGCTGGCATCGACGCTGACGCCAAAGAAAGAGATTTGCCGATCGTCGAACAGATCGCGTCGCGCGGCCAGCAGCCTCAGCGCCGCCTGCACCTCGGGCCGGCGGCCTGAACCGAGAAAGCCGAGCAGCACGTAGCGCCCGGCGGCGGTGTGAAAGACATAGCGCGCATTGTTGGTGCTGCGCGCGAAGAACCAAGGCGCCGGATCGCCGACCTGAGGCACGGCGGGCGGCGGACCTTTCGCGCCGGTTTTAGACGCAAGCGGGGCCATCAGGGTTCTCGGCGCGCGCGGAAGAAGTCGCGCAGCATGTCGCCGGCGGCGCGCTCGGCGATGCCGCCATAGACCTCGGGCCGATGATGGCAGGTCGGCTGGGCGAAGAAGCGCGGGCCGTGATCGACCGCGCCGCCTTTGGGATCGGCCGCGCCATAATAGAGCCGACGCAACCGCGCCATGGAAATCGCCCCAGCGCACATGGCGCAGGGCTCCAACGTGACATAGAGATCGCACAGCATGAGACGCGCGCTGCCCAGCTTGGCGGCGGCGGCGCGGATCGCCAGCAGCTCGGCATGGGCGGTGGGGTCGTTCAATTCCTCGGTGCGGTTGCCGCAGGCGGCGAGAATTTCGCCGCTCGCCGGATCGGCGATCACCGCGCCGACCGGCACCTCGCCGCGCAGGGCGGCGGCCTCGGCTTCAGCGAGCGCGCGCAGCATGAAGGGATTGGCGTCGAGCATGGCGGCACCTTGCCGCGCCCCTCCGCCATGGTCAAGCGCAGGGAGGACAAGCCAAGGTCTTAGGCCGCCACCTTCGCTGCAATTTGCGCCACGACGATATCGTCCTGCTGGATGAAGCTGAGCTGACGCCAGCCGGGATAGCGGCCTTCGGCATGATCGGCGATCATGATCACCGCTGATTCTGGAAACTCCTCGGCGAGCAGGGCGAGCATCTCCGCTTCGCCTTCGGCATCGAGCGCGTCGGTCGCCTGCTGGATGAAAATCCAGCGCGGCCGATGCAGCAAGAGGCGGGCGAAGCCGAGGCGCTGCTGCTCGCCGGCGCCGAGCGCCTGATCCCAAACCTCGACCTGATCGAGCCGCGAGGCAAGATGGGCCAAGCCGACTCGTTCGAGCGCCGCCAGCAAGTCTGGCTGGTTCTGCGGCTTTTCCATCGCAGGATAGGAAATCGCGACATCGAGCGTGCCGCTGGGAAAATAAGGCCGCTGCGGCATGAAGAAGATGTGGTCGTCCGCCGGCAGATCGATCGCGCCAGCGCCCCACGGCCACACCCCCGCGACGGCCTTGAACAAGCGCACAGCCGCCTCGCGATCGCCGGAGACGAGGACGTGCTCGCCCGGCTGGACGAGAAAATTGATGCCGGTGATCTTGATCGTCCCGTCAGGATCGGCGAGCGAAACATCGCGAAAGGCGAGCGACGCTTCGGCGATGGTCGCGACCCTGATCGTCGCCGCCGTATCGCTCACGGTTTCGAAACTTTCAAGCGCCGCGCGCAAGCCGAGCACGCGCTCGCCCGAGGCCCGCCATTCAGCGGCCTTGGTCAAATTGTCGATCGGCCAGGACAACGCCCCCACCATTTGCATGAAAGCTTGCGCGATCTGCATCAGGGCGCCGAGCGTGAGGGCGCCGACGATGTAGCGCGGCGCGGCGATCAAAACCGGGAAGACCGGCGACAGGATAGCCCAGCTCGCCGTGAACATGGTGAAGCGCGTCAAAGCGTCTGTCTGGCGATTCCACGCGACGATCACGTCGCGAAACGACCGGCCGAGCGAACGCTGCTCGTCCGCTTCGCCATGCATCAACGCGACGGCCAGGCCGTTCTGCCGCACGCGACCGAGGCCGAAGCGGAAGGTCGCCTCATGGCTTTGCCGCCACTCGGCGCTGCGGACGAGCTTGGGGCCGAGCAAAAGCGCGATGAAAGCGCCGAGCGTCGCGTAGGCGATGGCGAGCCACACCAAATGGCCGGGCAGCCAAAATTGGATATCGCCCACAACCACTTGGGGCGAGCCGGACAACGTCCATAGAATGCTGGCGAAGCTGCCGATCAAGAGGGTGCAATAGAACAGGGAATGCGTCAGATCGACGGCATATTCCGTGGCGACGCGGATGTCCTCGGCAATGCGGCCGTCCGGATTGTCATGCTCGCCCGGGATGAAATCGATCAGATGCTGCCGGCCGGAGAGGAGCCAAGCGCCAAGCAGGCGCTCGGTCAGCCAAGCGCGCCACCCGATTTCGAGCCGCCGGCGAATGCGCAAATGAACGGAAACGACGGCGACTTGACCGACGATGATCGCCACAAAAACCGCCGCAAGCTCGATAAATCCCGCCATCGAGCGTTTGCCGAAGGCGTCGAACAGTTGCTCCGTCCAAAGATTGAGCGCGATCTGGACGACGACCTGGGCGCCCGTCAGCGTCAGAAGCACCATAGTCAGGCCGCGGATCGCCCATTTATGCTCGGAATTCCAATAGGGCCCGGCCATGCGCCAGAAATTGCGGAAATAGGCGCCCCATCCCGAGCGCACGGGTTTGCTGACGGGGGCGGATTCGCCCTTCGTCGGTTTCGCGATAACGCTCATCGGGTGGCCCCCACGGATCAGATTTGGGCGGCAAGCGGTCGTGTCATGCGCGACATGCTCGCCGGCGAGCGCGGTCTGATGGCCTTCGCTCGCACTCGATAACGCCGGCCGGAACCAGTCGTCCCATAATTATTTTCGGCGGTTTCGCTTTGCAGGCGAACGGGGCCGCCTTATTCTCCGCCGCATGAGCGAAATGGCCAAAAACCTGCCTGTGGTCGGCATCACCCTCGATGCCGAAAAGCCCGGCGGTTACTCCAAATTTCCCTGGTACGCCGTGCGCGAGAACTACGCCAGCGCGGTCAGCAAAGCCGGCGGACTGCCCTTGATGCTGCCGCACGAAGCGGACCTGGCCACGGCCTATCTCGACCGCATCGACGCGCTGATTATCACCGGCGGGGCGTTCGACGTCGATCCGGCGCTGTTCGGCGCATCTTCACGTCACGCGACCGTGACGACCAAGGACAAGCGCACCGCCTTCGAGCTGGCGGTGACGCGCGGCGCGCTCGAGCGCGACATGCCGATCCTCGGCATCTGCGGCGGCGAACAACTGCTCAACGTCGTGCTCGGCGGCACGCTGATCCAGCACATCCCTGATGAAGTGGCGGGCGCGCTGGCGCATGAGCAGCCCAACCCGCGCGACGAGCCGGGCCATGAGATATCGATCAAAGCCGGCACGCAACTGCACAGCATCGTCGGCACGGACAAGCTGGCGGTGAATTCGGCGCATCACCAAGCGGTCAAAACCGTCGGCCCCGGCATCGTCGTCAACGCCACGGCGTCCGACGGCGTGATCGAGGGCATCGAAGACCCGCGCCAACGCTTTTGTCTCGGCGTCGAATGGCACCCGGAATTTTATTTGAGCGACGGCGACGCGGCGATTTTCCGCGCGCTGATCGCCGCGAGCAAATGATGACTGACGAGACCACCAAGGGCGAACGCATCGCCAAGCGCATGGCGCGGGCCGGCGTCTGTTCGCGCCGCGAGGCCGAGGTGATGATCCTCGAAGGCCGCGTCAAGATCGACAACAAGCTGATCATCACCCCGGCCACCCTGGTGACCGACGACATGATGATCACGGTCGACGGCAAGCCGATCGACAAGCCCGAGCGCACGCGCGTCTGGCGCTATCACAAGCCGCGCGGGCTGCTCACCACCAACCGCGACCCGCAGGGCCGCGCGACGATCTATGACGAGCTGCCCAAGCATCTGCCGCGCGTCATCTCGGTCGGCCGGCTCGACTACAACTCCGAAGGGCTGCTGCTGCTGACCAACGACGGCGGCGTGGCGCGCAAGCTCGAATTGCCCGAGACCGGCTGGGCGCGGCGCTATCGCGTGCGCGCCTTCGGCACGCTCTCGCCCGACCAGGTCGAGAAGCTGGCGCGCGGCATGACGGTCGAGGGCGTGCGCTACGGCGCCATCGAAACCGCGATCGACCGTCAGCAAGGCGGCAACGTCTGGCTGACGATGAGCCTGAGCGAGGGCAAGAACCGCGAAATCCGCAAGGTGCTCGAAGCCATCGGCCTGCGCGTCAGCCGCCTGATCCGGGTCGCCTACGGCCCCTTCCAACTCGGCCGCCTGGAGCCGGGCGAGATCGAGGAAGTGCCGGGCAAGATTCTCGCCGACCAACTCGGTCTCGACAAAAAATCCGTGCATGTGCCGCGCGGCAAGGAGCTGGCTGCGCGGACTGCTGCCGCGCCTAAAGCGGACGCGGCACCGACCAAAGCGCCGATGCCCAAACCCTATCGCGCCGAATTGCCCAACCCCGTCGCGCGCGCCGCCAAGAACCAGCAGGCGGCCAAGTTCGTCGGCGGCAAGCCCGGAGCGAAACCCGTGAGCGCCAAAGCGGGTGCGAAGCCCGCTGGTAAGAAGCCCAATGCGGATCGTCGCCGGTAAGCATCGCGGCCGCGAATTGCAGGCCCCTGTCGGCGACGGCACGCGCCCGACGCTCGGCCGCGCCCGCCAAAGCCTGTTCGACATTCTGGAGCACGGCAAATTCTCGGCGACCGGCGGCAGCCTGCTGCCCGACGCCCGCGTGCTCGAAGCCTTCGCCGGCTCGGGCGCCTTCGCTTTCGAGGCGCTGTCGCGCGGCGCAGCCTTCGCGGCGATGATCGACAACGCCAAAGCGGCGCAAGCCGCCATGCGCGCCAACGCCGCCGCGCTGAAGGAAACGGATCACTGCCGCATCCTGGCTGCCGACGCGACCCGCCCGCCGCCCGCCGATCAGGCCTGCGATTTGGTGTTTCTTGATCCGCCCTATGGCAAATCGCTCGGCAGTCCGGCGCTCGTGGCGCTGAAGGAGTCGGGCTGGATCGATGCCGACACGCTCGTCATCGTCGAAGTCGCGTCGAAGGAAGCGTTTGCCGCCCCGGAAGGATTCGGCCTGTTGGACGAACGCATCTACGGCCCGGCGAAGTTCGTCTTTTTACGGATTGCCTAACGGCGGCCGAACAGCTTTTCGATGTCGGACAACTGCAACTCCACGTAAGTCGGGCGGCCGTGGTTGCATTGGCCGGAATTGGGCGTCGCTTCCATTTCGCGGAGCAGCGCGTTCATCTCGTTGGCGTTGAGACGCCGTCCGGCGCGCACCGATGAATGGCAGGCCATTGTGCCGCAGACGTCTTCCAGCTTTTCCTTGAGGCTCAGCGCCTGATCCATCTCGGCCAGTTCATCTGCGAGATCGCGCAGCAGCGCCTGCACGTTGATCTCGCCGAGCAGCGCCGGCGTTTCACGCACCATCATCGCGCCCTTGCCGAACGGCTCGACCGAGAGGCCGAGCTCGGCCAGCTCCTCGGCGCGGGCCAGCAGACGAGCCGCCGAGCGCTCGTCCAGCTCGACGACCTCGGGGATCAGCAGCATTTGCCGCGCCACGCCCTTGGCCGACAGGGCATGTTTCATGCGCTCATAGACGAGGCGTTCGTGCGCCGCATGTTGGTCGACGATGACGAGGCCGCTGCGGGTCTGCGCCACGATATAGGTTTCGTGCAATTGGCCACGCGCCACGCCGAGCGGATAATCGAGCGCGTCGTCGGCGAAGGCCGCGTCCTCGGCGCGCGCCATGGGGGCGGCCTGCATCTGCAACATCTCGCTGCCGAGCGGCGCTTGCCAGGCGGCGGCGGTTTCGGCGAGACCGCGGTTCCAGCCGCCGCCGCTGCGCCCGTAGGGCAAAGCCGGGCCTATTCCGCCGGGGCGGAAGGCGCCGAGCGCCGCATCAGACACCGTGGTCGAGGCGCGGTGGCCCTGCGCCGCCAGGCCGTGTTTGAGCGCGCCGACGATCAAGCCGCGCACCAGGCCGGCGTCGCGAAAGCGCACCTCGGTCTTGGCCGGATGGACGTTGACGTCCACTTGCTCAGGCGGCGAGTCGAGAAACAGCGCGACGACCGGATGGCGGTCGCGCGCCAGAAAATCCATGTAAGCGCCGCGCACCGCGCCTTGCAGAAGACGGTCGCGCACCGGACGGCCGTTGACGAAGAGATATTGATGCTGCGCCGTGCCGCGCGAATAGGTCGGCAGGGCGGCGTAGCCCGTGAGGCGCAGGCCTTCACGTTCAGCGTCAATCGCCAGCGCATTTTCGCCGAAGTCGCGGCCCATGATGGCGGCAAGCCGCGCCAAGCGCGCTTCGAACAGATCGCCGGTCTCGGCCTCAAGCGACAGCTTGCGCTCGCCGTCGCTGGTCACCGTGAAGGAGATATCGGGATGCGCCATGGCGAGGCGGGTGATGGAGTCCAGCACATGGCCCTGCTCGGTGCGCGCCGCTTTCATGAATTTCAGCCGCGCCGGCGTGGCGAAGAAAAGGTCGCGCACCTCGACGCGCGTGCCGCGCGCCAGCGCCGCCGGCACAGGCGCCGATTTCGCGCCGGCCTCGACGGCGATCTGCCAAGCGCTGTCGCCATCCGGCTTGCGCGAAGCAATGGACAGGCGGCTCACCGCGCCGATCGACGGCAGCGCCTCGCCGCGAAAGCCCAGCGTGCGGATA
>CAZVLU010000052.1:0-21870 GCA_964628235.1 uncultured Rhizobium sp. | reverse complement strand
CCCGATCGACGGCAGCGCCTCGCCGCGAAAGCCCAGCGTGCGGATATCGACCAGATCGTCGTCGGGCAGTTTCGAGGTGGCGTGGCGCTCGACGGCGAGGGTCAATTCATCCGGCGTCATGCCTTGGCCGTCGTCGGCGACGGCGATGAAGCTCAATCCGCCGTCACGCAAGGCCACTTCGATGCGCCCTGCTCCGGCATCGATGGCGTTTTCGACCAGTTCCTTGACGCAAGCAGCCGGGCGCTCGATCACTTCGCCGGCGGCGATGCGATTGACCAATCCCCCCGGAAGCAGCCGGATCGTCACGCGGGCTTCACGCTGGCCAGGACGGCGGGCGCGCCGGCCGGCACGGCGGGCCCCATCGCCCCAAGATAGTTGCGGGCCAGCACGTTGCCCTCCTCGACCGCCGGCGGGTCGAACGGATCGACGCCGAGCAGATCGGCGGCGATGATCGTCTCCAGCATGAAATGCATCATCAAAGCGCCCATGCTTTCTTCGCCGACCGAGGCGACGCGCAGGATGCGGGTCGGCCGGCCGTTGCGCGCCAGCGTCTCGGCGGTGGCGCGCTGCTCGGCGTCGAGCAAGTCGCCCATGGTGCGCCCCACCAGATAGGAAAACTCCGGCTCGGTGGCGAGTCCCGGCATGACCATGTCGCCGGCGCCTTCCGCCGGTCCCAAGATCAGCGTGTAGAGCTTGTCCTTCGGGCCGCCGAGATAGAGCTGCACTTGGCTGTGCTGATCGACGGTGCCGAGCGCGTTGATCGGCGTGGTGCCGTTGCCGTCCTTGCCGAGGCTCTCGGCCCAAAGCTGGCGGTACCAGAAGGCGAAGGGCGCCAAGCGGTCGATATAGGGCATCAGCACCGACTGGTTGAGGCCCTGACGCGACGCCGCGATGGCGAGCGCCGCGCCGACCGCCGGCATCGACTCGGCGGGCGTCTTGGCGGCAAGGGCGGCATCGAGCGCACTCTGCGCGCCGTCGCGCACTTTTTTGGCGTCGAGGCCGGCGATCATCGCCGGCAAAAGCCCGACATTGGTCAGCGCCGAATAGCGGCCGCCGACGCCGGGATCATGCTCGAACAGCGGGATGCCGAAGCGGCCGGCGGCGCGACGCAGCGGGTTGGCCTTGCCATTGCCATCCTTGTTTTGCGCGGGCTCGGTGATCGCCACCATATGTTTGGCCAGCGACTCCTTGCCGAGGCGGTCGATATAGGCATCCGCCAAAGTGAAGAACTGCATGGCGGTTTCCGCCGTCGAGCCCGACTTGGAGACGACGATGGCGCCGGTGCGCGCCAAATCGAGCGCCGCATAGAGCCTGCCGAACGTCGCCGGGTCGATATTGTCGAGGAAATGCAGGCGTGGGCCGCTGCCGGCCTTGCGCGGCAAGCTGGCGGGCCAGTGGGCGAGCGCGCACAGGGTCTGGCCGCCGAGGCTGGAGCCGCCGGTGCCGAGCACCAGCACGTCGTCGAAGCCTTCGCGGAAACGCGCGGCGACATCCTTGAGCGCGGCCAGATCGGCGCGTGCCGACGGCACCGCCAGCAGCGGCAGGCTGCCCGCTGCGCGCGGATCGCGCGCCTGATCGCGCAGACGGCCGAGCGCACGCGCCGTGGCGGCGATCGTCGCGTCCAGCGCCGCGTCGGCAATGCCGCCCTCGCCGATACGGCTGGCGAGGCAGGTGGCGATATCTTGCTCGAAATGCATATGGGAACCCTAGCAGAGGGGGAAGAAAGCGGCCAGCCACCCCAAACCACCGTAAGGAAGATGGGGAACGGCGGCATCTTGGCGAGCCACTATGGCGGTTCCATGGCGGACCGGAACGTAACGTCTTCATGGCGCTGGCGTTCCGGCGAGCACGCTGGGGCCGTCTTCCGTAAGGATATGGCCGTTTTTTTGCCGCTTGATTCGGACGAGTTGCCGGCGTGGCGAGCGCCGCCCGTTCAGTCCTCCAGCGTCGGCGCGGTCGCCGTCGCAACGACGCCCTTAGGCTGGCCGACGACAACGAAGGTCAGCTTGGCGGGGTCGAGCAACCGGCCCGCCACGCGACGGACATCGGCCAAGGTCACCGCCTCGATGAAGCTGTTGCGCCTCTCGAGGTAATCGATGCCGAGCTTTTCGAGCTGAATGCCGACAAGCAGGCTGGCCATCCGCCCGGTCGAATCGATGTTGGTCAGGAACGAGCCGGTCAGATAGGTCTTGGTGTCGGCCAATTCCTTCTCGGTCAAGCCGCCCTCGCGTAGCCGCGCCCATTCCTTGCGGATGATGTCGATGCTTTCGCCGACGCGCTCGTTCTGGGTGGCGACGCCGCCGGTGTAGAGCGCCGCATAGTCGTAGGGCGCCAGCGAGGTGTTGACGCCATAAGCGAGGCCGCGCTTGTCGCGGATCTCCTCCATCAGCCGCGAGCCAAGCCCGCCGCCGCCGAAGGCCTGGTTCATCACGTAAGCGATGTAATAGTCGGGGTCTTGGCGCGACAGCCCGGCCTGGCCGAAAGTGACGACGCTCTGCGGGATTTTCTTCTCGATGACGAAGACTTGGCCGGCGAGCGCCGGCGTCACGGTCGGCAGTTCGACCGGTCCGCCGCTGGCCGGCAGATCGCCGAACACGGCATCGAGCCGGGATGCGAGTTGAGCGGGCGTGATGTCGCCGACGACGCCGATAATCAGCCGGTCGCGCACGAAGCGCTGTTTGACGAACGCCTGGAAATCGCCGCGTGTCAGGCTTTCGACGCTGGCGCGCGTGCCCTCGGCAGCGCGGCCATAGGGATGCGTGCCGAAGGCGGCGCGCGCGAACACGCGGCCGGCGATGCGGCGCGGGTTCTCGGCGGCGCCAGAGAGCCAGGCGCGCGTCTGCGTCTTGACCTTTTCGACCGCCGACGGGTCGAAGCGCGGCGCGTTCAGCGCCAAACGCAATAGATCGAAGGCGACGGCTTCGTTGCGCTTGAGGGTGCGCAGGCTGCCGCCGAAACTGTCGGTCGAGGGATCGAAGCCGATCGAGGCGGCGCTGTCTTCGAGGCGGCGCTGAAAGGCTTGCGAATCGAGATCGCCGGCGCCTTCGTCGAGGAGGCCGGCGACGAGGTTGCTCAAGCCCTCCTTGCCGGCAGGATCGAGCGCCGAGCCGCCGCGAAAGGCGAATTGCAGCGCGACGACCGGCACGCTGCGGTCTTGCACCAGCCAAGCCTCGACGCCTTTCGGGCTGACGACGCGCTCGATGGTGACGGCATGGGCCGGGGAAACATAGGCTGCCCAGACCAAGAAAGCCGCGAGGAACAGAAGCGGCGCGGCGAGGAAACGCGCGGCAATGAGATGAAACGGGGCGCGCATGGCTCAGCTCCGTGACGGACGGGCTGCCGGCAACAACACCCCGGTGACCGAATTGACGATGTTGAAAACATGGCGCGCCGCGGCATTGACCTGTTCGGGCGTCACCGCGCCGATCCGCTCGGGCCACGTCTCGACGTCGTTGACGGTCAAGCCGATAGCAAGCGCGGTGCCGATCGACATGGCGCCGCGGCGCAAGGAGTCGCGCGCGTAATCGGCGCTCGAAACCAACTGGTTCTTGGCCCGCGCCACTTCTTCGGCCGTCACGCCGTCTTTCAAGAGGCGGGCGATTTCAAGATCGATCGCCTCTTCCAGCTTGCTCACCGGCACGTCGGCGCGCGGCTGGCCGCCAATCGACATCGTGCCGTAGTCGAGCGCGCTCGGCTCATAGGACGCCCAGGCCGAGACGGCGAGCTTATCGTCTTCGACCAGCTTGCGGTGCAGGCGGCTGGTGGCGCCGCCCGATAGGATCGTGTCCAGCACCTGCAGGGCATAGGCATGCTGCGTATCGCCGGTGGTGTAGCTCGGCGCGAGATATTCGCGTGTCAGGCGCGGCTCGCGCACCCGCTCGCTTTCCAGCACGACGCGGCGCGCCGACGTATGCAGCGGCTCGCGCAGTCGCTTGCGCGAGACGACGTCGCGGCGCGGGATCGGCGCATAGTATTTTGCCGCCAAGCCGCGCACTTGCTCGACGGTGACATCGCCCGAAACGATGAGGATGGCGTTGTTCGGCGCATAATGGCGGCGATAGAAGTCAAGCGCGTCCTGTTGCGTCAACGTGGCCATTTCATGCTGCCAACCGATCACCGGAATGCGGTAAGGGTGGTTGAGGAACAATGAGGCGTTCATCTGCTCGTTGAGCAGCGACGCAGGATTGTTGTCGGTGCGCGAGCGGCGCTCCTCGATGATCACCTCGCGCTCCGGCGCCACGACGCTCTCGGTGATCGACAGGTTGGCCATCCGGTCGGACTCGAGCTTCATCACCAATTCGAGCCGGTCGGCAGCGACGGTCTGATGATAGCCGGTGTAATCCCAACTGGTGAAAGCGTTGTCGCGGCCGCCATTGCGCGCGACGATGCGCGAGAACTCGCCCGGCGCGATCTCGCCGGTGCCGCGGAACATCAAATGTTCGAGGAAGTGGGCGATGCCGGATTGGCCTGGCGGATCGTCCGCCGCGCCGACCTTGTACCAGACCATCTGCGTGACGACCGGCAAGCGGTGATTTTCGATCACCACGACCTGGAGGCCGTTGGGCAATGTGAATGTCTTGGGATCGAAGACGGCGGCGCTCGCGGCGCTCGCCGCGATCAGCAGGACGCCGGCCATAGCTGTGGCGCGCAAAGTCTTTAAAAGGGGAAACATCGCACCTCCTGATCGCCGCCCGGGTCGTCGGCAACGCACACTATGCCGCACAAAAACGATAGCGGACAGAGTACGGCGCTTGCGCGGCAACCGTGCAGGCACAACGCATCACGAAAGCGCGAGGCTAAACCAACGGCAGGGAGTCCTGCCGCGCTTCAGAGACGCGGCGCCGCGTTTTTTAGAAAATGCCGCTGAGAATGCCCTGGGTGAGACCATCGCCTTTGCGGCGGATGGTCGGCGTCTCGCCGGTGGTCGGCGAGCGGCCGAGCGCGGCGTTCTCGCGCAAGCGGCGCGCCTCTTTGTCGGCATCGACGATGACGCCGGGCTGTTGCGGCGAATTCCAGAACATCAGGCTGTCGACAAAGCCGGTTTCGGCCTCGGCCAGCACAGCGCTCTCTCGATTGACCGTGGCGCGGATGTTGGGATCGGCTTGGGTTGCGCCAGCGAGACGGAGGAACGTCGCCTCGCCAGGATCGCGACCGGCGAATACGGAACTCTGCTCTTGGCGCACTGGGCCGCTGTCGCGATCGACGACGATCTGGCGTGCGGTCTGGCGGATGTCGGTTTCTTGCGGGCGAGCGGCGCCGGGCTGCGGCGCGGTCAGGCCGTAATCGGGCGGCAAGCTCAAGGGCGCGCGCGAGACGACGCGGAACTCGTCCGGCGGGGCCTTGTCGGCGCCTAGAATGCTGCCGAGGCTGGAGCAGGCCGCGAGCGACGCGGCGAGAAGGACGGGGGCGGCGATGCGCCAGGAGGTGCGAAGAAGCTGGGTCATGTACAGGTTCTCGTCGGCAAATCGGGCAGAATGATGGCCCGGATTATGGCAATGAATCCTTACGCCCCACCAGAGCGTCGAACACCAACAATAGCACGCCGACGACGATCCCGGCATCCGCCAGATTGAACGCCGGCCAATGCCAGCCAAAGGCATGAAAATCCAAGAAATCCGCCACTGCGCCCCAGCGCAGACGGTCGATGACGTTGCCGATCGCCCCGCCGATCACCAAGCCCAGCGCCACCGCGACCCAGACATGGGTGGCGCGGCGCAGCCAGCCGACGAGGATGACGACGATCACCAGGGCGAGGCCGGCGAACAGCCAGCGCCCCCATTCGACGTTATTGCCGAGGCCGAAGGTGACGCCGGGGTTCCACACCATCACAAGATTGAAGAACGGCGTCAGCTCGATGCGGCGCGGCGGGTTCATGACCGTGCCGACGATCCACCATTTGCTGATCTGATCGAGGATCAGCAACAGCAAGGCGAGGCCGAGGCCGACGACCATGCGGCGCGGATGGGGCGGCAAAGCCGCAGCTTCGGGTTTCGGCCTGTCGGTCATGGGCTCAGGCCCGCATCATGCTGTTGGGGGGCAGACTGTCGAGGGCGTCGGCGCAGCGGTTGCAGGTATCGTCATGCTTGGGATGCCTGCCGACTTCCTCCAGCACCCGCCAGCAGCGCTGGCACTTGGCGCCCTCGGCCAACTCCACGATCACGGCGACGCCGGGCACGTCGGGCAGACGGAAAGCCTCAGCGGCCCCTTCCCCATCGAGCAAGGCGATGTCGGACGTGATGGCGATTTCGGCGAGATCCAGATCGGCCAGCGCGGCGCGATAGGTCGCGTCGGCATAGACCTTGGGCGACGCCTGCAGGCTGGAGCCGATCGTCTTGTTGGCGCGCGCCAGTTCGAGCGCGCCAGTGACGACGCGGCGCAGCTTGCGAATCGTCTCCCACTTGGCGGCCAAGGCGTCGTCCTGCCAGGCGGCCGGGATCGTCGGGAAATCGCGCAAATGCACGCTGTCGGTCTCGCTCGGAAAGCGCGACAGCCAGGCTTCTTCGGCGGTGAAGCAGAGCACCGGGGCGAGCCAGGCGGTCAGGCAATTGAACAGCGTGTCCATCACCGTGCGCGCGGCGCGGCGGCGGAGGCTGCTCGGCGCGTCGCAATAGAGCGCGTCCTTGCGCACGTCGAAGTAGAGGGCCGACAGATCGACGGCGCAAAAGCTGTGCAGCGCGGCGAAGAAATTGTGGAATTCGAAGCTGTCGCAAGCGGCGCGCAATTGCTTGTCCATCAGCGCCACCTGATGCAGCACCAGGCGCTCGAGCTCGGGCATCTGCTCCACCGGCAGCTTCTCGGCATCGCTGAAGCCGTCGAGCGCGCCCAAGAGGTATCGCAACGTGTTGCGCAGGCGGCGATAGGTGTCGGCTTGGTACTTCAAGATTTCCGGGCCGATGCGCAGATCGTCGGAATAATCCGAGGCGATGACCCAGAGGCGCAGAATGTCGGCGCCGAATTCTTCCATGACCTTTTGCGGCGCCACGACATTGCCGAGCGACTTCGACATCTTGCGGCCCTGCTCATCGAGCACGAAACCATGCGTCAGCACGTTGTCGTAGGGCGCGCGGCCGCGCGTGCCGCAGGATTCCAGCAAGGACGACTGGAACCAGCCGCGATGCTGATCTGAGCCTTCGAGATAAAGCGCTGCTGGCGAGCCGAGCTCGGGGCGCGCTTCGAGCACGAAGCTGTGCGTGCTGCCCGAATCAAACCAGACATCGAGGATGTCCTTCACCTGCTCGAAATTCGCCGCGTCATACTCGGGCCCCAAGAAGCGCGACGGATCGGCGCTGAACCAGACGTCCGAGCCTTCGGCCTCGACGGCTTCGACGATGCGCTGCATCACCTTCGGATCGCGCAGCGGCTGGCCGGTGCGCTTGTCGACGAACACCGTGATCGGGGCGCCCCAGGCGCGTTGGCGCGACACGCACCAGTCGGGACGGCCCTCGACCATGGCGCCGATGCGGTTGCGCCCGGCGGCCGGCACGAAGCGCGTGTCGTCAATGGCTTTCAACGCCTGCTGGCGCAACGTCTGGTTCTGACCCACCGCGGGATTGTCCATGGCGATGAACCATTGCGGCGTGGTGCGGAAGATCAGCGGCGCTTTGGAGCGCCAGGAATGCGGATAGGAGTGGACCAATTTGCCATGCGCGAGCAGCGCGCCGACTTCCGTCAGCTTCTCCAGCACCGGCTTGTCGGCTTTAAACACATGCAGGCCGGCGAACAGCGGCACGCGCGGATAATAGGTGCCGTCCTCGGCGACCGTCTCCGGCACTTCGAGCTTGAACTTCTGGCCGACGACGAAGTCCTCCGCGCCATGGCCCGGCGCGGTATGAACGAAGCCGGTGCCCTGCTCGGTGGTGACATGGTCGCCCGGCAGCAGCGGCACGTCGAAGTCATACCCCTGCCCGCGCCACGGATGGGCGCAGACCGAGCCTTCGAGCTTGTCGCCGACGACGGTGGCGACGACCTTGTGGCCGGCGATCTTGGCGGAGGCGAGCAAGCTGTCGAGCAATTCGCGCACGACGAGAATCTTCTCGCCGACTTTGGCCAGACTGCCGTCGGCAAGCTCCGTCACTTCGACGACGAGATAATCGAAGCTCGGGCCGTAAGCGATGGCGCGGTTGCCGGGCAGCGTCCAGGGCGTCGTCGTCCAGATGACGATCGAGGCGCCCTTCAATTCGGCGAGCGGCGTTTTCACAACCGGGAAGCGCACCCACACCGTCGTCGAAGTGTGGTCGTGATATTCGACTTCGGCTTCGGCCAGCGCGGTCTTCTCGACCACCGACCACATCACCGGCTTCACGCCTTTATAAAGCAGGCCGTTGAGCAGGAACTTGCCGAGCTCGCGCACGATCGACGCTTCGGCGGCGTTGGTCATGGTGGTGTAGGGATTGGCCCAATCGCCGGCGACGCCGAGGCGCTTGAATTCCTCGCGCTGGACGTCGATCCATTCGGCGGCGAAGCGGCGGCATTCGTCGCGGAAATCGATGATCGGCACCGCGTCCTTGTCTTTGCCCTTGGCGCGGTACTGCTCCTCGATCTTCCATTCGATCGGCAAGCCGTGGCAGTCCCAGCCGGGCACGTAAGGCGAGTCATAACCCAGCATGCCGCGCGTGCGGACGATCACGTCCTTGAGGATCTTGTTCAGCGCATGGCCGATGTGGATGTTGCCGTTGGCGTAGGGCGGGCCGTCATGCAGCACGAACTTCGGGCGGCCCTTGGCGCGGGCGCGCTGCATCTCGTAAAGGCCGATCTTGGCCCAGCGGGCGAGCAGCTCGGGCTCGCGCTGGGCGAGCCCCGCCTTCATCGGAAAGCCGGTCTTCGGCAGGAAAACGGTGGATTTGTAATCGGCGGCCATCGGCGGGCAAATTTCGCTGTGATTTCAATGAGCATTACGCAAAACGTAAGCCGGGGCCGCACTGTTCTCTATCGGGCGGGCGGCGTCAACCCTCGGGGCCTTAGCCCAACTTGAATCCGGCGGCGGCGAAGCGGGCCGGATCGGCCAGGACGGCGCGGGCCTCGGCGGAGTCCTGATGCATCTGGGCGATGAGCGGTTCGATGCCGTCGAATTTGCGCTCCTCGCGCAGATACTCGATCAAGGCGACGCGCAGATGTTTGCCGTAGAGATCGCCGGAAAAGTCGAACAGATGCGCCTCGAAGCGCAAGTCCTGGCCGGCAAACGTGGGCCGCCAGCCGAGCGAGGCGACGCCATCGCGCCAGACTGTTTGGGCGCCCTCGTCGATGCCGGCGCGGATGGCGTAAATGCCGGCCTTGGGGCGCTGGTAATCGCCGAGCGGCAGGTTGGCGGTGGGAAAGCCCAGCGTGCGGCCGACGGCATCGCCATGCTCGACGCGGCCCTCGATCTCCCAATAGCGGCCGAGCAGCTTGGCGGCCTCGGCCGGCTTGCCCTCGGTCAGCAATTGGCGGATGCGCCGCGAGGCGATCACCGTGCCGTCCGGCTCGCGCTGGGTAAAGACGCGGGTGATGCGGAAATCGAAGCGCCGGGCCATCTCGCGCAAAAGCTGCACATCGCCGGCGCGCTTATGGCCGAAGGCGAAATCCTCGCCGACGACGACGTGGCTGACGCCGAGGCCGCTGACCAGCAGATCGATGACGAAGCTCTCCGCCGTCATTTCCGCGAAAGCGCGGTGGAATTGCAGGACGTAGAGATTGTCGACGCCGAGCAATTCCATCTGATGCGCCTTGGTGCGCAGCGAGCTGAGACGGAACGGCGGCGCGTCGGGCTGGAAGATGCGTTTGGGATGCGGCTCGAAGGTCAGCACGCCGAGCGGCTTGCCGGTCGCTTCGGCGATTTCCTTGGCGGCATTGATGACGATGCGATGGCCGCAGTGGACGCCGTCGAAATTGCCGATGGCCACCACCGCCCCGCTGGCGTCGGGCGGCAAACCGTCATAATGGCGAAACAGGCGCATCGGCGAACACTAGCGGTTATCGAACGGCGGCAGCATCAGAACATGACGCGCCGCCGTTATAACCCGGACATGCCTGAATGTATTGGGGAATTCGCGCTGTGTGCTAGGCGAAGGACTGCGCCTGGGGCAGCGGTTCGGGGGCGCGCTCGGCTTTCGACTGCACCATCATCATGGCGCTGCCTTCGAGCACGACCTTGTCGCCGACGTAGCATTTGGTCAGCAGCACGGCGCGCTTCTTCTCGGCGATCACTTCGCTGACGGTCACTTCGGTGCGAACCGTGTCGCCGATGCGGACCGGCGCCTTGAAGCGCAAATCCTGGCTCATGTAGATGCAGCCATAGCCCGGCAGCTTGGTGCCGAGGGCCGTGGAGATGAAGGCGGCGCTCAGCATGCCGTGAGCGATCTGGCCCTTGAACATGGTCTTGGCCGCATAGGCCGCGTCGAGATGGACCGGGTTGTTGTCGCCAGAGACCTTGGCGAAGGCGACGATGTCGGCCTCGCTGACGGTGCGGACATAGTCGGCACTCATGCCGACGCTCAATTCCTCGATCGCGTAACCCTGGTAGGCGCTTTCGGTGGCGAGAGTGGTCGCGGCCATCGTCGTTCTCCTTGATCGGGCGACCGAACTATTGCCGGGCCGCTGGGGATGCCGCCAGGGTCATGCTGCGGCGCACAAAATTCATGTTGCGCCGCAATATAGCCCGCCAGCGGGCCCAGCATCAAGGCCCTGCCATCCAAGGTTTATAAGACGAAAGTCTTAAGAAATCGGCCGCCGCCGGTCTGCCGCGCTGGAGCAGAAATCTGCCAACGATTTCCGCCGCTTATTCCATCATCACGGAATAGCCGCCATCGACGAACAGCAGATCGCCGACGATGAAGTCCGAATCGTCGGACACCAGGAACAGCACCGCCTTGGCCAGATCGATCGGTTCGCCGTTGCGGCCTCTGAGGTTGGTCACGGGGCGTGTCGGGTCGAACGTGTCCTTGCCGACCGGCGAGCCGATCTTGTTGGGGATCACGCCGTTGACGCGGATGCCATGTCCGGCGAGTTGCACCGCCATCGAGCGCGTGAGATTGGCGACGCCGCCCTTGGCCGCCGTGTAGGCGAGCGCGCGTGGCCGGCCGCGAAAGCCCGAGGTCGAGCCGACATTGACGATTCTGCCGCCTTTCCCGCCCTTCACCATCGCTTGCGCCACATACTTGCCGACGAGAAACGGCCCCGTCAGCGTGACGGCGATGGTCTTGTCCCATTCCGCCTTGGTGATCTCGAAGATCGTCTTGTTGTCCGAATAGGCGGCGTTGTTCACCAGGATATCGATGCGGCCCCATTTGCCGGTCACGTCCGTGACCAATTTCTGCACCGCCGCCTCGTCGGACACGTCGGCGACGAAGCCCGCCGCATCGCCGCCGGCGGCTTTGATGTCGGCGGCGACCTTGTCGGCGCGGCCACGGTCCATGTCGACCACGGCGATGCAAGCGCCCTCGGATGCCAGCAGTTTCGCCGTCTCCTCGCCGATGTTGCGCCCGGCGCCGGTGATGATGGCGACCTGATCCTTGAGCTTCATAAACGCCTCCTGCTGGACTGTTTTTATATTGGGCGGCATTGAACCAGCCGCGGCCCATTGACGCAACCCGGGCAACGTCAACGCGGCCTTAGGTCTTTTTTAACAAGGGTGCGTTTAATGAAATGGTGGGGCACAATGACTTGCCCCTTTCGTCCCCTACGGAGAGTCCGTTATGGCTTTCGGCGCGACCAAAATTCCCAAGATCCGCGAACATGCGGAGTTGACGATGAGCGACGGTACGCATCTCGTCGGCCATGTCTTCATCGACGCGACCTCGCGCATTCAGGATTTGCTCAACGCCGCGCCGCGCTTCTTTCCCTTCATCGACGACAAGAACCAGATCCACCTGATCAACAAGGATTGGGTGATGATGCTGCGGCCTTATGACAAATAGGCCGCTTGACGGTCGATTGACGGCCACTTCCGCCTAGCCCACAGTTCTCGCCGCAGCCGCATCAAGCGGCGACGGGGAGAGCCATGTCCGATCTGACTCTGAGCATCGCGCTCGAACGCTACGACCGTCATTTCCCCTTTTTCGACGGCACGGTGAAGCCGCCTTCCGGCTTGCGGCTCAAGGTGCTCCAAGTCGGCCAGACGGCGGATTTGCGCGACGGCAACAACCGCCACGAACGTATGATCCACGACGCGGCGTTCGACGTTTGCGAATTTTCCATGTCGACCTATTTGATGGCGAAGAACCGCGGCGTGCCGTTGACCGCCGTGCCGGTCTTTCCGCGCCGCTTGTTCAGCGCCAGCCAGATGTTCGTCCACCGCGACGCGGCGCTATGGGAGCCGAAGGACCTGATCGGCAAAAAGGTCGGCATCAGCTCGTTCCAGACGACGCTGTCGTTGCTCGCCAAGGGCGATCTGAAATTCGAATACGGCGTGCCGTGGGAAAATATTCACTGGTTCACCACGACGGGCGAGAAGGTGAAGTTCACGCCCAAGCCCGGCGTGCAAATCACCGCCCTGCCCGCCGAGACCGATCTCGGCGCCGAGTTGGCCAAAGGCACGATCGACGCCTTTTTCTTGCCGCACCCGCCGCATTCGGTGATGTCGGGCCAAGTGCCGGCGCGTCGCCTCTTCAAAGACACGCGCGCCGAAGAACTGCGCTATTTCCGCAAGACCGGCTATTTCCCGATCATGCATGTCCTGGCCTTTCGCGAGGACCTCAACGAGCGCCATCCCTGGCTCGCCGCAGCGCTGATGGATTGCTACGCGCAGGCGAAGGAAATCTCGGCGTCCTATTACGAAGACCCGAACTTCTCGCGCCTGCTCTGGGGCCGCCACGATTTCGAGGACGAGCGCGCAACCCTAGGCCGCGACCCGTGGCCGATCGGGTTTTTGGCCAACCGCGCCAACCTCGCGCGCTTCATCGAATACTCGCACGATCAAGGGCTTATCAGCGAAGCCTACGCCCCCGAACGGCTCTTTGCGCCGCAAACGCTGCAAAGCTGATCGCGGCCTGCTAGGCTTTCGGCAACGACGGCGATAACGCCGCGTCTGGGAGCCGCCATGTCGCCTGAGGGCGCCGGACGGCATAACGACTGTTAGGGAGGTCGTCATATGAAAGCGTCCGCTTATCTGCTCGCCTGTGTCATCGCGTCGATTGCCGGAACCGCCGCTGCTGATCCCGTCGCCGATTTTTATAAAGGCAAGCAGATGCAGTTCATCATCCGCTCCAACGTTGGCGGCGGTTATGACCAATATTCGCGCCTACTCGGCCGCCATATCGTCAAACATATCCCCGGCAATCCGACCATGCTGCCGGTCAACATGCCGGGCGGCGGCGGCTTGCAGGCGGCCAACTTCATCGCCCAAGCCGCGCCGAAGGACGGCACCTTCTTGACGATGGTCAGCCAAGGCCTGCCGATGGACCAGGCGCTCGGCCTCAACAAGGGCCTGCAAGCCGACATGAAGAGCTTCAACTGGATCGGCAACATGAGCGATTCGAACCAGTTGACCGTGACGTGGCATACGTCCCCGACCAAGACGATCCAAGACGCCATGCAGCGCGAGACGGTGATCGGCGCGACCGGCGCCGGCTCGATCTCGACGCAGGTGCCGGCCGTGCTCAACAACGTGCTCGGCACCAAGTTCAAGGTGATCTTCGGCTATCCCGGCGGCTCGGACGTCAATCTCGCCATGGAGCGCGGCGAGGTCGAGGGACGCGCCACCAACCCGTGGGCGAGCTACGTGTCGGTGACGCCGCATTATATCAACGAGAAGAAGATCAACCTGCTCGTCCAGGTCGGCATGAAAAAGGACAAGGACCTGCCCAACGTGCCGCTGATGCGCGATCTGGCGAAAACGCCGGAGCAGAAGGCGATCCTCGACTACATCTCCAAGGCGGTGGCCGTCGGCCGCCCGGTGGGCACCACGCCCGGCGTGCCGGCCGACCGCGTCGCGGCGCTGCGCAAGGCGTTCGACGCGACGCTGACCGACAAGGAGTTCGTCGCCGAAGCGGACAAGCAGAAGATGGAAATCAGCGCCATGACGGGGGCCGAGCTGCAACAGATCATCGGCGACATCATCGACGCGCCGGTCGACCTGCTGGAGAAAGTGCGTCAAGTGACGCATTCGCGCGACGCCAAGGAGTTGCCGGGCGCCAAGCCGAGCTCCAACTGACCGCCAACGACGACGGCCCTCGTTTAAGCGCGGGGGCCGTCGACCGTTTTCGTCTCCAACGTCTTGTGCGCGATATAGCCGCCGTCGATCAAAAGATCGGACGCCGTCATGAAGGAGGACTCGTCGGAGGCGAGGAACAGCGCGCCATAGGCGACCTCCTCGACCTTGCCCGGACGTTTCAGCAAATACATCGGCCCGCGCGCCTTGCGCGCCGCTTCAATGTCGCCATTGTAGCGCCACAGCGCGCGCGGCGTGTCGATCGCCCCCGGCGATAGCGAATTGACGCGGATATTGTCCTCGGCATGGTCGATGGCCATGGCTTTCGACAACATGATAAGTCCGGCCTTGCTGCTGCAATAGGGCGAGCGCTTCGGCACCGCGAGCTGGCCGAGCTGCGAGGCGATGTTGACGATGCTGCCGCCGCCAGCTTTGCGCATCTCCGGAATGACGTTTTTGGCCATGAGAAACGGCCCTGTGAGATTGACGGCGAAGGCTTTGTTCCAATCCTCCAACGCCAGATCGACCACCGTGCCGTCGGGGATCACCGCCGCCGCGACATTCACCAGGATGCGGACGTTGCCGTAAGTCTTGGCGGCAAGCTGCACGGCGCGCGCGCAATCCTCCGGCTTGGACACGTCCGTCGCGCAAGGCGTCGCCACCCCGCCGGCTTTGACGATGTCCGCCGCGGTCTCCTCAGCCTTTTTCGGATCGACGTCGCACACCACGAGGTTAGCCCCCTCCATGGCGTAAAGCCGCGCGATCGTGCCGCCGATCGCGCCGCCGCCGCCGGTGACGAGAGCGGTACGGCCCTTGAGCTTGCCGGTCGGCACGTGCTGATCCAACGGTTGCGGTTCGATCATGAGCGGCTCCTAAATGAGATTGACGACAATGAACAAGCATAGGCGGTTCGAGGCGACTTGTGCAGACCGCCGCGCGTCGGTTAGCGTTATGCCTATATTCGCGCGCCAACCTCGACCCGGCATATCGTCGGCCGAAATAGCGGACGACGCGCGCCAAGGGCGAGGATGCGCTGCCATGAAGATCATGTTCTTTCCGACGAAATACGACCGACTGATCGAACGGGTGGAGCAAAGCTTCCCCGAGTTGCAGATCGTGCGCGCCGACAGCGTCGCGGAGGTCGCCGAACGGATCGGCGGCGTCGAGGCCATGGTCACCGCCAACAGCATCTATTTGCCCGATGTCGGCCGCGTCGTGCGCGAGAACGGCACATCGCTGCGCTGGCTGCAATTCACCACCTCGGGCATCGACACCGCCCTCAAGGCCGGCGTACCGGAGGGCATCCCGGTGACCAACGGCGGCGGCATGCATGCCCATTGCGTCGCCGCGCACGCCATGGCGCTGATGCTCGCCGTCATGCGCCGCTTCAACGACTGCGCCGCAGCGCGCGTCGAGCGGCGCTGGCTGCGCGGCAGCATCAACGCCGCGCTCACCACGCCGCGCGGCAAGACCATGGTGATCGTCGGGCTCGGCGCCATCGGCCAAGACATCGCGCGCAAGGCCAAAGCCTTCGACATGCGCGTCATCGGCATCAGCCGTGCCGGACGCACCGAGCATGTCGACGACATCCGGCCGCGCGAAGAACTGCATGCCGCGCTCGCCGAGGCCGACGTCGCCATGATCGCCACAGCCTACGATAAATCGACCCATCATATGATCGACGCGGTCGCTTTGGCCGCAGTCAAGCCCGGCGCCAGCCTCGTCAACATCGCGCGCGGCGCGGTGATCGACGAGCCCGCTTTGATCGCCGCCTTGCAAAGCGGCCATATCAGCGCCGCCGGCCTCGATGTCGCCGAGATCGAGCCCTTGCCCGCCGACAGCCACTTATGGAGCTTGCCGAATGTGGTGCTGACGCCCCATGTCGCCGGTTCCGGCGCGGACAACAACGACGCGCTATTCGATGTCATCAGCCACAACCTCAAGCTGTTCATGGCCGGCAAGCCGTTCGATCGCGTCGTTTACGGGCCTAACCCCGGCGCGTAGCCGCTCGCATTACACGCGCGCCAAAACGGGCCGGACGATGTTCCGGCCCGTTTTGTTTTGCCAGTCTCGAGTGTCTTTGTTTCCGCACCCGCGCGTCGCAGGTTCGGAACGACGCTAGCGCCAGACCGTTGAATCCACAGACCCGTTGCTCTCGCCCGCGCCCATCGCGGCGTCGGGCAAGGAACCCCAGCCCTGAATCCACCGCATCGAGGCGCATCGCCTTCGGGTTCCTTCTTTTCATCCAGGCAGGAGACAGACATGCCCTTCACGTTGCCGCCGCTTCCCTACAGCCAAGACGCGCTCGAAGCGCATATCTCGGCGCGCACGCTGCAGTTCCACCACGGCAAGCACCACCAAACCTACGTCGAGACGCTGAACAAGCTGATCGACGGCGGCAAATATGCCGACATGCCGCTCGAGGAGATCATCCGCGCCACGGCGAACGCGAAAGACGGCACGGATAAGAATATCTTCAACAATGCGGCGCAGGTGTGGAACCACACGTTCTTCTGGCATTCGATGTCGCCGCAGGGCGGCGGCGAGCCGGATGGCGATTTTCTGGCCCGCATCGATAAGGACTTCGGCGGCATCGACGACTTCCGCGCCAAGTTCAAAGAGGCGGCAGTCGGCCAGTTCGGCAGCGGCTGGGCTTGGCTGGTCGAAGAGAACGGCAAGCTCGCCATCATCACGACGGCCAACGCCGAGACGCCGATCGCCCAGCAAGGCCAGACGCCCCTGCTGACCTGCGACGTTTGGGAGCATGCCTACTATCTCGATTACCAGAACGAGCGGCCGAAATTCATCGAGACCTTCTTGCGCCATCTCGCCCATTGGGACATGGCCGCGCGCGTGCTGGACGATCCGAACATCCTCGATTTCACAATGATGGAGAGCAAAATGACGAATCCGAGGAGCGAAGACAGCAAAATCGAAGGTGAGGGCAGTGTCACGGCGACGCGCGACTACAACAAGGGCGTCGCCAAATCAGTCGCTGCCGGCAAGAGCGAAGAGCAAGCGAAGGCCGCCAAACAGGCACTCGACGGCAAGGAAGGCACGGAGCTCGAGCGCGCCGAAGCGGAGGGCAAAAGCCACTCGCATGGCGAAGATCCCAAGCTGCACAAGACCGGCCGCGCCTAACGCGCAATTTCATCGGCTGCGGCATCCCTTCGGTCCTCCGGTTTGCCGCGACCATGCGATCCCCAAGTGTGCGCTTGGGGGCCGTTTCGTTTCGGCCAATTTCGTTTCGGGCTCTTGCGGTCTCACGACCTGCGCGGGATAGTCGCCCCTCGCGATAAAATCAGGGGAGCGCCGCGCGGCCATGACCATCTTTCTCAACGACGAGAATATCCGCCAACTGCACGATAGCGGCGCCGTCACCATGGCCGACTATGTCGATGCCGTGGAAGCCGCGTACCGCGACCAGGGCACTGGCGATTTCCAAATCCTGCCGCGGCAGAATTTCTGGATGGAGCGGCCCGGCGAAAAGCGCCCTGGCTCGCTCAAGCTCGGCGGCGGACTGCTGAAGAATGTCGGCGTCATGGGCTGCTCGATGTATTCCACCGGCTACGGCGGCGGCATGAACCTCTGGGTCACGATCTATTCCGCCATCACCGGCGACGTCGAAGCGATCCTCCATTCCAGCCAGATCGGCCCGCGCAAGACCGGCGCCACCGCCGCCGTCGCCACGAAGCATATGGCGCGCAAGGACGCCGCCATCGCCGCCCTGATCGGTACCGGCGATCAAGCACGCACGCAGCTCATGGGCCTGATGGTCGTCCGCCCCTTGCGCGAGCTGCGCGTCTTCAGCCGCAGCGCCGAGGGGCGCGAAGAATTCGCCGCCTGGGCACGGCAAAGCTTTCCGGCGCTCCAGGTCGTCGCCGCGACAAGCGCCGAAGCGGCGCTCGACGGCGCCGATATCGTCGTCACCGTCACCTCCTCCAAGACGCCGGTGATCGAGGCCGGCTGGATCGCCAAGGGCGCGCACTGCAATTTCATCGGCGCCCATTACCCCGAGCAGCGCGAAGTCGACGAAGCAGTCCTCCTGCGCGGCCGCATCGTCGTCGACGACTTCGACCAAGCGTTTCACGAAAAGGGCGAATTGATCATTCCCCTCAAGGCCGGCGCCATCGGCCGCGACATCGTGCTCGGCGATATCGGCTCAGTAATCGCCGGCAAGCTCGCGCCGCGCGCAACCGCCCAAGACATCACCATTTTTCTCTCCGGCGGCACATCGCTGGAATATATGGGCGCCTGCGCCATGCTGGCTCGCAAAGCCAAAGCAATCGGCCTTGGCCAGACCTTGGATGGCGGAAATTAAATCCGCCATCCCGCTTTGCGGGAATTTCACCATGAAATCAATCGGTCAGACGACATGCCTAAATCGCAAGGCAGAGCTGCGTAGATCGGCCTAGGCGCTGGGGCGCTTCAGGAATAGTTCTTGCAGAGAGGAGTCGAAGCGTCGCTTTTATAGGAAGGGCATGTCCATGCAGTCCCTGCTTCGTCGATTCGCGTTATCGTCCGCTTTATTCGCTATTGCGCTCGCGCCGTCGCTGGCCGCGACCAGCCGGGCGCAGGCCGCTCCCCTTCCCGTCGATCTCGAACTGATCCTCGCCGTGGATGTTTCCGGCAGCGTCGACGCCATCGAGGCGCGGCTGCAGCGCGATGGCTATATTTCCGCCATGACCAGCGAAACGGTGATGAAAGCCATCAAGTCAGGCCCCTTCCGCCGCATCGCGCTGGCTTATGTCGAGTGGGCCGGCGAGCAATACCAGCACATGGTCATGCCCTGGACGCTGATCGAAAGCCTGGAAGACTCGCAGAACTTCATGTCCAAGGTCGCCGACTCGCCTTATGTCGCCATCCGCTGGACCTCGATCAGCGCCGCCATCGACTATTCGGTGAAGCTGTTTGCCGAAAGCCCCTTCGAGGGCACCCGGCGCGTCCTCGACATTTCCGGCGACGGCAAGAACAACCATGGCCGCGACCTGGCCGCCGCCCGCGCCGACGCCATCGCCGCCGGCATTGTCATCAACGGCCTGCCGATCCTGAGCAGCCGCGCCGGCGCTTACGACTCGGCGGCGTTGCGCGGCTGGCCATCCGATCCCGACCTCGACTCCTACTTCCAGACCCAGGTGATCGGCGGTCCGGGCGCCTTCATGGTGCCGGCGGAAAGCTTCGACACCTTCTCCGAGGCGGTGAAGTCGAAATTGATGCGCGAAATCGCCGGCATCCCGCCGCATATCCAGATCGAAGGCGACACGCAGTTCGCCTACGGGCCGCGCGACGCCAAACGACAAGACGCCGCAGCGCGGATCGCCGATTAAGCGGCCGCTAACGGCAAAGCAAAAGGGCGCTCCCACAGGAGCGCCCTTTTCGTTTCAGCGGGATCGGCTATTCGACGCCCGACGGCACAGCCGTCATTCGACAAAGCCTTCGAGCAGCTCGACCGGGTCGCCGTATTTGCTCGCGAGTTCGACCACCTTGGGATCGCGCAGCGAAGTGAGGAAGCCGTTATCGATCAGCGTCGTGTTGCCGGCCTTCACGGTGGCGTCGAACACCACGCAATCTTGGTGGATATGCGGTTCCTCCCAATAGGGGATGACGCGCTGCATATACTCGCTGCGCCGATTGCTGTCGGTGCCGAAATGCAAGGCCCCGGCAGCGTTCGAGCCGGCCGGATAGACGGCGTAGCGCGGCGCCTTCGGATTGAAGCCGCAGCCCAGCTCGTGCAGCAGCGCCTCGCGGCCGACCAGCATGTCGCGCAGAATTTCGGCGTCGATCGAGCGGCCATGCACCTTGTCGACGATGCCATCCTTATATTCGATGCCGATCTTCTCCTCGAAGGGCTTACGAAAGCCGACCGCCCATTGCGGGAAGATCACGCCGCCCATCTGCGGCCGCGCATGCGGATCGCGCTTGAAGGCGCTGTGGGCATAGATGTTGGGCCCATGGGCCGGCAGGTAATGGACATAGCAGCCGTCGACGTCGCCGGTGTTCTCGCCGCGCCAGCGGTTATGCTCCAAGAGGTTCTTGACCATCTCGGGCGTGAACTTGATGACCAAGTCGCTGCCGCGAGCATCCGCGAAGGTCATGTCGAACTCGCTGTCGCGCGGATATTGCCGGGCGGTGGCGCGAATGATCTCGCCGACCAACTCGACGGGGAAGCGCGCTTGCGGCGTATCCAGCGCGTCGAGATTGCGGAAATAGGTGATCTTGATCCAGCGCTGGCCTTTTTCTTTGCGCAGCTTGTTGAACAGGGGATAGCCGGTCGAGGCGAACCAGGTGGAAACGACGAAATCCGCCTTCTCGATCAGCGCCACCGCTTCGGGCGGCGGCTCGGTGATCTGGCTGGTGTGGTGCATGAATTCGCGCGGCTTGCAGCCGCGATCCAGCGCGATGCCCGAGATGGCGTCGATCACGCGGCGATCGAGCAGCGGGTCGGTCAAGAACACGACGTTGTCGCCCGGCCGAATGGCGAAGACCTTCATCATGTTCGAGATGGCCTGAAACCGGTTGCGCAGCTCGGTCTGCGGCAAGAGTTTCTCGGCCGGCATGGCGGTGGCGGTCTTGCTGGCAAGAATATCGGCGATTGTCGGGCCGTGATGGGCCATGGCTTTCTCCCTGAATAAAAGGCCGCATCTCTTTGGACGATTCGGCCTCGCAGTTCTTATTTTCTCGCAGTTTTCACTTCATCGTCGGCATGATGAATTCCGCGCCGGCGCGGATGCCGGTCGGCCAGCGCGACGTCACCGCTTTCAGGCGCGTGTAGAAGCGCACGCCTTCCATGCCGTGCATGTGATGGTCGCCGAACAGCGAGCGCTTCCAGCCGCCGAAGCTGTAAAACGCCATCGGCACCGGGATCGGCACATTGACGCCGACCATCCCGACCTGCACGCGGTTGACATAGGCGCGCGCGGCGTCGCCGTCGCGCGTGAAAATCGCCGTGCCGTTGCCGAACTCATGGTCGTTCACCAGCTTCAGCGCCTCATCGAAGCTCTCGGCGCGCACGACGCAGAGCACCGGGCCGAAGATCTCTTCCTTATAAATCCGCATGTCCGGCGTCACCTTGTCGAACAGGCTGGCGCCCAGGAAGAAGCCCTCCTCATAGCCCTGCAGCTTCATGCCGCGGCCATCGACGACCAGTTCGGCGCCTTCCTGCACGCCGATGTCGACATAGGACTTCACCTTGTCGCGGTGAACGCCGGTGACCAGCGGACCCATTTCGGCTTCGGGATCGTTGCCGGGACCGACTTTGAGGGCGCGCACGCGCGGCGCGAGCTTGGCGACCAACGGATCGGCGGCAGCGCCGACGGCGACGGCGACGGAGACCGCCATGCAGCGCTCGCCGGCGGAACCGTAAGCGGCGCCCATCAGCGCGTCGGTCGCTTGTTCGAGGTCGGCGTCGGGCATCACGACCATATGGTTCTTGGCGCCGCCGAGCGCCTGGACGCGTTTGCCGGCCGCCGTGCCGGTGCGATAGATATGTTCGGCGATCGGCGTCGAGCCGACGAAGCTGATGGCGCTGATGCCCGGATGGGCGAGGATGGCGTCGACCGCATCCTTGCCGCCGTTGACGACGTTGAGCACGCCCGGCGGGCCGCCCGCCTCCAAAAACAGCTCAGCCAGCCGCAGCGGGCAACTCGGCACCTTCTCCGAGGGCTTCAGGATGAAGGTGTTGCCGCAAGTGACCGCGACCGGGAACATCCACATCGGCACCATGGCCGGAAAATTGAACGGCGTGATGC
>CAZVLU010000051.1:0-23259 GCA_964628235.1 uncultured Rhizobium sp. | reverse complement strand
ACGCCTTTTCTTTCATCCGCGCCGCAAGGCGTGGATGCCCGGACCAAGTCCGGGCATGACAGCTTTAGAATTTTTTAGAGCTGTGTTTTGACCACGAGCCGGTCGTTCTTGGCCGTGACCGGCCATGTCGTTTCGAACGGCACGACATGCGACAAGAATTGCTCGGCGCTGGCGCGCCAGGATTGGCTGAGCGCGAAGGTGCGGCAGGCGTCTGGCGAAATTTTCAGCGCTTCGCGTACCGCATAGCCCAAATCTTCGTTGAGCACGCCGACCGGCTGGCCTTGCAGCACATCCTTTGGGCCCGGCACCGGATAGGCCGCGACCGGCACGCCGCTGGCCAGCGCTTCGAGCACCACGTTGCCGAAGGTGTCGGTGCGGCTCGGAAAGACGAAGACGTCCGCCGCCGCATAATAGCGCGCCAATTCCTCGCCGCTTTTCGAGCCGACGAAGCGCACGTTGGGATATTTGCGCTTTAGGCTGGCGAGCTGCGGGCCGTCGCCGACGACGACCTTGCTGCCGGGCGCGTCGAGATCGAGGAAGTCGGCGATGTTTTTTTCGACAGCGACGCGACCGACATAAAGCAGGATCGGCCGCGCGTCGGGCAGGAAATCCTTATCGCGCGGCTTGAATAGATCGACATCGACGCCGCGTCCCCACAGCCCGAGCTTCTTGAAGCCCTTGCTGGCGAGATCGTCGCGCAACGTGTCGGTCGCCACCATGGTGCAGGCGGCGGCATTGTGAAACCAACGCACTGCCGGATAGATCCAACCCGCCGGAATACGAGCGCGCGCTTCGATATATTCGGGAAAGCGCGTGTGGAACGAGGTGGTGAAGGGCAGCTTGCGCTTCATGCAATAGTTGCGCGCCGCCAAGCCGAGCGGCCCTTCGGTTGCGACATGGACGACGCAGGGCTGCATGCCGTCGATCATGCGCGCGAGCAAGCGGCCCGGCAGGAAGGCGAGGCGGATCTCCGGATAGGTCGGGCAGGGCATGTTGCGGAACAGGTCCGGCGTGATGAAATGCACGTCATGGCCCATCTGGCGCAATTCGCCGCCGATGGTGTCGAGCGTGCGCACCACGCCGTTGACTTGCGGATACCAGGCGTCGGTGACGATGAGGACGCGCCAGCTTTTTTGCTGCAGATCGTTCACGCCGCTTCTGCTTTCTTAACGGCGACCAGCACCGGCAGGGCGCTCTCTTCGGCCCAGCGGATGATTTCGAGGCGGCCGTCGGGATGTTCGACCATGGCCGTGCAGCTTTCGACCCAGTCGCCATCGTTGCAATAGAGCACGCCTTCGATCTCGCGGATTTCGGCGTGATGGATATGGCCGCAAACCACGCCGTCGACGCCGCGCCGCCTCGCTTCTTCAGCGACCGCGTGTTCGTAATTGCTCATATATTCGACGGCGTTCTTGACCTTGTGCTTGAGATAGGCCGAGAGCGACCAGTAGGGGTAGCCCATGCGCTTGCGGATGGCGTTGAACCAGTTGTTCGCCGTCAGCGCGAAGTTGTAGGCGGCGTCGCCAAGGAAGGCGAGCCACTTGGCGTATTTGACGATGCCGTCGAACTCGTCGCCGTGGATCAGCAACAGCTTCTTGCCGTCTGCGGTTTCGTGAATGGTCTCTTTCATCAGCGTCACGCCGCCGAACTGCAGCCCGTCATAGCCGCGCGCCAGCTCGTCGTGATTGCCGGGAATGTAGACGACGCGAACGCCTTCGCGCGCCTTGCCGAGGATTTTTTGGACGACGGCGTTGTGGCTTTCCGGCCAGTACCAATTCTTGGAAAGCCGCCATCCGTCGATGATGTCGCCGACGAGATAAAGCGTGTCGCAGTCGTGTTGGCCGAGGAAGTCGAGAAGAAGTTCGGCTTTACAGCCGCGAGTGCCGAGATGAACGTCGGATATCCAGATCGTTCGGTAGCGTTTGTTATTCCAGGTCATTGCGGTCATCCACCAATCCCCTGTTTCAGTGGTCGCTCCTGTCGGCACGCTGCTTTCTCTAGCCCGCACACGCATATTGTGCTTAGAAAGTGTCTGTCTCATACATCTTGTGGATGACCGTCGTATGACAGCGATTAATTATTTCATGCCGCCGTACCGCGAGCCGGGCCAATGAGTCATTCCACCGCCGCCCGATCGTTCCCGGCCGAAGCGCCGCGCGCGCGTCGCATGTTGCTCGTCTTCAACCCGACAGCCGGTCGTCGCCGCGGCCGCTTGGACGCGATCTTGCGCGCCTTGCGCGCCCATGGCTGGGACGTCGTCTTGCAAGAGACGACAGGCCCGGCCGACGCCACCCGCATTGCCCGCGACGAGGCAAGCCGGTACGACGTGCTGGCGGTCGCTGGCGGCGATGGCACCCTCAACGAAGCCGCTAACGGACTTGCCGATGTCGTGGAACAGGCGCCAGCGTTGGCCGTGTTGCCGTTCGGCACCGCCAACGTGCTGGCCCATGAGATCGGCATCGGCAGCGACGAGGCGCGCATCGCCGGCACGGCGGCGGCAGGCAACCCGACCGCCATCTATCTCGGTCAGGCCAATGACCGCCGCTTCTTGCTGATGGCGGGTGTCGGCTTCGACGCCGCCGTGGTGGCCGGCGTCGGCGCGGGACTGAAGCGTCGTTTGGGCAAGGGCGCCTACGTTTGGCGCATGGTTGTCGAGCTGTTCCGTTACAGCTTTCCGGTATTCACCGTGACCATAGACGGCGTGGCCTATCCTTGCGCTTCGGCCATCGTCGCCAAGGGCCATTTTTACGGCGGGCGCTTCGTCTGCGCGCCTGACGCCAAACTGACCGACCCTGACTTCCAGGTATGCCTGTTCCTCTCGGCGGGCCGCCTCGCCGTACTGCGCTATGCCATCGCGCTTGGCATGGGACGGTTGCATAAGCTAAGCGACGTCAAGCTGTTGCGCGGGCGCGACATCCGCATCGACGGCCCGGCCGGATCGCCGGTGCAGGGCGATGGCGACATCATCGCCACGCTGCCGGCTACGCTGTCGATCGTTTCCAACCCGATCACCGTGCTCTATCCGTCATGACGCTGCCGCATATCGAGCAGGCCGACGCGGTCGTGATCGGCGCCGGCGTCGTCGGTCTCGCCGTGGCGCGCGCGCTGGCCCTCGCCGGGCGCGAAGTGATCCTGCTGGAGGCGGCGGACGCCATCGGCACCGGCACCAGTTCGCGCAACAGCGAAGTGATTCACGCCGGCATCTATTATCCCAAGGACAGCCTGAAGGCGCGGCTCTGTGTCGAAGGCAGCCGCCGGCTGTTCGACTATTGCGCGAGCCATAACGTCGGCCATCGCCGCTGCGGCAAGCTGATCGTCGCTACCGACGCGGCGCAGATGACGGCCTTGGAGGGCCTGCGCCAAAAATCGCACGCCAACGGCGCGGTCGAGGTTCATTGGATAGAAGCAGCGCAGGCCAAGGCGATGGAGCCGGCGTTATCTTGCGTCGGCGCGCTCCACTCGCCGATGACCGGCATCATCGACAGCCACGGCCTGATGCTCGCCTATCAGGGCGAAGCCGAAGCCAAAGGCGCGATGATCGCCTTCAACGCGCCGGTGACCGGCGGCGCGATCGAGGATGACGGCATTCTGCTCGATGTCGGCGGCGGCAATCCGATGCGGCTGAAGTGCCAAATCGTCGTCAACAGCGCCGGCCTGACCGCGCCGATGCTGGCGCGCCGCATCGCCGGCCTGCCGGCGGTCTCGGTGCCGGCGAACTATTACTGCAAGGGCAATTACTTCACGCTCGCCGGTCGTTCGCCTTTTACGCGGCTGATCTATCCGGCGCCGGAAGTGGCCGGCCTCGGCGTACATCTGACGGTCGACATGGCGGGGCAGGCGAAGTTCGGCCCCGACGTCGAATGGCTCGACGTCAAGGACGGCGAACCGCTCGACTATGTGGTGAACCCGCGGCGCGGCGACGGCTTCTATGCCGCCATCCGGACCTATTGGCCCGGCCTGCCCGACGGCGCGTTGCAGCCGGGCTATTCCGGCATCCGTCCCAAGTTGCAGAGCCCGACCGACACGACCGGGGCCGATTTCATCGTGCAAGGCCCGGCGGATCATGGCCAGCGCGGCCTGGTCAATCTTTACGGCATCGAGTCGCCGGGGCTGACCTCTTCGCTCGCGCTTGCTGATATGGTCGCGGCCAAGCTCGATTTGTAATCCACCGCCTCAGACGGGAGCGTATCCAGCTTATGACCACTTCGCCCGTCATCGTCTGGTTCCGCCAGGATCTCCGCCTCGCCGACAATCCGGCGCTCGACGCCGCCGCCCAATCCGGCGCGCCGGTCATTCCCATCTATATCCACGACGAGCAAGCGCCTGCCGAGTGGGGCCCCGTTAATTGGAAGATGGGCGGGGCCAGCCGCTGGTGGCTGCATCACAGCTTGGCGTCGCTGGCGGCCGATCTGGAAGCGCGCGGCAGCCGGCTGATCCTGCGCCAAGGCCCGGCGGACCGCGTGCTCGAGCGCGTGATCGACGAGACCGGGGCCGGCATGGTGCTGTGGAACCGTCTTTATGAGCCGTGGGCCACGGCGCGCGACACGGCGATCAAGACGGCGGTCGCGGCGCGCGGCTTGCGCGTCGAGAGTTTCAACGCCGGCTTGCTGTTCGAACCCTGGGCGGTGAAGACCGGCGCGGGCGGGCCTTATAAAGTGTTCACGCCGTTCTGGAAGGCCTGTTTGGCGGCATCTGTCCCAACCGTGCCCCGGCGCGCTCCCAAGGCGCTCTCGGCGCCAAGCCGGTGGCCTGCCAGCGAAATGCTGTCGTCATGGGAGTTGCTGCCGAGCAAACCCGACTGGGCCGCCGGCCTGCGCGCGGCTTGGACGCCGGGCGAGGCGGGGGCGATGGATCGGCTCGACGGTTTTCTAAAAGTGGCGCTGACCGACTACCACGACATGCGCAACCGGCCCGATGTCGACGGCAGTTCGCGTTTGTCGCCCCACCTGCATTTCGGCGAAATCGGCCCGCGTCAGATCTGGCACCGGGTGCAAGCCCTGTCGGACGCCGGCAAGGTCTCGGCCACCTCGGCAGCCACCTATCTCAAGGAGATCGGCTGGCGCGAGTTCTCCTACCATCTGCTGTTTCACTTCCCGGCGCTGCCACACGCGCCGCTACAGGAAAGCTTTGCGGCCTTTCCCTGGCGGACCGACGACGCGGCCCTGGCCGCCTGGCAGCGCGGCCAGACCGGCTATCCCATCGTCGATGCCGGCATGCGCCAGCTCTGGGCGACCGGCTGGATGCACAACCGGGTGCGGATGATCGTCGGCTCCTTGCTGGTGAAACACCTGCTGCTGCCTTGGCAGGCGGGGGAGGCGTGGTTCTGGGACACCCTGGTCGATGCCGACCTCGCCAGCAACGCGGCGAGCTGGCAATGGATCGGCGGCTGCGGCGCCGACGCGGCGCCCTATTTCCGGGTGTTCAATCCGATGCTGCAGGGCGAGCGGTTCGACCCCAAGGGCGAGTATGTCGCCCGATGGGTGCCTGAGCTGGCCAAGTTGTCGGCGCCCCTCATCCACGCCCCGTGGAAAGCCTCGGAGATCGAGTTGCGGGCGGCCGGCGTGGTGCTGGGCAAGACCTATCCTGAGCCGATCGTCGAGCACACGGGCGGGCGCGAGCGCGCGTTGCGCGCCTGGAAGTCGCTGCGCGAAAACGTCTAAGTCTCATATTTCAATGAATTGAAATATTTGAGATATTGCTCACTCTTAAAGTGATTTCTGAACTATAAGTCTGGCTTATTTCGAGCCGAGACTCTCCTATCGCCCTTGCATCGCCGGGGTCCGCCCGTCATTGATGCGCGCTCCCATTTTTCCAGCGAGCACCGCCGTCATGTCCGCCGCCAAAGTCCCGATGATCCGTCTGCAGAATGGCCGCGATAAGCGGGCCCGCTTCGGCCACCCGTGGGTCTATTCCAACGAGATCGACATGACCCCCGAGGTCAAAGCCCTGCCGGCGGGCAGCGTGGTGCGGCTGGACGCCCCGAGCAGCGAGCCGCTCGGGCTCGGGCTGTTCAACCCGCGCAGCCTGATCGCGATCCGCATGTTGACGCGCGACCCCAAGGCGGTGATCGACCAGGCGTTCCTGGCCGACCGGCTGAGCAAGGCCCTGGCGCTGCGCACGGCGCTCTATGTCAAGCCGTTCTACCGGCTGGTCCATGCCGAGGCCGACGGCTTGCCCGGCCTGATCATCGACCGCTACGGCGACGTGATCGTCTGCCAGTTCAACACCGCCGGCATGGATCGGCTGCGCGTGCCGCTGCTCGCCGCCCTCGACGAGGTTCTGGCGCCCAAGGCCGTCGTGCTGCGCAACGATTCGTCGGCACGCCAGCAAGAGGGGCTGGCCCAGGGCGTCGAGGTCGCCAAAGGCAAACTGCCCAGCCCGCTCAAGCTGCAAGAAAATGGCGCGACCTTCTTCGCCGATCTGGCTGAGGGTCAAAAGACCGGCTGGTTCTTCGATCAGCGTGAGAACCGCGCCTTCATGGCCGGCTTGTCGAAGGGGCGGCGCGTGCTCGATGTCTATTCCTATGCCGGCGGTTTTGCCGTGCAGGCGGCTCTGGCCGGCGCCACCGAGGTGATCGCCTGCGACCGCTCCGAACAGGCGCTGGCGCTGGCGCAGAAAGCCGCTGAGGCCAATAAAGTTTCCAATATATTCAAAACTATAAAGGGTGAAGCTTTCTCTGAACTTGAGAAGCTGGCCGAAGCCAATGAGCGCTTCGGCGTGGTCATTTGCGACCCGCCGGCCTTCGTCAAATCGCAGAAAGACCTCGCCACCGGCTCGAAGGGCTATCGCAAGATCGCCCGGCTCGGCGCCAACTTGGTCGAGCCCGGCGGCTTCCTGTTCGTCGCCTCCTGCTCGCACAATATGGAACCCGCCCGCTTCGCCGAGGAAGTCGCCAAGGGCGTCGGCGCCGCCGGCCGCAGCGCCCGCGTGATCCGCTCGTCCGGCGCCGCGCCTGACCATCCGGTCCATCCGCTGCTGCCCGAGAGCGCCTATCTCAAGGCGCAGGTGTTCCAGCTCGATTAGGGCAAGACGACTATCGGTTGCTGGTCTCTTTCCGGCTCCGTTCGTGCAATTCGGCGACCTCAGGCGTCAGCGCTTCGGCGAAGTCGGCCATCTCGTAGAACGGGCGAATCTCGATCTCGCTCGGGCCGGGCATCGGATTGGGGCAGCGCTTCACCCAGGCGACGGCTTCGGCCATGTCCTTGACCTCCCACAGCCAGAAGCCGGCGATCAGTTCTTTGGTCTCGGCGAAGGGACCGTCGATGACGCTACGTTTTGGGCCGTCGAAGGCAATCCGCTTGCCTTGCGAGGAGGGCTTCAGCCCGTCGCCGGCTTTCATGATGCCGGCCTTGGCCAGCTCTTCGTTGTATTTGCCCATGGCTTCGAGCAGTTCGCTCGAGGGCATGAGGCCTGCTTCGCTGTCCTTAGTCGCCTTCACGATCACCATCACGCGCATCGTCGTCCTCCTTGGATTGCGTCGCTCTGATGCAAGGACGAACGACGGGCCGCGTTGCCGACAATCGGCCGACGTTTTTTTGTGGAACCGTCGTCAGGCCGGCTGAAAGGTGAAGTGCACCAGGTCGCGGAACAGCAGGATTTGGCGCGGCAGGATGGTCTGGTCCTTGAGCGCGCGACCGAGGATCAAGCCGCCTCCGACGATGCTGAGAGGCATGTCCGCCAAAGCGTCGAGATCGGCCGGCTGGCGCGGCGGGTAGGCGGCGGCGATGCGGTCGAGCCGCTGGCGGAAGCGTTTGCGCCAAATCAGGAAGCCGCTGGCGTTCATGTCGCGAATCTCGCGGTCGAACAGCTGGTCTTGATAGCAGAAGGAGGCGGCGAGGCAGCCGGGGTAATTTGCCGTCAGGTCGGCCATCAATTCGGCGAATAGCTTGAGGCCGACGAGAAAGCCGTGCAGCGGGTCTTCCGACAACTCGTCGCCGCGCCGAAAGAGGTCTTCGAGCAAGGTCAGGTCGCGCTCCAGGTAGCGCTGCATCATCGCCTTGGCGAGCTCGTTCTTGTCCTTGAAGTGATAGAAGAACCCGCTTTTGGTGATGCCGACGGCGGCGATCAGTTCGTCGATCGACGTGGCGGCGAATCCTTTGGCGAGCACCGCCGATTCGGCGATGTCGAGGATGCGCTCGCGCGCATTGGGCGCTTTGCGCGTTGGGGCGTCTGTCGCGGCGGTCGTATCGGTCATGCTGAACTGTACCATAAGTGCAGTTGACGGGGAGAGAGCGCCAAGCCATCCGGCGGCGATCTCATAACGCATTGAGACAGCGCGATAATAATTCTCGCGCCGCTGCACCATGGGCCTGCTGGCTGCACGACGCCCTCTTCGGCATGGTGCGCCCGTTCTGAACGGAGGCCCACATGAGCTTGAAAGACGATCTCGGCTTGCCGCTGTCGGGCGCGACGCCCGACGCGCTCGATCCTTACTGCAACGCGTTGCATAGCCTGCAATGCTACATCGGCGATCCGGTTGCCGCTGTCGATGCCGCGCTCGCCGCGGCGCCCGGTTTCGTCATGGCCCATGTCATGCGCGCCTATTTGCATCTGCTCGGCACCGAGCCGGAGGGCGTCGCGGTGGCGCGCGCCAGCCTAGACGCGGCGCGCGGCTTGCCGATGGACGGCCGCGAGCGCGGCCATTTTGCCGCCGTCGACCATTTGGCCGCCGGACGCTGGCACGACGGGGCTCGCGTTCTGGAGGACATCGCGCTCGACGCGCCGCGCGACATCCTCGCTTTGCAGGCAGGCCATGCGGCCGATTTCTTCCGCGGCGACTCGCGGATGCTGCGCGACCGCATCGCCCGCGCTTTGCCGGCGTGGGACGCGGCGATGCCGGGCTATCACGCGCTGCTCGGCATGCGCGCCTTCGGCCTGGAGGAAATGGGCCATTACGCCGAGGCCGAAGCGGCGGGACGGCGCGCCGTCGAGCTGGAGCCGCGCGACGGCTGGGCGCAGCATGCGGTCGCCCATGTCATGGAGATGCAGGGCCGCACCGCTGAGGGCCTCGCCTGGATGCGCGCTGCGCCCGAGGTTTGGTCGGCTGAAAGCGGGATTGCCGTGCACAATTGGTGGCATGTGGCGCTCTATCATTTGGAGTTGGGCGAAACCGACGAAGCGCTGGCGCTATACGACGCCAAGATTTTCGCGCCGCGCTCGAAGCTGGCGCTCGATATGGTCGACGCGTCGGCGATGCTGTGGCGGCTGACTCTGCGCGGCGTCGATGTCGGCGACCGCTGGCAGGCGCTGGCCGACGACTGGACGCCCCATGCCGGCAAGGGCTTTTACGCCTTCAACGATTTCCATGCGGCCATGGCCTTCGTCGGCGCCGGGCGCTCGGCCTTGCTGGAGGCGTTGTTCGCCGGGCAAGAGGCGGCGCTGGATCGCGCCGCCGACAATGCCGGCTTCACGCGCGACGTCGGCCATGAGGCTTGTCGCGCCGTCGTGGCCTTCGGGGCGGGGGAATATCAAGAGGCGGTCCGTCGCCTGCGGCAGGTCCGCCCGATCGCCGCGCGGTTCGGCGGCAGCCATGCGCAGCGCGACCTGATCGATCTGACGCTGCTCGAAGCGGCCTTGCGGGCCGGCGACAGCGCCCTGGCGCAAGGCTTGGCGGCCGAGCGGCTGGCGCTCAAGCCGGCAAGCCCTTCGGCACAAGCCTTGGCGGCGCGGGCGGCGACGGAGCGGCGGCGCGCGGCTTAAGACTTCGCCGCGCGCAAATCGGCGATGGTCTTGTCCGGGGTGATATAGTCCGGATCGACGCGCAATTCGATCAAGGCCGGCGCGCCCGATGCTAGGGCGCGCTCGAACACGCAGCCGAACTCCGCGTCATCCTCGACGACTTCGCCGAACATTCCGTAGGCGCGCGCGAGTTCCGCGAAGTTCGGGTTCTGCAAGTTGGTGCCGACGACATGTCCCGGGAAATGGATTTCCTGATGGTATCGGATCGCGCCATAGATGCCGTTGTTCACGACGATGACGATGAGCGGCAGGCCCTGCTGCGCGACGGTGGCGAGCTCGGCCATCGCCATGGTGAAGCAGCCGTCTCCCGCGAAGCACAGCACCGTGCGCTCGGGGTGGCGCAGCTTGGCGGCGATGGCGGCGGGAAAACCGTAGCCCATGGCGCCGCCCTTGGTGGCGGCCTGGGTGCCGAAGCCGCGGTAGCGATAGTAGCGATGCACCCAGATGCAGTAATTGCCGGCGCCGTTGGTGACGATGGCGTTATCGGGCAGACGCTCGCCGAGATAGCTGACGACGCGCGCCATGTCGAGCTTGCCGCGCCGGGGACCGGGCGTGCGGTAGGCGTCGAATTCCTTGCGCATGGCGATGCGCGCCTCGCGCCAGGCGGCGGGGGCTGAGACCTTCATGGCCTTGAGCGCGGCGGCGGTCTCGACGACGCCGGCGTGAATCGGCAAGGCCGCTTGGAAGACGCGACCGAGTTCTTCCTTGCCAGGATAGATATGCGCCAGCGGCTGCGTCGGCCCCTCTTTCGTGGAAGAGCGAGGAACCAGCAGGCTATAGCCTTGCGTCGAGGCATCACATAGGCGGTCGCCGACGACGATCAGCAGATCGGAGCTCTTGATGCGCGCGGCGAGCTTGGCGTTCATGGCGAAGCCGAGGTCGCCGACGAAATGCTCGCAGCTATCTTCGACGATGCCTTGCGAGCGGAAGGCGCAGACGATGGGCAATTCATTGGCGGCTGCGAAGCTTTTGATGTCTTCGGCAGCCTGCGGCGTCCAGCCCGGGCCGCCGATGATGAGAATCGGCCGCGCCGCCTTTTGCAGCATGTCCTGCAGCTTGGCGAGATCGGCGGCGCTCGGCGCGGGATGCGCCACCGGCATCGGCGCGACGTCGGCGACATCGCACGCCTCATCGAGCACGTCCTCGGGGATCGACAGCACGACCGGGCCGGGCCGGCCGCTGGCCGCGATCTGGAAGGCTTTGGCCAGCATCTCGGGGATGCGCGCCGTGTCGTCGATCTCGGCAGTCCATTTCGTCATGCCGCCGAACACGGCTTCGTAGTTCATTTCCTGGAAGGCTTCGCGGCCGCGCTCAGCGCGCGGCACTTGGCCGACGATCAACACGAGCCCCGAGGAGTTCTGTTGCGCCGTATGGACGCCGATGGCGGCATGCATGGCGCCGGGGCCGCGGCTGACCATGCAGACGCCGGGGCCGCCGCGCATCTTGCCGTCGGCCTCGGCCATATGGGCGGCGCTGGCCTCATGGCGGCAGGTGACGAATTGGATGCGATTGGCCGCCGCGAGCAGCGCGTCGTAAAGCGGCAAAGCGCTCTCGCCGGCGACGCCGAAGGCGCGATCGACGCCGTGGGCGAGCAAAGCATCGACGAGAATCTCGCCGCCGTTACGCATGGTCATCGATCTGCCTCATCGATCAAAGCTCCATCTTTACGGTTGCGGTCTCGCCGCGCGGCCCTCAATCGAACAGCTTGAGGCCCTTGGCGCTGCCGAGCTGGGCGGCGGTCACATCGGTCTTGGCGAAGGAGCAGCGGGCGAAATGCGCTTTGCGTTCGAGCGGCACGGTGGCGTCGATGCCGAGCTTGGCGCGGATACCTTCGGCGCTGGCGCGGACATATTCGTGGCCGCGCGCGCCGGGGATGACGATGAGGTCCTTGGAGGCTTCCATGCGCGTCGCCAAGGCATATTCGACGTCGGCCGGATCGCGCAGATCGATGTCCTCGTCGACCGCGATGACCATGTCGAGGTCTTTCAGTGCGCCGAACGCGGCGAGGATGGCGTTGCGCTGCAAGCCTTCATGCTGCGGCGTGGTCTTCTTCACCTGGATCACGGCGTGGAAGCGGTGCAGGCCGCCGGCCGTCATGTCGGCGTCGATGACGATGGGGATGGCGGCGCTCAGCACTTTCAGCAGGCTGGCCTCCAGCACATATTTGCGCAGCATGATCGTCTCGCGGCCGTAGCCGTTGATCGCGTGATAGATCGGATCGGCGCGGTGCGTGACGGCGCTGATCTCGAGGATCGGCGCGTCGCCTTCCGGCGACAGCGAGCCGACGAATTCGCCGAACGGGCCTTCGTTGATCACTTCGTCGGTGCGGATGACGCCTTCGAGCACGATCTCGCTCTCGGCCGGCACCAGGACATCCTGGGTGATGCCCTTGACGACCGACAGCGGCGCGCCGGCGAGGCCGCCGGCGACGGCCAATTCATCGGCGCTTTCCGGCATCTGCGAGCCCATGGTGGCGGCGGTGTAATGCAGCGCGATGTCGGCGCCGATGGCTATGGCGATCGGCAGCGACTGGCCCTTGGCCTTGGCGCGGTCGAAGGCGGCGCGCAGGTGGCGGCCGAAGTCGAGCTTGATCGCGCCGCGATTGCCGCCGAGCAATTGCACGCGATGATAGGACGCGTTGTAAACGCCGGTGTCGGGGTCCTTGACGATGACGATGCCGGAGGTGAGATAGCGGCCCGGATCGTTGGCGGTGTGATGCAGGGCGGGCAGCATGGCGAGCAGATCGATGTTCTCGGTCTTGACCACCTCTTGCGCCGGCGCGTGATTGACCAGCTTGGGCGCCTTGGGATCGCCGAGCGCGCGCCCGATCAGCTCGCGGATGCCGCGATAGTCGGTGCCGAAGGCGGCTTCGCAATTCTCGCGGCAGGACAGGAAGTTGCCCACCACCGGCATGTCGAAGCCTTTGACCTTGGGAAACAGGATCGATTCCTGCCCGTCGAGCTTCTTCAGCACGGCGGCGATTTCCAGCTTCACGTCGACCGGCTGATCGTAGGTCTTGAGCCGGTCGGCGGCGACCATGCGCTTGAGCGCCGAGCGAAAGCGCGTGTCGAGAATCTGGGGCAGGGGCATGGAGACTCCAAGGTCGGCCAGGAACATGTCGCTGTTATAGCAACATTAAACGGATCGGCAAAAAAGCCTTGCTTACAAAGCTAATTTTTTAAGCAGAATAGCCAGGGCCGCGCGCCTGTCAACGCTGCCCTGATTCTTAGGAAAAGCAAAGGCTAAGCGGTCAGCCAGGCCCTGAGAATTTCGGCCGTGGCGGCCGGGTCTTCCATCGGCGGCAGATGGCCACAGCGCACGAAGACATGAAATCGCGAATCCGGAATTGCAGCGGCCATCTCCTCGGCGAGGCGCGGCGGCGTCACCGCGTCGGTCTCGCCGACGCCGATCAGGGTCGGCACCGCGATGGTCGGCAAAGTCGGGCGCGCGTCGGGCCGCGCCAAGATCGCCGTCTGCTGGCGCATGTAAACCGTGGGGCCGACGCGCGCCGTCATGTCCATCACGTCCTGCGCCACCGGATCATGCAGCCGGCTGGCATGGATGAACTGCGGCAACAGGCGCGGCGTGATGCCGGCGAAGCGGCTCCCGGTTTCCTTCGCCAGAGTGACCGCGCTCATGTCGGCGCGGCGCAAGGTGGCGCGCGCGGGATTTTCCGGCCGCGCGGTGGTGTCGAGCAGTGCGAGGCGCAGCACCCGCTCCGGCGCCTGTCGCATGATCTCGAGCGCCACATAGCCGCCCATCGACAGCGCCGCGAGGGCGAAGGCGGGTGGCGCGGCAGCGAGTGCCCGCGCCGCCATGGCGGGGATACTGTCGTCCTGCGTCAGATCGCCGAACATCGGCGCGGCGACATCGGCCAGCGCCGTGGCGGGATCGCGCCACAGGCGCTCGTCGCACAATTGGCCGGGCAGCAGCAGGAGCGGGACGGGAGACATGCGCGGCTTATAGCCGGTCGCGGGGCGCGCCGCCAAGGCGGCTTTCATTTCGCCGGACTGCGTTACATCGGCTATAGTTCTTGCGATAATTTGGCGGGAATAAAATGCTGGATATGAATGACATACCCACCAAGCTAGTTGAGCAAGTGGGGATGATGGAAAGCATACTCATTGCTTGTGCTACTGGAGGCTCACAGGAAAGCCCAATTTACGAGCATTTGAGACGTGAGTTTATCCAGAACGCGGACATTCAGGAGTTACTCCCTGCTTTTGTTCGTGTTCACAGAAACCTGGATTCATTTTGGCCATTTATTAAGAATGAAGCCGGCTCATATGCTGAAAGACGTCAAATCATCAGCGTTGCCTTCACGCCTTTAATTGATTTTCTAGAAAACCGAGGCCAATCACCGAGTGATACAGCTGTATCAGATGCACTCCAAAACTTTGATGCTGATGGAGTGCATAGTGTATGGACAAAGGCGCTAGGTAGACGCTCTTCCGATCCTGAAGGAGCAATAACGGTCGCTCGCACTCTCCTCGAAACCGTATGTAAGCGTATTCTCGATGAGAATAATGCGGCTTACAGCGACAAAGAAGATTTACCGAAGCTGTATTCGATGGCGGCAAAGGCTTTAAACTTAGCTCCTGATCAGCACTCAGAGGAGCCAATCAAGGCTATCTTGGGCGGAGCCATGAATCTTGTGAATGGCATAGGTACGCTTCGTAATCGGCTGTCTGATTCGCATGGACGCGGCGGAAAGTTACCCGTGAAGCCTTCCCCGAGACATGCAAGTTTAGCGGTGAATACTGCCGGAGCAGTTGCGACATTTTTGGTGGAAACTCATCTTGAGAGACGGCATCCAAAATAATATGCGTCGCCTCTCGGTCGCGCCGATGATGGACTGGACGGACCGGCATTGCCGGTTCTTCCTGCGCCAGATTTCCGCGCGCACGCTGCTCTACACCGAGATGATCACGGCCCAGGCGATCCTGCGCGGCGATCGCCAGCGCTTGCTTGGCTATGACCAAGCCGAGCATCCGGTGGCGCTGCAGCTCGGCGGCGCCGATCCGGCGCTGCTCGCGCAAGCCGCGAAGATCGGCGAGGAGTTCGGCTACGACGAGATCAATCTCAACTGCGGCTGCCCGAGCGACCGCGTGCAATCGGGCCGCTTCGGCGCTTGCCTGATGCTCGAGCCCGCATTGGTGCGCGATTGCGTCGCTGCCATGCGCGCCGCCGTGAAGATTCCCGTCACGGTGAAGCATCGCATCGGCGTCGATGATGTCGACAGCTATGAAGCTTTGCAGCGCTTCGTGGCGGTGGTCGCCGAGTCGGGCTGCGTCAGTTTTTCGGTCCATGCCCGCAAGGCTTGGCTCTCTGGCCTCAGCCCGAAGCAGAACCGCGAGATCCCGCCGCTCAGCTACGAGACGGCTTATCGCCTGAAGGCGGATTTCCCCGCCTTCGAGTTCATCCTCAACGGCGGCATCCGCACGCTCGACGACGCGGCGGCGCATCTGGACAAGATCGACGGCGTGATGATCGGCCGCGCGGCGTACGAGAGCCCCTACATGCTGGCCGAAGCCGACCGCCGCATCTTCGGCGAGACGACGCCTGTACCGTCGCGCCGCGAGATCATGGAGCGATTCATGGTCTATGCGCGGGCCGAGCTAGCGGCGGGTAACCCGCTGCGCCACATGACGCGGCATATCTTGGGATTGTTCAACAACCTGCCGCGCGCCCGCACCTGGCGGCGCATCCTCACCGAAGGCGCCGTGCCGAACGACGCGGGCGTCGAGGTGATCGAACGGGCGTTGGAAGCTTTACCGGCCTGGACGCTCGACTGGCGGGCGGGAGAGCCGTTGCCCGAAGGCGAACGGCTGCGGGCTTAAAGCCCCATCGTCATGGCCGGACTTGTTCCGGCCATCCACGACTTATTTTTTGGCAACATCGTCAAGGCGTGGATGCCCGCAACAAGTGCGGGCATGACGGCAGAGTTTAAACCGAGAAGCTCTCGCCGCAGCCGCAGCGGCCTTTTTCGTTCGGGTTGCTGAAGGTGAAGCCCGACTTCAGCTTTTCCGTCACGTAGTCGATCTCGGTGCCGAAGATGAACAGCGCGGCCTTGGGGTCGATCAGGATTTTCACGCCCTTGTCCTCGATCAGTTCGTCGAGCTTGCCGGCTTCGCTGGCGTAATCGAGCACATAGGAATGGCCCGAGCAGCCTTTCGAATCGACGCTGATCTTCAGCATCGTCGCCTTGCCCTCGCTCTTGGCGATGATGGCGCTGATGCGCGCGGCGGCGGCGTCGGTCAACGTGACCGGTTTCGGCCGCGCGCGCGGCGCGGGCTTCGGGGCATTGGCAGAGTCGGACGCGTTCACGTTGCTCATGGCTCTCTCCTAATGGCTTAAAGCCAGCCCAATTCCAATTTGGCCGCTTCGGACATGCGCTCGGGCGTCCAGGTCGGCTCCCATACCAGATTCACATGCGCCTTGGTCACGCCGGGGATGGCGCCGATCTTGGTCTCGATCTCGGCGGGCATCGAGCCGGCGACCGGGCAGTTCGGCGTCGTCAGCGTCATGGTGATGGTGACTTCGCCGTCGGCGGCGGCGTCCACGTCATAGACCAGGCCCAGCTCGTAGATGTTCACCGGAATTTCCGGGTCGTGAATCGTATTGAGCACCTGCACGACCTTCTCGGTCAGAGTCGCGTCGGCGGCGAATTCGGGCAGCGAGATCGGCGCGGCGCTGGTCGAGATGTTCAGCGTCGAGGCGGGCGTCTCGGTCTTGGCAGTGTCATCGGTCATGTCGTTCATTCCGTCACCACGGGGTCGCGTTTGCCGTCGAGCGCGGCGATAAAGGTGTGCCAGGGCAGGGTGGCGCATTTCACCCGCATGGGAAATTCGCGCACGCCGGTCAGCGGCTCGAGGCGGTCCATGTCGTCTGCGTCCACCGTCTCGGCGGGGGCCTCTTCGCCGGTGACGAGGGCGTGGAATTGCCCGAACAGCTTTTTGGCGTCGTCGATCGTCTTGCCTTTGACCAGTTCGGTCATCAGCGAGGCCGAGGCCATGCAGATGGCGCAGCCGGAGCCTTGGAAGTGGACGTCTTTCACCAGGCCGTCGGCGCCCAAGTCGAGAAACACGGTGACGCGGTCGCCGCACAGCGGATTATGGCCCTTCGCCTCGTGATTGGCGTGGTCGAGCGGGCCGAAGTTTCGCGGCTTCTTCGAGTGGTCCAGGATCACTTCCTGGTACAGGTCGCGCAAGTCCGACATCAGGCGAAAATCTCCTGCACTTTGCGGATGGCCGCCGCCAGGGCGTCCATCTCGGCGCGGGTGCTGTACATGCCGAGCGAGGCGCGGGCGGTGCCCGGAACCCCGAAGAACTCCATCACCGGCTCGGCGCAATGGTTGCCGGCGCGGACCGACACGCCGTCTTGATCCAATATGGTGCCGATGTCGTGCGGATGCACCCCCTCGAGCACGAAGGACATGACGCCGGCCTTGTGGTCGGCCTCGCCGATCAGCCGCAGGCCGGGGATGGCCTTCAAGAGGCCGGTGCCATAGGCCAGCACGTCGGCCTCATGGGCCTCGATGGCGTCCCACGGCAGGGCCGCGAGGTAGTCGATGGCGGCGCCCATGGCGATGACGTCGGCGATGTTGGGGGTGCCGGCCTCGAACTTGGCGGGCACGTCGGCGTAATCGGTTTTCTCGAAGGACACCGACTTGATCATGTCGCCGCCGCCCTGCCAGGGCGGCATGGCGTCGAGCAGCTCCTTCTTGCCCCACAGCGCCCCGGTGCCGGTCGGCCCGTAGAGCTTGTGGCCGGAGAAGGCGTAGAAGTCGGCATCGAGAGCCTGCAGGTCGGTGCGCATGTGCGGCGCGCCCTGGGCGGCGTCGATCAGCACCTTGGCCCCGACGGCATGGCCGGCGCGGACGATGTCATGGACCGGCAGGATGGTGCCGAGCGCGTTGGAGACCTGGGCGACGGCCACCAGCTTGGTCCGGGCGTTGAGCAGCTTCTCGAAGGCCTCCCAGATCAGGTTGCCGTTCGTGTCGATGGGGGCGACCACCAGCTTGATGCCGATCTGGTCGCGCAGCATCTGCCAGGGGACGATGTTCGAGTGGTGCTCGAGGCCAGTGATCAGCACCTCGTCGCCGGCCTTGAGGAAGGCGCGGCCCCAGCTCTGGGCGACCAGGTTGATGCCCTCGGTGGTGCCCTTGGTGAAGACGAATTCACGCTCGTCTTTGGCATTAAAGAAAGCCTTTAACTTATTGCGAACATTCTCATAATTTTTGGTCGCCGTGGCGCTGAGCCAGTACACGCCGCGGTGCACGTTGGCGTATTCTTCCTCGTAGGTCTTGCGCAAGGATTCCAGCACGACGCGCGGCTTCTGGGCGCTGGCGGCACTGTCCAAAAAGACCAGCGGCTTGCCGTTGATCTCGCGGCTCAGGATCGGGAAGTCGCGGCGCAGGGCCTCGACGTCGAAGTTCGGGCGAATGGCGGGTTTCGTGTTCACTGGGCCTCTCCCGCCAACCAATGGGCGAGAACGTTGCGGAAATGGCCGCGCAGAGTCTCGTCCTCGATCCGGTCGATCAATTCGGCAGCGAAGGCTTCGATCAGCAGGGCGCGGGCCTCGGCCTCGCCGATGCCGCGGGCGCGCAGGTAGAACAGCGGCTCGCGTTCCAGGTCGCCGACGGTCGCGCCGTGGGCGCATTTGACGTCGTCGGCGTAGATTTCCAGCTCCGGCTTGCTGTCGGCGACGGCATGGTCGGACAGTAGCAGGTTGCGGTTGGACTGCTGGGCGTCGGTGCCGCGCGCGCCATGGCCGACATGGATGCGGCCCAAGAATGCGCCATGGGCGCGGCCATCGAGCACGCCCTTGTAGGTTTCCGAAAGCGTCGTGTCTTGGGCGAGATGCTCGACATCGGTGCGCTGGGCCTGATGCTGGCGACCGCGCCCGAGATAGACGCCATTGAGCGTCGCGGCGGCACGGTCGCCGGTCAGCTTGGCGCGCACTTCGTGGCGGGCGAGCGCCGCGCCGGTGGCCAGCGCGAAGCTGTCATAATGGGCGCTGGCGGCGAGAGTAATGTCGCTGGCAGAAGTATGAGTCGCTTCAAGGGATTCGCTCTGGACCTTGAAGTGACGGATGACGGCGTTTTCGGCGACGGCGACTTGCGTCACCACATTGGTCCAGGCATTGGACGCGGCACCCGGCAGGGCGGCATAGGTCTCGACGATGGTGGCGTCCGCGCCATCCTCGGCGACGATTAAATTGCGCAGATGGCTGGCCTGGCCCGAGACGGGGCTGGTCAAAAACAGCAGATGCAGCGGCTGGGCGAGCTTGGCGCCGGCGGCCAGCTTGATCACCGCGCCGTCGGCGGCGAGCGCCAGGTTGAGGGCGGCGAGCGCCTGGGCCGGGTCGGCCTCGGGGCCGGCGAGATGCGCGCGGACCAGGTCCGGCGATTTGGCGAGGGCGCGGGCGAGGCTGAGGACGGTGAGGCCCTCGGGCAACGCCCCGGCGTCGCCGAGCTGCGGGTCGGATAGGTCGGCGCGGAACTGGCCGTCGACGAAGACGAGCAGGATTTCGCACAGGCCGGCGAAGCGGAAATGGGCGAGCTGCTCGGCCGTCACGGCGGCGTCGCCAGCCGAACCCGGCGCGTAGATTTGCCGGCTCAGGCGGTCGAGGTGGGTGAATTTCCAGGCTTCGAGCGCGCTGGTCGGCAGACCTTGCGCCTGGAAGCGGGCGGCCGCGCCATCGCGCAGGCTGGTCAGCCAGGGCAGATCGGCGCCGGGCAGGGCGCGGCGCAAGGCGGCGTACTGGCCGAGATATTCCTCGACCGCGCCGACTGGTGTTTGTTGCATGGCGACAGCGCCGCTCATCTCATGGTCCTTAGGCCGCGATGCCGGCATAGCCGGTGCGTTCGAGTTCGAGCGCCAGCTCTTTGCCGCCGGTCTTGACGATGCGGCCCTTGGACAGCACGTGCACTTTGTCCGGCACGATGTAGTCGAGCAGGCGCTGGTAGTGGGTGATCACCAGCATGGCGCGGTCGGGCGCGCGGAGCGCATTGACGCCTTCCGAGACGATGCGCAGGGCGTCGATGTCGAGGCCCGAGTCGGTCTCGTCGAGGATGGCCAGCGACGGCTCGAGCATGGCCATCTGGAAAATCTCGTTGCGCTTCTTCTCGCCGCCGGAGAAGCCGACGTTGAGGGCGCGCGACAGGAACACCGGGTCCATCTTGAGTTCGGCGAACTTCGCCTTGGCGCGCTTGAGGAACTCGATGGCGTCATATTGGCTCTCGCCGCGCGCGGCGCGCACGGCGTTGACCGCCGCTTTCAGGAAGGTGGCGTTCGGCACGCCGGGAATTTCGACCGGATATTGCAGCGCCAGGAACACGCCGGCGCGGGCGCGCTCTTCGGTGGCGAGCGCCAGCAGGTCCTGGCCTTTGAACGTGACCGAGCCGCTGGTCACTTCGTAGCCGTCGCGGCCGGCCAGCACATAAGACAGGGTGCTCTTGCCGGAGCCGTTGGGGCCCATGATGGCGTGAACCTGGCCGGCTTCGAGCGTCAGGTCCAATCCGCGCAGGATTTCCTTGCCGTCGACTTTGGCGTGCAGGTCCCTAATTTCAAGCAAAGGGGTTTCGAGAAGCGGGGCGGACATAGTCTTAGTGGACATGGGGGCTCCGGTTAACCGACGCTGCCTTCGAGGGAGATGCCCAACAGCTTCTGGGCCTCGACGGCGAATTCCATGGGGAGCTTCTGCAGCACTTCCTTGCAGAAACCGTTGACGATGACCGAGACGGCGTCTTCGGTCGAAAGACCGCGCTGGCGGCAATAGAACAATTGGTCGTCGCTGATCTTCGAGGTGGTCGCCTCATGCTCGGCGCGGGCCGAGCGGTTGCGCACTTCGATATAGGGCACGGTATGGCCGCCGCAATCGGGGCCGATCAGCAGCGAATCGCATTGCGTGTAATTGCGCGCGTTGTCGGCCTTGGGCTGCATGCGCACCAGGCCGCGATAGGTGTTCTGGCCGTGGCCGGCCGAGATGCCCTTGGAGATGATGGTCGAGCGCGTGTTGCGGCCGATATGGATCATCTTGGTGCCGGTGTCGGCCTGCTGGCGGTTGTTCACCACGGCGACCGAATAGAACTCGCCGATCGAGTCGTCGCCTTCGAGCAGTACGCTGGGATATTTCCAGGTGATCGCCGAGCCGGTCTCGACCTGGGTCCAGGAAATCTTCGAGCGTGCGCCGCGGCAGGCGCCGCGCTTGGTGACGAAATTGTAGATGCCGCCCTTGCCGTCCTTGTCGCCGGGATACCAGTTCTGCACGGTGGCGTATTTGATCTCGGCGCCTTCGAGCGCCACGAGTTCGACCACAGCGGCGTGAAGCTGGTTTTCGTCGCGCATCGGCGCGGTGCAGCCTTCGAGATAGCTCACATAACTGTTCTCGTCGGCGATGATCAGCGTGCGTTCGAACTGTCCCGTATTGGAGGCGTTAATGCGGAAATAGGTCGACAGCTCCATCGGGCAGCGCACGCCCTTGGGGATGTAAACGAATGAGCCATCGGAGAAGACGGCGGAATTGAGCGTGGCGTAGAAATTGTCCGCCACCGGCACGACGCTGCCGAGATATTTGCGCACCAATTCGGGATGCTCGCGCACCGCTTCCGACATCGAGCAGAAGATGATGCCGAGCTCGCCGAGCTTTGCCTTGTAGGTGGTGGCGACCGAGATCGAGTCGAACACGGCGTCGACGGCGATGCCGGACAGCGCCTCTTGCTCCTTCAGCGGGATGCCGAGCTTCTCGTAGACCTTGAGCAGTTCGGGATCGACTTCGTCGAGGCTCTTGGGGCCTTCTTTGACCTTGGGCGCCGAATAGTAATAGAGGTCCTGAAAGTCGATCTTGGGAAACTCGACCTTGGCCCATTGCGGCTCGCGGTTTTCCAGCGTCAGCCAATGGCGATAGGCGGCGAGGCGCCAGTCCAGCATCCAACTCGGCTCGTCCTTCTTGGCCGAGATGTAGCGGATGGTGTCTTCGCTCAGGCCCTTGGGCGGGCGGTCGTCGTCGATGTCGCTGACGAAGCCGTACTTGTATTCGCTGGCGACGCGGACGGCTTCGACGGTGTCTTGGGAAACGGCCATGACGGACTCCTAGGCCACGTTCTCGGGCGTCTTGCCCAACTGGACAGGATGCGAGAGCGGGGGAAACTGCATCGGGGCATTGAGATCGGCCAGCGTCACGCCTTCGAGCGCGTTGCTGATGGCGCGGTTGATGGTGGCCCAGCCGTTGCGCGACGAGCAGAGCGTCTCGACGCCGCAACTGCCCGGCTGCTCCAGGCAACTGGTGATGGCGATGGGGCCGTCGATGGCGGAAATGATCTTGGCGACGGTGATGGCGCGCGCCGGCTGGGCCAGCGTGTAGCCGCCCTTGGCGCCGCGCGCCGAGGTGAGCAGGCCGCCGCGCGTCAGCGTCGCCAGCAGCTTGCTGACGGTCGGCGTCGGCACGCCGGTGCCTTGCGCGAGATCGACCGCGTTATGGACGGCACCCGGCGCCGTGGCCATGCGGCTCATCAGCAAGACGGCGTAATCGGCGAGGCGGCTCAGGCGGATCATGGGCGGACCTGCTGGGCTAGAGGCCGGGAATGGCGCAAAACAGCCATTTGCGAGCCGTTTGCAACATACCGGACTAAATTGGTCTGGTATGGAGTAAATCGGCCTTCAGGGGGCCAAAGTCAAGCGATGAGTCGCCCGAAAAACCGTGGTGACGACAAGGGCTTAGGCGGCGCTTAGGCCGTCAGGCGACCGCGTCCGCCATCGACGCCGATCACCTGGCCGGTGATCCAGCCAGCGGCGGGCGACAGCAAGAAGGCGGCCAAGGCTGCGGCATCCTCGGCGCGGCCGAGGCGCTTCATCGGATGCAGCTTGGCGATGCCCTTGGCGAGATTGTCGTTGGCGGTGAGCGGCGCGGCCATTTTGGTGTCGAGCAGGCTGGGGGCGACGCAATTCACCCGCACCTTGGGCGCTAGTTCAGCGGCGACGGATAAGGTCAGCCCTTCGACGGCGGCTTTCACCGTGCCGATCACCGCGTGGCCGGAAAAGCCGAGGCCGGCGGCCACGCTGGAAAACAGCACAGCCGAGCCTTCGGCGGCGGCGAGAGCCGCTGCTGCCTCGCGCAGCGCGACCATGGGGGCCACGACATTGAGGCGATAGGCGGCGAGCATGTCGTCGACCGTGCTGCGGCCGAGCGGCTTGACGACGATGGAGCCGACGCAAAAGGCGAGACCGCTGATGGCGGGGCCAGCGTCTTTGACGGCTCTGGTGATGCTGGCTTCATCGAGCGCGTCGAACGGCGTCGCTTGCGCGCCGATCTCGACCGCCAGGGCATCCAGCGCGACGCTGTCGCGCGCGGCGAGATGCAGGGCTGCGCCTTGCGCGGCCAAGTGGCGGGCGAGCGCCGCGCCGACGCCGCCTGTCGCGCCAAAAATCAGGACGGGCGCTGCCATGCCCGGCTCAGACGCCGCGGATCATGGCGAGAAATTCGCGGCGGGTCTTGTCGTCGGTGCGGAAGACGCCGAGC
>CAZVLU010000050.1:0-23848 GCA_964628235.1 uncultured Rhizobium sp. | reverse complement strand
TCTTGTCGACTTCGTCGATGTAGACGATGCCGCGCTGCGCGCGCTCGACGTTGTAGTCGGCCGACTGCAGCAGCTTGAGGATGATGTTCTCGACGTCCTCGCCGACATAGCCGGCTTCGGTCAACGTCGTCGCGTCAGCCATTGTGAAGGGCACATCGAGGATTCGCGCCAACGTCTGGGCGAGCAGCGTCTTGCCGCAACCGGTCGGGCCGATCAGCAGAATGTTCGATTTGGCGAGTTCGACGTCGTTGGCCTTCTGGCCATGCGCGAGACGCTTATAGTGGTTGTGCACCGCGACCGAGAGAACGCGCTTGGCATGTATCTGGCCGATGACATAGTCGTCGAGCACCGTGCAGATATCCTGCGGCGTCGGCACGCCATCCTGCGAACGGACGAGAGTCGTCTTGTGCTCTTCACGGATGATGTCCATGCAAAGCTCAACGCATTCGTCGCAAATGAAGACGGTCGGCCCGGCGATGAGCTTGCGCACCTCGTGCTGGCTCTTTCCGCAGAAAGAACAGTAGAGGGTGTTACGCGATTCGCCGCTGCCGCTGGACTTGCTCATGCTCGCTCCATATGGCCAAAGAGTTGGCCGCACATACTCATGTTAGACACAGGGTTAGCTACGCACAACTAAATACTAAATATGGTGTCAGGCGATCCGACCGGGGCGATAGGCGGACAACCCAAGATCCCTTTTCGGCGTCCTGCCGACATGAAAAGGCATCAGCGCACGCCTCATTCATCGACGTATATGGGGGGCCGACAGCGCCGAAAGAAGCCGGCCTGAACCTGTTTTCCGAAAGCCGGATCGTGGCCGAGATCGGCCTAAAAACGGGTTAACCCTGCCCGCTTAGCAAAAAGTCGGCGCTATTCAGCGGCTTATGATGCCGTGAGGCCCCGATTGAGAACGGCGACGGGCAGAACCAGCGCTCTGGCCCTGCCCGTTCATGCCGACCACCGTTTCGCGAACGGCAGCGAGGCGTCGTTTCTTGAAACGGCGTTTTAGCGTGCCGCTCAGGCCTTCTCGGCCGCGACCGGACGCTTCAAGAACACTTCGTCGATCAGGCCGAACGCCTTGGCGTCTTCCGGCGTCATAAAATTATCGCGGTCCATCGCCTTTTCGATCTTCTCGATCGGCTGGCCGGTGTGCTTGGCGTAGATGGCGTTGAGACGGGCGCGCAACGACAGAATTTCGCGCGCTTGAATCTCGATGTCGGCCGCTTGGCCCTGCGCGCCGCCCGAGGGCTGATGGATCATGATGCGCGCGTTCGGCAGGGCGAAGCGCTTCTTCTCCGTGCCGGCCGCGAGCAGCAGCGAGCCCATCGACGCCGCTTGGCCGATGCAGATCGTCGCCACGTCGGGGCGGATGTATTGCATCGTGTCGTAGATCGCGAGGCCCGAGGTGACCACGCCGCCCGGCGAGTTGATGTAGAACGAGATGTCCTTGTTCGGATTCTCGGCTTCCAAGAAAAGAAGCTGGGCGCAGATCACGCTCGACATGCCGTCATCGACCGGACCGACCATGAAGATGATCCGCTCTTTGAGCAGACGCGAGTAGATGTCGTAGGAGCGTTCGCCGCGGTTGGTCTGTTCGACCACCATGGGAACCAGGTAGTTCATGTAGGTATCGATCGGATCACGCATCGGGCGCCGCCCTTCACTCGCGAGGAATAGGAAACTTGTGCAGCAAGACTAGCCGGTTCCGACCGCGCGGGAAACGCCCGTAAAGATCGTTACCGCGCGGTGCGTTGGAAACCTGCCAGGCCTTACTTCTTGATGTCGTCCTTCTCGTCGTCAGGATCGCGCATCAGCTCTTCGGCGGTCACCTTCTTTTCCTCGACCTTGGCCAATTCGAGGATGTAGTCGATGACCTTGTCCTCGAACACCGGCGCGCGGAGCTGCTCCAGGGCGTCCGGGTTCTTCTGGTAGAACTCGAACACCATACGCTCCTGGCCGGGGAAACGGCGGGCTTCGTTGAGCAGCGCGCGGTTCAGGTCGTCCTTCGAGATTTCGATCTTGTTGGCGCGACCGGTCTCCGACAGCAACAGGCCGAGCTTCACGCGGCGCTCGGCGATGGCGCGATACTCGACCTTCAGCTTTTCGATCTCTTCCAGAGTCTTGCCCTTGAGCGCATCGGTCGCCGGGCCGTGATTGTGCGTCGGATCGTCGCAAGACGCGGCGTCGTGAGCATGGTCATGGCCGGCATGGCTATGATCGTGGGTCGGATCGGTGCAGGTCTCGGCATCATGTTCCGGCGCCTGGCCCGTCATCTGCTGCCAAATGCCGGCGAACTCGCTGTCGACCAAGCCCTTCGGAGTCTCGAAGGTGCATTTTTCGGCGAGCTTATCGAGCAGGTTGCGCTTCAGACGCATGCGCGTGACCTGCGCATATTCCTGTTCCATGCGCTCCTTGATGCCCTTGCGCAGTTCGGCCAGGCTTTCGAAGCCGGCCGTCTTGGCAAAGGCGTCGTCAAGCGCCAGGGTCTTGCGCAGACGCACTTCCTTCACGTCGACTTCGAACTCGGCATCTTTGCCGGCGAGCTCGGTGTTGCCGTAATCGGCCGGGAACGTGACTTTCACGGTCAACTTGTCGCCGACCTTGGCGCCGTGCATCTGCTCGATGAAGCCCGGAATGAAGCCCGCCGAGTCCATGGCGACTTCGAAGTCCTTGGCGGTGCCGCCTTCGAACGGCGTGCCGCCGACGCGGCCGATGAAATCGACCAGCAGCGCGTCTTCCTTCGTCGCGGCGCGGCCGGCTTCTTCGGTCTTCTCATAGACGCGGTTGTTTTCGAGCAAGCGCTGAGCGCCCTGGTCGATGGCCGCATCGTCGATCGCCACGGTCGGCTTCTCGATTTTAATGTCGCTGAAGGCCAGCGGCTTGATCTCCGGGATCAACTCGACGGCCACGGCATATTCCAGATCGCCGCCCTCTTCGAACGACTTGATCTCGATGCGCGGCTGCAGGGCCGGACGCAGGTTCTTTTCGGTAAGCGCCTTGTGCGTGCCCTCGCTGACGGCCAGTTCGAGGATCTCGCCCATGAGCGACGGACCATACTGCTTTTTCAGCAGGGCCATCGGCACCTTGCCCGGGCGGAAGCCAGGCTGCTTCACCTTGGCGCTCATTTCCTGAAGGCGGGTGTTGAGCTTCGTCTCGATATCCGAGGCGGGGATGCGGATGAGGAACTCGCGCTTCAGCCCTTCGCTCGCCGTTTCAGTAACCTGCATGGAAATCGTCCTGTCGTTCTTTGGTTTTGACCCGCGCCGGCCACCGGCGTGGGCGAATTGGAACTGGGCGCTCGATGGTGCGGGCGGAGGGACTCGAACCCCCACGACAGAGTCACTGGAACCTAAATCCAGCGCGTCTACCAATTCCGCCACGCCCGCCCCGCGCGGCAGCCTGCGGTCCATCCCGCCTTGCCGACGGGAACCGCGGGTAACCACGAGATCGCCTTGCCCCGAAAGGCGGTTTCTATAGCACCCGTGCCGTATTTGGGAAACAAGAGAAAGCCGCGCCGCCAAGAGGCCGGAACCAGCCTTAGATCGTGGCCCAACTGCGTATTTACAAGGCTTTAGCCCGCTGGGGAGACGGCGATCTGGCCAAGCCGGCAGGCTGGGCACCGCCGTTCTGTCGGCGCGGCGGCGGCGCCATGCGCGACATCCGCCCCGCGCCGAGCGTCAACCTGCCCTCGCCGCGCAGCGGCGCGGCAGCGGCGAACATCATCAATTCGCCCTCCGCCGCCATGACGGCGCGCATCATGTCGTCTTCGCTGTCGAATTCGAAAACCGGGCGGTTGAGCAGCTTCATGTAAAAGCAGTAGGGCAGCGCCGCGCGAAGCAACCGTTGCCGAACGCGCTCGGCCCGCGCTTCCTCACAAGTGCACTTGAACTTCATGCAGACGACTCGAACCCGACCACGCGCGCGAACATGTTACGGGATCGATTTAGATCATGCCGGAGCCGATGCGGAAACGAAAAAGCCGCGCGGCTCTGGCCGGCGGCTTCGATCAAGTAAGCGTGCAGATCGCCTTAATGCGTGGCGGCTTCAACGATGCGTTGGCCGTATTGCTGCACAAAGGCGTCGACCGACAACATGCGCTGGCCGTCATGATGCGGCACGCCATCGACGCGACCGAACACCACTTGGTAGCGCACATGCGGAATGCCGAAGGAGTCTTTGTAGAGACTGGTGACTTTTGCCGTCTCGACGGTGCGGTCCATACGCACACGGCGATAGACGCAACCTTTCTCGATTGCCGGCTCGTCTCGTTTGAACAGTTTCGCCAACATCTTCGAACGATGCCCCCTGAGTCACAGGCGATTACCTACGACTACATCGGTAACGGAGAAGGTTTAACGACGGGTTAATGGAGAATGTAAAAGAGGACGCAATAACAAGGTCTTCTAGCGCATAATTAAGTTAAAATGCAACCTTTCGGATAAGTCCCTCACAGAATTATCCACAGTCCAACTTAGGCGCGACTTGTCGAATGTCCGAGAAGTCCACGTAAAATCAGGGGAATTTGCCCCGGCAGATCGTCGGCGATCAGGCCCGGACCAAATGCCGATGCCGCCGCCCCTTGCAGCCAGACGGCGGCGCAGGCCGCCTCGAAGGCCGGCATGCCCTGGGCCAACAGGCCGCCGGCCAGTCCGGCCAGAACGTCTCCGGCTCCCGCCGTCGCTAGATAAGCCGGCGCGTTGGCGTTGATCGCGGCGCGGCCGTCCGGCGCGGCGATGACCGTGTCGTAGCCCTTGAGCACCACCACCGCTTCCGCCATGACCGCCGCTTGGCGCGCCCGCGACAGTTTATCGAGCGCCGGATCGATGTCGCGGAACAAGCGAGCAAACTCGCCGTCATGCGGCGTCAGGATGCAGGGTCCGAAGGAGTCGGCCATGGCGGCGAACAATTCGCCCGGCCCTTGCGGCCGGCTGTCGGCGAACGTCGTCAAAGCGTCGGCATCCAAAACGCAGGGCAGGTCGGCTTCGAGCGCCGCCAGCACATAAGCCCGTGTCGTCTCGCCGATGCCGTTGCCCGGCCCCAGCACGGCTGCGGCGACGCGGCGGCTGTCGAGAAAGGCGACGAACTCGGCAAGATCGGCAATCGGCGCGACAAGGGCCGAGAGCAGGTCTGCCGCATAAATGGCAGCCGAGTCGGGCGGACAAATGACGCTGACCATCCCTGCCCCGGCACGCTGGCCGGCCCGCGCCGTCAACCGCGCCGCCCCCGTCATGTGGCCGCCGCCGACCACGACGAGATGGCCGCGCGTATGTTTGTGATCGTTCGGCCCGGGCTGCGGATAGAGCGCTCGCCACAAGGCCGGCTGGTTCTCGAAGGTCTGTGATGAAGCCGCGCTAGGGGGGATTCCGATGTCGGCGACGGTCAAATCGCCGCATAATCCTCGGCCCGGCCACAACAAATGCCCCGGCTTTTTCCGAAAAAAACTGACGGTGGCCTCGGCTTTTACCACCGCCTCGCCCAGCGGTTGGCCGCTGTCGCCGGACAATCCGCTCGGCAAATCGACCGCCAGGCACGGCAGGCCGCGCGCAGCGAGCGCAAGAACCGTGGCCGCCGCCGCGCCGCTCAACGGCCGCGTCAAGCCGGCGCCGAACAGGGCATCGACCACCAGATCGCCGTCGCGCAAAGCCTCCGGCGACAAGGGCATGACGTCGCCGGTCCACAACGCCGCATGATGCGCGGCATCGCCCTTCAAAGCGGCGCGGTCGCCCAACAAGGCGACGCGCACCTGCCAGCCCGCTTGGGCAAGATAACGCGCGGCGACGAAGCCATCGCCGCCATTGTTGCCGGGGCCGGCCAATACCAGCACGGGGCTTTTCTGCCAACGCGCAGAGACGGCATCGGCCACGGCTCGTCCCGCCGCATCCATGAGCTGCACGCCGGGAACTCCAGCGGCGACGGCTGTGGCATCGGCGCGCATCATCTCCGACACGCTCAACACTTCGCATCCGCTGATTGCCTGACTCATCGCATCCTCGAATCGCCAAGCGCATAAGATAGCCGCAGGCGGAGAATCTGTCGCCGCGGGATCATAGGGCGAAACATTCATTTCTTTTTTGGCATTTCGCGTTTCTTGGCATTTTGCTTTTCCGGGTTTGTGCCGGCGCACGAGCGGTTATAATTCGGGCTGCGGAGATGATCCCCGCCTCGAAGGACTCACAGTTTTGAAAACGCTTATTCTCGGCGGCGGCTTGCTCGGCGTCAGCACCGCTTATTTTCTGGCGCGTGCCGGCCATGACGTCATCGTCGTCGAACGCAAGTCCGGCGCCGGTCTCGACACCAGCTACGCCAACGGCGGTCAGCTCTCCGCCGGCCAATCGGTCCCCTGGGCCAATCCGCATACGCCCTTTCTGCTCGCCAAATGGCTCGGCCGCGCCAATGCGCCGCTCGTCTTCCATCCGTTGAAGGCGGAAGCCGCGCTGTGGCGCTGGGGCATGACGTTCCTGTGCAACTGCCTGCCCGGCCGCACGCGCGCCAATACCGAGAATATCCTCCGTCTGGCGCTCTACTCGCGCGACATGATGGACGAGATCGTCGGCGAAACCGGCATCGAGTTCGACCATAACCGCGGCGGCATCCTGCAAATTTTCCGCAACAAAAGAAGCCTGGAACGCGCCAAGCGCGACGGCGAATGGCTCAGCAAGCTCGGCTGTAAGCTAGAGCCCAAAACGACCGAAGAGTGCGTCGCCATCGATGAGTCGCTCGACGGCGCTCAGTCGCGCATCGCCGGCGGCCTTTTCAGCCCCGACGATTCCTGCGGCGACGCGCATATCTACACCACGCGGCTCGCCGAGGTTTGCGCCCGCATGGGCGTGCGCTTCCTCTATGACACCGAAATCATCCGGCTCTCGACCATGTCGGACCGCATCACCGGCGTGATGACCAGTCGCGGCATGGTGACGGCGAACGCTTATGTGATGGCGCTCGGCAGCCATTCGACGACGCTGCTGTCGGCGATCGGCATGAAAATTCCCGTCTATCCCGCCAAAGGCTATTCGGTGACAATGCCAATCGGCAACGAGCATCGCGCGCCGCGCATCAGCATCACCGATGACGCCGTGAAGCTGGTTTACAGCCGGCTCGGCCAGCGCTTGCGCATTGCCGGCACCGCCGAGTTCGCCGGCTATAACAACGCGCTGACGCCGGGCCGCGCCGAAGGCATCCTGGCGACGACGCGCGAGATGTTCCCCCATGCCGGCGATTTCGAGCGCGCCGAGTTCTGGACCGGCCTGCGACCGCTGACGCCCGATGGCGCGCCGATCATCGGCAAGACGCCGTTCCGCAATCTGACGATGAACACCGGCCACGGCACGCTCGGCTGGACGCTCGCCGCCGCGTCGGGCCGCGTCTGCGCCGATCTAGTGAGCGGCGCCACGCCCGAAGTCGAGATCGGTGGCTTGGCGGCGAGTCGCTTTTCTTAATTCGCCCCAGGCTTAACGCGGGGCAATGAGCGTCTTGACGCGCTCGATCACCTGCGGCGAGGCCTTATACATGTTCGTCACCAAAGCCTGCACCTTTTCCCCGGTCAAAGGCGAGATATCCCCCTGAATCTTGTCCACATCGGCAAGAAAGGCGGAATCGGTCATCGTCTTGTCGAAAGCCCGGCGCAGCGCCGCCAAGCGGTCGGTCGGCACCTTCGGCGGCGCGGCAAAAGGACGCGCCATATCTTGCGGCGCGAGCAATAGCTCCAAAGCCATGCGGTCTTCCTGACGCGTGACCTTCTCCATCACCGTCGGAACATCTTTCAAGTCCTGATGACGCTCCATCGACAGTTGCAGCAGCACGACAATCTTGCGATCCCTGATCCAATCGGCATTGGTGCTTTTCAAACTCGACCAGCCCCAGCCGCAACGGCCATCCACTTCCCCCCGCTCGATCGCCAGAAGCGTTTGCTGCGTGCCGCTATAACCGGTGATCAACTTGAACTTCGTATTGAGCATATCGTTCAGGATCGTCGGGAAAGTATCCGTCTCAGAGCTGCCGCCGGTGCCGGCCACGGTCATTTCCCGCGCCTGGGCGTCCGCGATGGTTTTGAACGAAGTCGTATGCCACGCCCCGCAGATGCTGACATCTTGGCTGGCGCTACCGATCCATGAGAATTCCGGCGTTTCATAATCCAATTTGCGGCTGCCGATCAAAGGCTCGACGACCGGACCTCGCGCCATCGTGCCCATCGCCGAACCGTCGCGTGGCGCCTTATGGAAGAGATAGCTGACGCCGACCGTGCCGCCGGCAGCAGGATAGTTGCGCACGATCATCGACGGGACGCCTGGAATATACTTCACCATGTGGCGCGCAACCATGCGGCCATAGATGTCGACGCCGCCGCCAGCGCCGCCGCCGATCACCATCTCCATTTGGCGGCCGCGATAAAACTCCTCCGGCGATTGCGCCAGCGCAGCACTTGCAGCGCCCAAACCTGCCGCGCCAAAAAAAGAAAGCAAAACCGCTTTAGCGGTCAACCGCATCGTCATGATGCCCATCTCCCTATCGCATATTTTTTCGGAAACGCCTGAGAACGCCTCCGCTTATCTGATCTCGACAACCGACATTGCGGCGCGAGAAAGCCGCTCTCAAGCCGGCGTGAGCTTATAAGTTCGACTGTCAAGTTGCATGACGCCATCGGCCAGACGCAGGCTGAGATTCACCACGCCCTCATTACGCTGCCACGGGGTCAATTCCATGATGCGCTGACCTGCCTTGGTATAAGGTTCCGCGAAAGCAAGCGCTTCGGCCTCGGCGCGCGTTTTGGCGCGGATCAGCAACATGCCGGACCCATGACGCTTGCCGTTCTCATCGACAAATGGACCTGCCGCGAACAAAACGCCGCGCCGCTCCAGGTCCAGAAGATATTCGTGATGGATCAGCCGCATCTCCTCGGGAGATACCGGCATCGGCGGCGCATTTTCGTTCGGCCGCATCCAGCAAACATAACATTGCTCGCGCGCTAGCGTTTTCTGCAAAGCCGCGACGGCGACTTTACGGTTGAGGTCCGCGCCATCCACAGTCAAGCCTTCATCCTGGGTTTTGTTCATCCCTGCTTCCCTCTTATTTCAGGAGTTTTATTGAGATTAACTATAGCATCCGATTTTTCAGAAGCTATTATGTTGATGCGCGTTTTCGTCGATTCCGACGGCGGCGACGGCTATATTTTTCCTCAGCAATCTTACATATCACAGCATGATCGTCACAGTATGATCGCACGCTCCCCTCTGTGGCCAGCCCGCCTCGACCATGTCAAAGTCACCAGCCCGCAGCCTGCGGCCCTGCTGGACTATTACGGCAAGGTTCTCGGCGGCGCGGTGAGCGATTTGCCGAGCGGCGACAAACTGCTCGCCGGCGCCGAACGCCGCATCGTCATCGGCGCGGGCGCGGCCAGTCAGCTCGGCTATGCCGCCTATGCGCTCGGCGAACGCACGCGCCTCGATGCGTTGCGTGGCCATCTGGAAAAACAATCCATCGCCATCCTGCCGGCGCCGAACGCGCTGCTCGGCGACGGCGCGTTCGCGGTCAAGGATCCCAACGGCAATCTCATCGCGTTCGGCGTCGGCTCTCGGATTGCCGACGCACCCGGCAAGGACAAACTCCCCGGCCGCCTGCAGCATGTCGTCGTCACGACGGACGACATCGAAGGCATGATCGCGTTCTACACGAACGTCCTCGGCTTCCGTTTGTCGGACCGCGTGAAGGACGGCGAAGGCGACACCACAGCCGTCTTCATGCGCTCCGACGACGAGCATCACAGCTTCGCCTGCTTCCGCTCGCGCGTGCGCAAGCTCGACCACTTCTGCTTCGAGACGACGAAGTGGGACGATATCCGCGATTGGGCCGACCATCTGGCGACGCTGCATCTGCCGATCGGCTGGGGACCGGGCCGTCATGGGCCGGGCAACAACCTCTTCTTCATGCTCAACGATCCCGACGGCAACGCCTTCGAGTTTTCCGCCGAGATCGAACATATCGATCACGACATCGCCACACGCGAGTGGCCGCACGAGCAGCGCACGCTCAACTCTTGGGGCTCGGCCTGGATGCGCAGCTAACGCCGCATCCGCGCCGTCATCGACGACATCACAATAATCTGGGGACCAGCATCATGAAGCTTGCCAGTTTTCGCCTGAACAATAAGAACAGCTACGGCGTCGTCGTCGGCGACGGCATCGTCGATCTCGGCAGGCGCCTGCCCTACGCCGATCTGCGCGCCCTGCTGGAGGCCGACGGCCTCGCGAAAGCTGCAGATGCGGCCAAGGAGAAGCCTGACGTCAAGCTCGCCGATGTCGAATATCTGCCGCTCATCGCCAATCCGGGCAAGATCATCTGCGTCGGCCTCAATTACAAAGCGCACCGCGAAGAGACCGGCCGCAAGCCGACCGACAATCCGGCGCTGTTCGTGCGCTTCCCCGACAGCCAGACGGCCCATGGCGACATCATGGTGAAGCCGAAGAACTCCGTCGAGTTCGACTATGAGGGCGAGCTCGCCATCGTCATCGGCAAGTCCGGCCGCCATATCGCCGAGAAGGACGCATTCAGCATCATCGCCGGCTATAGCTGCTACAACGACGGCAGCGTGCGCGACTGGCAGTACCACACGATGCAGTGGACGCCGGGCAAGAACTATCCCAAGACCGGCGCGTTCGGCCCCTGGATGGTGACGAAGGACGAGATTCCCGACGTCAACAAATTGACGCTCAAGACCCGCCTCAACGGCCAGCAGGTGCAAGAGACCGGCATCGACCTGATGCTGTTCCCGATTCCGGTGCTGATCAATTACATCACCACCTTCACGCAGCTCAATCCGGGCGATGTCATCTCCACCGGCACGCCGGGCGGCGTCGGCGTGAAGCGCACGCCACAGCTCTTCATGAAGCCGGGCGACACGGTCGAGGTCGAGATCAGCAGCATCGGCATCCTACAGAACAAGGTTATCGAGCAGTAAGCCGCGCATGTCCGTGGAGCGGCTCACGGCGCCGGTGTTGATCGTCGGCGCCGGACCGACAGGGCTGACGCTCGCCAATCTGCTCGGCCGCTACGGCGTCGAGACGATCCTCGCCGAACAGCATGAGACGACCGTGCAGGAGCCGCGCGCCGTCTCGATCGACGACGAGTCGCTGCGCACCATGCAGGCGGCTGGCCTGATCGACGAGGTTGCCAAGGACGTCATCCTCGGCGGCTACGGCTATCACTACTTCACGCGGCACGGTCGGCGCTTCGCCGCCGTGCTGCCGACCGCCGCCGACTACGGCTACCCGCGTCGCTGCCCGTTCCAGCAGCCCTTATTCGAAGCGACCCTGCGCCAGGGCCTGACGCGCTTTGCCCATGTCAAAGCCTTGTTCGGCCATAAGCTGATCGGCTTCACGCAGGACGAGAGCGGCGTCACCGCCGACATCGAACGCGCCGACGGCACGACATTGCAAATCCGCGCCGACTATCTCGCCGCTTGCGATGGCGGCTCATCGCCGATCCGCAAATTGCTCGGCATTCCGCTCGTCGGCTCCAGCTTCGAGGAACGCTGGGTCGTGCTCGACATCGCCAACCGCAAGGACACGATCCAGCACACCCATGTCTATTGCAGCGCCGCGCGACCGGCGATCACCCTGCCCGGCCCGCACGGCACGCGGCGCTGGGAATTCCGCCTGCGCCCCGAGGAGAGCGACGCGGAAGCGCTCAAGCCCGAATCGATCCGCGGCATGTTGCAGCTCTACGGCGGCGACACCGAAGCCGAGATCGTGCGCCAGATCGTTTACACTTTCCACGCGCGCACTGCCGAGCGCTGGCGCGAGGGCCGCGTATTCCTCGCTGGCGACGCCGCCCATCTGACGCCGCCCTTCGCCGGCCAGGGCATGAACTCGGGCATCCGCGACGCGCATAACCTGTCGTGGAAACTTGCTGCCGCGACCGCCGGCCGCATCGCGCCCGCTTTGCTCGAAACATACGCGCAAGAGCGTCGACCGCACGCCTGGTCGCTCATCATGATGGCGGTGCGCATGGGCCAAGTGATGAACCCGGCGACGCGCCTGCGCGAGAACCTGCTGGTCAACGCCATCCGCATCGCCAGCCTGGTGCCTGCCGTGCGCGACTATTTCATGCAAATGAAGTTCAAGCCCAAGCCGCGCTTCGCCGCCGGCTTCATCCTGCCGAACGGCGAGAATCCGAAGACCAGCCTGGTCGGCCGCATGTTGCCGCAGCCGCGCGTCGTCGCCGTCGATCCGCTCGCCGCCGCCGGCGTGGGCGATAAGGAAACGCTGCTCGACGAGGTAACAGGCCCAGGCTTTGCCCTGTTGGCCTACGGTGGCGATGCCGTGATCGCCCTCATGGCGGCCGAACATCCGCTATGGCGGCGGCTCGACGCGAAGCGTGTCGCCCTTTTGCCGCCCGACGCCAAACTGCCAGCGCCGATTCCTCCCGGCATCTCCGTCGCGCTTGACCGTGCCGGGCGCTTCGCCAAATTGTTTCCCGCGAACCAGACGCGGCTTTTGCTGCTGCGGCCGGATCGCTATGTCGCGGCGGTTTTCGCCCTCGAGCAAGCCGAGACGGCCATTGCCGCGCTCGCCAAACTGACCGGCGCGACCGGCCAATAGGCCTTTTTCACCAAATCGTTAGTTCGCGCGACGGACCTTGACGATTTTTCCCCTAGCGCAGGCTGGTCGCGCCCCGCACAATCATCCCATAAGAACGATGCCCTCAGGGCGTCATAACCCGAGCGAATCAATCGCCGGGATACAGGGAGCGAGCGACATGCCACTTTTCAAAAAAGCCGGGAGTCTATCCGCGTTATGCGCCGCCATGCTGGCCGTGCCCGCCGCCACCAATCCAGCCACGGCGCAAGACGCCATTGCCGATTTTTATAAAGGCAAGACCATGAATATGGTCATCGGCCTCAGCGCCGGCGGCGGCTACGACATCTTCGCGCGGCTCGTCATGCGGCACATGGTCAAATATATTCCCGGCAAGCCCGACCAGGTGCCGCGCAACATGACCGGCGCCGGCGGCCTGCTCGCTGCCAACTACATGTTCAACATCGCGCCGAAGGACGGCACCTATATCGGCGCGCCGCAGCGCGGCGTCCCCTTCGAGCCGTTGAGCAGCGGCCACGATTCCAAGGCGCAGTTCGACCCGCTGAAGTTCCACTGGATCGGCAGCGCCAACGCCGAGACCAGCATCGCCGTCGCTTGGCACACCACCGGCATCAAGACCCATCAAGACCTCTTCAACAAAGAGATCATCATGGGCGGCACCGGCGCCGGCACGGAGAGCGTCGTGCTCCCTTACGTGCTGGCCAACGTGCTCGGCTTCAAAATCAAGGTCATCGCCGGCTATCCGGGCGGCAGCGAAGTCGATCTCGCCATGGAGCGCGGCGAAGTCGGCGGGCGCGGCACCATGTCGTGGACCAGTTTCAAGGCGCGCCAGATGCATTGGCTGACCGAGAACAAGGTGAACATCCTCTATCAGCAGTCGATGGAGAAACACCCCGACTTGCCGAACGTGCCCTTGGCGCTCGACTTCGCCAAGAACGAAGCCGATCGCCAACTGCTCGAAGTGATGATGGTGCCGCTGCTGTTCGGCCGCCCCTACATGGTGCCGCCGGAAGTCCCGCTCGACCGCGTCGCCGCGCTGCGCAAGGCGTTCGACGCCACCATGCTCGATAAGGATTTCCTCTCCGACGCTGAAAAATCTAAACTGGAAGTCGAACCCGTCAGCGGCGTAAAGATGGAAGAGTTGTTGAAGAAAGCCTACGCTACGCCCAAACCGATCCTCGACCGGCTTGCCGAAGTCAGCAAATTCCAGCCCGGCTTGAAGATCATCGAGGGTGCGAAATAACAACGATGACCGTGCCTGCCCGCCGGGAAAAATTCCGGCGGATGTTTATATAATAAATGTCACTTGGGGGTTTCGATGACCAATCTAAAGACCTCGCTCGCATTCGGGGTCGTCGGGGCATTCGCTCTGACTTTCGCCGCGTCGGGCGCTTCAGCGCAAAGCGTGGAAAGCTTCTACAAAGGCAAGAGCATCAACGTGATCGTCGGCAACAATGCCGGCGGCGCTTATGACGCCTACGCCCGCCTGCTGACCCGCCATATGGGCAAGCATATTCCGGGCAATCCCGGCTTCGTCGTGCGCAACATGACCGGCGCCGGCACCTTGATCGCGACGAACTACATCTTCAACGTCGCGCCGAAAGACGGCCTGACCTTCGGCGGCGTCCATGAGCGCATGGGCCTGGAGCCGAAAGTGGCGCCCGAAGGCACCAAGTACGATGGTCGCCAGTTCACCTGGATCGGCAGCATGGCCAAGCAGACCAGCGTCTGCCTGACCTGGCATACCACCGGCATCAAGACCGTCGATGACGCCAAGAAGAAGGAAGTCGTGGCCGGCGGCAGCGGCGTCGCTGGTTCGAGCGCCGTGTTCCCGCGCGTGATGAACAGCCTGCTCGGCACCAAGTTCAAGCTGGTCACCGGCTATCAGGGCACCGACACCGACATCGCCATGGAACGCGGCGAAGTCGACTCGCGCTGCGGCTTCGGCTACGCCAGCTTGAAGGCGACGCAGTCCGACTGGATCCGCGACAAGAAGGTCAACATGATCGTGCAGTTCGGCCTGAAGAAGCACAAAGAGCTTCCCGACGTGCCGCTGATCATGGACCTGCTGACCAAGGAAGAAGACCGAGTCGCCATGGAGATCATGCTGGCGACGCAGGAAATGGGCCGCCCCTTCCTGGCCCCGCCGAGCATCCCGGCCGATCGCGCCGCGGCTTTGCAGAAAGCCTTCGACGCTTCGATGGAGGACCCCGCTCTGCTGGCCGACGCCGACAAGCAGAACCTCGAGATCGACGCGATCTCGGGCAAGGAGATCGCGACCTTGATGAACAAGCTCTATGACGTGCCGGACGCCATCTACGCCCGCGTCAACGGCTATCGCCAGCCCGGCAACGGCGAAGACAACTCGGAACGCAAAGGCAAATAGGCGGCGGATCAGACGTAAAAGCCCCGGCTCTCACGAGCCGGGGCTTTTTGTTTACGCTGCGCTTGTCGCGTTAGACGATGGCGAGCAACCTGGCCGCATTGCCGCCGAGGATGTCGGCCTTCTGCGCCGCGCTGAGGCCGGGCACGCTCTCGACCAGCTTTACCGGATGGTTCTCGCCCATGTCGTAAGGGCTGTCGGTGCCCATCATCACCTTATCGTGGCCGACGAGGTTGACGAGGAAAGCGATCTGGTCGGGACGGAACAGCACCGTGTCGAACCAAATCTGCTTCACGTAATGCTCCGGCGGCTTGCTGATGTGGACGCGACATTCGGCGCGCTCGCGGTACGCCTGCTCGAAGCGGCCGAGATAGAACGGCAAGAATCCGCCGCCATGCGCGGCGCAAAGTTTCAGCCCCGGGTAGCGCTCGAACACGCCGCCGAAGATCATCTGCGCCAAAGCCAGCGTCGTCTCTAACGGCTGGCCGACGACGTTGGTCATGAAATAGTCTTGCAGTCGCTCGGGCTGCGTGAAGCCCTGCGGATGCAGGAAGATCACTGAACCAAGCTTTTCCGCAGCCGCCCAGAACGGATCGAATCGGCGGTCGCCGAGTTCGACGCCGGCCAAGTTGGTGCCGAGACGCATGCCCTTATGGCCGAGTTCGTTGGTCGCGCGCTCAAGTTCTCGCACCGACAGAGCGACATGCTGGAGCGGCACGTTGCCGAGAGCGATAAAGCGCCCCGGGTGGTCGCGCACCACTTTCGCCGTCTCGTCGTTGACCGAACGGGCGATTTCGCCGGCCAGGTCTTCGCCCAGCTTATAAAAGCCGCCCGGCGGCGACGGCGTGAGCGCCATGATGTCGACGCCCATGCCGTCCATGTCGGCCAGCCGCGCGTCGACGTCGTTGAGAATCTTGCCGCGCGACTTGTCGGTGATGCCGCCGCCCGTCTTGTGGGCGCCAGGCTTCTCCGGCTTGGGCGGAAGGCGCTCCGCGAGGAGCGCCTTCGGTTTGGCGAGGTTGATATGACCGTGGATGTCGATGACCGGAGTCTTCGCCAAGATCACTCTCCCTGGACGACCGGATTGTGCATGCGGCCGATGCCCTCGACCTCGATGGTCACCTCGTCGCCCGGCTTGAGGAAGATGCCGCGCGGGCGACCGACGCCCGACGGCGTGCCGGTCGAGATGATGTCGCCAGGACGCAGCGTGAGCCGTTCGCTGAGATAGGAGATCTGCTCGGCGATGTCGAAATGCATGAAGCTGGTCGAGGAGTCCTGCATCAGGTCCTTGTTGACCCACAGCTTCATCGCCAGCTTGTACGGGTCCTTGATGGCCTTGGCCGGCACGATCCAGGGGCCGAGCGGCGCGGAGCCGTCGAAGCATTTGTGCTGGAACCAGTCGACGCGGAAATTCCAGTCGGTCCGTTGGCCGAGATCGCGCAAGCTCAGATCGTTCATGATCGTGTAGCCGGCGACATAGTTCATCGCATCGGCTTCCGAGACGTTGCGCGCCGGCTTGCCGATGACGACGCCGACTTCGGCTTCCCAATCGACCTGCTTGGAGACCTTCGGCAGACGGATCGGATCTTCCGGGCCGATGATCGAATGGGCGATCGTCTTGGGGAAGAAGTAGGGGCGCGTCTTGGTCTTGTCGGGCGGCTCGCGGCCCGACATCTCGCGCATATGGTCGGTGAAATTGGCGGCGGCGCAGAAGATGCCGCCGGGATAGAGCAGCGGCGCCATCAGCTTGGCGCCGGCCAGCGGCTTGCTGGCGGCTGGCGGCGCCGCGGCGGCAAGCGCTTCAAGCGCCGGCTCGGACTTGTCCCACGCGCCGAGAATGGCCATCGTCGAGCGCGCGTCGGCGCCGCCGAGCACGGCGCTTTTGCCGATCGCGGCCAAGCCCTTTTCGATATCGATGATCTTATCGCCGACTTTAATGCCGGCGCGCGCGGCGCCCTGCTCGTCGGCATAATTCAGAAGGAAATACTCAGTCATGCTCCCTGCCTTGCTTTTTATTGTTTGATAAACGGACGGGCGGTTGATCCGCCGTCAAGTCGATGTCGTGAGCCGATATAGCATGCGTCTCGCAGGCCCGCTATGGGGCCTTGTCGGAAGGCATTGATGCTCAAATCGGACCTTCGAGAACGGCACGTAAAGTGGCCGCCAATTCCTCCCGGCGGTAGGGCTTGGCCAGCACCTGATGGCCGGCAAGCCGGCTTGCGTCGCCCGCCGAACCGCTGGCATCGCCGGACGTCAGCAGCACCTTCAAGCCTGGACGAAGCCGGCGCGCCTCCTCCGCCAGGACAATGCCGTCCATATCGCCTGACAAAAAGATATCGCTGAACAGCAGGTCGACCTCTTCGCGGCGGCGGAATGCCATCAAAGCCGCATTGGCGTCGGCGCATTCGATCACCGCATAGCCGAGATCGGAGACTTGCCGGCAGACATAACCGCGCACGAGCGGGTCGTCCTCGACGACCAACACCGTCTCGATGCCGCCCGGCAAAGCTCTCGTCGCGGATGGGCCTGACGCCTGTTCCTCAGCCGGCAGGTCGCTCGCACAAGGCATATAGAGGATCACGGTCGTTCCCGCGCCGGGCTTGCTGCTGATCGTCATATGGCCGTCGGATTGTTTGACAAAACCGTAGACCATGGACAGGCCGAGGCCGCTGCCGGCCCCGACATCCTTGGTGGTGAAGAACGGCTCGCAGCAGCGCTTGAGCACCTCCGCCGTCATGCCGATGCCGCTATCGACGATGGAGATCGTGACATAGCGGCCGGGCGAGAGATCCTCGATCTCATGGCAGTCGTCGCCCGACAATTCGCGGTTCGCTGTGGCGATCATCAAGCGGCCGCCGTCCGGCATGGCGTCGCAGGCATTGAGCGTCAGGCTGATGATGGCGTTCTCCAATTGACCGGGATCGACCATGGCGGGCCACAGATCGTCCGCCAGATCGACCACCAGTTGCCTGTCGCCGAGCGAGCGGCGCAAGCTGTCGCTCATCGACAGCACCAGCCGGTTGACGTTGACTTCCGCCGGCTCGAGCATTTGGCGACGCGCGAAAGCCATGAGGCGGCGCGTCAATTCGGCGCCGCGGTCGGCGGCGACTTTCGTCATCTCCGCCCAACGGCGCAGCGCCGGGTTGTCGCGCAAACCTTCGATGAGGATTTCGGCATTGCCGAGAACGACCTGCAGCAGATTGTTAAAATCATGCGCGATGCCGCCGGTCATGCGGCTGACGATCTCCAACCGCTGCGCCTGCACCATGGCATCCTGCGCTTGGCGCTGGGCGGTAATGTCGTTGCAGACGCCGATCAGGCCGGTGAGCGCGCCGCCGGGCCCGCGCATCGGCTCGCCGCGGCTATGAATCCAGCGGATCGCGCCGTCGCCGCCGCGATAGATGCGGTAAACCACATCATAAGAGGTTTCCTCGGCCATGCAGCGTTCGATGGCTTGGCCGACATGGGCGCGATCTTCGGGATGCAGCGATTTTAGAAAGGCTTCGCCGCTGCCCAGATAGGCGCCGACGCCGAAGATGCGCAGCACGTTCTCGTCGGCGATCGACTTGTCGGTCGCCTTGTCCCAGGTCCAGGTGCCCGTCTCCGACGATTCGAGCGCCAGGCGCAAACGGTCGCTGTTGTCGCGCAACGCCAGCGACAAAGCTTCCCGTTGGCGCAACTCGCGCAGCAAGAAGCCCATCAACACGACGACGAACAGCACGAAGGCGGCGATGACCGGCAGATAGACCAGCATGTTCGCCCGCCAATCGCGCAGCACCTCGCGTTCGCTCAGCGCCACGGTGACGACGAGCGGCAAGAATTCGAGGCAGCGGTAGCCGACGATGCGCGCCGGTTGGTCGCCGCTCGCCGGCGCGCGAAAGACGCCCTGCGTCGCGCGCGGCAGATGAGCGCGAAACAATGGGCTATCGGCAAAGGAGACGCCGGCCAGGCTTTCGTCGCGCGGGCTGCGGACGAGGAGGCTGCCGTCGGCCAGATACATGGCGACCTGGCCTTCTTCGCCGACATCGAGCGATTTGTAAAACGACTGGAAATACTCCGGCTCGACGGCGGCGAGGATTACCCCGTCGAAATCGCCTGCGCTGTCGTTGAGGCGCAAGGCCGCGCTGATAAACCATTGCCCCGTGACGCGGCTCAAAACCGGCTTGCCGATATAGAGCCCCTCGCGTGGCGCGGCGCTCAGGTCCTTGAAATAGTCGCGCGCGGTGTTGTCGAGCGGATCGGCGGGAAACTGGCTGGACAGATAGCGCATGACGCCGGCGCGATCGATGATGAATAACGAGCGCACGAACGGCAATTGCGGCATGAAGCCGCCGAGCAAGTCGTAGATGGCGCGATCGCGGTCCGGCATGTCTTTGGGCAAGCGGGCGATGGCGTCCGCCGCGGCGCGCATGCTGAGATCGACGGCTTGAAAGGTGCGCGCCGTCTGCTCGTCGAGCAGACGCACGAGGTTGGCCGTATCGCGCTCGGCATCGCGGAGCTGGCGGCCATGGCTGCGCCATAAATCGTAGGCGACTTGCGCCACCACGGCAGCCACGACCAAGGCAGCCACCAAGCTGATCTTGAAAATCAGGCCACGCCACGTCGGAGAAGGGCGCTGTCCGCCCCCCGGCAAAGACACGCTGGACAAGATTCCCCCGATGCCGCGTACAGACGCCGTCCGTTTTCGACCGGCAGTACGACTTGTTACTCGTTATGCAACAATGGCTTAACGATGGTTTATAACCGTTAAGCCTCTGCCTTATGCCCGATGGGCCCTGCAAAGTCTATGCATTCCTAGGGTACGAATCACTCGCGCCGAAGCTCAAGCCGCGCTGGCGCGAAACGTCCGGCTGCGGCAGAATTTCGCCAGGAGAAGCCCATGCCCCCGCGCCTCGCCGATCTGCCCTTCGATCTCGATCAAACCTTGCCCTCGATCGTCGCGCTGCGCACGACGGTGCCGGCCGACGCGTCGAGCGCGGCGCGCCTCGGCACCGACCGCGCCGGCAGCGGCGTGGTGATCGGCAGCGATGGTTTGGTCGTGACGGTCGGCTATCTGCTGACCGAGGCCGACGCGGTGTGGATCATCGATTCCGGCGGCAAGGCGATCCCCGCCCATATCGTCGGCCAAGATCAGGAAAGCGGCTTCGGTTTGGTGCAGGCGCTCGAGCCGCTCGGGCGGCCGCCGCTCTCGCTCGGCAAATCGAGCGAGCTGATGCCCGGCGATCCGCTCGTCATCGCGGCGTTCGGCGGCATCGAACAGGCGGTGATCTCGCGCGTGATCGCCAAGCAGGAATTTGCCGGCTATTGGGAATATCTGCTCGATCAAGCGATCTTCGCCGCGCCCGCCCATCCGCAATGGACGGGGGCCGCCGCGATCGGTCGTGACGGCAATCTTGTCGGCATCGCCTCGCTGATCTTCCAGCAGTTCTCGCATGGCGGCGTGACGATCGACGCCAACCTCGTCATCCCCATCGATCTGCTCAAAGGCGTCCTGCCCGACATGATGCGTCTCGGCCGCGTCGATCGGCCGCCGCGCCCCTGGCTCGGCATCTGGACGGCGGAGACGGAGGATAAACTCGTCATTGCCGGCATGAGCGACAACGGCCCCGCCAAGCAGTCGGGCCTGCGCGTCGGCGACGCCATTCTCGACATCGGCGGCAAACGGCCGCGCAATCTCGCCGATATGTATCGGCGCATTTGGGCGCTCGGCCCCGCCGGGGTCGCCGTCCCCTTCCGCGTCAAGCGCAAGGACCGCGAGATCGAAATCAGCGTCCCGTCGTCCGACCGCGCGCAGCATCTCAAACGGCCGCGCTTAAATTAAGCGACAAAAAAACGGGCGGCCCGAAGACCGCCCGTTTTTATCTTGATGAAATCCGCGCTTAGGCGACGGGACCGGTCCATTCCTTGACGAAGTCCTGATGGTTCGGCGTCGGCTTGGCCGGCGGCGCTTCGGTCGCGGTGCCGACATAGATCATGCCGACCAAGCGGTCCGGCGCGGTGTAGCCGAAGGCTTTGTTCACTTCCGGATCATACATATTATCGCCGGTCACCCACTTGCCGGCGTAACCGAGGGCATGGATGGCGTTCATGATGTTCATGGCGCCGGCAGCCGACGAGAAGAGCTGCTCGATCTCCATGATCATGCCCGGCTGAATTTTGCAGCCGACGGCGATGATCATCGGCGCCTTCATCAACTTGATCTTGCCGCCTTGCAGTTTGGCCGGATCGACGTTCGGGTCGCGGCGCTTCATCGCGGCTTCATAGAGGGTCCAAAGCTTCTCGATCGCCGGACCGCGCAGCACATGGAAGCTCCACGGGCGCATGCGGTCATGGTCGGCAGCGCGCATCGCGGTGTCGAAAATGATGTCGAGGTCGGCTTGCGTCGGCACCGGCAACGACAGAGCGGCGTTGCTGCGGCGCGACAACAGAACTTCGAGAGCGGCGCTGCCGACGTCTTGCGGCACGGTCTTCAACAAATTGGAGGCGGGCGGGTTCATGCAATCTCTCCTTGGCGAAACGATGGGGCAGGACATAGGTCGGGTGAATAGGCCGTCGCAACGTCCATCCCAAGCCTCGAACGATGACCGAGAGGCTAGTGGAGAACAACTGGAGACGACAGTTCAGAATACCGTTAGCAGCCACCCATTCCCGTTATAGGAGGCGCTGATACAGAACTTATCAGAATAAGGGGAATGGGGCGAGTGACCGGAATTGAACCGGCGACATCCAGATCCACAATCTGGCGCTCTAACCAACTGAGCTACACCCGCCACAAGAGCAAGGGCGCTTGTTTAGATGGCTCCCCCCAACCCGTCAAGGTTTCCTGCCGCCCTCGCATGGAGTTGCCAACAGGCTTATGCGGCGGAACAAAAACCCAAAACCGAGCCTTATAACCGGCTTTCATAGCAGCCTTAGGAGCCAGAATGGCATCGGCGGAACGCTCTTCGAAAAGGCTGACAGCGTGGAATAAGTCTTTGCCCATTATTTAATCTATATCGACAGGCAAAATAATGGCACTCCGCCTAAAAGGTAGGCATATAATGCCGTGACTTATCCACAACTTATTGAATTATCGCCAATTTCCTGGCTTTTGGCACCCTAGGGCAATTGGCATGGGCTGTGCTAGGAAAGGCAGCAATCAACTGCGTCGCTCCAAGCGCGCCTTCGTCCACCCCCCGCCCGAGAATCCTCGTCCACATGAAGAAGATCGAAGCCATCATTAAGCCCTTCAAGCTCGATGAAGTGAAGGAAGCTCTCCACGAGATCGGCCTGCAAGGCATGACCGTCACCGAGACCAAGGGATTCGGTCGCCAGAAAGGCCACACCGAACTCTATCGCGGCGCCGAATATGTCGTCGATTTCCTGCCCAAGGTGAAGATCGAGATCGTCATGGACGACGCGCTGGTCGAGCGCGCCATCGAAGCCATCACGGCGGCGGCCCGCACCGGTCGCATCGGCGACGGCAAGATTTTCGTCTCGAATATCGAGGAAGTCATCCGCATCCGCACGGGCGAAAAAGGCCCGGACGCGATCTGATGTGAATCGCCGCGCTCAGGTCGCCCATCGTCTATTGGGGGCCGGCGCGGCTTGAGACCGTCGCTTCACTACCCCGCGTTTCAATCTTTAGCACCACCCCGTAACCACCAACGACAGGATCATCGACGATGTCCGACGCAAAAACCATTTTGGCCATGATCAAGGAGCACGACATTAAGTATGTCGATCTCCGCTTCACCGACCCGAAAGGCCAGTGGCACCACACTGCCCAGCATGTGAAGACCATCGATGAGGACACCCTTGCCGAAGGCTTCATGTTCGACGGTTCGTCGATCGCCGGCTGGAAAGGCATTCAGGAGTCGGACATGACCCTGAAGCTCGATCTCAGCACCGCCGTGATCGATCCGTTCGCCGCCCAGCCGTCGCTCATCATTTTCTGCGACATTCTCGAGCCGTCGACCGGCCAGCCCTACTCGCGCGATCCGCGTTCGATCGCCAAGAAGGCGGAAGCCTATGTGAAGTCGTCTGGCATCGGCGACACCGTGTACGTCGGCCCCGAAGCCGAATTCTTCATTTTCGACGACGTTCGCTTCAACGTCTCGATGAACGACGTCTCCTACAGCGTCGACTCGATGGAAGGCCCGTGGGCCAGCAACCGCGTCGTCCCCGAGGGCAACCCGGGCCACCGTCCTGGCGTCAAGGGCGGCTACTTCCCGGTCGCGCCGATCGATTCGCACAGCGATATCCGGGCCGAGATGCTGACCACGATGCTCGAGATGGGCCTCGATGTCGAAAAGCATCACCATGAAGTCGCCACCGCGCAGAACGAGCTGGGTTGCAAGTTCAACACGCTCGTCACCGGCGCCGACCACATGATGATCTACAAATACGTGGTCAAGAACGTCGCCCACAGCTACGGCAAGACGGCGACCTTCATGCCGAAGCCGATCAAGGGCGACAACGGTTCTGGCATGCACGTCCACCAGTCGATCTGGAAGGCCGGCAAGCCGCTGTTCGCCGGTTCTGGCTATGCCGATCTCTCCGAGACAGCCTTGTACTACATCGGCGGCATCATCAAGCACGCGAAGGCCATCAACGCCTTCACGAACCCGACGACCAACAGCTACAAGCGCTTGATCCCGGGCTTCGAAGCCCCCGTGCTGCTCGCCTATTCGGCGCGCAACCGTTCGGCGTCTTGCCGCATCCCGTTCGCGACGAGCCCGAAGGCGAAGCGCGTCGAAGTGCGCTTCCCCGATCCGCTGGCCAACCCGTACCTCGCCTTCTCGGCGATGCTGATGGCCGGCCTCGACGGCATCCAGAACAAGATCCACCCGGGCGATCCGATGGACAAGAATCTGTACGACCTGCCGCCCGAGGA
>CAZVLU010000049.1:0-24338 GCA_964628235.1 uncultured Rhizobium sp. | reverse complement strand
CGACTATGTGCCGGAGACGGCGCTGGTCGAGAGCAAGTCGCTGAAATTGTTTCTCGGCTCGTTCCGCAACCACGGCGCTTTCCATGAGGACTGCACCGTGGGCATCGCCAAGCGCCTGATCGAAGCGATGGAGCCGCAATGGCTGCGCATCGGCGGCTATTGGTATCCGCGCGGCGGCATTCCGATCGACGTGTTCTATCAGACGGGCGAACCGCCCAAGGGCCTCTGGCTGCCCGATCCGGGCGTGGCCAATTACAAAGGCCGCGGCTAAAGCCTAAATCGCGTTGAGGCCGCCGGTCGATTCGCGCTTGCGGATCATCCACCAGACGATGAACGCGCCGACCAGCTTGCTCGCCGTCATGGTGATGACGCCGACGATCGAGAAATGCCCGATGGCGAAAAGAAACACGGCGCTGTCGAGCGGCGCGCTCAGCAAGCTCGAATAGATGATGCGCTGGCTCAAGGGGCGCTTGGTCAGCGAATAGACCAGCCAGTCGGCCAGTTCCGACACAAGGAAAGCCGCCGCCGAAGCGACCGCCACGTAAGGGTCCGCCATCACGTAAGACAAGACCACGCCGACCAGCATGGCGAGCAGCACTTTATGGCCGATCTCGCGCTGGGCGAAATCGCGCAGTACGAAGATGAAGCCCACGACCAACGACATCGGCGGCCACATGGTGCCGTCCGGCAGCTTGACCAGCGGCACGACGCTGAAGCCGTAATTCACCGCGACGATCAGAACGACATACAGCAGGGTGAAGCGGAAGGACAACAGGGTCTGCATGATGGGGACTCGGGTGAGTGTTACGGAGTCTTTGAATTATGAAATTTGGCGGTAAGGCGCTGGATCTATGACGCCGGCAACGGCGAAGCCGTTGAGGCGCAGACGGCAGGAATCGCATTCGCCGCAAGCCATGCCGTCCGGGGCCGGATCATAGCAGCTTCGCGTTAAAGAGAAATCCACCCCGAGCGCCCGGCCCTTGGCGATGATGTCGGCCTTGGAAAAATCGATCAGCGGCGCATGGATGGTCAAATGCGGCGTTTCGACGCCGGCCGAACTGTCCTCGACCGCCGCCTTGGTCGCCAGATTGGCCATATGCTGGAAGGCGGCGATGAATTCCGGCCGGCAATCGGGATAGCCGGAATAATCCAGCACGTTGACGCCGATGAAGATGTCGCGCGCGCCGAGCACTTCGGCCCAGGCCATGGCGAAGGACAGGAAGATGGTGTTGCGCGCCGGCACGTAGGTGACGGGGATGGCGCTCGCCATCTGCGCCTCGTCGCGACCCTTGGGCACGGCGATGTCGTCCGTCGTCAGCGCCGATCCGCCGAACACGCGCAAATCGATCGGCAGCACGATATGGCGCATCGCCTTGCCGGCCACGGCCACTTTGCGCGCTGCCTCGATCTCGACGGCATGACGCTGCCCGTAAGCGAAGGTGATCGCGTAACAGTCGAAGCCGCGGCTGCGCGCGATGGCCAGCGCAGTGGCCGAATCGAGGCCGCCAGACAGCAGCACGACCGCTTTGGCGCTCACGATTTGCTCTCCGCATTGCCGTTTTCTGAATTGCCATTCTCTGGCTCATCCAAGGCTGCCGCGACATCGGCATCGAGCGCGCGGTTCTTGCGGTAACGGCGAAACAGATAGACGCCGAGCGCGCTGGAGGCGACGAACAGCGCCACGGACACGCCGGTCGTCCAGGCTGGGTCGATATGGATGCCGCTGCCGAGCAGCACGAAGATCACCGTCTGCGGCACGTAGCCGAGCACGCTGCCGGCGAAAAACGGCAAGGCGCGCACGCCCGACACGCCGGCGGCCAAATTGGCGACGAGGTTGCTGCCGACCGGCAAGAGGCGCAGCAGCAGCGTCATCGACAGCGGGTTTTCATGCAGAAAGCTGTCGATGCGCTTGATGCGCGCCGGAAAACGCTTGAGCACGAAGGAGCGGCCGAGCAGCCGCGCGTAATAGAAGGCCAACACGCAGCCGCCGAGCGACGCGGCGAGCGCCAGCGGCATGCCGAGGCTGAAACCGAAGGCGTAGCCGGCGAGGAAGCAGACGGCCTGGCGCGGAAAGCCGATGGCGGTGAGCGCCGCGCCCATGGCGAGATAGAGCAGTTCGCCGTTGACGCCCTGGCCGCGGATGCGGCTATCGACCCAAGCCTCGTCGAACAGGCCGCGCAGGCCTGTGCTTTGGACGAGATAGCCGACCGCCCCGAAGGTGGCGATCAGGATCAGCCCGCGCAGGTAGGGTTTGAGTTTCTTCAACGCTCGTATTCGACGATGGGCCGCTTGGCGCGGCGCAGCAACCAGGCGACACCGAACAGATCGGTGACGCCGACCCAGAAGCGATCCCAGAAGCCGTAGTTCGATACGCCGCGCATGCGGGCGCGGTGGTTGACGTCATGGCACAAGAGCGTGCCGCCGCCGCGCAGGATCAGCGCCGGGTAGTAGCGGTGCATATGATCGAAGTAGGGCAAGCGGATGAAGGCTGCGCGACGCATCACTTTCAGGCCGCAGCCGGTGTCGCGCACGCCGTCCTGCAGCATCTTCTGGCGGATGGCGTTGGCGAGGCGCGACGAGACGCGCTTCAACCAAACGTCCTGACGCTTGCGGCGGATGCCGGCGACGAGATTGAGGCCGGGTCCGCCGGCGAGGGCGACCTCCACCATCTCGGGAATGTTCGCCGGATCGTTCTGGCCGTCGCCGTCGAGCGTGACGATCCATTCGCCGCGCGCGGCGTGGGCCGCCGACCAGATCGCCGTGCTCTGGCCGCAGCTCATGGCATGGCGCAACACGCGCAGACGCGGGAAGCGCGCCTGCGCCTCGACGAGCTTGGCCGGCGTGGCGTCGGTCGAACCGTCATCGACATAGACCACCTCGAAGGGCCAGCGGACCGAACCGGCGGGGGCCAACGCAGCATGAATTTCCTCGATCAGCGGCAAGACATTGTCCTGCTCGTTGCGGACCGGCACGACGACGGAGAGAAGGGGCGCGGAATCCATGAAAGACGGGGCCAAATGACTGCAATTCGGGGCGATTTTCCGGTCCGGGCATTAGCACGGCCCTCCCCCGAAGGCTAGGTTTTTCACGGTTTCCCGTGGCAAGGTCTGGTAAGGTGCGGCGGCTTTGCCGCAGGCTTTCCGATCTCACTTTTCGTTTCCAGGCCACCCCAGCCCCATGTCCCCCGCGTGAGCGCTTTCATCCCCCGCCTGACGACCAGCTTGACTGGCCTGTTGCACGACCAGCCCTTGGCGGACGGAAGCCTGTGCAGCCGCCTGCTCGCCGGCCGCTGGGCCTATGCCCTGCTCGCCCTGTTCGCCGTGGCCCTGTTCCTGCCCGGCATGGTCAGCACGCCGCCGACCGACCGTGACGAAGCGCGCTTCATCCAAGCCTCGCGCCAGATGGTCGAGAGCGGCGATTACGTGAACATTCGTTTCCAAGAGGAAGCGCGCAACAAGAAACCGGTCGGCATCTATTGGCTGCAGGCTGCCGCCGCCAAGACGTTCGGCAAGGATTCCGTCTGGCCCTATCGCTTGCCGTCGCTGTTCGGCGCGCTGGGCGCCGTCCTGCTGCTCGCCAGCTTGGCCGGTCCGAGCTTCGGACGCGGCGCGGGCCTGCTCGCCGGGCTGCTGTTCGGCGCGGCGCTGATCCCGACGGCCGAGGCCCATATCGCCAAGACTGACGCCATGCTGCTGCTCACCGTGACGGCGGCGCAACTGGCATTGGCGCGGCTCTATCTGCAAAGCCGCAAGAGCGAGCCGAGCGACTGGCGCTGGGCGATGTTGTTCTGGGCCGCCTTGTTTTGGACAGCGCAAGGCGTCGGCATCCTGATCAAGGGCCCGGTGACGCCGCTGATTTCGGCGCTGACGATCGTCACGCTGGGGATCGCCGACCGCCGCTGGAGCCATCTGCGCGCACTACGCCCATTGCCAGGCCTGGCGCTGGCAGCGCTGATCGCCGCACCCTGGTTCGTCGCCATCTCGCTCGGCGATTCCAACTTCCTGCAAGAAGCAGTCGGCCAAGACCTGCTGCCGAAACTGATCGGCGGCCAGGAAGCGCATGGCGCGCCGCCCGGCTATTACCTCGCCACTGTGACCCTGACGTTCTGGCCGGCCTCGCTGGTCGGCTGGTTCGGCGCGATCTGGGCCTGGCGCAGCCGCAAGACGGCCGAGACGCGCTTCCTGCTCGCTTGGGCGATTCCGGCCTGGATCATGTTCGAGCTGATCCCGACCAAGCTGCCGCATTACATCCTGCCGCTGCTGCCCGCCGTGGCGCTCATGACGGCGCTCGGCTTGCGCGACGCGCCGGACGCCATCGGCAGCATGATGCGCCATTGGGCCGGTCGTCTCCTTCTCGTGCTGTGGAGCGTGATCGGCCTGATCCTCGGCTTCGCCTTCATCATCGCCACCTGGATCACCGAACAGCGCATCGCGCCGAGCGGCTTTTTGCCGATCCTCGGCAGCCTGCTCGCCATCGGCTTGGCGGGCCGCGCTTTTTGGCGAGGCGAAGCGTTGCGCGCAGCGGCTATCGCGGCGCTCTGCGTGCTGCTGATCTGGCCGCCGATCTTTGGCCGCTTGCTGCCGGGCCTCAAGCAGCTTTGGCCGTCGCAACAGGCGATGCTGATGATCGCCAATCAGGAAATTTCATGGCCGCCGCGCGAAGCGGTCGCCGCCGTCGGCTATCACGAACCGAGCTTGGTGTTTTTCCTCGGCACCGAAACCAAGTTGACGACGCCGGACGGCGCCGCCGCCTATCTTGCCGGATCGATCAACCGCTTCGCCATCGTGAACGACCGCGAGGAGACGCGCTTTCGCGACGCCGTGCGCAATCTCGGCGCGGAGGTCTGGCGCATCGATCGGGTCCGCGGCTTCAACATGGCGCGCGGCCGCTTCGAAACGCTCTATCTGTTCTGGTCGGCGTCGCCGCGCTGAACGGATAGTTCACGGATATCCCTTGAAGCCTTCCAGCTCGTAGAGCCGCACGACGCGCTCGCGCCCGACGCCGATCGGCGTGCGGATTTCCGCCAGCAGTTGCGCTGATTGAAAGCGCGAGGTGATCTCGCTGGCGTCCGTGCGCTCGGTGACATAGAGCAGTTGGGCCGGCGACAGGGCCTGATAATAGGGCCGCGTCAGATCGAAGTGATCGTGAATGCGCACGGTGGGACGCCATTTGAAAGCCTCGACCGGATGGGGCTTCACGTAATAGAGCGTCTCGGCCATCAGTTTGCGCTCGTCGACCAGCAAGGGCGCGCCGGGCATTTCGTTGGCCCGCACATGGGCGATGGCGGCGCCGAGCTCGGTCCAGCCGCGCACCCGCTTGAACGGATCGGCTTTGCCCGGCAAGGCGTCGGGCCGGCCATAGGTCGCGGCGATGAAAACCAAAAAAACCGCGATCAACCCGACATGGATGGCGACCGAACCGCTCGCCACCAGCGCGCGGCCGCGCCACAGCGCCGGATTGGCGCGCAGCGCCCAGGCGGCGACCAGGATGGCGGCGGCGACATAAGCGGGGGCCGCCCAATTGGCGTTGGCGCGCGACAGAAAGCCCTGCGCCAGCATGATCGCCAGCGTCGGCAAGGTGAAGGCGACCAGCAGGCGCAGGCGCTCGTCGGCGAACCAGCCGCGCCAACGCGCCAGGATCACCAGCAGCGCGGCGAACAGCGCCGGCCCGAAGACGCCGAACTGCGCGCCGAAAAATTCGAGGAAGGCGTCGATGCGGAACAGATCGCCGCCGAGATTGGCATTGTCGCTGGTATGGGCGTAGGAGACGAAGCTGTTGTCGGCGTTCCACAGCACATTGGGCGCATAAATCGCGACGCCGACCAGCAGTGCCAGAATGATGCCGCTCCAGCGCCAGCCGGCCAAGCGGCCGCGCGACAGCGCGACATGGACCGCGATCGACAGGACGAAGAAGATCATGGCGTATTTGCCGAGCATACCGAGGCCGATGGCGACGCCGAGCAGCAGCCACCAGCGCCAGGCATGGCCCACCAAGACAACGGCTTGCAAGGCGCGCACATAGGCATAGAGGCCGACGGCCCAGAACAGCAGCAACGGCAGATCGGTGGACATCACCACCGACGAGAAAGCGACGCCGGGCAACGTGGCATAGAGCAGCGCCGCCCAGAAGCCGACGCGGCGGTCGAACAGGCGATGACCGGCGCCATAGATCGCCAGCGCGGTGAAAAAATGCATCAGCGGCGCGCCGGCGCGCACGCAAGCTTCGCCGTCGCCGCAGACCGCCGTGGTCGCGCCGATCAGCCAGGCGACCATCGGCGGCTTGGAGTAGTAGCCGAACGCGAGGTCCTGGGCCCACACCCAATATTGCGCCTCGTCGGGATGCAGATCGAACGGATAGACCGTGAGATAGGCCAAGCGCAGCAGCGTCAGCGCCGCCAGCACAAGCAGCGTGCCGGGCAAGCCATAGATGCCGCTATTGATAGATGAGAGGGGCGCGGGCTGGGGGGAAAGACCCGTCATCGAAACTCGCCTCGTGAAACCGCCGGCACGTTAGCCGATAGGCCCTTTAAAAGCAAAAGAGACCAAAAGCAAAAGGGCGGGCGCTTTTTCCAATCATGGGCGCCCGCCCTTTTCATTCGAGCCGCGACGCCGCTACTTCACGAGGAAATAACCGCCGGTGATGGCCTGGTGATAGAACTCGGCCACCGCCGGACCGATGCCGAGCGGCAGGTCCTTCTCTGCCTTGGTATATTGATGCACGCCGGCGCCGAAGCGCGTGACCATGACCTTGGGCGCCGGATTGACGCGCTCCTTGAACATCGGCAGCACGACTTCCTCGTAAACCTCAGGGCTATGGTCGCGGCTGTCCTTCGAGATGGCGAACAGCACCGGCGGCACCGGCTTTCCGCCCTGCACCGGATAGGGCAGGCTGAGGTAGCGCTTGATCAGCGCCTCCTTGTCCGGGCCAGACAGGTTGAGACGCTTGGCGGTCGCCTCGGCGGCTTTGCGCAGCGACGACTTGATATTGTGCGTCAGGATGTACTCGGCCTTGAACTGCGGTCGCATCTTGCTCTTGTCCCACCAGTCGAGAATCTCCTCCATCAGCCAGGGCAGGCGCATGAGGGCTGCGGGACCTTCCTGGCCCAGCGATTCGGGACCGGCGTAGCGCGCGCGATCGCGCCAAGTGCGGATGTATAGCTCGTCGAACGGATCGGTGCGCGGCGCCGGCTTGCTGCTGACGCGCTCATAGCCCGCCACCTTGCCGAGAGCGCCAGACCAGTTGTGCTGCTCTTCCTGAATGAAGCCGAACGGCGAGTTCTCGACGGCGATGACGCCGGCGATGTTCGGCACGCGTTGGCACATCATGAAGACATGCGGGCCGCCGGTCGAGTGGCCGGTGACGTAGATCGAATAGTCGGCCTCGGGGAAATGCTTGCGCATCGCCTCCTTCATGCCGGTCTCGAAGGCCGGCAGCCAGCCGGCCATGCGGTCGTAGAAGATCGTGCCGGGCTTGGCGCGCGCCACCGTGCGGATGCCATAGCGCAAGCGCTTGGTGTCGTCGTTCATGACCTCGTACATATCGGGCGTGATCTTCTCGCCGCGCAGCCACATCGGCACGCGCACGGTGCCGTCCTTATTGATGGTATCGCCCGGCCAGTCGCGCGTCGGGCTGTCGAAATAGTGGCGACCCGGGAAGGTCATGGCGACGCACTTATGGCCGAACTTACCAGAGTAAAGCTTGGCGATAGCCTCCATCGACTTGTAGTCGCCGGAGCCGCCATGCAGCAGGAAGACGCCGATCTTCTTGCCATCGGCGCCGCGCGCCACCTTCGCCGGGTCCTTCGGCTCATAGACCATCATGCCCATATCCCAGTCGAGGCCGACCTCGTGGATGCGGATGATGTCCTCGGTCTGCTTTAACGGAATGTCGGGCTGCGCCAAGAGACGGTCGGAAATGGCAATCACTTCTGCGCGCGAATATTCGACAGGCGGCGTCCAGGTCGCCGGCGCGGCGGCCTTCGGCGCGGCGGGCGCCTTCGCTTTGGCTGGATTGACCGGCTTGACCGGCTTGGCTGGCTTGGCAGTTGCGGGCCGCGCGACGACGCGACTGCGCGCTTCGAGGCGCGTCCGCGCCGTGGTGCGCGCGGTCGGACGCGCAGCGCGGACTTTGCGTACGGCGGCTTTTTTCGCCGGGGATTTTTTTGCCGCGCTTTTCTTCGCGACAGACTTTTTGGCGGCTGATTTTTTGGCGGCGGGCTTTTTGGCAGCGCCCTTCTTCGAGGCAGCTGTCTTCACGGAGCGCCTTTGCGCCGCGGCGGTCTTGACCGGCTTTTTCTTGGCAAGCGTCTTGGCGGCCGGCTTCTTGGCCGTCTTGCCCGTGACCTTTTTGGCGACGCGTTTCGCTGCCGTTTTGGGGCCGGCTTTCCGGGTAGCGGACTTCTTAGGCTTGCGCATGATTTCTCCCGTCGCGGTCTGATGGAAAGTACGGCACGTCACGCCCAACGAAACGGCAGACGTTTCAGCCAGTTAGGACGCCCGTTGCTTTCGCGGATCGGTTCTCTACACTTTGTCCAATCAAAGTGACGCCGACAAAAATCGAAGTCAACTGGCCAAGGGGAAAAATGATGCGCATGACCCGCACGACGACTACCAGCCTGCTTCTCGGATTTGCCATAGGCGCGAGCGCCATTGTCGCTCCGGCCAGCGCCCAGACCGCCGAGGAGTTCTACAAGTCCAAAAAAGAAATGATCATGGTCGTCGGCAGCGCGCCGGGCGGCGGCTATGATGGCTACGCGCGCATGCTGGCGCGCTACATGAGCAAATATCTCCCGGGCCAGCCCAACATCATCACCAACAACATGCCGGGCGCCGGCGGCGTGCGCGCCGCCAACTTCGTCGCCAACATCGCGCCGAAGGACGGCAGCGTCATCTCGATCATGGACCGCGGCCTGCCGACCGCGCCGCTGCTCTACGGCGAAAACTCCAACACGCAGTTCGACCCGGCGAAGATGAATTGGCTCGGCAGCGCCTCGAGCGAATCAGGCATGGCGGTGTACGGCGCGCGCTCGCCGGCCAAGACCTTGATGGACGCGACCAAGGTCGAAGTCGTGCTCGGCTCGACCGGCGCCGAGGGCGACACGGCGATGATGCCGCGCATGCTCAACGAGATGTTCGGCACCAAGTTCAAGATCATCACCGCCTACAAGGGCCAGCCCGAAGTGGTTCAGGCCGTGCAGAAGGGCGAGCTCGACGGCCTGTTCATGAGCGGCTGGTCGGGCCAGACCCGCGAGCTGCTGCTGCAGATGTATGCGCGCAAGGAAGTCGGCTTCATGGTGCAGATGGGCTTCAAGCGCGATCCCGACATCGGCGACGTGCCGACGATCATGGAACTGATCAAGAACGACGATGACCGCCAGGTGATGGAAGTCATCCTCGGCCGCCTCGAGCTGGGCCGGCCGTTCGTCGCGCCGCCCGGCGTGCCGGCCGACCGCGTCGCCATGTTGCGCAAAGCCTTCAGCGATGCCTGCGCCGATCCGGAACTGGTGCTCGAAGGCGACAAGACGCGCCGCTATATCGAGCCGATCGACGGCGCGACGACGCAAAAGATGATCGAAGCGGTTTACAAAACCTCGCCCGAGGTCATCGCCAAGATTCGCACCTACGTCAAGCCGCCTGCGGCTCAGTAAGCCTTCTACAACCCCCGGCGGCATCGGCCGTCGGGGCCTTCCACATCCTGCGCTCCCCCCAAGCGCAGTCATGTCATCCTTTTCAGGAGACCCGTCATGACTGCCTATATTCCGCGTTCCGCCCTCGCCGCTCTGATCGCGGCCGCCGTCCTGCCGAGCGCCGCCATCGCCCAATCCGCCGACGCCTTTTATAAATCGCGCAACGAGATGTCGATCATCATCTCGAGCGCGCCGGGCGGCAGCTACGACGTCTATGGCCGCATGATCACCCGGCATATGAGCAAGTATATTCCCGGCAATCCGACCATCATCGCCAACAACATGCCGGGCGCCGGCGGCATGCGCGCCGCCAACTACCTCTACGAGGTGGCGCCGAAAGACGGCTCGGTGATCTCGATCATGGACCGCGGCATCGTCACCGCGCCGCTACTTTACGGCGCCGAATCCAAAGCGCAGTTCGAAGCGACGAAGTTCAACTGGATCGGCAGCGCCGTGATCGAGATGGGCATGGGCGCGATTTCCGCCAAAGCGCCGGCGACCACGCTCGAGGAGATGAAAAAGACCGAAGTGGTGTTCGGCGCGAGCGGCCCGGAAACCGACCCCGCCATGTACGCCCGCCTGTTCAACAAGCTCTACGGCACCAAAATCAAGGTCATCGCCGCCTATCCCGGCCAAAGCGAAACGTTGCAAGCGGTCGAAAAGGGCGAGTTGCACGGCTTGTTCCTCTCGGGCTGGTCGGGCGCCGGACGCGCCTTCGTCAAGGACAAGGTCAAGCGCGGCGAATGGAAAGTCTTCGTACAGATGACCAGCCGCAAGGACGAGGAGCATCTCGACGCGCCGAGCGTGTTCGAGGTCATTCCGGGCGAGCAGAACAAGCAAATTCTCACCTTGCTGTTCGAGCGCCAGATCCTCGGACGCCCCTTCGTCGCGCCGCCGAACGTGCCTGCCGACCGCGTGAAGCTGCTGCGCGACGCCTTTAAAATGGCGCTCGAAGACCCGCAGTTGCTCAGCGAGGCCGAAAAGCAGCGTTACGCCATCAGCCCTGTATTCGGCGAAGAAGCGCAAGAGATCGTCGGGCGCATCTACGCGACGTCGGGCGAGACGATCGAAGCCACCCGCGCGCTGCTGAAAGCCGCACAATAGAGGAGCGACCATGCCTAGCCTTTCCCCCGCAAAGCTCTGCCTGACCTTGATCGTCGGCGTTTTCGCCGCCGGGCCAGCCTTCGGCCAATCCGCCGAGCAGTTCTACAAAGCCCAGCGAAACATGACGATCATCGTCGGCAGCGCCGCCGGCGGCAGCTACGACACCTACGCCCGCGTCATGGGCAAGTTCCTCAGCGCGAATCTGCCGGGCAATCCGAATTTCGTGACCAACAACATGCCGGGCGGCGGCGGCATGCGCGCTGCGAACTACCTTTACAACGTCGCTCCCAAGGACGGCTCGACCATGATGATCATGGCGCGCGCCATTCCCACCGCGCCGCTGCTTTACGGCGCCGAGTCTCAAGCCCAATTCGACGCCCTCAAATTTACCTGGATCGGCAGCTTGGTGAAGGAAATGGGCATGGGCGTGGTCTCCAAGGCCGCGCCGGCGACGACTCTCTACGAAATGAAAAAAGTCGAGATCGCCATGGGCGTGAGCGGCGTCGAGGGCGATCCGGCGATGTACGCCCGCCTGTTCAATTCGCTTTACGGCACCAAGCTGAAAAACATTGCCGGCTATCAAGGCCAAGCGGAGACGATGAACGCCGTCGAAAAGAACGAGACGCACGGATTGTTCCTATCGGGCTGGTCGGGCAGCGGTCGCGCCTTCGTCAAGGACCGCGTCGCCGAAGGGAAATGGGCGATCTTCGTTCAGATGGGTCTGGAAAAAGATCCTGACTATCCGAACATCCCGACGGTCATGGAGGTCATCACCGACCCGAAGGATCGTGAGGTATTGAAGTTCCTCTTCGGCCGCCAGATTCTTGGCCAGCCCTTCACCGCGCCGCCGAACCTGCCGGCTGACCGTGCTGCCATGCTGCGCGCCGCCTTCAAGACATCCGTCGATGATCCGGCGATGCGCGCCGAGTTGGGACGTCAGCGCTTCGAGCTGAGCCCGGTCTACGGCGAGGACGCTGAACGGATCATCAAGGAGCTTTATGCGACTCCGCCGGACGTGGTCGAAGGGGCGCAGAAGCTGGTGAGGATCCCCGGCTGATCGGCGCCGACGCATTTGAAGAAAAGGGCCGGCATTTGCCGGCCCTTTTTATTTACCGGTCTTATTCACTTCCCATCGAGCCTGTCGGCGTTGCGCAGGTCGGGGAAGTATTTCCACCATAGCGCAGTGACGCCGAGCACGGCGAAGCCGCCGACGGCCGCCGCCGTCACCGTGCCGATCACCGACGCCATGACGCCGGCGCGGAAATCGCCCAGCTCGTTGGAAGCGGTGATGAACACCGAATTGACCGCTGCGACGCGGCCGCGCATTTCATCCGGTGTTGTCATCTGAATCAGTGTGAGGCGGATATAAACGCTGACGACATCGACCGCGCCGAGCAGCGCCAAGGCCGCCGCCGAAATCCAGAAGATCGTCGAATAGGCGAAGACCAAGGTCGCCAAGCCGAACAGCCCGACGCAGACGAAAAGGATCACGCCGGAACGCCGCATCGGCGGAATTTGCGTCAGCACCAACGCCGAGATCAGGCCGCCGACCGCTTGGCTGCTGCGCAGAAAGCCGAGGCCGTCGGCGTCGGTATGGAGGATGTCGCGGGCATAGACCGGCAGCAGCGCCGGCAAACCGCTGCACAGCACGGCGAACAAATCCATCGAGATGGCGCCGAGCACGATCGGCTTGCGCTTGATGAAGCCGAAACCGGCCATGAGCGAACCCCAGGTCGGCGGCTCCTTGCCGCGCCTGATCTGGCTCGTCACAGGCACGATCAACAGCATCAAGGTCGCGGCGATGAACATGACGACGCAGGCGCCATAGACCACATCGGGCCCGTACGCGTAATAGAGCAAGCCGCCCGCCGCCGGGCCGGTAATGTTGCCGAGTTTGCTGCTCGAAGAGTTCCACGCCACCGCGTTGGGATACTCCTCAGTCGGCACCGTATTCGGCAGCAAAGCTTGCAAGGCCGGCGAGTAGAAGGCGCGGGCGACGCCGAACAGCAAGATGATGCCGAACATCGGCCAAGCCTGCTGAAAACCCGACAAAGTGAACAACAGGAATAGGCCGGCGCAGAAGCCTTGCAGCGCGAAGCTGCCGCTGACGACATAGCGGCGGTCATAACGATCGGCGACATGGCCGGTGATGAGGATAAGGAACACCGCCGGCAGAAACTGGAACAAACCGACGAGGCCGAGATCGAGCGGATCGTTGGTCAGGTTGTAGATCTGCCAGCCGACGGCGACGACCATCATCTGATTGGCGAGGATGGCGAACAGCTTGCCCAAGATCAGCAGCGTGAAGCCGCGATGGCGGAAAATCGCGAATTTCGTCAGGCTTTGGGCGTCGTCGCTCATATGCATCATCCCCCTAGGCCGCTGCGTCTTCCGGCTTGTCCAGCTTGCGCAATTCGGCGAACCATTTCATCCACAGCGCAGTCACCACGAGCGTGGCGATGCCGCCGGCCAGCACCGCGCCGACGGCGCCGAAGACCGCCGCCATAGCGCCGGCGCGAAACGCGCCAAGCTCGTTCGACGCGCCGATGAATACCGAGTTCACCGCGCCGACCCGCCCGCGCATGCCGTCAGGGGTGCCGATCTGCACGATGTTCTGGCGCACGAAGACGCTGACCACATCGGCCATGCCCGACACGGCGAGCGCCGCGAGCGATAGCCAAAAGATCGTCGAGAGCCCGAAGGTGACGATGCTGATGCCCCACAGGAAGACGCAGAAAAACATGATCTGCCCCAGGTTGCGGCGAATCGGGTATTGCGTCAGCAGGAAGGCCACAACCAGCGCGCCGACGGCGGGCGCGCTGCGCAGCAGGCCGAGCCCTTCGGGACCGACATGGAGGATGTCGCTGGCGAAGATCGGCAGCAGCGAGACGGCGCCGCCGAGCAGCACGGCGGCAAGATCGAGCGTGATCGCGCCCATGATCACCGGTTTCGACTTGATGAAGGTGAACCCGGCGAACAAGCTGACGAGCGACACCGGCTCCGCCGCGCCGGCGACGCTATGGCGGCGCACCAACAGCATCATGCCCGTCGATAGCGCGATGCCGACAGCGGCGGCGATGTAGACGGTGTTGAGGCTGAACCAGCCGAGCACCAGGCCGCCGACCGCCGGGCCGCCGATGCCGGCGATCTGCCAGCCGAGGCTCGACCAAGCGACGGCATTGCCGAAATGCTCGCGCGGCACCAGGTTCGGCATCAGCGCGCCCGCCGCCGGCTGCGCGAAAGCCCGCGCCACGCCGAGCACGACCAGCACGACGAACATCGGCCAGACCTGCGTGATGCCATGCCATGTGAGCAGGAAGAAGCTGAGCGCGCAAAGCCCCTCGACGGCATAGCAGAGCGTGAGGATGTTGCGGCGGTCGAAGCGGTCGGCAACAGCGCCGGTCACCAGGCCGAGGATGAGCGCCGGCAGAAATTCGGCGAGGCCGACGAAGCCGAGCTGCAGCGGATCATGCGTCAGCTCATAGACCTGCCAGCCGATGGCGACGACCTGCATCTGCACCGCCACGCTCGTGATGAAGCGCGAGATCCAGTAATAACGAAAATCGGCATAGCGGAAGGCCGCCGCGCCGGAAATTTTTTTCGCGGCGAAGGGCGACGCCGTCTTGGGCGGCGGCGGGGTCGCGGCCTCGGGCGATGAATTGGGCTCCGTCGTCATTGGACGACGCAATCGACGGCGGCGACGGGCAAGGCAGGCGAGTCGTCAGACGCAACATGCGACAGCCGTCCGACGGACGGCGTGCGGGGGGCCATGCGGGCATTTCCTCTTGATCGCGGGCCGGTTGGATCGGGCCGCTGGGCTCTCTTGATGTCGATTGTCGCACTCCGCGCCGCGCCGCTCAAGCCGGCTGCCGTTATTTGGCGCTGTGCGCGTTTCGCAGCATGATGCCGACGATTGTTGCGCCAAAGGAGCGGCTTTTCTCCTGGCGCAGTCTGGGAGCGGCCCCTATTTTCGCGGCGCAACCTGCTTATCCAACCGGTCCTGTTTCCATGCTCCTCGGCGCCTTTTACGCGCTGCTCGCCGCAGCCTCCTTCGGCCTCAACAACGCCAGCGCGCGGCGCGGCGTGATCGGCGGCAGCGCCGTGCAGGGCCTCGCCATCACCATCCCGCTCGGCATGCTGATGTTCGTGCCGGCCACTATCGTCGCCGGCGAGATCGGTCTGTGGGGCGCCTTCACGCCCATGCAATGGCTGCTGCTTTCGGCCAGCGGCTTCGCCCATTTCGTCTGGGGCCGCTATTTCAATATCAAATCGCTGGAAGCCATCGGCACCAACCTCGCAGGGCCGGTGCAGCAGAGCCAGCATCCGATCGCGTTGTTCCTCGCCATTGTTTTTCTCGGCGAAACCCTGACAGCGGTGAAAATCATCGGCATCTTGCTGATCGCCATGGGACCGGTGGTGATGCTGCAGCGGAAAAAGCCGGCGAAGGCGCCGGCCCCGCAGACGCTTGCTGCCGACGGCAGCGAGATCAAACCCGCCAAACCGCTGTTCACGCCGCGCATGGCCGAGGGCTATTTTCACGCATTTATGGCCGGCCTCGGCTTCGGCGCGAGCCCCGTGCTCTTCGCCGCCGGCATCGGCGACACCGGCCTCTCCATGCTCGGCGGCCTGATCTCCTTCATCGCCGCGACGGTCGTCGTCGCCATCATCGTGCTGATGCCCGGCCAGTTGCGCGATTTGCGCGCCATGAACCGGGCCAGCATCCCGTGGTTTCTCGTCACCGCATTGGCGACCTTCTCGTCGCAGTTTTTCCGCTATCTGGCGCTCGGCATCGCCCCGGTCACGGTTGTGCAGCCGATCCAGAGCCTGTCGCTGATCTTCCGCATGATCTTCGGCTATTTCATCAGCCGCGATTACGAGCGGCTCGATGCCGGCGTGTTCTACGGCCTGGCGCTGGCCTTCTCCGGCGCGGTGGTGCTGGCCATCGGCGACGAAGCTGTGCGCCGCTATCTCGATCTGCCGCCCTGGCTCGCCAACGTCGCCGCCTGGACCTGGCCGTAAGCTCGCGCGCTCACTGCTCGGACAGCACCGTGCGCAGTTTCGCCGCGAGGTCTTGCCGCCGGTAAGGCTTGTTCAAAAGCTGCACGCCTGGGTCGACGCGGCCTTGGTGGATCACCGTGTTCTCGGTGTAGCCCGAGGTGTAAAGCACCTTGAGTTGCGGCCGCACTTGCAGCGCCCGCTCGGCCAGTTGCGGCCCCGACATGCCGCCCGGCATGACAACGTCGCTGAACAGCAAATCGATCTCCGCGCCGCCCTTCACAATAGCCAACGCCTCTTCGCCGTTGCGCGCCGTCAGCACCGAGTACCCCAGCGCTTTCAACTCCGCCTCGACATGCGCGCGGACCATATCATTGTCCTCCACGGCCAAGATCGTCTCGCCGCGCCCTTGCTGCACAGTGCGCGTCGGGCGCGACGTTTCAGCCTGGGGCAGGTTCGAGCAGGGCAGATAGAGCTTCACGATCGTGCCGTCGCCCGGCTCGGAATAGATCTTGATATGGCCGCCCGTCTGTTTGACGAAGCCATAGACCATGCTGAGGCCGAGGCCCGTGCCCTTGCCGACATCCTTGGTCGTGAAGAACGGCTCGAACACCTGCGCCAGAATCTCGGCGCTCATGCCGACGCCATTGTCGGCGACCGCGACCATGAGGTAATCGCCGGGCCGTACTTCGTCATTTTGCCGGGCATAAGCCTCGTCGAGATGCGCATTCGCGGTCTCCACGGTGAGCTGGCCGCCGCGCGGCATGGCGTCGCGCGCGTTCAGCGCCAGATTGAGCAACGCACTCTCCAATTGCGCCGGATCGACCATCGACGTCCATAGGCCGGGACCTAAAACAAAACGACATTCGATTTGCTCGCCGAGCGTGCGATCGAGCAAACCTTGCATATTCAGCAAGAGTTGGTTGACGTCGATCGAGCGCGGCTCAAGCGGCTGGCGTCGCGCGAAGGCCAAGAGGCTTCGCGTCAGGCTGGCGCCGCGCTCGGTCGCGCGCATCATGGTTTCGGCATAGCCGCGCAATTCGGACCCCGGAGGGAGGCGCTCGACGATCAACTCGGCATTGCCGAGAATCACCGTCAGCAGATTGTTGAAATCATGCGCCACGCCGCCGGTCAATTGGCCGACCGCCTCCATCTTCTGCGATTGACGCAGCTTTTGATTGAGGCCCTCGATGGCGTCGCGCTGGCGTTGCAACGAGTCCGCCGTGCTGTTGAGCAGCGTCATCAAGCCGCCCAACTCGCCGCGCGGGTGCGGCGGCGCGATGCGCGCGTCGAGATCGCCAGCGGCAAGCCGTTCGGCCATGCGCCCGATGCGCGCCACCTGCCGGCGGATGCCGATTTCCCCCAACAGCCAGACGCCAAGAAAGAGCACAAGCGCGAGCATCGCCAGAACGCTCAGTTCCTCCATCAGGCCGCGGTTGGCATTGGCGACGAGAACGTCCTTCGGCTGGCCGACCAGCACCGAAAGGCCGGCAGCGCGCATCGCCGGATTGCCAGAGACCGCCCAGACCTGCCGGTCGCCGTTGGCGCGCGTGACCTCGCCGGCGCCGCCGAGCTGGTGGCTCGCAGCAAAGGCAAACAATGGCAAACTAGCGATCGAATCGCCCGCCGGCCGGGCGGAGCCGTCCGCCGCCAGCCAAGCGAGGACCGTGCCCTTGGCATCGATGAAGAGCATCTCGGTGTCGCGGATAGCCCGGTCGCGCAGGAACTTCTCGAGATTCAACGACGCGAGGAGGACGAACCGCAGTTCGCCCGAGAGGCTGCGCACCGGATAGGCGATTTGCAAAACCGAGATGCCGGTCAAGCGCCCGAAGGCGGGTTCGAGGGCGACGCCGGCGGATTGAACGGTCGCTTGCCTGAAATAGGCGCGGTCGCGCAAATCGAGATCGCGGCCGCTGGCCAGCGAGTCGCAAAACAATTGTCCGCCGGGATCGATCGTCAGGATGCCGGTATATTGCGGATATTCCTCGCGCACGGCCGAAAGAAAGGCCGAGCAAGCGGCGCGGTCCGACGTCTCGAGATCGCGCGCGCGCGCCAAGCCGTAATGGAGCTGCGCCGTACCGAGAATTTTCTCGTTCAATGCGGCGGCGACATCCTCGGCCTCGATGGATAAATTCGCCACGGCATTGGCAATCTCGCGCTCGCGATCATGGACAAAGCGCAGGCCGACGAGGACCGCCGGCAATGAAATCGCCAACAGCACCAACAACAGCAATCGCGAGCGTATGCCCATCGCCGATTTTCTCCCCCAGAGAGCCGCCCGCCGCCGCCATTGCGAGCGGACAACACGCCCGGCAAGGCATCATGCGCGCAGGATCGGGGCGGCGGCAAGCCGCTGCCGGCTTGGATTTGCCCTGATTTCTTCGGATAACTTCAAGCGCGGAGGCGATAGTATCGCAAAAGGCATATATTACGATCGTCACCGGGGGGAACGAGCGCAATGTTCAGTATCTTGACGTTCACGGGCTTTCATACCTGGCTCAGCTTGGTCGCGCTCGCGGCCGGCGCATTGTTGATCTTCGATCTGCTGACCAGCCGGCGCGCCGCACGATTGACGCTGCTGTTCTTCGTCACAGCGGTCGCCACCAACGTCACCGGATTCCTCTTTCCCTTCACCGGCTTTTTGCCATCGCATGGCGTCGGCATCTTGTCTTCGCTCGTGCTCGCCCTGGCGATTCTGGCGCGCTACGCTTTTCATCTCGCCGGCGTCTGGCGCGGCGTCTATGCGGTGAGCTTGGTGCTCGGCGTCTATTTTCTCGCCTTCGTCGCCATCGCGCAGATTTTCCAGAAGGTGTCGGCGCTCGCCGCGCAGGGGACCTTGCCCTTCGCCATCGCCGAGTCGGCACTCCTGATCGTCGCCATCCTGCTAGCGATCAAAGCTGCCAAGAGCTTCCGCCCCGCCTGATCGGCACGCCGGCACAAACGAGATCTACGCTTCCAGCGCCGTGTGAAGATTTCTTAGCTGCGCGGCGTAAAGCGCGTGACCGCGCGCTCACCCCTCGATGCGCCAAAACGCCGCACCGCGCGCGATTGCTTATCAAAATGCGCGCCATTGCGGCTTTATATCCGTGTTTAGGAACGCTGCCGCATCCTAGATGATAGCTCGAAGGTCATGCTTCATGCATTTGTTAGGGAACGCTCATGTTATGGACATGAGCTGGCCATGTTCCTCACGGGATTCGCGCCTATGAACTGAATAGCTTCCATCCGAATAGGGGACCTCAAGAAAAGAAAAGAAACGCAACGCAACGCAACGCACATGAAGCGCGTTCGTTGTTATCTAGGACCTACAAGGATTGGCAGAGCAGAATGCGCAAGCGCGTCATGGTGATTTGTCTCGACGCTTTCGATGCGGCGTTGGCGGACAAACTGATCGATGCCGGAAAATTGCCGGGTCTGGCGCGCCTCAAGGCGGAGAGCGCCCGCTACGAGCTCGAGCACGGGCCGGGCAACGCGGCGCGCTACACCGGTCTGACCTGGGAGCATTTCTCCTCGGGACGCAAACCGGAGAGTTCCGGCAAATGGTCGGTCATCTCTTTCGATCCGGCGACCTATCAAGTGCAGCAGAGCTTCGCCACCGAGCGCCCGTTCCTCGCCGATGTCGATGCGAAAACCGTTGTCTTCGACGTCCCCTATTTCGACCTGCAAGCGGTGCCGAATGCCGTCGGCGCCGTCGGCTGGGGCGGCCATGACCTCGGCGTGCACCCGCAGGCCACGCCGCACGGCCTGATGGCCGAAATCACCGCCAAATTCGGCGCGCCGCCCGATGTCGACGCGCTCAACGTGATGGTCTATCCCAGCGTCGAGCTGACGACGCAGATGGGCGACAACCTGCGCGCCTCGGTCAAGCAGCGCGGCGACATCGCCGAGTGGCTGTTCGGCGAGCGCGTCGCCGATTGGGACGTCGCCCTGCTCGCGTTCGGCGAGACGCATGACGCCGTCGAACTGCTCTATCACGGCATCGACCCGAACCATCACCAGGCCCTGGCGCCGAGCGCGGTTTCGGCGCGCAAGGGCCTGATCGGCGTTTACGAAGAAGTCAGCGCGCAGATCGAACGGCTGATGAACCGCTTTCCTGACGTCGCCCTTGTCGCCTTCACCATGCACGGCATGGGCGATAACGACACCGATCTGCCGACCATGCTGCTGCTGCCGGAATTGCTCTACCGCATGTCCTTCGGCAAGGAGCTCTTCCAGTCGCGCGACGATTGGCGCGCCAGCCGCTCGCCGGCTTTGCGAGAGGGCGAGGACTGGAACGAGGTCGTCATCGACGCGATGAAGCACACACGGTCCAAGCCGGCGATCAACTTGCGCGCGCGCGCCCTACGCCGCGCGCGGCGCGGCGCCGTGCGCGTCGCCAAGGCCACGCTCGGCCAGGCTTGGGTGCGGGAAATGTCGAGCCGGCGCGGGCCGCGCGAGAAAACCTTCGACATCGACTGGATGCCCGCGTCGCAATATGCCCGCTATTGGGACAAGATGGACGCCTTCGCCGTGCCGTCGTTCTTCGAAGGGCGCGTGCGGATCAACTTGCAAGGCCGCGAGAAAGACGGCCGTGTGCCGCTCGAGCGCTACGGCGAGACGCTCGACGCCATCGAGGAGGCCTTGCGCGCTTGCGTCGACATGAAGACCGGCGAGCCGGCGGTGCGCGAGATCAATCGCCCCTGCGCCAACGACCCCATGAGCCTTTCCGCCACCCAGGCCGATCTGGCGATCCTGTGGCATGCCAGCCCGATCGGCTTTCGCCACCCGACCCTCGGCGACATCGGCCCGGCGCCGTCGCGGCGCATGGGCGGCCATAGCGGCGGTCTCGGCGCGCTCTATGTGCGCTCGACCGGCGTCATGCCGGGCGATCGCGGCCAGCGCTCGTCGTTCGACGTCGCGCCGACCATCCTCGACCTGATGGGCCGGCCCTGCGCCCGCCCGATCGACGGCCTCAGCGTCTTCCAAGGCGCCGACGCCGCGCCGACTCTGGCCGCCGCCGAGATCGCCTTGCCGAGCGCCGTCGCCGCAAGCAGCGCCAGCGAGACGAGCATCGACATCGTCATGCCGGAGGACATGGAGGTCGAATTGACCATCCCCCCGCGCCCCTCGACGCCAGCTCCGGTCCTGACCCATGCCCCTGGCGCGGTCGGGGTCGCGTCCTTCCCGCTACCGCTCGTCACCGAGATTTTCTTCATGCCGCAAAGCGCTGCGGAGCAAGACGGTACGACGCCGGAGAGCCGAACCTCGTAACCCAGGGCCGCCGCCGGCCGGCCATGATGCTTCTTTCATAGAAGAACGCATCGCTTGCGCTATTTTAGCGCCATGGAACCCGATGCTCTCTGCCCGACCTGCGAAAAGCCCCTGTCGCTCTGCGTCTGCGATGCCGTGACGCCTGTGGAGAACCGCGTCGCCGTGGTGATCTTGCGTCATCCGCAAGAGCAGGACCGCCTGCTCGGCACCGCGCGCATCGCCACCCTGCAACTCAAAAACGCCGCCCTGAAGACTGGCCTGTCGTGGCCGAGCTTGGCCAAGCTGGTGGGCCGCGAGGCCGATCCGAAGCGCTGGGGCGTACTCTATCTCGGCACCGCGAAAACCCTCGTCACCGTCAAGATTGGGACGCCGCTAGCGCCGCGCCCGCTCACCGTCGTCGACAAAGCCGGCGAGGCGATGGCCGACCAGGACGAGATTCTCGCCGGGCTCGAAGGGATCATCCTGCTCGACGGCAATTGGCAGCAGGCCAAAGCGCTATGGTGGCGCAATGCCTGGATGCTGAAATGCCGCCGCCTGGTGCTGCAGCCGCCGCGAGTCTCCTATTACGGAAACCTGCGTAAAGAACCGCGCAACGAAAGCGTCTCGACCATCGAGGCCATCGCCTACACGCTGGCCGCGCTGGAGGGCGACGACAAGCTCGCCGAGAAAGTCCTGCCGCCGTTCAAGCGGCTGTTGGAAAAGGCCCGCACGAACAATCCCGCGCCCAAACGCGACTACCGCCGGCGCGGCAGCGACGGCAAACCGCGACGGCCGCAAAGCGCAGGCTAGATATTCGCGAAGGGAAATTGGAGCGGGCGAAGGGAATCGAACCCTCGTCAGTAGCTTGGGAAGCTACAGCTCTACCATTGAGCTACGCCCGCTCAGGGCCGCCAAGCGGCCAAAAGGCGCGGCCCGAGTCTTAGCCCATCGCCCGCCCTTCTGCCAAGCGCCGCCATAAAGGCCGCAAAAGCGGGCTTTTTCCTCACGCTTGACGGCCCGGGGGGCGAGGATTAGAAAACTTCCTCCCGTGGAGATTTGAGCCGGCCGGCTTGCGGACCACGTTAAACACTCCGCTAAAAGGTCGGTGCCGCATCGCGCAGCCCTGGCCTTCATCCGGCAGGGCTTTTTTGTTGTCCGGCGTTTTGAGCGCCGCGAGGAGAGACGATCATGGCGAAAGACACCGCGCCGCCCGCCGACCCGAATTGGCGGCCTGCCACCAAGCTGATTCGCGGCGGCCTCAAGCGCTCGCAGTTCCAAGAGACCAGCGAAGCGATCTTCGCCACCTCGGGCTATGTCTACGAGAACGCCGAGGATGCCGAGTCGGCCTTCAAGGGCGAAAAGCAGCGCTATATCTATTCGCGCTTCTCCAACCCGACCGTAGCGATGTTCGAAGAGCGCCTGGCGCTGCTCGAAGGCGCTGAAGTTTGCCGCGCCACCGCCAGCGGCATGAGCGCGGTGTTCGCGGCGCTCGCCAGCTTCGTGCGCGCCGGCGACCGCGTGGTCGGTCCGCGCGCCCTGTTCGGCTCCTGCCTCTATATCCTCACCGACATCCTGCCGCGCTATGGCGTCGAGACGGTGATCGTCGACGGTACCGATCTCGACCAGTGGGAAAAAGCGCTGTCGAAGCCGACGCGCGCAGTCTTCCTCGAGACGCCGTCGAACCCGACGCTCGAAGTGGTCGATCTGCCGAAAGTCGCCGAGATGGCCCATGCCGCAGGCGCGTTGGTCATGGTCGACAACGTCTTCGCCAGCCCGATCCTGCAAAAACCGCTGACGCTCGGCGCCGATGTCGTCGTCTATTCGGCGACCAAACATATCGACGGCCAGGGCCGCGTGCTCGGCGGCGCCATCCTCGGCAGCCATGGCGACTATATGGACGAGCAGCTCCGCATGTTCGTGCGCCACACCGGCCCGTCGCTCAGCCCGTTCAACGCCTGGGTGCTGCTCAAGGGCCTCGAGACGCTCGATCTGCGCATCGAGCGCCATTGCAAGAACGCGACGGCGACGGCGAATTTCTTGGAGACCCGCAAGGACATCTCGCGCACGCTCTATCCGGGGCTGAAAAGCCACCCGCAGCATGATCTCGCCATGAAGCAGATGAGCGGTCCCGGCACGATCATCGCCTTCGAAGTGAGCGGCGGCAAAGCGGCGACCTTCCGCTTCCTCAACGCGCTGAGGATGATCGACGTCTCGAACAATCTCGGCGACGCCAAAAGCCTGATCAACCATCCGGCGACGACGACGCACCAGCGCCTGCCCGAAGCCGACCGCGCCAAGCTCGGCATCAGCGACGGCCTGGTGCGCCTGTCGGTCGGCCTGGAAGACGCCGCCGACATCGTCGACGATCTGGCCCAGGCCCTAGATGTGGCGGCCCGCGGCTAAGCCCAATATCTAGCGGGCGCGGCGTAAAGGCTGATTTTACCTGTGGTTGTCCGGGCATCGCGCCTGGACAACCATCGGCAGCGTCGTAAAATGCGGTCTCGCGACGCCTGCCAGGCCGCCTGGGGCTTTTGCCTCTCGTCTCGTCGCCGCGGCCAAAGGACACGCCATGTATTCCGAAACCACCAACTCCATCGAAGTCACGGTCAAGCCGGTCTATCTCGAAGACCAGTCGGCGCCGCGCGAGCACCGCTATGTCTGGGCCTATCACGTGCGGATCGAGAACAAGGGCCTGGTGAAGGTGCAATTGCGCCGCCGCCATTGGCGCATCACCGATGCGGCCGGCCGCACCCAGGAAGTGCGCGGCGACGGCGTGGTCGGCGAGCAGCCGGTGCTCGAGCCCGGCGAGTCGTTCGAATATACCAGCGGCACCCCGCTCGGCACGCCGTCGGGCATCATGGTCGGCAGCTATTTCATGGAGCTGGAAGGCGGCCGTGAAATGGAAGTGGCCGTCCCCGCCTTTTCGCTCGATAGCCCGCACCAGACCATTCGCGTCAACTAACGGGGCGCATCCGCGCGCCGACAGAGGAATTCTCGATGAGCAAGGCCCCCGCCTCGCGCCAGCCGCCGCGCCAACCGGCTCGCGCGGCGAAAACCGCTCCGCTGAAACGGCCGACCAAAACAGAGGCTGAAGCGGCTGTGCGCACGCTGCTGCGCTGGGCCGGCGACGATCCCTCGCGCGAGGGCCTGCTCGGCACGCCCGACCGCGTGACGCGCGCCTATGGCGAGTTCTTCGCCGGCTACGACGTCGATCCGACGCTGATCCTGGCGCGCACCTTCGAGGAGATCGACGGCTACGACGAGATGGTCGTGCTGCGCGACATCCGCTTCGAAAGCCATTGCGAGCATCATCTGGTGCCGATCA
>CAZVLU010000048.1:0-25214 GCA_964628235.1 uncultured Rhizobium sp. | reverse complement strand
GCGGATGTTGGCGAAGGTGCCGCGCATCATCACTTCATGGTTGCCGCGGCGCGCGCCATAGCTGTTGAAGTCCTGCACGCCGATCTGGTGGCGCGTCAGATATTGGCCTGCCGGGCTGTCCTTCTTGATCGAGCCGGCCGGGGAAATATGGTCGGTGGTGATGCTGTCGGCGAACAAGGCGAGCAAGCGCGCGCCGCGCACGTCCTTCACCGGCGCCGGGGTCTTCGGCATATCGACGAAGTAGGGCGGCAGGCGGACATAGGTCGAATCCTCGTCCCAGCCGAAGGTCATGCCGGTCGAGGTCTTGACCTTCTTCCACTCGGCGTCGCCTTCGAAGACGTTGCCGTAACGCTCGCGGAACATTTCCGGCGACATCGAGGCGGCGATGGCGTCGCGCACGTCCTGATTGGTCGGCCAGATGTCCTTCAAATAAACCGGTTTGCCGTCCTTGCCGGTGCCGAGCGGCTCCTTGCTGATGTCGATGTTCAGCGAGCCGGCGAGCGCGTAGGCGACGACCAGCAACGGCGACGCGAGATAGTTGGCGCGCACCTGGGCGTGGACGCGGCCTTCGAAGTTGCGGTTGCCCGAGATCACTGCGCCGACGACGAGGTCGCCCTTGTCGACCGCCTCGGCGATCGGCTCGTTGAGCGGGCCGGAGTTGCCGATGCAAGTGGTGCAGCCGTAGCCGACCAGATTGAATCCGAGCGCGTCGAGCGGCTCCTGCAGCTTCGCCTTCAGGAGATAGTCGGTGACGACCTGCGAGCCTGGCGCCAGCGAGGTTTTCACCCAGGGCTTCACCTTGAGGCCCTTGGCGACGGCGTTCTTGGCGACCAGGCCGGCGCCGAGCATGACCGAAGGATTCGAAGTGTTGGTGCAGCTGGTGATGGCGGCGATGACGACGTCGCCGTGCTTGAGCTTGTAATCGCTGCCTTCGACGGCGATCTGCGCGTTGGCGTCGGCCTTGCCGGCGGCGCCCGACTTGGTGCCCTTCAGCATGTCGGGCAGGCCGCCGGCGAAGTTCGCCGACACGCCCGAGAGCAGCACTTTGTCCTGCGGACGCTTCGGGCCGGCCATGGTCGGCTCGACCGAGCCGATGTCCAGCTCGAGCAAATCGGTGAAGACCGGCTCGGGCGCATCCTTGCTGCGCCACATGCCCTGCGCCTTGGCATAAGCCTCGACCAGCGCCACCAGATCGGCATCGCGGCCGCTGAAGGTCATGTAACGCAGGGTTTCTTCGTCGATCGGGAAAAAGCCGGCGGTGGCGCCATATTCCGGCGCCATGTTGCTGATGGTGGCGCGGTCGGCCAGCGTCATCGAGTCGAGACCTTCGCCGTAGAACTCGACGAATTTGCCGACGACGCCCTTCTTGCGCAGCATATTGGTGACGGTGAGCACCAAGTCGGTCGCCGTCGTGCCTTCGCGCGCCTTGCCGGTCAGCTTGAAGCCGACGACTTCGGGAATCAGCATGCTGAGCGGTTGGCCGAGCATCGCCGCTTCCGCTTCGATGCCGCCCACGCCCCAGCCGAGCACGGCCATGCCGTTGACCATCGTGGTGTGGCTGTCGGTGCCGACCAGCGTGTCGGGATAGGCCAGCGTCTCGTCGCCGTCTTTGCGCGTCCACACGGCGCGCGCGAGATATTCCAGGTTCACCTGATGGCAGATGCCGGTGCCCGGCGGCACGACGCGGAAATTGTCGAACGCCGTTTGCGCCCAGCGCAGCAACGCATAGCGCTCCTGGTTGCGGTCGTATTCGAGCTGGACGTTGTCGCCGAAGGCTTTCTTGCTGCCGTACTCGTCGACCATCACCGAGTGGTCGATGACGAGATCGACCGGCGACAGCGGGTTGATCTTGCGGGCATCGCCGCCCATCTCGATCATCGCCTGGCGCATCGCGGCCAAATCGACGACGGCGGGCACGCCGGTGAAGTCCTGCATCAACACGCGCGCCGGGCGGAACGCGACTTCGGCGTCCGATTTGCGATCCTTGAGCCAGCCGGCGATCGCCTTGATGTCCTCGGCTTTCACCGTGCGGCCGTCTTCCCAGCGCAGCAAGTTCTCGAGAAGGATCTTGAGAGAGACCGGCAGGTGCGAGATGTCGCCGAGGCCGTTCGCGCTCGCGGCGGGGAGGCTGTAATAGGCATAGGCCTTGTTGCCCACTTGAAGGGTCTTGCGGGCTTTCAGCGTGTCGTGCGCGGCGTTGGCCAAGGGTCTCTCTCCCGACTGGAATGACTGAATTTCGATAGGGAACGCGGCAAAAAGCCGGTTCGGGCGGGCCAAACCGTCGGCAAAACGGGCGCGTGGGGACGCTGCGCGGCAGGCTGCCGGCGGAAAGGCGCTTATATCTAACATCGCCGGCGCTGCCGCACAGCAGAAAATGGCCCGGCCCAACGGCGTCAGGGCGGTTTTTTGCGAAAACTTTTCCCGACATATCAAGGGTTTGAACCCATGGGAGCAGAAATCACAATTTCGCCCTATTCCCTGCATGGGAGCGCCACATTCCCCCCGTTCTATGAGGGAGTTGGCGGCGACCGAGCGAGGCTTCTCCCCCCACCCAAGCCCGTTCGGCCGATCCGCCAGCCCCTATAACCGGTCCCCCCGGCCGGTTTACCCGCCATCGGCGCCCCTCCGATGGCTCCTACGAACGGCCCTCGGCGCCCCTCCGAGGGCCGTTCTTCTATTTGGGTCCCCAGGGCCGGCCCGCGTTGGCATGCCCCCCTTGGCATGGTACAGCCAAGCCCGTGAGCGACTTCATTGGCGAATCTTTGGCCTGTTTGCGCGGCGAGCGTCCCGTCTTCGCCGGCCTCGACTTCGCGCTCGCCTCGGGCGGCGCGCTGCTGCTCACCGGCGCCAACGGCAGCGGCAAATCGAGCCTGTTGCGCCTGCTGGCGGGCCTCTTGCCACCGGCCGCCGGCCGCTTGTGGTGGGACCGCGAGGATCTGACGCGCGAACCCCATGTCCACTTCGCCCGCACCGCCTATCTCGGCCATCTGGACGGCGTGAAAGCGGCCCTCACGCCGCGCGAAGACCTGATCTTCTGGCTGCGCTATCGCGCGCCGCATCTGACCAAATCATCCGCTACCGCGCGCGCCGCCGAAGGCCTCTCCTGGGCCGGCCTCACGCCGCTCGCCGATCTGCCCTGCCGCGTGCTGTCGGCCGGCCAGCGCCGCCGCCTGGCGTTGGCGCGCATCGCCTTCGACGACAGCGCCAGCTTGTGGCTGCTCGACGAACCCACCAGCACGCTCGACGCCACCGCCGCCAAATTGCTGCAGGACCGCATCGCGCTGCACCGCGCCCAGGGCGGCATGGTGGTCGCCGCGACCCATCAGGCGCTTGAGTGGCCCGATGCCGTCACGCTCGATCTCGACGTCTTCGCGCGCCGTCGCGCCGATGCCGCGCAACGCGGCCGCTTGCTCGACGACGTCGCGTGATGGGCATGGCCTAGATGAGCGGCTTTTCCCTTCTGCTCGCGCGCGATCTGCGCTTGGCGCTCCGTCGCCCCGCCGATGCCGGCGTGGCGCTCGCCTTTTTCGTCGTCGCCGCATGCCTGTTTCCTTTCGGCGTCGGCGCCGATCAACAGACTCTCGCGCGCATCGCGCCCGGCGTGCTGTGGGCCGTCGCGTTGCTCGCGACCTTGTTGCCGCTCGAACGGCTGTTCCTGGCCGATGCCGAAGACGGCGCGCTCGACCGTTTGGCGCTCAGCTCCCACGATTTGATGAGCCTCGTGCTGGCCAAAGCCGCCGCCCATTGGCTGACCGCCGGCCTGCCGCTGCTGATCGTGGCCCCGCTGGTGGCCCTGCTGCTCAACATGGACTTCGCCGGCCTGACCGCGCTGCTCGCCGCGCTGGCGCTGGGCACGCCGACCCTGGTGCTGATCGGCACCGTGGCGGCGGCGCTCGCGACGGGCGCGCGGCGCGGCGGCCTCTTGTTGGCGCTCGTCGCCCTGCCGCTGCAAATGCCGGTGCTGATTTTCGGCGCCGGCGCCGTCGATGCCGCCCTTGCCGGCGCGCCTTACGACGCCCATTTACAAGTTCTTGCCGGGCTGCTGATCGGCAGCTTGGTGTTGACGCCGATCGCCGGCGCCGCCGCGCTCAAACTGGCGCTAGAATAGAGTCATGCAGTTCCTCGCCAATCCCGCCCGCTTCCTGCGCATCGCCAACGCCCTGCTGCCGTGGCTCGCCATCGTCACGCTCTGCCTGTTCGCCAGCGGCCTCTATTACGCCTTCTTCGCCTCGCCGCCCGACTATCAACAGGGCGACAGCGTGCGCATCATGTACATCCATGTGCCCGCCGCCTGGATGGCGCTGATGACCTATGCGTCGCTCGCCGTCTTCGCGCTGATGCTGCTGGTGTGGAAACATCCGCTCGCCGACGTCCTGGCGAAAGCCGCCGCCCCGATCGGCGCCGGCTTCACGCTGATCGCGCTCGCCACTGGTTCGCTGTGGGGCAAGCCGACTTGGGGCACCTGGTGGGCCTGGGGCGACGCGCGCCTCACCTCGGTGCTGGTGCTGTTCTTCTTCTATCTCGGTCATATGGCGCTGACGCACGCTTTCGACGACGCCACGCGCGGCGCGCGCGCGGCGGCGGTGCTGGCGCTGGTCGGCGTGGTGAATCTTCCGGTGGTGAAATTCTCCGTCGATTGGTGGAGCACGCTGCATCAGCCGGCGAGCGTGTCGCGCATCGGCGGTTCCGCCATCGACCCCGCCATGCTCACGCCTCTGTTACTGATGGCCGGGGCTTTTCTAGGCTATTTCCTGTGCCTGCTGATCTTGCGCGCGCGCGCCGAACTGGCGCGCCGCAAATTGCGCGCGCACCAGTTGCTCGCCGCCGAAGGCGGCGTCTGATCTTTCGAGAGAGCCCCAGGAGAGAGTCATGAAAATCCCGTCCCTCATGCTGATGACAGGCTTCGCCGTTCTCGCCGCGAGCGGCGCTGCCCGCGCGCAAGACGCTGCCGCCGGCCAGAAGACCTACGCGCAATGCCGCGCCTGCCACAGCCTGGAGGCCGGCAAGAACGGTCTCGGCCCGTCGCTCAAAGGCGTCATCGGCCGCAAGGCGGCGAGCGTCGAGACCTTCAAGACCTATTCGCCGGCGATGCAGAAAAGCGGCGTCACCTGGACCGAAGACAACATCAAAAAATATCTCGCCGATCCCAAGGGCTTCATTCCCGGCAACCGCATGGTCTATGCCGGTTTGAAAAAGCCGGAAGACGTCGAGAACGTCATCGCCTACATCAAGCAGGAATCGGCGAAGTAATTCGCCGCGCGCGGCAAGTGCCGCGCAGGAGTGCAGCATGAGTTTCGATCTTGGCGGATATGGCGTCTATGTCTGGCCGGCCTATGGTATCGCCGCTGTGGTGATGCTCGGCCTGCTGGCCGCCGCGTTGCGCGCGGTCTGCGTGAACGAACGCGGCTTGGCGCAGATGCAAGGCGGCCGCCGACCGCGCGAGGATGATCCTCTCGCCGTCGAAGATGGACGCGGAGACGGCGGCTGATGGCCGCGCGCTCGCTATCGTCGGCCAAAGCAAAACGGCGCAAGCGCCTGGCCATGGCCGTCGGCGCGCTGCTGGCGCTCGGCGGCGCGACGGCGCTGGTGCTCACCGCCTTTCAAGACAGCCTCGTCTTCTTCTATTCGCCGAGCGATCTCGCGGCCAAGCCGCCGCCGGACGGACGGCGCATCCGCATCGGCGGCCTGGTCGAAGCCGGCAGCGTCGAGCGCGCCGGGCTCGACGTGCGCTTTCGCGTCACCGACACGGCGCGCAGCATCGCTGTGACCTATCGCGGCCAATTGCCCGACCTGTTCCGCGAAGGGCAGGGCGTGGTGGCGCAAGGCACACTGGCAGCAGACGGCAACAGCTTCACCGCCAATGAAGTGCTGGCCAAGCATGACGAAACTTACATGCCGCCCGAAGTCGCCGAAGCTTTGAAGACGTCCGGCCGCTGGAAAGAAGGCGAGCCGGCTCCTTCGCATCCGGGCGACGCCCCATGATCGCCCACGCTGGAGACATGCATGATAGCTGAAATCGCCCATTACGCCTTGATCTTGGCGCTCGTCATCGCCTTGGCGCAGTCGGTGCTGCCGCTGATCGGCGCGGCGCGCGGCTCCCTGTCGTTGATGCGCGTCGGCTCGAGCGCGGCGCTCGGCCAGTTCGCCTTCGTCGGCCTCGCCTTCGCGCTGCTGACGCAAGCCTACCTCGTCTCCGACTTCACCGTGTCGAACGTGGTGGCCAATTCCCATTCGGCTAAGCCGCTATTGTACAAAATCACCGGTGTATGGAGCAATCACGAAGGCTCCTTGTTGCTTTGGATATTGATTCTGACGCTGTTCGGCGCGCTGGTGGCGGCGCGGGGCGGCAATTTGCCGCCCTCCTTGCGCGCCCGCGTACTGGCCGTGCAGGGCATGATCGGCGCCGCCTTTCTCGCCTTCATCATTTTCACGTCGAACCCGTTTCTGCGCGTTTTTCCGCCGCCCGCCGACGGCAACGGCATGAATCCGATGCTGCAAGACCCTGGTTTGGCGTTCCATCCGCCCTTCCTCTATCTCGGCTATGTCGGCTTCTCGGTCGCCTTCTCCTTCGCCGTCGCCGCGCTGATCGAAGGCCGCGTCGATGCCGCTTGGGCGCGCTGGGTGCGGCCTTGGACGCTCGCCGCCTGGTGCGCGCTCACTGTCGGCATCGCGCTGGGAAGCTGGTGGGCCTATTACGAATTGGGCTGGGGCGGCTTCTGGTTCTGGGACCCGGTGGAGAACGCCTCGCTGCTGCCCTGGCTCGCCGGCACCGCGCTCTTGCATTCCGCCATCGTCGTCGAGAAGCGTGACGCGCTGAAAAGTTGGGCGGTGCTGCTCGCCATCCTCGCCTTCGTCATGAGCCTGATCGGCACCTTCCTGGTGCGCTCGGGCGTGCTGACCTCGGTCCATAGCTTCGCCAGCGATCCGCAGCGCGGCCTGTTCATTCTCGGCATTCTCATTATCACAGCGGGCGGCGCGCTGACGCTTTACGCCATCCGCGCGCCGAGCCTGAAAGCCGGCGGCTTGTTCGCGCCGATTTCGCGCGAGGGCGCGTTGGTGCTCAACAACCTGCTGCTCGCCACCGCCTGCGCCACGGTGCTGCTCGGCACGCTCTATCCGCTGCTGCTCGACGCGGTGAATGGCCCCAAGGTCTCGGTCGGCGCGCCCTATTTCAACGCAACCTTCCTGCCGCTGATGACGCCGGCTTTTCTGGTGATGGTCGTGGCGCCCTTAATGGCCTGGAAGCGCGCCGATCTCGCTGGCGCCTTGGGACGCTTGAGGCTGGCCTTCCTCGCGGCACTCGTCATCGCCGGCGTGGCCTTCACGATGCAGGGCGGCCCGGCGCTGGCTGTGGCGGGCCTCGCCATCGCCGGCTGGCTCGTCGCCGGCGCGGTCGTCGATATCGCCGAACGCATCAAATTGTTCCGCGTCGCGTTCGGCGACAGCCTCCGCCGCTTGGGCGGCCTACCGCGCTCGGCCATCGGCGCGGCGGTCGCGCATGGCGCGCTCGGCATCGTCGTCGCCGGCATCACGGCCTCCTCCGCCTGGCAAGGCGAGCGGGTCGGCGTGATGGCACCGGGCGACAGCGCCGAAATCGCCGGCTATGTCGTAACTCTCGAACAGGTCGGCGAATATGACGGGCCGAACTACCGCGCGCGCCGCGCCATCCTGACCGCCACCTACAACGGCCGCGCCATCGCCACGCTGACGCCGGAAAAGCGTTTCTTCGGCGTGCAGCAAACCACCACCACCGAAGCGGCGATTCACACCACCTGGTTCGCCGACCTCTATGCCGTGCTCGGCGATCCGGCCGAACCGCAAGCCGGCAGCGAAACGCAAGCCACCGCCAGTGGCGCGCAAGGCTGGGTCATCCGCGTCTATCACAACCCGCTGGTGCCGTGGATTTGGGTCGGCGCCGTGCTGATGGCGCTCGGCGGCCTGATCTCGCTGACCGACCGCCGCCATCGCATCGGCGCGCCCACCAGGTCTGGGGCACGCGCGCCGCAAGGAGCGAAGGCATGATATTCCGCCTACGCCGCTATCAGATCGTCTTCCTCATCCCGGTCATCGCCTTCGCGGTTCTTGCGGCGGCCTTCGGCGTCGGGCTCTATCTGCGGCCCGACATCGTTCCGTCGCCCTTGATCGACAAGGAGGCGCCGGTCTTCGCGCTCAAGCCGCTGCCAAGCCGCAATGACGGCGGCCTGACCAATGAGGATTTGAAGGGCCAAGTCACCATCGTCAATGTCTTCGCCTCCTGGTGCCTGCCCTGCCGCGCCGAGCATCCCTTCCTGATGCAGCTCGCGGCCCAAGGCGTGCGCATCGTCGGCATCAACTACAAGGACAAGCCCGAAGACGCCGCCGCTTGGCTGAAAGACCTCGGCGATCCCTTCGCCAAGATCGGCCGCGACGACACCGGCCGCGTCTCGATCGATTGGGGCGTTTACGGCGTGCCCGAGAGCTTCATCGTCGATGCCCAAGGCCGCATCCGCTATAAGCATGTCGGCCCGATGGACGCCCATGACGTCGCGACGAAAATCCTGCCGGCGATCCGAAAGCTGCAGCCATGAAGGCGCTGGCCGCCGCCCTTGTGATGCTCGGCGCATTGGCCGCGCCGGCCTTCGCTTATCAGCCTGACGAGGCGCTGGCCGATCCGGCCCTCGAATCGCGCGCCCGCGATCTCAGCAAGGGCCTGCGCTGCCTGGTCTGCCAGAACCAGTCGATCGACGATTCCGACGCGCCGCTGGCGCGCGATCTGCGCCTCATCCTGCGCGAGCGCTTGACGGCGGGCGACAGCAACGCTCAAGCCATCGCCTTCATCACGGCGCGTTACGGCGATTTCGTGCTGCTCAAGCCGCCGGTCAATCCCGCGACCTGGGCGCTCTGGTTCGGCCCCGCCGCCCTGCTGGTGATCGGCGCGGGCGGCATCGTCGTCGCCTTGCGCCGGCGCAAAGCTGCAGCCGAAGCGCGGCCTGAGAGCTTGACCGACGCCGAACGGGCGCGGCTGGCGGCGCTTCTCAAGGATACGGAGACATGATCCTCGCGCTGATCCTCGCGGCGCTCACGGCGCTCGCCATCGCCGTTCTCGCTTGGCCGCTGTTTCGCGGCCGCGCGGATGAGGCGCGGCGCGCCGATTACGACATCCTCGTTTACAAGGACCAGTTGCGCGAAATCGAGCGCGACGTCGCGCGCGGGACGATCGACGGCGAAGCGGCGCGGTCGGCGCGGCTCGAGATCGAGCGCCGTCTGCTTGCCGCAGATGCGCAAAATGCCGCAGCCCCCAGCAACGCCCTGCCGCGCGCCGCCGCTTGGCGCTGGACGACGACCCTCGCGCTGGTCCTCGCCCCCATCGCCGCCTTGATCTATCTCGACCAGGGCGCGCCCGGATTGCCGCAGATGAGCTTCGCCGAACGCGCTGCCGAAGCGGAGGCGCGCGAAGCCGAAGTCGCCGGCTTGATCGGCCAAGTCGAGGCGCGCCTCACTGAGAACCCCGACGACTTGCGCGGCTGGCTCTTGCTGGCGCGCGCCTACGCCCGGCTCGGCCGCACCGACGATGCGATCGCAGCGCAGGCCAAGGCCAGCGACCTGTTCGACCAAGAAGACGATCTGGCGGGCGAGGCCGCCGAAGCCAGCGCCGCCTTCGGCGAATTGTTGATGCAGGCGGCGGGCGGCGACATCACGCCGCAAGCGCGCGCTGCCTTCGGCAAGGCGCTGACCTACGACGCACGCAACGCCCGGGCGCGCTATTTCCTCGCCTTCGCCAAGATGCAAGACGGCGATCCGAAAGCGGCGGTCGCCGATTGGAAAGCGCTGATCGCCGAGACCCAAGAGCAAGGCGGCGAGATGCCGCCGTGGCTCGCCAGCCTCAAGCAACGAATCGCCGAGATCGAAGGCATGCGCGCGCCGGCGGCGCAGCCTTAAGCGGGGAAGTCTCCAAGGCTCTCGCCGCGCAATTTGGCCAGCGCCTCGCCCCAACGCCGCGTTATCGGCCCCACCGCATAAGCCTGGCCGTCGAATTGCCGCACCGGCCAGAGACCGATCAAGCTGTTGGTCAGGAACAGTTCATCGGCCGCATAGACTTTTTCCAGCGAGATGTCAGCGATACGCGCCGATTCGAGCAACAGACCGCGCGTGACGCCGGCGACGCCGCAGCGCGAAAGATCGGGCGTCGTCACTTCGCCGTGCTTCACCACGAAGAGATTGCTCATGACGCCTTCGACGACGCGGCCTTCGCTGTCCTGCATCAAGCCCTCGTGGATGGCAGGATCGGACCATTCGTTGCGCGCCAAGACTTGCTCGAGCCGATTGAGATGCTTCGCGCCGGCCAATTTCGGCTGCAGACCCAGCCGCGTCTCGCACAGCCGCACGACAACGCCGGCCGTGGCCAGTTCCGGCTCATAGGCCGGCCAGGCGGCGCGCAGCACGATGCGTGTCGGCTGCGGCGCATCGGGCGGCTTATAGCCGCGTCCGCCGACGCCGCGCGTGACGATGATCTTCAGCACTGCGCGATCGGCGTCCGCCAAGACGTGTCGCGCTTCGGCGGCGAGCGCGGGCTCATCGGGAGCCGTGAAGCCGAGCCGCGCGCAATCGGCGGCGAGCTTGGCCATATGCTGCGTCCAGAATTCGACCTTGCCGCCACGCACGGCCATGGTGCGGAACACGCCATCGCCATAGGCCAAGCCCCGATCCATCATTGCGATGGCGTCGCCCGGCGCGCCGTTGATCAACACATCAGTCATTGTTCTTCAGCGCACGCAACAGCCCGCGCGCCTTGGCCCGCGTCTCGTCCAGTTCACGCGCCGGCACCGAATCGGCGACGATGCCGCCGCCGGCGCGGAAGATCAGGTCGTCGCCGACGCGCAGCATGGTGCGGATCAGGATGTTGAAATCCATATCGCCATCGCGGTTCACATAGCCGAGCGCGCCGGTGTAAGGCCCGCGCGCCTCGCCTTCCAACTCGGCGAGAATCTCCATGCAGCGCACTTTGGGGCAGCCGGTGATGGTGCCGCCCGGAAACAGCGCCGCGATGGCCTCGCCGGGCGTCACGCCGGGGCGCAGGCGGCCCGTCACGTTGGAGACGATATGATGGACATGGGCGTAGCTCTCGACCGCCATCATCTCGTCGACGACGACGCTGCCCGGCACGCAGACGCGCGACAGGTCGTTACGCTCCAAATCGACCAGCATGATGTGCTCGGCGCGTTCCTTGGGATGGGCGATCAATTCCGCCGATAGCGCCGCGTCTGCCGCCTCGCCGGTTCCGCGCGGCCGCGTGCCGGCGATCGGCCGGGTATCGATCACTTCGCCCCGCACGCGCAACAGGCGCTCGGGCGAGGACGACACGATAGCGGTGTCGCCGAACGTCGCCAGCGCCGCGAAGGGCGCCGGATTGCGCGCCCGCAACGAATCGTAGAGATCGGCATGGCTCGCGCCTTCCGCCAAGCGGCCACGCCAGGCGCGCGACAGATTGGCCTGGAAGATGTCGCCGGCGAAAATGTAATCGCGCACCTTGGCTGCCGCCTCAAGATGCCGTTCCGCCTCGTCCTCGATCAGCGCGCCGTCGAGCGCGATCGGCGCAGACGTGACATCAGCCAGCGCGGCGATATCGGCTTCCATGATGTCGAGCAGATGGTCTTGGCCGGCCTCGGCGATCAGCGTCAACGCGCCGTCGATGCGGTCGCGCAATACGGCAGCCGGCACGCGCACGGCGCAGGCCATCGGCAAGGCGGCGGTCGGCGCATCGGCCCGAGCTTTGGGCAAGCGCAGCGTCGGCTCGATCTCGCCGGCCAGTTCGTAGCCGAGATAGACGAACCAGCCGCCGCGGAACGGCAAGTCGCCGTTGTCGCCGGCGTCCCGCACGATTTTTTCCTCCTGAAAGGCGGCATCGAAGGCGGCGAGAAAGCCGCGTTCCGGCGCAAGCATTCCGCCCGGAAAAGCGAACAGGATGTCGTGGCGGTTGTCGCTCGACGCCAAACCGCGCGCGGCGCTTTCGAGCAGATGCGGATAGCGCGCCGGATCGAACCGATGCAAGGCTAGCAAGTCGGCATCCCATGCCAGCGCGCGCACGACGCAGCCGCCGTTCTGCAGATCGGGCGCGGCATCAGGACGGAGCGGCAAACGGCGGATGGCGGAGGAAGCCACGGATCACCTGGCGCGGGACAGAACAGCGGGTTCCGCTGCTTCGCGGTTTTAGCAGGTCCGGCAGCGAGAACCAAGGCGGCGGCCGGAACGGCGCCAGCGCCGCCGCGTTGGCCTTACAGGATCATTCAACAGGAGCGCAGCATATGGCCATGATGGACAAAGACTCCGACGGAACCGAGCGCGTTTGGGCGCTGATCGACCGCTATCGTACCTGCATGCTCGCCACGCGCGCCGGCAAGACGATCCGCGCCCGGCCCATGGCGGTGCATCTCGCGCCGGCGGAGAACGCCGTCTATTTCCTCACCGACGAGCGCCACTATAAGGATGACGAGATCGCCAGCGATCCCAATGTCTGCCTCGCCTTCGCCGACGATGGCAGCGACGATTACGTCAGCCTCAGCGGCCGCGCCACGGTGACCAACGACCGCGCCAAGATCAAAGAGCTATGGTCGCTCCCCGCCAAGGCTTGGTGGGACAGCGCCGACGATCCCAACATCCGCCTGCTGACGGTGACGCCGGTCGAAGCCGAATTTTGGGATGGCGAGCACAAGGTCATCGCCTCGATGAAAATGGCGGCTGCGGCCATGACCGGCGAGCGCCCGGATCTCGGCGAGAACAAGAAAGTGCGGATGTAAAGCTAGGCTCAAGACGTCGCCGCGCGTCGGAAGCGCGGCGGCTTGTCTTTTATCTTTTGCCGTTACAGTTCGAGCGTGGCGGGCGCGAACAGTTCCTCGAGCTTGATCTGACGAGGCGTCAGGCCCTGCTCGAAGGAATATTGCGCCGTCGTCTCCAGCGTCTTGCGATTGGCGGCGATGCCATGCTGGATGAGCGGCTTGGACAGCGCCTTCTTCGCGTCAGGCGGCAGCAAGCCGGTCTCCAGATGGAAGGCGACGGCCTCCATGCGGGCTTTCTCGGCGATCTCGTTGGCCTTGGTGAAGGCTTTAAAGATGTTGAGCACGATCCAAGGATGGCGCTGCGTGATCTCGCGCTTGATCACGACGCAATGGTTGATCGGATAAATTCCGGTCTTCTCGAAGAAGCGCACGCCCTCGGCATGGGGATCGGGAAACACCGTCTTGAAGTCGGGATGCTTGTAGAGATCGACCGATGAGCGGTCGACCAAGTTGTTGGTGCCCGCGAGATAGCGCAGCGCGCCGTCCAGCTTCCCCTCGAGCAGCATCTGGCCCATGCTCGAATCGTTCGGGATGTAATTGACCTTGACGTCCGCCGGCGGCTTGAAGCCGACGACCGCGCCCTGGCTCGTGTCGTCGTTGCGCTCCATCCAGAATTCCATGTCGCGCGGATGCACGTCGTATTCGTGCTGCAGATAGCCGCGCGTCCACAGCGCCGCCGTCTGCTGATATTCCGGCACGCCCATCTTCTTGCCCTTGAGATCGGCCGGCTTGTCGATGCCGCGATCCTTGCGCACCAGCACGCCGACCTGGAACATGCGGCGCGTGGTGAAGATCGGCAGAGCCGTCCAGCGGTCGTCGCCGCCCGCAACCGCCATCATCAGCGACGACATCGACATTTCCGACACGTCGAAGTCGCCGAACTTGAGCTGGCGCCAGAACAGCTCGGAGGCGTGCAGCGCCGTCGGGATGAAGTCGATGCCGTCCGGCGCGACGCGCCCGTCGAAAATCGCCCGCGTGCGCGGATTGTCGGCGATGGCGAGGCTCAACTGCAGTTTCATAAGCTCATTCCCAACTGGCGAAGGCCATGCCGCATCCCGTGCCGCCTTCCGAGCGGCAGGCCGGCACGTAATCGATCAATTTCATTTGCAGATCGGTCGCGGCGAGGATGCCGGCGACGGTGATCCAGTTCTTCGTTTCCGAGGTGCCGGAGCGGAACATGCTGTGCGGCTCGGCGAAGATCGTCGCGGTGTCGCGGTTCTGCATCGCCGTCAGCATGCGGCGGTCGAAATCCTCGTCGATGACGAAATGGCTGATGCCGCCCGAGGCGCAAATCGCCACGCGCTTGTCCTCGCCCCAGCTCTGGATGGCGCGGCCGATCGACAGGCCGAAATCGTAGCAGCGCTTGGCGGTCGGCTGGTTGGGCGGAAAGTAGGTATTCAGCAAGATCGGAATGACCGGGATCGGCTTATCTTTCAAGATGCGACGATAGATGAAGCCGACCGCATGGCCGACGCCGATCGGGCCCTTTTCGTTGGCGCGCTGCGTCATCGAGGCGGCGACGTCGAACTCGTCGAGGATGGCCTGCTCGATGATCCGCTCGGCGAGGCTTTGCGGCACCGGATAGGCTTGATCCTCCGGCGGCTGGCTCGCCGACATGGCGAGCGCGATGCCGGGGCTCTTGGTCTTCATGCGCTCCTGGTCGATCTTGGTGTTGATGACCTCCTTGCCGCAATAGACCGTGAAGGACGGCTGCACGTCGTCGAAGAACCATTCGTGCTGGTCGTCGCCGACCACGACGACGATGTCGGGATTCACCTGCTCGAGTTTGGCGGCCAGCGTGTCGAGCGCCTTTTGGTTGCGCGCATGGCGCTCCTGGCGGACTTCGAGAGACGAATCCTGCACGAAGTCCTTCTCGCCGCGCCGCGCTTCGACCAGTTCGGGGAAGGTGTAGATCTTGCTGCGATAGGGATGGCGCTGGCTCAGGCGGTCGTCCGCCGCGCGCAAATCCCACTTCTCGGGCGGGGTCGACAGCAAAGGCCCGTGCGACGAGCCGAATCCATAGACAATCTTGGCCATTTCAGACGGCGCTCCCTGTGTTCTTGCCGCAGTTTAATCGCGCCGGGGCGCTCGCCGCTACGCCAGATATGACGGCGGCGGAGGGCCATGCTTGCGCAGGCCGCCCGCCGCCGGTTCTCGGCTTACTTTTTAGCGGCGGTCGCGGTCCAATAGTTGTCCCACAGATCGCCCATCTTCTTGTTGGTCTCGCTCAACAACAAGGCGTCGTCACGGACATTCGCATCCTTGCCGACGATCGTCTCAGCGAACGGCACGAAGCGCGGATCCTGCAAGTCCTTGTGGCTCGGCACGGCGAAGGTGTTCGTATATTGCACGATCTGGCCTTCCTTGCTCTGCAGCCAATTGACGAAGAGGCGCGCAGCGTTCTTGCGCGGCGACTTGTCGATGATGGCGATGCCGGAGACCGTGATCGGCACCGGGGCCGGGCAATGGTAGCTGAGCGGCGCGCCCTTCAAGGCGTAGCGCTGCGCCACCCATTCGGGCGACGGCAGGCTAGCGTCGAACTCGCCGGCGACCGTCAAGGCCGTCAGCGCGGTCAGGCCCTCCTTGCGGCGCTGCGGCTGCAGCTTCTCGAACAGGGTCTTGGTGAACTCGGCGCCCCACGCCTCGCCCTTGTCGCCCCACAGGCCGAGCAGCCAGGTGCTCGGATTGTTCGACAGCGCGAGCTTGCCGCCGCCGAAGCGCGGGCTGTTGATCAGGTCGTCCCAGGTCGCCGGCAGGTCGGCCTTCTTCACGCGGTCGGTGTTGTAGGCCATGCAGCGGAACGACAGCTTGTGGCTGACCCATGTGCCGTCGGCGGCGCCGTACTTCGGATCGGTGTTCTTGTAGCCCGGCAGATCGCGCAGATCGGCCAGCGCCTTCATCTCCATATATTCGAAGATGGCGTCGGCCAAGCTGGTCACCACGTCGACGGTGACGCGGTTTTCGCTCAGCGCCATCAGCACCTGCATGCCGCGTCCCTGGGTTCCGGTGCGCTCGTATTTCAGATTCACGAAGGGATAGCGCTCGCGGAAGGCCGCCGTCATCTCGCGGAATTCCTTGGGCTCCCAGGTGCCCGAGATGATGGTTTCCTTCTCGGCCTTGGCGGCGTCGAGCCAGGCTTGCGGCACGGCCAGTTCGGCATCCAAGCCTTTGAGCGCGTCAGCGCCGAGCTTGAGCTCGTCGAGCGCCTTCTGCGTCGATTTGGGAATGTCGGCGGCGATAGCCGGCGCGCCGAAACCGATCAACATCGCCGCCAGCGCGGCGCTCGCGAATAATTTGCTCTTCATGGTATCCCTCTGTGGGTCTGACCCTGTTTATCGGCCCGGTCTCACGCCGGGCGCCGATTGTGCTTTTAGCGGCGAATTACAGCTTTTTTAGGACGGCGTCGCCGCCATAAAGGCCCATTTCCTCGTGGCGATGCTCTTTGTTGCGCTCGACGACCGCCTCGGCCTCTTTGGGATCGGGGAATCGCGCTTCGACCTCGACGCGATAGTTGTCCGGATCGAGGAAGAACCAGTTGATGATGCCCGGCTCGCGCTTGTGGCCGACCGGGCCTTCGACCTTAATGCCGAGCGAGCGGACATAGGCGATGGTTTCTTCGGCGCGCTTGGGATCGACGCGGTAGGCCCAGTGGATGGCGTGCGGAATGCGGATGCGCGGCTCGTCGGGCGGCCACTTGATGATCGAGAGGCCGAAATCGCCGACATACATTTTCATGAGCGGATATTTCGAATTGTCGTTGCGCCACGCAAGGCGCGCGCCGACCGCCTTGGTGTAGAACTCGATGGTGCGATCGAGGTCTTCGACATAGAAGCCGCTGTGGCTGATGCCGTTGATGCTTTCTTCAGAGATGTTTTTCATATCGTCGCTCCGTGAATTGAATGGCTATTCGGCCGCGGTTTTGCTTGCGAGCACGCGGCGGCAGAAGCTGGGGCCGTCTTCATGATCCTCGATGTAGCCCGAGGTGCAGATGAAATCGGCAAAGGGATTGTCGCCGGCGTTGCGGATCAAGCCCGGCGCGCCCTTGCCGTCCTGCACCTGCTTGATGGCTTTCATCAGGATTTTGCGCACCGAGGCGATGACGATATCGCTCGATCCGAGGTTTTCCTTGGTGCGGTCTTGGATCGCGCCCTGCGTTTCGATGGCGAAGGCGTCTTGCGTCGGGAAATGCATGCCCATGCCGGTGAAGTGGCCGGTCTTCATCAACGTGCGGTCCTGCATGTAGCGATTTTCCATGCGGCGCACATGGCGCAGATCCGGCGCGACGTTCTCGGCGCGGTTCTTGCGCAGACGCTCCTTGTCGAGCGGCTTGGACTCGCTGAAGAAGAACTCGAAGCGGAAGTGGCTGTAATCGTCGACCGGCACGTACCAGCGGCCCTGATAACCGCCCTCGCCCGCCGAGGTTGAGGGCGTTGCGCCCGTCGGATAGACGTAATTGTTCACGCGCAGGTACTTCTTGCCGTTCGGCGAGTTGTGCAACGCATAGATGCGCATACCGGCCTTGGTCGCCTCGGTCGAGACTTCCGGCACCTCGATGCCGCGCACGGCCGCGATGTCGGCGCCCGAGCGCTGGCTGGCGACGCCGGGCGGACGGCGATGCAGAAACGTGGTGTGAACCGGATCGGTCGAGCTTTCCAAGCCTTGCAGCCAGTTGCACATCTGCTGCACGCGGAAGGTCAGGCGATTTTCGTCGGGCCCCGTCAAGAATTCGAAATCGGGAATCAGCGGCGGCTCGCCCTGGCCCATATAGGCCCAGATCGCGCCGCCCTTTTCCTGCACCGGATAGGACACGAGCTTCACCGAGTCGCAGAAGCTGCGCTTCTCGGCCGGCTGCTCCAAGCATTTGCCGTCCTTGTCGAACAGCCAGCCATGATAGAGGCAGCGGATGCCGCCGTTCTCGATGCGGCCATAGCTGAGATCGGTGCCGCGGTGCGGGCAATTGCGCTGGATGAGCCCCAAGCGGTCCTTGTCGTCGCGGAACAGCACGAGGTCCTCGCTCATGATGCGGATCGGCAAAGGATCGCCGCCCGGCGGAATTTCGTCCGCCGCGGCGATCGGTTGCCAATAGCAGCGCAGGAATTCGCCGCACGGCGTGCCGGGGCCGGTCTGCGTGAGCAGGTCGTTTTGCTCTTTGGTCAACATGGCAAGCGTCCTTTGTTCGTCGAAAGCGCAGCTATTTCTTGGGCTCGTCTTTCATCTTGAATTCGCCGTCCTTGATCGACAGGCGCGCGGCGGCGATGGCGTCTTGCGGCGAGCCATAGACATCCTTGAGAATCGCGTCGATCTCTTCGCCGGTCTTCGGGCTGTTCACTTCGAGGCGGCGCTTGTTCGCGTCGGCCAAGAAGGTCGGATCCTTGATCATGGCGGCGAAGGCGCGGCGCACCTCGGCGACTTGCGCCGCCGGCACGCCCGGAGGCATCACGTAAGGCCGTCCCATCGACTGGTTGGAGAACACGATCTTCATGGCGGCGCGTTCCTTGTCGTTGCGCGCCAAATCCATGACCAAGGGCACGTCGGCAGGAATTTCCGGATTCTTTTCCAGGCCGACCTGCATCAGCAGCTTGACCTGGCCGGTTTCCAGCCATTTCACCGCGCTGGTCTTGAACGTCGACCAGGAGGCGCCGACGCGGCCTTCGACTTCGCCGCGCTCCATGGCGAGGTTTTGATTGCCGTCCGAGCCGTAGCAGCAGACCTGCTGGAATTGCGTGCCGAGCAGGCTGTTGAGCACGCGGGCGCCGATGCCGCCCTGGGCGCCGGCCATCGCCACGATCGTCGGACGGCGCAGCGTGTCTTCCCAAGACTTGATGCCGGTGGTGTGCCACACGGCGGCGACGCCGATCTCCGTGTTCAAGCTGCCGATCCAGTTGAACTCCAGCGGGTCCTTGAAAGGCGCCTTGGAGTCGCTGCCGTAGAGCAACGGCTCGACGGCGACGTTGCGGTCGATCGCCGCCCAGGCCGTGCCGTCCTTCTTCGCCGCCTGATGCAGATAGGTCATGGCGCGCATGGACGCCGCGCCCGGCATGTTGCGCGCGATGAGGTTGGGATTGCCCGGCAGGAAGCGGACGATGTGCTCGCCCATCAGGCGGGCATAGATGTCGTACCCCGCGCCGGCCTCATAGCCGACATAGAGATCGATCGTCTTGCCGGCGAAGAAGTTGCCGTCTTGCGCAGCGGCCGGAGCCGCCGCAGCCGTCAACAGCGCGGCGACGATGCCGTAAGCCTTTAACCGATGGCGCATGTCATTCTCCCAGATCCTATTTGTTTCCGCTGGCAATCCGCGCCGTTGGACCGGCGCGCCGCTGCGGTTATGGTTGCGTTACGCGAGTCACTCGGCAGCCGCGGCTTTGGCCGCGGCCAACGCCTTTCGGCTGTAGCTCGGGCCATCCTCGTCGGCAGGGATCGGCCCTTCGAAACAAACGAAGTCGGCCAAGAATTCCTTCGGATTGCGGCGGATCAAGCCGGGCGCTTCGCCGCCGTCCTGCATCTGCTGGATGGCCTTCAGCAAGGTGCGGAACATCGAGGCGATGACGACGTCGGTCGAGCCGAGATTCTCGACCGTGCGGTCGCGAATCACGCCCTGGGTCTCGATGGCGAAGGCGTCTTGCGACGGAAAATATTCGCCCATGCCGCAAAAGCTGCCGTCCGGGCCTTTCATCTCGACGCGATCTTGGAGATAGCGGTTCTCGGCGCGGCGGACGTGGCGCATGTCGGACGCGACGTTCTCGGCGCGGAATTTCCGCAAGGCGTCTTTGTCGACGGGCTGCGCGTGCTTGTAGATGAACTCGAAATAATAATGGCTGCCGTCGTCGGCCGGCACGTACCAGCGCCCTTGATAGCCCGAACCGGCGTTGCCCGTCGTCGGCGTCGCGCCGCAGGGGTAAACGTAGTTGTTGATGCGCAGATACTTGCCGTTCGAGCCCTGATGCAGCGCGTAGATGCGCATGCCGAAGCTGGTCGGCTCGGTCGTGACCTCGGGCGGCGCGGTGCCGCGCATGGCGTTGACGTCGTTGCCCGAACGGATCGAGCGCGTGCCCTTGGGGCGGCGATGCAGATAGGTGGTGTGGGCCGGATCGATGACGCTTTCGAGGCCCTGCAGCCAATTGCACATTTGCAAAGTGCGGAAGGTTTGGCGGTTGGCTTCCGGCCCGACGAGGAACTGGAAATCGGGAATCACCGGCGGCTCGCCCTTGCCGAGGTAAGCCCAAATCGCGCCGCCCTTTTCCTGCACCGGATAGGAGGTCATCGGCACGGTGTCGCAGAACTTGCGCTTCTCGGCCGGTTGGTCGATGCACTTGCCGTTCACGTCGAACAGCCAGCCGTGATAGAGGCAGCGAATGCCGCCATCCTCGATGCGGCCGTAGGACAGATCGGTGCCGCGATGCGGGCAATGGCGCTGAATCAGTCCCAAGCGGTCTTTATCGTCGCGGAACAGCACGAGATCTTCGCTCATGATGCGGATCGGCAAGGGATCGCCGCCCGGCGGAATCTCTTCCGCCGCCGCGATGGGCTGCCAATAGCTGCGCAGGAATTCGCCGCACGGCGTGCCCGGGCCGGTGCGCGTCAGCAGATCGTTCTGCGCCTGGGTCAGCATCTCGGCATCCTTTTCTTCACGCGCATCACTGGGCGGCGGGGGCCAGCTCAGGCGCGCGCGTCTCGTTCGACGATTTGGTCAGATAATCGCGCGCCGCCAAGACGCCGCCCGCCTTGTGCGGCACGCCGGCGAGGCCGAGGCCCATCTCGACGCCGGTCAGCGCGCCCATCAACATCAGTTCGTTGCATTCGCCGAGATGGCCGATGCGGAACAGCTTGCCGGCGACCTTCGACAGGCCGGCGCCGAGCGACATGTTGAAGTTTTCCAGCACGACATCGCGGAAGCGGTCGGCATTATGGCCGGCCGGCATCATCACCGCCGTCAGCACTGGCGAATATTCCGCCGGCTCCTGGCAGAAAATCTCGAGGCCCCAGGCGCGCACGGCGGCGCGCGTCGCGGCGGCCAGGCGCAAATGGCGCGCGAAGACGTTGTCGAGCCCCTCTTCGAGCAGCATGGCGATGGCTTCGCGCAGGCCGTAGAGCATGTTGGTCGCCGGCGTGTAGGGGAAGAAGCCGTTGGCGTTGGGCTTCAGCATCTCTTCCCAGTCCCAATAGGAGCGCGGCATTTTATTGGTCTTGGCGGCGGCGCGCGCCTTGTCGGAAATGGCGGTGAAGCCGAGGCCGGGCGGCAGCATCAGGCCCTTCTGCGAGCAGCAGACGGTGACGTCGACGCCCCATTCGTCGTGACGATAGTCGACCGAGCCGAGCGACGAGATGGTGTCGACCAGCAACAAGGCCGGATGGCCGGCGCGGTCGATCGCCTGGCGGATCTCTGCGATGCGGCTGGTGACGCCGGTCGAGGTCTCGTTATGGACCACCATGACGGCTTTGATCTTGTGGCTGCGGTCCTCGACCAGCTTGGCCTCGATGGCCGCCGGATCGGCGCCGCGACGCCAGTCGCCGGCGATGAGATCGACCTCGATGCCCCACCGCGCCGCCATCTGCTGCCACATCATCGAGAAATGGCCGGTCTCGGCCATCAGCACCTTGTCGCTGGGCGACAGGGTGTTGACGATGGCCGCTTCCCAGGCGCCGGTGCCCGACGACGGATAGATGATGACCGGGCTGGCGGTCTGGAAGACCTGCTGGCAGCCGGCCAGGACCTCTTTGCCGAGGCGGGCGAAGTCCGGCCCGCGATGGTCGATCACCGGCGAGGCGATGGCGCGCAGCACGCGGTGCGGCACCGGACTCGGGCCGGGAATTTGCAGAAAATGTTGTCCGAGGCGTTCGCCCATCGTCCTTCCCCTTGGCGCGCATGATTGTCCGCTCTGGCGGTTCTTGGCGCTCCTGGCAAAATATTGCATTCAAAATTTGCCGGCGCAATGGCAATTTCGAATTCTACATGGACAAGTTTGGCCAAAACGGTCCATCATCGTCGCATGTCAGACACGGTTCCCGTCTCCAACCAGGCCGATATCGCGCTTTTGCCGCGCGCCGAAACGGCGCGCCCGGTGCCACGCGCCGAGACGGCGCGCCCGGCAGGCGCGATCAACCCGGCCTTGGCCACCCTCTCGCTCGACTCCGCCGCGCTGCATGGCTCTTCTTTGCATGGCCCGACGTTGCACGGCGAAGTGCTGGCCAAGCTGCGCGACTACTTGGTCGAGGGCAATCTGTCGGATGGCGCCCGCATCCCCGAGCGCCAGCTTTGCGAATCCTTCGGCATTTCGCGCACGCCGCTGCGCGAAGCGCTCAAAGTCCTCGCCAACGAAGGCTTGGTCGAGCTGCTGCCCAACCGCGGCGCCCGGGTGCGCACGCTCAACCCGCAAGACATCCGCGAACTGTTCGACGTGATGGCCGGGCTGGAAGCCCTAGCCGGCCGCCTGGCCTGCGAGAACATCACGGAAAGCCAGATTTCATCGATAGAAACAGCGCATCACGAGATGTACGGATTCTATCTGCGGCGCGACATGCACGGCTATTTCCAGGCCAATCAGGCGATTCATCAGATGATCGTCGAAGCGGCCGCCAACCGCGCCCTGTCGGTCGCCTACGCCAACTATGCCGGGCGCATCCGCCGCGTGCGCTACAGCGCCAACTTGGCGCACAAGCGCGACCGCTGGGGCGAAGCGATGCGCGAGCATGAGGCGATTCTCGACGCCTTGCGCCGGCGTGCCGGCGGCGAGCTGAGCGACATCCTGTTCGTCCATTTGCGCAACAAGCAGACCGCCGCCCTCGAGCAGATGACCGAGCCGCACCCGGCCCAGTCGTAAGCCGGCCCAGTCTTGCGGCTGCCCAGTCTTGAGTTTGCATAGTCTGACGGCTGGCCAATTTTGGGTCGCTCCGCTCTGAAACCCCGTCCGCAAGCCGCGTCTCCCCGCTAAACCCGCCTTTGACTGCAATTCAGATATTGCATTCAATTAGAGGCTCCCTCTAATATTCTCTGAATTCTAAACGAACGGGGGGCCGCGCAGCCGCGGATAATCCCTGTCGTTCAATAAAGTCCCGCAGGGTCGCCGTTCACGCCGCTTCGACACTCGCCTTACCGCGAGGACCGCCGATCGTCGTTAGCCAACGCGCCCGCCCTGCGCCAGGGAAAGATAGGGACCGATGGCCGTCACCAGCATCAATCTACCGCCCGCGTCGCCGCCGGTGGCGTTTAGCCTGACCAAGCCGCGCAGCTCGACGCTGTGGCAGCTCGCCATCCTCGCCATCGTGCTGCTGGCCGTGGCGACGCCGCTGGCCTTCCTCGTCCTCGGCAGCTTCAGCCAGGCGCGGTTGCCCTCGGAGTTCTCCTTCGCCGCTCTCGGCCTGGCGAACTATGCCAAGGTGTGGGGCGACCCGGCCACCTACGCCGTCTTCTCGAACACGTTGATCTTCGCCGGCGGCAGCACGGTCTTCGGCATTTTCATGGCCGCCGCCCTCGCCTGGCTGGTCGAGCGCACCAACATCCCCGGTAAAATCTGGATCTACGCCGGCGTGCCGATGACGCTGGCGATGCCCGGCATGTTGCAGTCGATGGCCTGGGTGCTGCTCGCCAGCCCGCGCATCGGCTTCATCAACAAGGGCCTGATGGACGTCTTCGGCCTCACCGAAGCGCCGTTCAACATCTACAGCATGACCGGCATGATCTTCATCGAAGGCTTGCGCGTCGTCCCCACCGCCTTCCTCATGCTGGTGCCGCTGCTGCGCAGCATGGACCCGACGTTGGAGGAAGCCGCCGCCATGTCCGGCGCGCGTCCGGCTTCCGCGCTGCGCAAGGTGACCGTCGGGCTGATGCTGCCCGGCCTGATCGCCGTCGCCATCTATCAATTCACCAGCGCGCTCGAGGGCTTCGAGGTGCCGGGCATCCTCGGCCTGCCCGCCGGCATCTACGTCTTCTCGACGAAGATCTACACCGTGCTGTATTCGACGACCTCGATCCCGGCTTACGGCGAGGCCAACGCGCTGGCCATGCTCTATCTCGGCATCGCTGTCGTCGGCATGTACATGTACAGCCGCGTCATCGCCAAATCCGAGCGCTTCAGCATCATCACCGGCAAGGGCTATCGCCCGCGGCTCATCAATCTCGGCGTCTGGCAATGGGCGGCCTTCGGCTTGGTCGTGCTCTATCTGGCGCTCTCGACCATCATCCCCTTCCTGGTGCTGCTCTACATCTCCCTGCTGCCCTTCGTGCAGGTCCCGTCGGCCCGCGCCTTCTCGATGATGAGCTGGGCCAATTACCTCAACGTGTTCGAGACCGACCGCATGGGCCGCATGCTGTGGAACACGTTGGTGATGACCACTGCGGTCGCCACCGCCGTGGTCATCGTCTCGTTCCTCATCTCGGTCATCGTCGTGCGCTCGAAGTTCTGGGGCCGCAAGCTGCTCGACCAGCTCGCCTTCCTGCCGCACGCCATTCCCGGCATGGTCATGGGCCTGGCGCTGCTGTGGATTTTCCTGCAGATCGACAAGATCGGCATCGGCCTGTTCGGCTCGCTGACCTCGCTCGTCGTCGCCTTCACCATCGGCTACATGTCCTACGGCACCCGCGTGATGAACGCCGCCGTGCTACAGGTCCACAAAGACCTCGAAGAGGCCGCCAAGATCAGCGGCGCGCCGGAATGGCGCGTGTTCTGGCGCATCTTCCTGCCGCTGCTGCAGCCGGCCTTTGTCGGCGTGTGGATCTGGACCGTGCTGCATGTCGTGCGCTCCGCCGGCAAGCCGCTCATCCTCACCAGCGGCGGCGAAAGCGAAGTGCTCGCCGTCGTCATCTGGAACCTGTGGGACCAGGGCTACATGGAATCGGTCGGCGCCATCGGCACCATGCTGATGCTCACGCTGCTCGTCGTCACGCTGCTCGTCCGCCGTTTCGGCTTCGGCCGCAAAGCTCATATTCAGGAGGCAAAATGATCGACATCCGCGGCCTAAACGTTCTCTACAAGAGCGAGCTCGGCGAGATGCACGCCGTGCGCGGCATCGATCTCACCGTGCAAGAAGGCCAGTTCTACACTCTGCTCGGCCCCTCGGGCTGCGGCAAGACGACGACGCTGCGCTGCCTCGCCGGCCTGGAAACGCCGACCTCCGGCGAGATCTCGATCGCCGGTCAGACGGTCTATTCGTCGTCGCGCCGCATCCTGGTGCCGCCGCATCAGCGCGACATCGGCATGGTGTTCCAGTCCTACGCCATCTGGCCGCACATGACCGTGTTCGAGAACGTCGCCTTCCCGCTGCGCGAGATGCGCGGCAAGTTCTCGCGCGCCGAGATCAAGCAGAAGGTCGATCAAGCCCTGCATCTGGTGCAGCTCGACGGCCTGCAGGAGCGGCCCGCGCCGTTCCTGTCGGGCGGCCAGCAGCAGCGCCTGGCGCTGGCCCGCG